>CANBSP010000021.1 GCA_947372165.1 Actinomycetota bacterium | reverse complement strand
TTGAGAACTATTGAGAACTATTTAGATCGAAATTAGAAGGAGAGAAAATGCTTTCAGCGTTCGCAAAGGCCTTTAAGACACCTGACCTGCGCAAGAAGATTTTCTTCACCATGGCAATCATGGGCCTCTTCCGTTTCGGCTCAATCGTTCCAACACCAGGTGTTTCGTATAAGAATGTGCAGACCTGTCTGAAGGCGGCTAACAATGGCGGATTATTCGGCCTTGTTAACCTCTTCAGCGGTGGCGCACTTCTCCACCTCTCGGTCTTCGCACTCGGCATCATGCCGTACATCACCAGCTCGATCATTATTCAGCTCCTGACCGTTGTTATTCCTCGTTTCGAAACTTTGAAGAACGAGGGACAGAGCGGAACTGCCAAGCTCACTCAATACACTCGTTATCTCACCATCGGATTGGCAATCTTGCAGTCAACTGGCCTCATCGCCGTGGCTCGCACACCTGGTCGTCTCTTCAATGGTTGCGCCTCACCAATTATTCCTGATGCCTCATGGCAGCGAATCGTCACCATGGTATTTGTGATGACCGCCGGAACATCTGTGATCATGTGGCTCGGTGAATTAATTACTGATCGCGGCGTCGGTAACGGAATGTCGATCTTGATCTTCACATCTATCGCAGCAGGATTCCCAACCCAACTCTGGTCGATCAAGCTCCAGAAGGGCCTCTTCGCCTTCCTCTTCGTATTAGCGGTGGGTGTCTGCGTCGTTGCAGCTGTTGTCTTCGTTGAACAGGCTCAACGCCGAATTCCCGTCCAATATGCAAAACGCCAAGTCGGTCGCCAGTCATATGGCGGAACCAGCACCTATATCCCGATCAAGGTAAACCAGGCTGGCGTTATCCCAGTTATCTTTGCATCATCACTTCTCTATATCCCATCTCTCATCGTGAACTTCTCTGGATCGCAGGCTAAGTGGGCTATCTGGATTCAACAGAATCTTGTGAAGGGCGATCACCCTATTTACATCGTCGCTTATGCGACTCTGATCATCTTCTTTACCTACTTCTATGTTGCGATCAGCTTCAATCCTGATGAGGTCGCCGACAATATGAAGCAATACGGTGGCTTTATCCCTGGTATCCGTGCTGGAAAGCCAACTTCTGAGTATCTTCAGTATGTTCTCTCTCGCATCACTGCGCCAGGCGCGATCTACCTCGCCTTTGTAGCGATTATCCCGATTATTGCTCTCATCCTCTTCAATGCTTCTCAGAACTTCCCATTCGGTGGAACTGCGATCTTGATCGTTGTTGGTGTTGGTCTTGATACCGCCAAGCAGATCGAATCACAGTTGCAACAGCGTTCGTATGAAGGCTTCTTGCGCTAATGCGTCTGATCCTGGTTGGACCACCGGGGGCTGGTAAGGGAACGCAAGCTGTTCACCTCGCGGCTCATTACGGCATCCCTCATATCTCTACCGGAGATATCTTCAGACACAATATGAAGAATGAGACCGAGCTCGGTCTTCTCGCAAAATCCTATGTCGATCGTGGCGAACTCGTTCCTGATTCAGTGACGAATGAGATGGTCAAAGATCGTCTTACACACGAAGATGCGCGTGAAGGTTTTCTCCTCGATGGTTTTCCACGCAATGTTCTTCAAGCCGAAGTTCTCCGTGCGATCCTCGCTGAAGCCGGTACGCCACTTGATGCTGTTCTTGAATTGGCATTAGACGATAGCGAGATCATCGCTCGTCTCTCTGGTCGTCGCACCTGCAAAAATTGCAGCGCCTCTTTCCATGTGATCTATGAGAAGCCAACGGTCGATGGCATCTGTGACAAGTGCCAAGGCGAGCTCTATCAGCGCGAAGATGACTCTGAGGCCGTCATTGCCCGCCGCCTCGAGGTCTATGCCGAGCAGACCAAACCAATCATTGCCTTTTATCGCACCGAGGGTCTTCTCATCACGATCGTCGCAACTGGCGAAGTCGCAGAGATCTCCCAGCGGGCTATTGCCGCACTAAGTGCTGCAGTAGTTCAGTAACGAGATAGCCCATGGCTATTCAGATCAAGTCCCTCGAAGACCTTCAGAAGATGCGCAAAGCGGGCATCGTTGTCGGACGGGCGCTCTTACTTATGAAAGAGGCGGCGAGAGTCGGAGTCACAACTCTCGAACTCGATGCCATCGCGGCCAAGCACCTCGCAGAAAGTGGCGCTACTTCATCATTCCTGGGATATCACGGTTATCCCAATGTCCTATGTGCATCAGTCAATCACGAGATCGTCCACGGAATTCCGAATGAGCGGCCGTTACAAGAAGGCGATGTGCTCTCACTCGATTTCGGAGCAATCGTCGATGGTTGGCATGGTGACTCAGCGATAAGTTTTGGAATCGGAGTTATCGATCCAGCAGATCAGAAGCTCATGGATACCTGTGATGAGTCAATGTGGCGCGGCATTGCTGCTGCCAAAGTTGGTGGCCATCTCACTGATATTTCAGAGGCGATCCAGCTCTATATCGAATCTCAAGGAAGCTACGGCATCTTGCGTGAATATGGTGGCCATGGAATTGGTACCGAGATGCATCAAGATCCACATGTATTAAATTTTGGTAAAGCCGGATTTGGTCCAGAGCTGAAGGTGGGCCTAGCACTCGCCATCGAACCAATGATCACTCGCGGATCAGCAACAACAAAAGTTCTCTCAGATGATTGGACTGTCGTCTCGATCGATAAGACTAATGGCGCGCATTTTGAACAGAGCTTTGCACTCTTGCCGGATGGTAAACCATTCGTCTTGACATCACTGGATGGCGGAAAAGAACGTCTTGGTCGCCTCGGCGTAGAGATCTCCGACTTACTTAAATAACCCGCACTCCCGCTTTGTAAACAGAAGCGATCTTCAGTGTGTGAATCTCCCGTACATCCATAGAAAACGGGTTTTGATCTAAGATGATGAAATCAGCGCGCATACCCACATCTATCGCGCCAACTTCCTCCTCTCGATAATTTTGGTAGGCAACTCCAGTTGTATAGAAAGACCATGACTCTTCAAGTGAGATCCCTTGACCTGGCGACCAAGAAGTCGATGAAGAACCCCCTGGCTCACTGCGATGTACCGGCACTCCAAGCGCAAGTAAGGGTATTTCGCTGGTTATAGGCCAATCTGACCCATAGGCGATAGTGATCCCGGCATCGACCATATCCCGCATTCGATATTGCATCTCATTGCGAGCGCCAATTCGAGGAGCGATCAACTCTTTATTCATCGGATCTAGATACATCCATAATGGTTGCATATTGGCGATAACCCCAAGTTCGTTAAAACGGGGGAGATCTGTATCCGCAATGAGTTGCGCATGAACGATCACCGGCCGGCGATCCCATTCCGGATTCTTCGCTTGCATCGCCTCAATAACATCTAGTGCTTGCCGCACCGCTGCATCACCAATTGCATGGATATGAACTTGAAAATGATGAGCGTCGAAATAGGAGACCGCTTCTGTTAACTCGGCGGTATCCCAGACGGTGATCCCTGAATATCCACTGTGATCCTCGTACTCTTCAAGGAGTGCTGCTGTTCCACTAGAGAGTGCGCCATCAGAGAGAAACTTCACGGCAGATGCATTGATCGAATCAATCCCTTCAAAGAGAGAGCGATCACTCTGAATACGTTCTCGCTCTTCACGCCAAGTTTCTTGACTCACTAAAAATGCCAGATTGAAATCGATAGGAAGACGTCCTTGGTCATGTGCTGCTCTGTAGATCTGAGCCATACCTGGCTCCATCCATGAATCTGTTGCAAAAGTAATTCCTGATTGGAGTAAGCGATGTGCGGCATATGCGAGCGCATCAACTTCTTCACCCGGAGTGCGTGGTGGAATCTTTGACGTGACGAGATCTATTGCCGCCGGTTCGCGCAGCGTTCCTTTTGGTGAGCCATCGGCTCGTCTTGCAATACTGCCGCCTTGCGGCTCTTCTGTATCTGCAGTTATGCCAGCGAGCTCTAGCGCCTTGCTATTGACCCAGATGGTGTGATGATCAACGGCGTGGAGGACGAGCGGGCGATCGCGCACGACCGCATCGAGCCAATGCGCATCAAAGTCGCCGGCTTCAACGAGCGCTGCTTCATAGGCACCTCCGACGATCCAGCCATCAGATTTCTGGGCGGCATAACGGCCCACCTCTGCCGTAATGGACTCGAGCGTAGTGAGACCCGTGACGGCGGGGCCGGCAACTTCCCGTCCAGCGAAGAGTGGGTGAGCATGACCTTCGCCAAAGGCAGGGGCGACTACCTTGCCGTTGAGTGAAAGTGTGGAATCGGTCGATGGATTGAAGAGTTCGCTCGCTTTTGGCCCAAAAGCGAGGAATCGGCCATCCTCGATGAGGGCGCCCACGCGTGTCGGCAGGCCAGGGGAGTAGATCACCGCTCCGTCGAGAAAGAGCCTCATCCGAGACTCCCAGAAAGACGGGAGATACTGGACTTCAGAAAATCAGGATTTCTGGCCACCCGAGGAGTATAAGGGCCGGATTTCCCCTATTGGAGGGATCTCGGTAATCTTCTCCTCTGCCCAGAAATGGGCGGCACCCCATGTAAGCAACTTAAACAGATAAGTAGGTACTGCTTGGCTAAGAAAGATGGCGCAATCGAGATCGAGGGCGTCGTAGCTGAAGCTTTACCGAACGCAATGTTCAAGGTAACGCTTACAAATGGACACGTTGTACTTGCACACATCAGCGGAAAGATGCGACAGAACTACATT
>CANBSP010000020.1 GCA_947372165.1 Actinomycetota bacterium | reverse complement strand
TGGGCTGCGCGTGCTGCGACTCGATCTGCCTTTGTCGTTGCTGAAGCGAGCGCACCCTTGAGTGCATCATTCGCTGTGGTACGAGCAGCATGTCGTGCATCTGCAGCGGCCTTGAACTGAGCATGAGCTGCTCGGTAAGCGGCTACCTCTGGGCTTACAGCCTTTGGGGTATGAGTAGCAGTCGGTGCTGGTGTTGTGTCAGCAAATGAGAGTGCAGGAGTTGCAACGATTGCTGCGGCTCCGAGGAGTGATGCGACTAGCTTTGATGATGTTTTCATAACCCAACTATCTCAGGGCCTACGGCTTTAATTCCACCTTTTTCGGTGAATTGAGGCTGAGAAGGTGGTGTGAATCGAGCCGCTTACGCTTCGCTATTCGACGATGCTGGCTGAGAACTGGCTCGCGTACAGGTCGTAGTAGAAGCCCTTGGCTGCCATGAGATCGTGGTGGGTACCTTGTTCAATAAGGGCGCCTTTATCCATCACAAGAATCACATCGGCATCGCGGATCGTAGATAACCGGTGGGCGATGACAAAACTGGTGCGCCCGCTTCGTAATTTGGCCATCGCTTGCTGGACAAGAACCTCAGTCCGAGTATCCACCGATGAGGTTGCCTCATCCAGAATCAAGATCGCAGGGTCGGCCATGAAGGCTCGGGCAATAGTCAGTAATTGACGTTCGCCATTTGAAACAGTCGAATTATCATCGGTGAGCAATGAGTCAAAGCCCTTTGGAAGAGCCCGAATAAAGTGATCGATATTTGCCGCACTTGCTGCAGTGGCAATCTCTTCTTCAGTTGGATTAGTCGACCCGAAGGCGATGTTCTCACGCATCGATCCACTAAAGAGCCAGGTCTCTTGTAAGACCATTCCGAATTGGCGGCGCAAGTCATCACGGGTCAGCTTGGATGTATCGATTCCATCGAGTGTGATCAGGCCGCTATTGATCTCGTAGAAACGCATGATGAGATTAACGAGTGTGGTCTTACCTGCACCTGTCGGGCCAACAATCGCGACTGTCTGCCCAGGCTTTACAGTCAGATTGAAGTTCTCGATTAATGGTTGGTCATCGACATATCGGAATGAGACATCCTTGAAGATGACCTCACCCTTTGCACGACCCAATGGGATTGAATTCTTAAGATCTGGTTCTTCCTCTGTTGCATCCAATAACTCGAAGAGGCGCTCGGCGGATGCGACGCCAGACTGGACGGTATTCATGAGTCCTGCGATCTGACCCAGTGGCATACCGAATTGGCGCGAGTAAGAGATGAAGGCCTGCACATCGCCAAGGCTCATGGATCCGGTCGCAACGCGATATCCACCAAGGACCGCAATCGCCACATAAATAAGGTTTGAGACGAGTGCTGTGACAGGTTGGATGATGCCCGAGATGAACTGCGCCTTAAAGCTCGTCTCATAGAGATGAGAGTTAAGCTCCTTGAAATCTGTGATCGCCTGCTGGCGACGGCCAAAGACCTTTACCAGTGCATGGCCGGTATGCATCTCTTCTACATGGCCGTTAAGTTTTCCGGTCCAATCCCACTGAGCAACAAATTCAGATTTTGAACGCTTAGCAATCTTTACGGATGCGAACATCGAAAGCGGGATAGCGATCAGACTGACGAGCGCCAACTCTGGGCTGATCCAGACCATCATGATCAAGACAGATAAGACGGTGAGGACCGAGTTGAGAATTTGAGCCAGCCCTTGTTGAAGTGAGGTTCCGATATTGTCGATGTCGTTTGTGACGCGACTCAGAAGATCACCACGTGATTGAGTATCAAAGTAGCGAAGTGGAAGTCTGCCGATTTTCTCTTCGGCCAAACGGCGAAGTCGATAGATGGTCCGCTGGGTTACACCAGCCATCAAATAGGCCTGCACCCACATAAAGAGTGATGAGATCGCATAAAGGACGATGGCGAGAATGAGGAAGTGGGTGATTTTGCTGAAGTCCATGCCGTGGCCCGGGATGACCGAACTCTTTGCCAACATATCTGCCTGGGCGCTCTCGCCCTTTGCGCGCAATCCAGCGATCACCTGATCTTTTGTCAGCGTCACCGGTAACTTCTTGCCGATAAAACCATCGAAGATTTGATTCGTTGCACGGCCAAGAATCTTTGGTCCAAAGGCGCCAACAGTGACAGCGGCAGTGATTAACGAGAAGACAGTGAGCAAAATGTGGCGTTCGGGCTTTAACTCATCTAAGAGTCTGCGCAGTGAACCCTTGAAATCCTTTGACTTCGCCGGAGGTGCACCCATCATGCCCGCCATAGGTCCGCGCATCGGCGCTGGTCCTGGCGCTGGGCGAGTATTACTCATGATGCTGCCTCTTCTGGGCTGAGCTGGGAAAGAACAATCTCTTGATAAGTCTTGCAACTATCCATCAATTCTTCGTGCAAACCAATTCCCTCGATCTTGCCCTCGTTGAGAACAATGATCTGATTGGCAGAGAGGATGGTTGAGACGCGTTGGGCAACGATGATCAGAGTTGCTTCTTTCGCATGTGATTCAAGCGCGGTACGAAGTTTGGCATCAGTGGTGTAATCCAGAGCCGAGAATGAATCATCGAGAAGGTAGATCCGTGGATTCTTGACGATCGCACGTGCAATCGAAAGGCGTTGGCGTTGGCCACCAGAGAAGTTCGTTCCGCCTTGTGCGACGCGGGCTTGAAGACCATCAGGAAGCTCGCTGACAAAATCTTTACCTTGCGCAATCTCGAGCGCCTGCCATAAGGCTTCATCGGATGCATCGGGATCGCCATAACGAAGGTTCTCGGCGATCGTGCCACCAAAGAGGAATGCTCGTTGTGGAACAAGGCCAATCTCTGACCAGATACCTTCAAGCGATTGATCTCTCACATCAATGCCATCGAGTGCGATCTGACCTGAAGTGGGATCAATAAATCGTGGAATCAAATTAAGGAGTGTGGTCTTTCCCGAACCAGTGGATCCCACGATCGCAGTCACTTGGCCAGGATGGGCGGTAAAAGTAATGCCCGAAAGGACTGGGTGCTCGGCGCCCGGATAGCGAAATTCCACATCGTTAAAGGTCAATATTCCTTCACGCTTCGCCGGACTCTGCGGCGTAAGAGTGTCGATCACAGAAGAAGGTGTATCAAGTACTTCCTTCACGCGCTCGGCAGATGCTGCGGCGCGAGGGATCATCAACGACATCATCACAGCCATCATGACGCTAGATAGAATCTGCATGATGTAGGTCAGGAATGCCATCAAATTACCAATTGGCATCGATCCATTATCAATGAGGTGGCCACCGACAAAGATCACGGCGACGCTAGAAAGGTTGAGAATCAACATCAGGGCCGGGAACATCACAGCAAAGGTACGAGTGACCTTGAGTTGGACATCCATCAACTCTTGATTGCTCACCGCAAAACGTTCTTCCTCTTCACGCGTCTTCACAAAGGCGCGGATGACTCGGATGCCAGCGATCTGCTCGCGCAAGATCAAGTTGATACGGTCGACCTTGGTCTGAGTTAATCGAAAGAGCGGGACGATCCGACGAAGCAAGATAAAAATCAGGGCAGACATAACCGGCACTGATACGAGCAAGAGCAACGAGAGTTTGGCGTTGGTACGCACTGCCATGATTACTGCGCCGATACCGGTAATCGGGGCGCTCACCATCATCGTGAGGCCCATGAAGAGGACCATCTGGATCTGCTGAATATCGTTGGTATTACGAGTGATTAATGATGGCGCACCGAATTGGTTGAGTTCTCGTGCCGAGAAGCCTTCAACAGTAGAGAAGACATCATCGCGCAGATCGCGACCGAAGGCCATCGAGACCTTCGAACTCAAGAAAGCTAGCCAGACAGATGAACCCATGATCAGGGCAGATGATGCAAGCATGATGAGACCGACATGCCAGATGTAATGGATATCGCCCTTTGTCACGCCATTATTAATGAGGTCAGCGTTGAGGTTTGGTAGATAGAGGTTGGCAAGAGATTGCACCAAAAGTAAGAAGGTGATGAGTATGACGGTAGCGCGATATGGCCTGAGGAAGGAACGCAATACTGTGGTTAACAAAGTGCCCTCTTAGCTATCAATTACTCGTGTGCTGCTCGCTGGAGACGATCTCGAATCGCTGCTGCGAGGCCATCACCACCGGGTTGTAAGACAACCACGATTTCAAGTCCTTGCTGATCCGCCATGCGTAGTGCTCGGTACAAGTCACGAGCATATTGCTCAATCGTCGATGGCGCCATCAACCGGATCACACCATTGGGGGTTGGGATCTGATCAGGAGCGATCAGTCCATCGCCAGCTTCTGCCACGACATCGAGTAAGACCTTCGCCTTAGGTGAGTAGTGCGATTCAAGTGATCCAGATACTCGGATCTCTGGCGCAGTATCGTTTTCAATTACTTTCAAACCAGTCGTCTCTTCAATCATCTCGTGAGTGATAGCACCGAGGCGAAGCACGCGTGGCGCATCCCCCGTGCAATCAATAATTGTTGACTCAAGGCCCACAAGTGATGGTCCGCCATCAAGAATGAGATCGCTCTCGGCTAGGAATTCACCAAGTTCTTCTTGAACGGCGTCAGCGGTCGTTGGTGAGACAGCGCCAAAGCGATTAGCTGATGGGGCTGCAATCCCGCGGCCACCAGCAGCGACAAATGCTTGCAATAAGCCCAAGGCAAGTGGATGAGCAGGAACTCGAAGACCCACAGTCTCTTGGCCACCCGTGATGAAATCACCAGCGATCTCGCTTCGCTTGAGTACAAGTGTCATTGGGCCTGGCCAATAATCTCGAGCAAGTGCAATGGCATATGCCGGAATATCTGATGACCATTCCCCCATGCGATCAATTGAATCGATATGAACAATCAATGGGTGATCGGCCGGACGACCCTTAGTGGAGTAAATCCGAGCAACTGCTTCTGCACTCTCGGCATCTGCTCCCAACCCGTAAACAGTCTCGGTGGGAAATGCAACGAGAGCGCCTGCTCTCAAAGCTTTCGCGGCATCAGTCAGCGTCTCGGCGGAGCAGACGGAGAGGACGGCCATGGGCTAATTCTCTCATCTCTTTCTCATCCTCGGATCCACAATATCTGGCAAGATGGGGCTATGAAAATCACAACTTCCCGCATCACTCGCATAGCGAGCGCACTTGCCATCTGGATCGTCGCAATCGCTGCCATCAGCATTTCATCCCACACCGCCAATAACTCGACGACATCAAGTGCCCGCTTCGTCAACGTCGTAGGCGATGGCACAGTCAAGGTCACCCCCGATTCAGTACGAGTCGACCTCAGCATCACACATCTTTCATCAACATCAGCTGCCTCACTTTCAGCAACCGCTAAATCGGCTACTGC
>CANBSP010000019.1 GCA_947372165.1 Actinomycetota bacterium | reverse complement strand
GTTCCCGTAACGACAGGCGTCCCATCTGGACGCAGAACATCGACTGTCGCAACGAGCGGATCGGATGTTGTATTCGAACTTTGACTAACGATCTGCATCGTCGTGGTTTCGTTCTGGGGGAGTGCATCGGCTGGTTCAGGTGTCCACGTTCCATGTGTGAGGGCGAGGAATTTCGTCGTATTGCCAGCGAAGAGATTGAGATCTACGCGAGTTCCTGGGACGCCATACTTCCCTGCGATTCCACATGATGAGTACTGCCAGAACTGCCATTGAGCTGTGCAATTTGCATTACTCCACGGGTGCGCGTAGCACCCACCAGATTTGGAATTCGGGTGTGAAGTCGAAATAGCTGGGTCAATTGAATAATGAGCCATCCAGAGTGGATATTGACGCAGGGCTGAATCACCAGCCATTGCCCCTTCCAAAAATTGCGCGTATGAGTAGAAGATGGGCTTGCGATGAGATTTCTTTGCAACGCTTGCTAGCCAGGTCTTTGCCCACAGGGTTACATTGGTTCGGGACATATATTTAGCGCAGTTACCAGAGGTATTAACACGCTGGCAGTTATTCTCAAGGTCGAGGGCAACAGGCAAGTCACGTGCGTTGTAGCCACCCATCTGGCCAATCCGCCAAATTACTTTGCGAGCCTGAGCATTTGCATCATTGATGATAAATGCGGGGTCAGAACTATCTGGCAGGTAGGCGTAGTAGTAGAAGCCGGTATAGAGATGGGCCTTTTGGGCTGCCTGCCGATCAACGAGGAGATATTTGAGCGCCATGGCATCAGCAGCCGTCTGCGCATCCCCGCCCTTGATCATGACAAAACGAACTCCGGCCGTATACATCTTCTTAAAATCAATGGGAGCACCGCCCGCATGGTTCCAATGGCTCACATCAATACCGGCGATTCGTCCTCCTGGCCCTAACTGGGCGATCTTGGCTGGCGATAGTGCGCAGACCGAATCAGTGACGAGAGCGAAAGCGATAACGAGTGCGAGAAATATCCGCTTCACTCTTCAACGATTTCTACTGAGATCTCGAAAATTTCACGAATTGATTCGGCGAGAAGGGAGATGTGCTTTGGATTTCGCGCAATGCTGAAATTGTGATCTCCACCCAATTTTGTGACATCCGCAAAGGTGATCGTGAGAACCTGCGGGGTGAGAGAGACAAGTCTTGCATCAAAGAAGGCGAGCCATGCGATCCGATCCTGATCAAGGAGTCGATCAAGGACCTCATTCCACCGCTCTTTGAGCTGATCAAGAGTGATCGCACTTGAATCGCTGGGTGAAGTCATAGGGCAAGAATAAGGCAATGCGTGCTCGATTATGGTCGGGATGAGCCAAGTCGGGATGAGCCAAGAGAGGTAAGTGGATAGGATCAGAATATGGAAAATCAGAGCACATGCCCGTATTCAGGTGTAAATGTCACATTCGAGAAGACCTCAAATCATGACTGGTGGCCAAACCAGCTCAACTTGAAGGTTCTCCAATACAACTCACCATTAGCCGATCCAATGGATCCAGATTTTGATTATGCAAAAGAGTTCGAGAGCTTAGATCTTGCAGCATTGAAGAATGACCTTGCAGCACTCATGACGGATTCGCAAGAGTGGTGGCCGGCAGATTACGGACATTACGGCCCTTTCTTTATCCGCATGGCTTGGCATAGCGCTGGCACCTATCGCACCTTTGATGGTCGAGGTGGCGGTGGGTCAGGAATGCAACGCTTCGCACCTTTGAATAGTTGGCCTGACAATGTGAATCTCGATAAGGCCCGTCGTCTGCTCTGGCCAATCAAGCAGAAGTACGGCAAGAAGATTTCGTGGGCTGACCTAATGATCCTCACCGGAAACGTCGCACTCGAATCGATGGGCTTTAAGACATTTGGTTTTGGTGGCGGACGTGCTGATGTCTGGGAACCAGATGAAACGTATTGGGGCAAGGAAAATGTCTGGCTCGGCGATGAACGCTATAGCGGAGATCGCGAATTAGAGAATCCACTCGGTGCAGTGCAGATGGGTCTGATCTATGTAAACCCAGAAGGTCCAAATGGAAACCCTGATCCTCTTCTCTCGGCTCGCGATATTCGCGAAACCTTTGCACGCATGGCGATGGATGATGAAGAGACTGTTGCGCTGATTGCTGGCGGACACACCTTCGGTAAGACTCACGGCGCAGCAGATCCTTCGAAATATGTCGGACGCGAACCTGAAGGTGCTCCACTAGAGCAGATGGGCCTTGGCTGGAAGAACACATTTGGTTCAGGTAGCGGTAGCGACACCATCTCGAGCGGTCTTGAAGGCGCATGGACTGCAACGCCAATCTCATGGGATATGAGTTATTTCAAGACGCTCTTTAAGTATGAGTGGGAGCAGACTAAGAGTCCAGCAGGTGCGACCCAATGGATTCCAGTAGGTGGTGCTGCTTCAACAACAGTTCCAGATGCTCATGATCCTTCCAAGACACATGCACCCGTGATGCTTACCTCTGATTTAGCGCTTCGAGTTGATCCAAGTTATGAAAAGATCTCACGCGAGTTCTTAGCGAACCCAGATAGATTTGCCGATGCCTTTGCTCGTGCTTGGTACAAACTGACTCACCGCGATATGGGTCCGACGGCTCGTTATCTTGGCGTCGACGTCCCTCGTGAAGAGCTCATCTGGCAAGACCCGCTTCCTGCGGCACCAAAGAAGGCAATTAATGCAAAGCAGATCACCTCGCTGAAGAAGGAGATCCTGAACTCCGGTCTCTCCATCGCAGAGCTAGTCACAACCGCTTGGGCATCTGCCGCAACTTTCCGCGGTAGCGATAAGCGTGGTGGTGCTAATGGTGCTCGTATTCGCCTTGAGCCGCAGCGCAGCTGGGCAGTAAATAACCCAGCCCAGTTGGCGAAGACTCTCAAAGTTCTAGAGAGCATTCAGGCAAAGTTCAACAAGAAGAATAAGCGCAAGGTCTCTCTTGCAGATCTCATCATTCTTGGGGGAGTTGCAGCAGTTGAGAAGTCAGCGAAGAAGGCGGGTGTATCCGTCAGCGTCGAATTCACTCCAGGACGTACAGATGCAACTCAAGCGCAGACTGATGTGCTCTCCTTTGCCGCACTCGAACCAACTCATGACGGATTCCGCAATTATGTGAATCCTGCTCATACCCAACCTGAAGAGGAACTCTTACTTGATCGCGCACAGCTCTTGACCCTCACGGCTCCAGAGATGACCGTGCTCGTCGGTGGCATGCGAGTGCTCGCCGGTTCATTTACCGATAAGCCAGGTCTTCTCACCAATGACTTCTTCATCAACCTTTTGAGCAACGACCTTGAGTGGGCGCCAAAGGCGGGTACGAATCTCTACGAGGCTCATGATCGCAAGAGCGGTAGTGTGAAGTGGACTGGCACGAGAGTCGATCTCGTCTTCGGTTCGAACTCACAACTTCGCGCGATCTCTGAAGTCTATGCCAGTGCCGATGCTGCCAAGAAATTCGTCAAGGATTTCGCCGCCGCCTGGGCCAAGGTTATGTACCTCGATCGCTTCGATCTCAGATAGCTTTCGGAAGAGGATCGAGTGGGGCGGGTCGGGCTCGAACCGACGACGACGGAATTATGAGTTCCGGGCTCTAACCAACTGAGCTACCGCCCCCTGATGGCAAAGCGCATCAGTGACGGGAGTTTACTAGTTGCGAGCCACGCCTAGGACACCCAAGCACATCTCATCAGATGAGCCTTCACCCCACGTGACATAACGAGGCGCCGCCTTCTTCAATTGAGGTAAGACTGATCGGAGGGCTGGGTCAAAGGTGCATTGGACTCTGACAACATCGCCGACTTTGAGAGCGATTGGCTTGCTCAAGACTGTGGGTGATTGATCATCGAAGTTGTAGTGGGGACGATCAAGCAAAATCTTCTCGCCAGGCTTTCCAGGATTAAGAATCATCTTCATCGAAGTTCCAAGAAGATGCATGTGCGGAGTTGATTTGATGACGGTTTCGTTCTGAGTGATAGTGCGATCACACGTGGATGTGTTATTCGGGGTTGGGTTAAATGCACTCTGCCCACAGATCAGGTTGAGTCCGGCTGCTTCGACTGCACTCGCGCTGCTGGTACGTCGGGCTAGATCAATCAGGGACTTGCCGCGATCGCAGAGATCTCCAGTGACGCCTTGCGGACAGGCCAACTCGACCGGAGCTGGAAAGAGATCTGCGAAGAGTGGCTTGAGTTTTGACCCCGCAGCAGGGACGGTATTGAGGACGACGCTGGATCGATCTTTTGGAGTAGACCCGAAATCAATCGCTAATAAGTTGTAGTGGACCTGAACGACAAGAAGATCATTTTTGGAGATCGTGGTGCCATAACCAGCAGGCATGACATCGGTATTACGGCCAGGTGCCCATGATGAGAGCCATGGTGTTGTTAAGAAGGAAGAGAACGAAGACCCTACGCCAGTCCCGCCGAAGCACGACCAACCTGCGCCGTTCTTATCGAGAGCCAAGGCATCGGATCGATCCTTTTGCGTAATCTGGAAGAGAATCATGTGGTGAACGATCAGCTTCTGTTGTGGCTTAAAGGTCACTGATGTAATGATGGAATTTTTGGTGATGTGAGGATCAATGACAAAGCAACGGTAATCATCGGTACCGCCATTAACGGGAGCTGGTTGGTATGGAGAGGTCATTGTCGCCGTAAATGCCTGTGATGCGGATGCTGCATGGGCGCTGCTCATCGTGGATGAAAGGGTAAGGAGACCAAAGAGTGAGGTCGTGATGAGTGCTGATCCAAGCGCGATGCGAAGTGACTTCATGAAAGGGATTCTATAGACCTTTTCACATGGCATCTCGGTGAAGTGGGCACTACCGTACCTCTATGAAGAGGTTAACCCCCATTCCAGCTCTTGCCGGAATTGTTTCGATGGCCCTGGTAACTCTCTTCGGAGTATTTCTGATCACTTCAGAAAGTGCATCGGCTTCACAGGGTGTTGTAACTTTAGAGGAGCGACTTAACGGAGCAGGTGGGGTCACTCTCGATGCCTCCCTCTATCTCCCGAAAACCCTTCCAGCGCCTGCGATTCTCTTGGCTCATGGTTTTACGGGAGATAAGAACTCAGTCGCATCGCAGGCGAAATCATTAGCTGATCACGGTTATGTGGTGCTCGCTTGGACCGCTCGTGGATTCGGTAAGTCCACAGGCGAGATCTCTATGAATTCACCTTCTGGTGAAGTTGCCGATGTCTCTCGACTCATTGATTATCTGGCAACTCGCCATGAAGTAATTCAGCAACACGTTAATGATCCACTCGTTGGAATCGCTGGCGATTCATATGGCGGCGCGGTCTCTTTACTTACTGCCGGATATGACCATCGCATCGATGCGGTTGCTGCAAATATCACCTGGCATAACCTCAGCCAAGATCTCTTCCCGCAGAATTCACAAGATCCAAGTTTTGGTCCATATAAGAAGTTTTGGGCTGGAACATTCTTTGCTTTAGCTGCTCTTCCCAATGCCTTTGGGGGAGAGTGCGGAACATTCGCAGCTGCATGGTGTACCGCTTTTAAGGATGCTGTAGCAACAGGTGTGCCTACGCCCTCAGACGAAAAGTTGCTCTTGGCTTCTTCGCCATCGACTGTTGCCGCCAAGATCACCGCACCAACGCTCTTGATGCAGGGCGAAGCCGACTCCCTCTTCCCACTGAGTGATTCCATCGCAAATGCGCAGGCGATCCACAAAGGACATCCCAATGTGCCTCTCGCCATGATCTGGCATAGCGGCGGCCATGATGGCGGCACGGATGAAACAAAGCGATTACAGAAGGCGACCAGCGACTGGTTCGATAAGTACCTACGTCACAAGGACATTACCTTCCCAGCTTTTCAAGTGACCGATACGAATGGTTCGATCTCCCTTATTGACTCCTCAGTGGTGCCAAAGATGTGGCAGAGCGCCGAGTTACCTATAACTCCTCACTTTGAATCGATCCCCATCACAACACCATTTACAGCGCTGATCGCACCAATTGGTGGAATACCCGGTGCCATCTCCTCTCTACCAGGAGTGGGATCAGCTCTCGCGCTTGCTGGAAATATCGGTGGCGTATCAGCAGCTTTTCTACCCGGACAGAGTGGTTTTTTGGAGACAGATCCGCTCAAAGATCCATTGAGTATTGTCGGGCCATCCGAGATCACGGTTAAAGTCTCATCAAATAAGTCTGATGCGACCCTCTTCTTCTCACTCGTCGTCCGAACCGCATCAGGATCGACGAAGCAACCCAATGGCATCGTGGCTCCGGTTCATCTTACGAATTTGGGAAAGACCGGATCGCTCTTCACAATTAAATTGCCTGCGGTGGTTCTTGATGCCGCAGTGGGGGATAAGTTGGCCGTTGCTATTTCAACAACTGATCAGGGTTATGCGATGCCAGCAGATGGTCGCCTTTATACGGTGACAGTCGCAAGCCCACTGCAGTTCTCGCACCCACTCTTCACCTCTTCAAAGAGCCAGAGTTCGCTCTTTGTGTGGCCGATCGCCGCCATTATTTTGATCGCCCTGGCAATCTGGTTCGCATTTATTCGCAGACCTCGACACAACATCGAACCCGTTGAGCCAACAGATGCACTCGTCACAGTCAGCAATCTTTCAAAGGTATATAAGGATGGCTACAAAGCGGTAGATAACCTCTCATTCCATGTGAAGCGGGGTCAGGTTCTTGGACTTCTCGGACCCAACGGCGCTGGCAAGACCACGACTTTGCGGATGATGATGGGACTGATCTATCCAACCGAGGGTGAGATCAGCATCAATGGCAAGCCAATCTATCCAGGGTCGCCAACCCTCGCCGAACTCGGATCCTTCGTTGAGGGATCAGGATTCTTGCCACATCTCACGGGTCGAGAGAACCTTGAGTTGTACTGGAGATCGATCGGCCGATCAGAGGATCCGTTCTTTGATGAGGCAGTAACGATTACCGATCTAGGAAGTGCTCTGGATAAAAAAGTCAGGTCTTACTCTCAAGGGATGCGCCAACGCCTTGCTATCGCACAGGCGATGCTTGGAATGCCGGATCTTCTCGTTCTGGATGAGCCAACAAATGGCCTCGATCCACAGCAGATTAAGGCGATGCGTGAGGTCTTAAAGAAATATGCCAAGACTGGCCGCACCGTCATCGTCTCCTCACATCTTCTCTCTGAGGTGGAACAAACCTGTTCACATGTTGTGTTGATGCATCGTGGCCGCCTCATTGCCTTCGGAACGCTCAAGAAGATACTTGGAATGACCGGCAAGAAGGCTGGGTCACTCGAGGAGATCTTTATTGAGCTCATCGGCGATGACTTAACGATAGGTAAGGAGTCCTAAATGTATTCACCACAGAAGACACTTCCATATCGCGTTGAGATGTATCGGCAATTGAAGCGCAAGCGCACGCTCTTCGCCTACCTCTTTGTGATGTCACTCCCGATCATCGTTGCGCTAGCTGTGAAATTTGGAACCTCGGGAAATAGCACGGGCCCCACTCGATTCGGAGCCGGCACTGCTGATCTCATCGGATTAGCTACCAAGGGCGCTGCGAACTTCACCGCCACTATGTTCTACTTTGCAACGCCATTCTTATTGATCGCAGTAGTGGCACTCTTCAATGGTGACACGGTCGCATCTGAAGCATCCTGGTCCACTCTTCGATATTTGCTCGCAGCGCCAGTGCCTAGGGTGCGATTGCTCATACAAAAGTTAAAGGTGAGTTTGACGCTATCTGCCTTTGGAATCCTCCTGCTTGCAATCACATCCTTCGGTGTGGGGGCTCTTGCATTTGGCATTGCACCGTTGCAAACACCACTTGGGGTAACGATGGTGAACTCAGTTGCCATCAGCCGATTGGCCATTGTCGCCGCATACCTCGCTGTCACCCTTCTTGTCGTTGCAGCTATCGCCTTCTATTTCAGCGTCACAACAGATGTCCCGTTAGGCGCTGTCGGGGGAGCGATCGGCATCATGATCCTTTCTAATATCTTGGATGCAATTACCGGTCTTGGATCGCTCCGAAATTGGTTACCAAGCCACTATTCATTCTCGTGGTTTGATGCGCTCTCGAGCCAGATCGATTGGACGCAGATGGTTCGTGGTGGCTCATATGCCATTATTCTCGCCGCGATTCTGACATCTATCTCCTTTATTCGTTTTGCGAAGAAAGATGTGACCTCGTAACGGCCTAGGGCTCTATGCTTCAAACATGAAGAAGTTCACGCTTATCTTTGCGCTGGCGGTATCGCTCTTCGCCACCTCTACGATTGCTGTGGCTGCTCCGATCTACACATTCCCAATAGCCGGTTGTAAGTACACCTACGCCAAAGCCCATCACAACTACCCAGCCACAGATATCCTCACCAAGATTGGCTGCAGCTTTGTTGCTCCAACCTCAGGTCTCATTGATGAAGTGAACAAAGTCGATCGCTTTACGTGGAAGACAAATAAAGGCGCCGACCGCGGGGGACTCTCGGTCTCGATGATCGGTGATGATGGCGTTCGCTACTACGGGTCCCATCTCTCTGCGATCCCGGCCGCCATAAAACCCGGTTTGCGAGTCGCCGCTGGGGATCTGATCGGCAAGACTGGCAATTCAGGGGATGCAAAGGGGACAACGCCCCATCTTCATTTCGGAATTAGTTGGCCGACGCCATCTGGAAAGAATATTTGGTGGGTACGTAGAGGCGAGCTCTATCCATGGCCATTTCTTGACGCCTGGAAGTTGGGGAAGGATTTATCACCTGCCGGAAGTGTTGCCAGGCTTGAGAAGAGGATAGGTGAGATTCCAAAGCAAGTGGGTTATTGATTTTATTTTCCATGGGGAGATAAGAATTTTGATAAAAAAAAGAAGCCCCACTCTTTCGAGTGGGGCTTCTTTAATGGTGAGTGATTACTTATGCAGGGTTAACTGCATCAGCCTGTGGACCCTTTGGACCCTGTACGACTTCAAAAGTCACAGCCTGACCCTCTTCGAGAGACTTGTAACCATTGCCTTGGATAGCTGAGTAGTGAACGAAGACATCTTGTCCGCC
>CANBSP010000018.1 GCA_947372165.1 Actinomycetota bacterium | reverse complement strand
CGGCTAAAAATCCCTTACGCATGTCGTCATTTTAGGGAGTTCCCTGATTGATTGGAAGGGATCCCTAAGTGAAAGTTCTAATTCCTGACCGGAATGTCAAGATCCTTTGCGTAGGTAACTTTCCCGTCAAGGCTGTTCTGCAAGTAAAGATCAGCTTTGCTGCTCCACGATATCCACTCAACCCCAAAGGATCTCTTAAAGTTCGTGGCAAAGGTGTAAGAGGTATCAGTGAGTCCTAAACTTGAATTCTTTGTAAATTCGAAAACTTTCTGGATCCCGAATGCCGCCACCAAGGCCTCTGTCATCAACCCACCAGCCAGGTAGGTGTAATTTCCCTTATATGGCGATCTCATCATCTCACTAACGTTCCATTGAAGTACTTGATCCAATGTGAATCTCTCACTCGTCAACCAGTTTGGCTTCAATGGAAGTCCCTGGTTGTTAAGGATCCCTGGATTACTCATCTCGGCGGATGCATATCCAAAATAAAATGCCGAGCCTTCAACCCAAAGAGATGGACATTGGGATAAGTAATTACTGCAATCGACGTTCTTCAATTTTGTAGAAATGTTAGATGCGCTTTGGGAAGTGGTATCACCGCCACCAAATTGAAATTGTTGAAGAGCATGAAATAATTCATGTGCCGGAGATGAGTAAACACTCGAGCTCAATGAATTCTTATCTTTGAAAGAAGAGAGATAGATATAAGCGGGACTTGGTAGATATTCCGTGCCACTTGTGGATGTCTTGGTTATGGCACCGTATACAGCGCCGTATGCATCAACTTGAGGAAACTCCTGTGGCCAGCCGGAGCCGCTGCCCGGACCGTTATGTGAGTCAGCCTCACAAGCTGTCCACATTTCCGATGGGTATCGATACTCGCAGAATGTCTTTGTATACCAATCTGATTTTGTGCCTGCGAATAAAGTCGCATCTGGAAGAAAATCCTTGCCATAAAGTCGCATTGCATTTGTTGCACTATCTTTCAGAGCATTAGACACAAAATTTGGAAGGTCCGGCTGAAGATAGAGCGTTACAGAGCCGACATTATTTTTGTTTGCATCCCAACGCGCCTTAACTTCCTTCAATGCGAGCTCTCGGACGGTGAGATTGACCATTGGTGCAGGGGTTTGCGAAATTGTTGGGCTGGCGGTTGGCAGCGGGATTGGGTTTGACCCAATTGATCCGACTGGATCGCCAATGGCGGTCGGAGAAGTAGATGGCGTGGGAGTTGGGATTGGCGTGGACACCTTCACACCCTTGCTCCACACCAACTTCTTCCCTGATTTGATGCAGGTGTATGTGTAGCCAGCAGAAGAAGTCTTTTGGTTCAGTTTGGTACAGGTGGTTCCCGCTTTAACAGCAGCAGAGGCGGGGTTGAGTAAAAGGGCTCCCAAGAGAGCCATTACTAATGTAACGAAGACTCCCTTGCGCATAGGGAAAGTGTAAGATCCTTCAACCCATATGGGAATGAATATTGTGCCAATGACTTATCCAGAATTTGTCAAAACTCATCACCTAGGGAGTAAATAGGCCAAGTCCCCCACAACGCACCCGTTGGATTACGCTCTATTTCTTGTGAGCGAGCAGGAAATCGAAAATCGCTGAAATAAAGTTGGCGTTGAATTTAGGCACATGGTGGCCAGCTGAAATCGTCCACGACTCAACCGCAAGGCCCTTGGGGCATTTATAGGAGGCTTGGCTCGTTTCAGATCCAGGGATGGCCGATTCATAATTGAACTTCTGCGCCGTTAGGTGTGTAGGTAAAGGATAAATTAGGTGCGCAAGCTTTTATTTGATCTCAGCCAACAAGTCTTGGAACTTGCCCCTCATTCTCAATAAATCCAAATGACGATCTGGCCGGATCGCTCTTCTACTCGATATTGGCGAAGAGATTCATAGGCTGGGGCTCGGGTTGCAGCTCCTGTCACGGCATCGAATTGGGCGCCATGGCATGGACACTGCAATTGATTCTTGGTGAGTACCTCGACTGCGCATCCTTCGTGGGTGCATGTCGTGCTAAATGCAACTAGCCCTGAAGGTTTTCGTGTGACAACAAATGTATATCCCCTGCCGTAGGGATCAGGTTCTGACAAGACCTTACTCTCCCCCATGGCAACCTCATTCGACTTTCCAACGACCGTGCCTGTGTAAGGAACTTTAGAGGCAGATGGCGTGGGGCTTGGTTCGGCGGTTGGTGAATGACTTGGCGATGGAGTGCTCGATGGTGAAGCCTTCGCAGAAGGCGTTGGAGTAGGAATCACAACGCCTTTATCCCATACCAGATTCTTACCTGACTTAATGCATGTGTATTTTTTGCCGCGCCAGACTATTTGTTGGCCAACACGCGTGCACTTTAAGGTCGGGCCAGAGGCTGCGTATGTTGGCGTGAAAAATTGCATGAGTGCAGTGATCCCAAGGATCTTGATGATCAATCGTCGCCGCATCACGCTCTTTCACACCTTCCACTATGGGAAAGAAGGGTGGCGAGATTCGCCACCCTTCTTTCTTACCAATTGACTAACTTATCCGGCAAAGACCGCATTCCAGTCGCTGACAGTCATCGTGTAGTACTGACCGCCTTCGACAGTTGCCTTGTCAATATTTGCCTTTGTCGCTGTAGTTCGGGTCGCAAGATCCGGACGTGCTGGCTTAAGAGCACCCTTCACACCAGGATCTACAGTTGCCACTCCGCTATAGGTGTGAACCTGAGCATTGAAGTAGAGGTAGGTATTTTTATCACCCGGCTTGGCAAGCAAGCTGGTTGCATCCCAAATACCTGAAGTCTCTTCATCGAGTGTCATGTAGTTTGATCCTGCAGCTGTGAAGTACTGCTTATCGAACTCAGCAATAACTGCAAGCTTTCCGGTAGCGATCTGATAAGCAACGATACGCGCAACGTGAGCGTTGTTGCCTGGATCTTCTTGAATTGTGATAACACCGCTCTTTGTCACAGCCAAGTTATCTGGCTTGCTGAGGTATGGAGCTTCTGTTCCGTTGAGGAGCATTTCAAGCTTTGCACCAAGAAGTGGGTTCTGGGCATCCTTGAAAGTAAGGCGCCATAGTCCGCCGCCATCACGGGCAACGCCAGGCTCGGAAGGATTTTCCTTAGTAGCTCCTGCATCCTTATTAGATTCAGTTGTGATGAAGTAGTAGACATCCGGGTTATTTGGATCCCATTCGCCATCTTCAATACGAGCAAAGGTCATTCCATTATCGCGGGCACCCTTTGCAAAGGATGTGACGCCGGTATTCCAGTCGATCTTCTTGAAGTTCACATCAACTGGTGTGGACTTTGCGATTGTTGTGCGGAAGATATTATCTGTTGGGATCGATCCAGCATTGAGGACATAAAGATCACCGTTAGTAAGACCAGCCTTATCAACAGGTGAACCAGTATTAGTCTTCTTTCCGATGTAAACGTGAAGCTGCGAATCAGTTGCTGATCCATCTTCATCGGCAATCGCAACGGTATTTGGTCCTGGCTTACGTGTTGGAGCAATCGTCTCAAAGGACATCATGCCCATACGTGGAAGCTGGTAGCCCTGGCCGTTCATGTCGAAGGCAAAGCCGCGTGAGCTATCGCCCACTTCTTCACCAGTGGTGAAGAGCGCGCCGTCATAACCAACAGCGGAAGATCCAGTGCCGTAGGAGAATGTGCCAGCTGGTGAGAATGTTGCAGAACAAAAACGGCTGATTCCCCAACCGAATGAATCCTTGGCAGCATCAACAGGTTCTCCACCGATTGGCGTATCTTGGTATGCACCGGTCTTGTAGTTCCAGTAATTAATTCCCTTGATGAAATTCTCGGCCTTGGCGAGATTTCCATTGACGCCTGAAAATGTGAATTTGGAGATTGAAACTCCCCATTGTGAGGTTGCAGATGCGCTCTTTAAAGCGATCTTGTCATTGAT
This sequence comes from Actinomycetota bacterium, assembly GCA_947372165.1. GTDB lineage: Bacteria > Actinomycetota > Actinomycetes > Nanopelagicales > Nanopelagicaceae > PALSA-747. The sequence continues at coordinate 6,661 of CANBSP010000018.1, read as the reverse complement.
GGCAACTTCGTGGTTTGAAAGCAAGACCACTTGACCATGCTCATTCTTGTACCCTCCCATGCCATCTGGGATTCCGCGAAGGGTGAAGTCACCGAACTTATCTCCGGTGGTGGCGAAAGGCTTGATGCTTACATTTGCGTTCGTGCTGAGCACGTAGGTTGGCTTATTTACTGGCCAAGCGGCGGCAGTAGTGCCCAATCCGACAGCAATGAGTGCTGCCGTAACTCCAAAGAGCTTCTTATTCATTTCTCTCCCTAAAAATCCCACCATGGGAATTAGGTGGATCCTCCTTGAGGGAGTTGAACGCACGGTCGAAAGACGGTTACACCAAAGTGAATAGGTAGTGTCTGAATTTAATCTTCGACCCTTAATTCCAGATACGCTCGCTATATGCGCCGGTTGATTGCAGTGGTGATGGCCCTATCGGTGGGCATCCCTTATTTTGCGAGCGCCGACGTACCTTCAAGCCAGAAGCAGATGGTTTTGGTAAAGACCATCACCGGCGGCATTAGCCCCAAATCTGTCACTTCATCTGGCGCCGGATTAATAAGCGCGCAGAACATGATGTACACGCACTCTGTGACGCTCTACAACACTAAGACCCAGAAGCTTGTGCGGCGAATATCGGATTCAGTGAAGCTCAGTGACTTTGGATATAGCCAATATTCCGGCACATATAAAGGATCGCCAGTGGAAGGCGCCTTCTCCCCTGATGGCAAATACCTCTACGTTACAAATTATGCGATGTATGGGAATGGCTTTGGTGAGGAAGGAACCGATGTCTGCTCACCTGCCAGTGATATCGATCCAAGTTTTGCCTATCGCATCAACCTCACGACATTCGCAATCGATGCCATCTACCCGGTCGGATCTGTTCCCAAAGGAATTGCGATCTCACCCGATAATAAATATTTGCTCGTTGCCAATTGGTGTTCGTATACCGTTGACGTAATCTCAATCGCTTCTCAAAGGCGCGTAAAAGTACTGAAGCTTGGTGCTTATCCGCGAGGCATTGTTGTCTCATCTGATTCAAAGCGGGCCTATGTCGCCGAAATGGGCGGCATCAGTGTCCACGAAATCAATCTCGCGACCTTCACCCAGAAGAAGATTCCAGTTGGGCTCAATCCCCGTGCAGTTGTGCTCTCACCTGATAATTCAAAGATGTATGTCACTCTCAATTCGGCTGGGAAAGTTATCGCCTGGGATCTGAAGAAGAATAAAGTTATCGGCTCAGTTAAGACTGGTGAAGGAGCGAGATCACTTGCGATCTCATCCGATGGGAGCGCTCTCTTCGTGGTGAATTACGACAGCGATACCGTCGCAAAGGTGAGTACCTCTGATTTGAGCATCATCCAAACTGTGAATCCCTGCATCCACCCGATTGGCATCACCTATGACGCCCCGACAGCCACTACCTGGGTCGCTTGTTACAGTGGATCGATCAAGATCTTTCAATGAGCGTTGCGGCTTCATAACCTCTGATGTTGGGGCTATCGTTTTCCAAGACTCAGGTCCCTATTTTGAGGAGCGATTATGAAGATTGAGACATTGCTTGAGAAAGTAATCTTTGCAGGAAGATGGCTCTTAGCCCCACTGTATTTAGGGCTACTCGGAGCACTTCTTCCAATCCTCTACCGCTTCTTCAACTCTTTCTGGCATATCATCACCCACATCACCTCTCTCTCAATGAGTGAGATAACACTTCAAGTACTTGAATTACTCGACACTGTTCTTCTCGGCAATCTCATCATCTTGGTTCTATTTGCCGGGTATGAGAACTTCGTATCAAAGATTGCAATCGCCGATGGCGCCGAGGATCGTCCACACTGGATGGGTCACATCGATTCCAGTGGCATGAAGATCAAGCTCATCGGTTCACTGGTAGCAATTTCAGTGATCGAACTCCTCAAAGATTTCATGCAAGACGGGCCATTTGATGCCAAACGTGAAGGTTGGCGTATCGGTCTTCATATGACCTTCGTCATCTCAGGTCTGCTCTTTGCTTTGATGGACACATTGGCAGATCGTCATAAATCAGAGCGGTAATTAAAGTGAGTACGAACTAAGCCATTCCCCCACCGTCGACGACAAGGGTCTCACCAAAGACAAAAGATGACTCATCCGAGGCGAGGTAGCTCACTGCTTTGCCAATATCTTCTGGGGTTCCGATGCGTTGGGCAGGTATCGTCTTCTCCCACTTTGAGAGCGCTTCTTTATCATTGCTGATCCATGAAGCCATCGGTGTATCGATCAGCCCCGGAGCAACGCAATTGACCCGCACTCCCTTTGATCCGAAATCGATAGCAATCGATCGAGTGAAGAGCACGACCGCTCCCTTAGAAGCTGAATAAATAGGACGATTACGTCCACCGCGCAAACCTGCAGTGGATGCAATATTGATGACATTTCCCTTTCCTGCTTCAACCATTGCAGGGATAAAGGCTTTACACATGAAGAACATGCCCTTGATATTTACATTCATAATCAGATCAAACTCTGACTCTTCTAGGGTGAGAAGGCTATGTTCGAAGAAGACCCCCGCAGAATTCACTACGTGGGTGGGGTTGCCGACTGATTTCGCGAGAGAATCTCTGAGGGCAACTATCTCACTCTCTTTAGTAACATCGAGGGCGAACCAATCTGAACCAGGAATCGATGCCGATACCTGCTCGACCATATTCGCATCTTTATCGACGCAGATAACTGTGAAGCCATCGCCTGAGAGTTTCTTGGCGATCCCAGCGCCAATTCCCCCACCAGCACCAGTGATGAGAGCAATATTCTTCTCGGCCATGTCAGATCTCCTTTATAGCGAATGTTGTTGAAGCATACAAAGAAGGAGTCAGATTGGTAACCCTGTGAACCTACTTGCCGGTCATCATAATTCGGCGCATATCTTTGATCTCTGCGCTCTGACCCGCGACGATACTTTTACACAAGGCTGCCACTTCTGGATTCTTCGATGAAGTCAACGGCGAAGCCATCGATATTGCACCTTGATGGTGCATCGTCATATCGACGAGATAGAGGCCATCGAATTTCTTGCCGCGTGCCGCTTGTAATGTAGAAAGTTCGGCAGTGGTGAGTAGCCCAGGCATTGGCATATCCATCCCCATCATCGCATTGGCCGGGATCCATTTCTTCATCTGATTGATCTCAGGTGATTGCTCGGCGATGATGCGAGCGGCCAACTTCTTTACCGCTGCATTATCGCCTTGCTTCATCGCCCACTGAGAGATAAGCAGTGCTTGTTGGTGATGCGGGATCATCATCTGAGCAAACATGACGGCTTTCGCGTCATAGGGTCCGCTTGCCTGAACTGGCATCGCGCTGCCGAGGCAGAGAAGGGCAACGACTAATGAAATCCAGCGATTTTTCATGGCGTTATGGTGGCATGGCAACGATCTGCCTGCAGAGTGAAAGTGAGGATGGCACCGTGCTTGAGAGAGGTTGAGTGGGCCACTTCTCACAGAGCCTTCCCAGCCAATACCTCGGACAAATGGAGGAATCGCGCATATATTTCCGTCATTGCGCCAAAATGACTTGGAGATCACATGTTCTTTACCTACCTACGCCGAGAACTAAGACAGCGTCTGCGCCAAACACTATTAGTGGCATTCGCCTTAGGAACATCTATCGGCTTGGTGATTGTCGTCAGCGCCGCATCTGCAGGAATTAGTGATGCGCAGAAGACAGTCCTCAGTGGTCTTTATGGAATCGGCACAGATATCACTGTCACGAAAACTGTCCTACCGACTCAAAATGGTCAACGCTTTGACTTTGGCCCAATGGGTCAAGGGGCAACAGGTAGCACTTCGATTAATACAACTAGATTAGAAGTTGCTCGCTTTGCTGGCACCTTCGATCAAGCAGCTCTTTCACAAGTCACTGGCACAAAAGGTGTGACAAAGGGAGCGGGTACGTTGAAGCTTTCACAGGTTCTCTTCAAAGGAACTATTGCGGCGGGAAGCACCTCAACCACAACTGCGCCAACCCCTAGTGCAACAGGCTCGGCAAGACCAAGTATCAATAATCCTGGTGGAGACACCTCAGGTGCTGGTGATCGTGGCCGTGGCTTCGGTGGTGGCAACTTCAATATCGACATGACAAGTATCGAAGGTGTTGACCCTGCTTCCTTAACAACGGGTCCACTCAGTGGCGTCACTGTAAAGAGCGGAAGAAACTTCCAATCAACTGATGCAAATTCTGCCGTTGCAGTACTCGATTCGACATATGCGAAGACGAACACTCTTGCAGTTGGCGGAAAGGTGAAGGTCAAGGGCGTTGACTATGCAGTAATCGGAATCGTGGCGCCTTCGTCAGCCTCTGCCGAGACCTCATCGAACTTCTATATTCCACTCGCAAAGGCGCAGGAAGCATCTGGCAAAGCTGGCTTAGTTACAAATATCTATGTCTCGGCTGACTCGTCATCAAATATTGCCTCAATTCAAAGTTCTCTCAAAACTTTGCTTCCAGATGCAACCGTCTCCTCCCAGGCAGACCTTGCACAGAACCTCTCTGGGTCACTCTCATCAGCCTCATCGCTTGTGAATTCACTCAGCAAATGGCTCTCCATCATCGTTCTCCTCGTCGCATTCTTTATCGCGATTCTCTTTACTTCTTCAGGTGTAACCCGCCGAACTCGTGAATTAGGCACGCTCAAAGCGATCGGTTGGAAGACCAATCGAATTGTGCGACAGATCCTTGGCGAATCTCTCGTGACAAGCGGAATTGGTGCCTTCATCGGAATGATCGTCGGCGTAGTGGGCATCTTTATTGTGAATGCAGTCGCCCCTACTCTTTCAGCATCCCTTGCTTCACCTCGGAGATTCGGAGGTGGTGGCGGTGGGTTCACGCCTCCTGCCGGCTTTACTCCTCCTGCTGGCTTCACTCCGCCAGCCGGTGGGTTCGGTGGTCGCGGTACTGGCTTTGGTCGCGCGGCAGCAAATGCCACAACACTGAAGTTACATATTGGGATGAACTTCTCAACCTTGGTAATCGGTGTATTGATTGCTCTCGCAGGTGGATTGATTGCAGGTACATACGGAAGTTGGCGCGCATCTAAATTGAGCCCAGCAGTAGCACTAAGGAGCGTCGCATAATGACCACTTCACATCTCTATTCACTCAAAGATCTCACCAAGACTTATAAGCAAAAAGGAAAGCTCGTCGCAGCCCTCAAAGGCGTGAACCTCGAGATCGCTCGTGGTGAGTTTGTCTCTATCCAAGGACCAACCGGCGGTGGAAAATCAACTCTCCTTCAGATGCTCGGCGGGTTAGATCAACCAACAAGTGGCTCTATCACTCTTGTCGATCAACCACTCGAGACCTTGAGTGAAGCAAAGCTCACCGAGGTAAGAGCTAAGAACATTGGCTTTATCTTCCAGAATTACAATCTGATTCCTACTTTGACTGCACTCGAAAATGTTCAGACTGCTTTGGTGCCATCGGGTGAAGGTAAAGCCGAGAGCCACGCGCGTGCATTAGCCGCTCTGGAACTTGTCTCCCTCTCAGATCGCGCAGATCACCTTCCTGCCGAACTCTCTGGTGGGCAGCAACAACGTGTAGCGATCGCCCGTGCCTTGGTAAAGAATCCAGAGGTCATCTTGGCTGATGAGCCAACCGGCAACCTTGATGAAGAGACGCGCGATCAAATTATCGAACTCCTTGTCGCTCTCAATAAAGAGAAGGGCATCACGGTAATTCTCGTGACTCATGATTCAAGCGTCGCTAACAAAGCAGGAAAGCGCCTCCATATCGCAAAAGGAAATGTGGAGACTGTCACGAGGTAGGCTCTCCCTATGAGCATCGAAACCAATATTGAAGTACAGCTAACAAACCGGGATCGTCGTTCGGCTTTCTTCCGAATCATCCTGGTTCTGCCGATCGCTATCTGGGCGGCCACCCTCGCGCCATCTTCCCTATCGAACACGGGGAATGCGATGGGTGGGATCGGTTTCTTGACCCTCTCTGTCGCGCTCAGCTTGCTCTTCATGGGTATCTACCCAAGTTACTTGCTCACCTTTAACCACGCTCTTCTCGAACTCCATACACGCATTAGCGCCTATGTTCTCTTGCTCACCGATCGTTACCCGACGATCGAAGGTAATGACGAGATCTCGGTGATCTTCCCTGATATCCAAGGAGGGGCGACGCTCAGTCGCGGTAAGGCGATCATCAAATGGCTCTTAGCAATCCCTGCCTACCTTGTTGGAATTCTCTACGCGCTCATCGCACTTTTGCTGACGCTCGCAGGTTGGTTCAGCATCCTCTTCACCGGAAACCTTCCTGAATTTGCCGGCAAGTTCATCTACGCGACCATCACCTATTGGAACGATATCTTCGCTTACGCATTCGTCTTGGTTACCGACGAATATCCTGGTTTCTCACTTAACCTCTAGCAAGGTTCTGACATCTTTCTAGCAAGGTTCTGGAAAGGTCAACGAGAACGTAGCCGACGCTTTTTGATCGATCGCCTTAGACTTCGGTTATGGCTCGGATCGCGAAGGTGAAGAATGGCTTTGCACCCAAAGTCTGCGTATCGTGCGGCCTGGAATTTGAATGGCGCAAGAAGTGGGCCCGCGACTGGGATCAAGTGAAGTACTGCAGCAAGAAATGCGGCGGTAAGTGAAGCGCATTCTCTACATCCCCTTTGATCAACT
>CANBSP010000017.1 GCA_947372165.1 Actinomycetota bacterium | reverse complement strand
GGTTTATAGAGAGTGAGTATCCAATCCCCCTCGTTGAGGGTTGGCGCCATTGAGCTACCGATGATGCGAACAGGCAGCAGGCGTGCCTTGCCGCTTCGCCGATCTCCAGATGCCATGCACCCAAGTCTAGATGTACGCTATCGGGCATGAACCTATTCACACTGATTACACCAAAGACCACTGCATCTGCCCACTGCGACCTTCCTTGCGGAATCTATGATCCGGCACAGGCAAAGCTCGAAGCTCAATCTGTGAAGGCAGCGATGGAGAAGTACGCCGCTTCATCTGATGCAGATTTCAAGTCACGCGCAGTAGCAGTCAAAGAAGAGCGTTCAGAGATGGTCAAGCATCACCTCTGGGTCCTCTGGACTGATTACTTCAAGGCTCCTCACTTTGAGGCCTATCCACAGCTTCACCTTCTCTTCAACGAGGCGACCAAACTCGCCGGCGCTGGTGGAACAAAGGGCAGCAACGACGTTGCAGTAGCAGATAAGTTGCTTGCAAAGATCGAGGAGATCTCAGAGATCTTCTGGGCTACCAAGAAGGCTTAATTACATTCAAGCGGAGACAATCCGCTCGGCGGCAACACGCGCCATGAATGAGAGTCGATCGATCAATCGCCGCTGCACATGTGCAGTGGCGATTGTTCTATTTAAGTGAGTCAGTGCCGCTTCAAAGGTGACCAGATGGTCATCGACGGCGATCAATCGCACATGAGCGCGGACTTCTTCGCCAATGGGCACAGAGGTGAGCATCTCAAGATTGAGACTTTGTGTAAAAGAGGTCTCACCCGGGGCGCAGAATTCAGCCAACGCTGCGCTGCAAGCGCTCTCAACAAGTGAAGTGGCGGCGCTAGCGGCGAGTACTGGTAGCTCATTGATGCCCGCTGCGACCGAGGTATCTGCAGCGCGAACCACCATGGTGGACATGCCAACTGCACCAAGCAGTTGATCCTCGCTGTAACTCATACTTCTAACTTACTCGGTTAGAGTCGAAATGAAGGTTAAAAACCCTCGCGAAACTCCTGTGTATGAGAAATTTCTATGGTGAATTCACCATCAGATGTGATGGTCCGCTGCACAAAAGTCTCTGAATATGTCTCGGAATAAATCTGACGCAAACCCTGGCCTTGCGCATCCATCGCCGCAGCCTGCACTTCTAGTTCGGCGATAATACGGTTCTGAAGTCTCTCTGGCGCCTCTTCTCGGCAGGCGTTACCCATGAGTTCTTTAATGAGTCGAACATTGCTCTGATGGGCTGTGAGTGTTTCAAGGCAAGGTGGACACTCTGCGCAATGAATAGTGAGCGCCTCCTCAAGTACTGGGTCGATCAATTCGTGATCGGTGTAGAGGAGCATCGCTACGAAGATCTCTTCGCAGGAGTTTTGGTGGATTCCGCCGCAGCCCATTATTTACTCCCTACTTCTGGAGCTTCTACTGGAGCGACTTCTGGCGAACCTATTCCACGAGTAGCGGCATAGTCAGCAAGTGCTGCGCGAAGTAATTTGCGTCCACGATGAAGTCGGGACATGACCGTCCCGGTAGGGGTTCCGATGATCTCGGCAATCTCTTTATAGGAGTAGCCCTCGACATCGGCGTAGTAGACCACCATCCGGAAATCCTCGGGGATTGATGCGAGCGCTTCCTTCACATCACCATCAGGGAGGTTCTCGAGAACCACATCCTCAGCAGATTTTCCTTGATCGCTCGTATGCGAAGCAGCCTCAAAGATCTGCCAATCTTCAACTTCGCCATCAGAGATCTGAGGGCGGCGTTGATCCTTACGGTAGGTGTTAATAAAAGTCGTTGTCAGGATGCGATAAAGCCATGCCTTGAGATTTGTACCTGGTTCAAATTGATGGAAGGAGTTGAAAGCTTTAATAAAGGTATCTTGAACGAGATCTTCAGCATCTTGAGGATTCTTTGTATATCGCATCGCTGCTGCGTAGAGCGGGCTGGCAAAGACGAGTGCATCGCGTTCAAAGCGCTCTTTGCGGGCGCGTGCGCTCTCAGTCGCGCGGTCGACCACTTCGATTTCGCTGCTCATAGGTAATAAGGCTACTGCCATACCCTGACAACGCGCTGGGCATGCGATCTATTCCCGCTGAGAAGGAGTCGCTTGAAGAGACTAGAAGAGACTAGAAGAGACTAGAAGAGACCAGAACTGGGTTAAAAGAGTGTCTGCGGCTCCCCGAGCTCGATGGGCGCGATCAACTCTGGGCCATTGTTGCGGATGGAGTTCACTTTCGATGAGACCGGCGTGACGAGAAGGCCGCGATCAGGTGGGCTCTTCTCATCAAAGACCATCATCGCCGATATCTCATCGGGATCTTGGGTACCTCGGTCGAGCCAGTGATCCCATCGGTCGACAGGCAAGAAGGTAGGCATCCGCGAATGCACCATCGCTAAGAATCCGACAGCGGGTCTGGTGATGATGGATGCACTATCAACGATCTCGCCCGTCGGTGAGACCCATCGATCCCAGATACCGGCAAATGCGAGTGATCGCTTCTTCTGCTCCCACTCATCGCTACAGATATAGAACGGCTGCTTCGGCGCATAGGGGCCAAGCTCGGTCGCCCACTCGTAATATCCATCCGCCGGAATCAGACAGCGGCGATTTCGAAAGGCGCTTCGAAACGTTGGCTTCTCACTCACGCTCTCACTTCGGGCATTGATCGCCTGTGATTGTGATCTGAGTGCGCTCTCTCGATCCTTGCTCCAGCCTGCGATCATTCCCCAAGAGGCGGTTGCAAGTTCGCGCTGATTCTCGGAGTTATTGCGGATGAGATAGATCGTACGCGTTGGAGTGATATTCCAATCAGCTGGGAGTAATGGCAATGTTGCCGAGCCAGGAGTTGACTGCGAGTCAGCGATGGCAAACTCCTCAAGCAGTTGCGCGTGAAGTTTTGAGAGGGCGAATCGACCACACATAAGTGAGAGGGTATCGCCTCACTGTAGGATTCACACATGACGCAACTCTGGGCCGCCCCATTTCGTGATGGCTCTCCTGTTGCTGCCCGCATGACGATCCCTGGATCAAAATCGGTAACCAACCGCGCCTTAATCTTGGCCGCTCTCGCGGATTCACCTTCGCTTCTGCGCAAGCCTCTCCATTCACGTGACTCTGCCTTAATGATCGCTGGATTAAAGGCTCTCGGAGTTGGCATCGAAGAAGCCGCGAATGGTGATCTCACGATCACCCCGGCTCCACTCTTCGGCCCAGCACAGGTCGATGTCGGAAATGCCGGAACAGTCATGCGCTTTCTACCACCGGTTGCCGCAATGGCAAATGGCCTCATTCATTTCGATGGCGACCCGCGTTCACATGAACGCCCACTCGGCCCAGTCATCGCAGCACTTGAAGCGCTCGGCGTAAGCATCGAACATGGCAATCGCTACAGCCTGCCGCTCACGATCAACGCTCACGGACAACTTCGTGGTGGCACGGTCGAAGTAGATGCATCAGCATCGAGCCAATTCATTTCAGCTCTCCTCTTAGTTGCACCAGCAACGAAGGATGGAATCACAATCAAACATAGTGGGCAGACACTTCCTTCAATGCCTCACATCGATATGACAGTTCAGATGCTCCGTGAAGTGGGCGTTGATGTCGATCAATCCGAACATAACGTCTGGCGAGTATCCCCTGCTGTGATGCGCGGCCGTGAGATCACGATCGAACCTGACCTCTCTAATGCCGCCCCATTTATGGCAGCCGCAATGATCTGTGGTGGATCGGTCACGATCACTGATTGGCCTCGCGTGACAACACAACCTGGTGATGAACTTCGTTCACTCTTCACACAGATGGGTGCGCAGATCTCCTTCACTGATACCGCCCATGGTTCTGATCTCACAATCACCAGCGATGGCACAATTCACGGTATCGATGTCGATCTCCATGATGTCGGCGAGCTCACGCCATCTATTGCAGCGCTCTGCGCCTTCGCAGATTCACCATCCACTCTTCGCGGCATCGGCCACCTGCGGTTACACGAGACTGATCGGCTCGCTGCGCTTGCCGCAGAGATCAACGCGCTCGGCGGGGATGTTGATGAAGAAGAGAGTGCTCTGCATATCTCTCCTGCACCACTTCACGCTGGCACTTTCCACACATACGAAGATCATCGATTGGCCACAGCGGGCGCGATGATTGGACTTCGGGTTCCAGGAATCAAGGTCGAAAATATTGAGACAACCCAGAAGACGCTGCCAGACTTTCCTGGCGCCTGGGCAGAGCTCTTAACCCAGAACGTTGCGGGAGATAAGCAATAAGTGACGCCTCGGAAATCTAGGGAGTACAGCGAAGATGATGTTCGCATTCGTCCGAAAGAGCGCACTCGCCCTCGTACGAAAGATCGCCCTGATTACTCCACTTCACAGATAGGCCGAGTCATTGCTGTTGATCGCGGCCGCACCACCTGCCTCATCGAGGAGTCGGGCTTAGTCGTCACTGCCATGAAATCACGAGAACTCGGGAAGAAATCAGTCGTTGTAGGAGATCTCGTTGGGATTGTCGGAGATATCACCGGCAGCGAAGGATCTCTTGCTCGCATCGTTCTCGTCCAGCCTCGAAAGAATGTCTTAACTCGCACGATTGATGACACTGCCGACTTTGAGAGAATGATCGTATCTAATGTCGACCAGATCGGAATCGTTATTGCTGCAGCAGATCCAGAGCCACGCCATGGATTTGTTGACCGAGCACTCGTGGTTGCCTTTGATCAGGGAATCACCCCACTCATCATCGTCACCAAATGTGACCTCGCCGACCCCACAGAATTTCTCGCCATGTACAGCGAACTCGATATCAAGGTTCTTAAAATTGCGAGAGGAGCAGATCTCTCCGAACTCAGGGCTGCCCTTCGCCACAACCGCACTGTTCTTCTTGGCCATTCGGGCGTTGGAAAGTCAACGCTTGTAAATGCTTTGACACAGAGCGAGAGTCGAGCAACTGGTGATGTGAATGCCGCTACCGGTCGCGGTCGCCACACATCTTCGAGCGCCGTCGCACTCAAAATCGATCTTGACCATAACGAGACTGGATGGATTATCGATACCCCAGGCGTTCGCTCCTTCGGCCTCGCCCATGTCGAGCGGGATCGCGTCATCGGTGCCTTCCCCGAGTTTGCACCCGCGATCGAACATTGCCCAAAGAATTGCTCGCATGATGAGGAGAACTGCGCATTGAACCACTGGCCATCCCTCTCGGAGAGCGCGATTGCCCGCTTAGCTAATTTGCGACGTTTACTCGCTGAAGGCGCCAACCAAGCCAAGTAGACTGCGCCACATGAGAGATCTCGCCCTCGACTTATCACTCGCCCATCGCTTGGCCAATGCCGCCGATGCGCTCTCTATGGCGAAGTACCGATCCTCTGAGTTGGTTATTGAGACGAAGCCCGATCTCACGCCAGTAACAGATGCCGATAAGGGCATTGAATTTATGATTCGTGACGTGCTCTCGCAAGAGAGGCCGCTAGATCTTGTCATCGGCGAGGAGTTTGGCGGCAAGGAAGAGGCGCTCGCTCCAACAAACACGAAGTACTACTGGGTTATAGATCCCATTGATGGCACCAAGAATTTTGTTCGGGGTGTACCTACGTGGGCAACCCTCATTGCGCTGGTCAATTCAGAACATGAAGTAATTCTCGGAGTGGTCAGCGCTCCAGCGCTCTATCGCAGATGGTTTGCCTACAAAGGCGCAGGCGCATTCGTCAGTGAGAATGGCGATACTCCACGCAAACTTTCGGTTTCCGCTGTCACAAAACTTGACGATGCATCGATCTCTTACTCTGATCTCATCGGGTGGGGTGATCGCCGTCAAAAGTTCATCGATCTACAAGAGCGCATCTGGCGAACTCGCGGCTTGGGAGATTTCTGGTCCCACATGCTTGTTGCCGAAGGTTCGGTTGATATTGCGGTTGAACCATCACTTGCACTCTGGGATATGGCAGCCAATGCCATCATCGTCACAGAAGCTGGTGGAGTTTTTGGAGATCTCAATGGCGGGCTCGGCGCACACGGCCCCAACGGCCTTTCAACTAATGGAAAGTTGCATCAGGCATTTCTTGATGCGATCAACGCCGGAAAGTAATCTCTAAACCATGGGCCTCTTCGCATTTCTTCGACGCAAGAAAGTTAGATCTTCTCGCCGTGCGGCTCAAGGGGTACGTGAGGAAGTAGGTGCACCTGAGGTAGTTGCGCCTGCGAAATCCTGGCGCCATACGCTCTCATCGATCGCCCTTGTTAGAGATCCGCTTGGAAATACTCCGGGGACTCATTTGGAGAGAGAATTTCTCCTCTCGATTCTTCAGTCACTTGCGCTCTCAATATCTTCACAAGAATCATCTGAAGAATTCGGGAGCGCGAACCCCGCTTCGCCTTTTCACGCTCTCATTGGTGAAATCGCTGCGAAAGCAGCTTCCGAAGATCTCACGCTCTCCCACCTTGAAGTCGTCGGTCTAAGTTTCGATGAGGCGATGGGCTATGCCGCTCGCATCAGCGCCCACTCAAAGAAATACACCGTCTTGCTTGGTGCTCACGCCGCAGTTGGTCGGGCAAGTACGCCATTCCATGCCGACATCTCCACCTTCATAGCCGAGCACTCGAGCACCGCCGAAGAGGAGAGCGAGAACAGCAAATCACTTAGTTTGGTTCTTGCAGTCGACGGAATTGCTTACGCAGCACTGATAGTTCGATCAGACCTTCGTTAGAGATCGATCCATTCGCCACCAACGAGTTCGTTAGCACGCTCTGGTCCCCACGAACCAACAAAGTAAGGGAAGAGCGCCGGCTCACCATTGATGACGTTCTCAAGGATGCGCCAAGTTTCGAGTACAGAATCAATGCGAGTAAAGCGCATGTGATCACCAGACATCGCAGCACGAAGTAGTCGCTCATATGCCTCTTGGCGTTCGCCAAGTGCGGCAGAGAATTCAACGTTGAGTTGTACTGGTTGAGTCGAGAGCGAGTCGCCAGGAGATTTCGCGAGGAGTTCGATATCCACGCCATCTTTCTTGCCAAGGCGGAAGCGGAGAATATTTGGAGCACCAGCTTGCGTCTCAGCAAAGAGCATGCGAGGTGGTTGCTTGAATTCGATGACTACTTCGAGGGTGGTTTCGGCAAGTGCCTTGCCAGTGCGAAGGTAGAACGGGACGCCAGCCCATCGCCAGTTATCGATGTGGACCAGAGCGGCTGCGAAAGTTTCGGTATCAGAATGCGGCTTCACGCCTGGTTCATCGAGATATCCAACGTACTGGCCGCGAACCACGCTCTCTGGATTGAGTGGGGCGATCGCACGGAAGATCTTGAGCTTTTCATCTTCCATGTTGTGCGAGTTGATCTCTGATGGTGGCTCCATTGCAATAAGTGCAAGGACTTGAAGTAAGTGGTTTTGCAACACATCGCGGAGAGCTCCGACGCCATCGTAGAAAGCGCCACGGCCTTCGATCCCAAAATCCTCAGACATAGTGATCTGCACGCTAGAGATATAGCGGTGGTTCCAGACCGGCTCCCAGATCGAGTTCGCAAAGCGGAAGACGAGAATATCTTCCACAGATTCTTTTCCAAGGTAGTGATCGATACGGAAGATTCGCTCTTCTGGCAGAACCATCTCAAGGGAGTCCTGGAGATGAATTGCAGATTTTAGATCGCGACCAAATGGCTTCTCAACGACGAGGCGTACTCGATCCATGAGTCCGGCAGCATGCAACCCGCGCGTTACCTGTTCGAAAGCTGATGGCGGGATAGCTAGGTAGATAACGATATTTTTCTTGCCTTCAAGACGCTTGGCTAAATCGTCATAGAGCGCCTGCTCTTCATATTTGCCGACAATGAGATCAAGATGCTTATCCAAGAACCCTAAAACTTTATCGTCTGGGGCGGCAACAGTCTTCTTAATTGACTCAAAGGCATAGTTCACGAACTCTTCATGGCTCCACTTGGTAGATGCCACTCCGACTACATCCGTTGTGAGGAAGCCGCTTCGCGCCATGTTGTAGAGCGCCGGGAAGAGCTTCTTCTTTGCTAAATCACCGGTCGCCCCAAAGAGGACGAGCACATCAGCATCATCTAACTTCTTTTTGCGGGGTGTCACGTAATCCTCTACTTCTTCTTCGCTTCGATGTGGCCACCAAATTTTTTACGCATTGCAGAGAGAACCTTATTTGCATAGAGATCATTCCCGCGTGATGTGAAGCGTCCCATGAGTGAGGCGCTCAACACATTTGCTGGTACTCCCGCATCGATCGCAGTTGCAACAGTCCATCGGCCTTCGCCAGAGTCGGAGACAGAACCTTCATAACCATCGAGCTCTGGATCCTCTTGATAGGCAATCGCTGTCAGATCAAGGAGCCATGAGGCCACAACTGAACCACGTCGCCACACTTCGGTAATCTCGCGCATATCGAGGTCATACTTTGTCTCATTATGATCGCCGACAGATGTTGGGTGCTTAATTCCAGCCTCTGCAGCCTTGAAGATATTTAGCCCTTCGGCATATGCCGCCATTGCGCCATATTCAATGCCATTGTGGACCATCTTGACGAAGTGGCCGGCACCGACTGGGCCGCAGTGGAAGAAACCGAGCTCAGAGTTTGCTGGTTCACCCTCTCGTCCTGGTGTGCGTTCGGCAGCATCAAAACCGGGGGCGAGCGCTTTAAAGAGTGGGTTGAGACGGTCAACCACCTTCTTATCTCCGCCGATCATCAACGAGTATCCACGCTCGAGGCCATAGACACCGCCTGATGTACCAACATCGACAAAGTTGATCCCTTTTGTTGCCAGCCATGCGGCGTTGGCAATGTCATCGCGATAGAAAGTATTTCCACCATCGATGATGGTTGATCCTGGCGCGAGATGTTCGGCGACAGATCGAATAGTTTGATTGGTGACTTCAGCTGGAACCATCACCCAGACAATTTGTGGATTGCTCTCACTATTTTGCCTGGCGAGATCTGCCAAGGAAGAGAGGCCAGTATGGCCTTCAGCGGCAACACTCTTCACAGTCTCAGGATTCACATCAAATACGCTGATCTTCACGGGATGCGCGGTATCGATGTGGCCAGCGATGCGGCGAACGATATTTGCCCCCATGCGACCTAATCCGACCATTGTGAACTGCAATTCTTGGTTGCTCATCTTCTTCTCTCCATCTGTTATTGATCTGTGCTTGATCTGTGCTGGATCTGTGCTGGATCTGTTATTACATGGTTGTGCAGGTAATCAATCTAAATCAGAGCTTGATATCGGTGGTGATATAGATCTGAGTAGCAGGTGAATTCTTTCTCAACATTGAGATTGGGCTCCGATGCCCGCCATCTAAGAGTTCGGTGAGAGCTGCTTTCTTGCTCTCCCCCACTGCGAAGATATAGATCGCAGATGCTCTGGCTAACCGAGCAACTCCGATTGAGACCCGCATCGCAGGTGGCTTAGGAGAATTATCTATGGCAAGAGCAGAATTTGTTGAATTTAGCTCATCGTCGTGGCCAGGGAAGAGCGAGGCGATGTGACCATCTTCACCCATACTTACGATAACCGAGTCAAAGCGCCGGTCCTCTCCCACGCTCTGATCAAGAGCGGCGGCATAAGCTCGGGCTGCGCCATCGAGATCGGTCAACTCCGGGGCTCCGACCCGCTCAAAGGTGATCCACTCTCGGCTGCGAGTGAAGGCTGCTATCAGTGTCGTATCGGATCGATCGCTGTCATCGGTCGAGAGAAAGCGTTCATCGCTAAACCAGATATGAACTCGGCGGTCGGCTGAGAAGTCGGAGCCTCTTTCAGAGGATGCGCGGAAGAGCCCGACATCAAGTGCTTGGGCGATGGCTAGACCCGTGCGTCCCCCTGTGATGACAATGTGAGAATCTCGACCCTCACGCCATGAATGGAGAATTGCGGCGACGGTGCGATCTGCCACGAGGGTAACGAGTTGCTCGGCAGATGGATCAAAGAGCCGTTGATAATTCTGATTCAAGGATTGGCTCGCATACTTCTCGGAACTCATGAGATAAGAATACGGCCTCACAGTCTGCGCTTCTTTCGATTCGTGAGAATCCTCAGAAGGCTTCTGTGAGGCCGAATTACTACTAGTAGCGGGGACAGGATTTGAACCTATGACCTCTGGGTTATGAGCCCAGCGAGCTACCGAGCTGCTCCACCCCGCGTCGGTATCGCAATCTTAAAGGAAAGATCGCGAATTACCCAATCGAGGCTTATTTACCACCCTTCGCCTTTATTGCGCCTTTATTGCGCCTTTATCGCTGCAGCAATTGCTGCCTTCAATCGATTCTGGGCTTGGCCATACGCTGTGAAATCACCATTCTTTAGCGCTGCTTGTGAATCTGCGATTGCAGATTGTGCGGCTGCAAGAGCGGCCTTCAGAGTTGTACTTGAAGTAAGCGGTGTTCCAGATCCAGTAGTGCTGGTCTGTGACCCTTGAGTATTTGTCAGTGACGTTCCGGCATTACCGCCGAAGACTTGATTCAACGCACCTTGGAGAGTGTTATCAAATCCGATCTGATCACCAAAGCTGATCAAGACCTTTTGCAGCAATGGATATGCAGCAGAGTTTGATGTGGCACGGACATAGACCGGTTGTACGTAAAGCAATCCCCCGCCGACAGGAAGTGTCATGAGGTTGCCGAGAACAACATCTGATCCACCTTGACGAAGAAGTGAGAGCGCTTGTGCAACATCTGGCTTCGCCTCGAAGTTAGAAGCAACTTGAGAAGGTCCAGAGATATTTGTTGACCGTGGCAATTGGAGAACGGTGATCTTGCCGTAATTCGGACCAGCATCAGAGTTCACAACTGCAAAGGCGGTGAGATTCTGACGGCCGCCCTTTGGCACAAAGCTTGTTGAGAGTGAGAAAGATGCGCTCTTCGCTCCAGGCAATTGCATCGTCTGGTAGTAAGGAGGTTGAGTTGCAGCATTTGCACCCAGTGACGATGGATCACTTGGGATACGCCAGAAATCTTGACCGCCATAGAAGGCGCTGGCAGAGTCAACGTGATAGGTGCTCAAGACATCGCGCTGAACATTGAAGAGATCTTCTGGATAGCGGATGTGCTTCAAGAGGGCGGGTGAGATAGCGCTCTTTGGCTCGACCGTTCCGGGATATGCCTTAGACCAAGTCTTCAAAACTGGATCGGTTGTATCCCACTGGTAGAGATGAACAGTGCCATCGTATGCATCCACTGTCGCCTTTACCGAGTTACGAATGTAATTCACATTCTTATCAGCAAGTGGCGCAACTGAGGTGGTTGCAGAACTCACGGAATTTGTCGTAGCGGCTGCCAAATTAGTTACCTTGGCATAAGGGTATCCAGCCGATGTGGTGTAACCATCAATGATCCAGACTATGTGGCCATTCACAACTGCTGGATATTCATTGCCATCCAAAGTCAACCATGGCGCAACCTTCTGGACTCGATCCATCGGATTACGGTTAAAGAGGATCTTAGAATCCTTATTCACCAAGTTAGAGAGAACGATCTTCTGATCCTTATATTTCACTGCAAAGAGAAGTCGAGTCAACATTGAACCCATCGGAACGCCGCCAGTACCTGTGTAGGTGTAGTTCTTCTGGCCATTTGCCGAGGTGTCATCTGGATAATCCAACTCAGCCGGGGCTGAAGCTTTCGTTCCACCAACAATGGAGTAATCCGGAACATTCTCGCCGAAGTAGATACGAGGCTCAAAGGTTCCGAGGCCGTTAGTAGGAGGAATGTTTCCGACAGCAAAGGCTGGCTTTCCATCGGCATCAACGGTATTTGAGAATGCGCCGACGAATCCAAAGCCGTGGGTATAGACCAGGTGATCATTGATCCAATTTCTTACTGGGCTGCCCGCGATGTTGAGTTCGCGTACCGCAACGACAGTATCTCGATTCTTGCCATTAACAAGGTAGCGATCCATATCGAGTGAATCAGGGAAGGTGTAATACGGCTTGATCTGTTGAAGCTGTCTAAAGGTCGCTGAGACCACATTGGGATCGAGCAAGCGAGTGTTGGAGACAGTCAACGCATCGCCAGCAAGTTGACCGGTTGCCGCTGTTGTCGTTGCTTGGTAATCCTTGATAACGACCTTATCCAGGCCATAGGCAGCGCGCGTTGCATCAATATTTCGTTGGATATACGGAGCTTCTTTCGATGACTCAGAAGGCTTCACTTGGAACTGTTGAATGAAAGCTGGATAGAGGCCAGCAATCAAGACTGAGGAGATCACCATCAGCGAGACGCCAGCAGCAGGGAGAACCCATGATCGGCGAACAATATTGGCGAAGAAGAGAAGTGCGCAGACAACTGCGATACCAGCCAAGATTGCTTTCGCAGGAAGGGTGGCATTGACATCTGTGTAGGAGAGGCCGGTAATCAAGTGACCCGACTTCAGTGCAAGTGTGTAACGATCAAACCAATAGGCGAGCGCCTTCACGAGAACGAGGGCACCAAGGATCACGGAGAGCTGAACGCGAGCTGCTACTGATGTCCGGTCTTCAACGACCTGAGGTCGGATTCCGCCATAGAGATAGTGAACGCCAGCAGTCACAATAAGTGTGAGAACGAGTGTTGAGATGGCCCAACCGATAAGAGCTTGATAGAGCGGCAACTTAAATGCGAAGAAGGAGATATCTAGGCCAAATTGAGCATCTTTGCTGCCAAAGGAGGTGGAGTTCTTATATTGAAGCCAGGTCTCCCAGAGGCGTGATCCCGCCATACCAGCGAAATAGAAGAGCGCGATAGCGATGCCGGCTAGAACCAGACGCTTAATAGGATCGAGTTGGCCGCGATAGCGCTCGATATTGTCCGCCTCAAGTGAGGTTGGTACATAGATCGGACGATTGCGATGAGCTAGGTAAATATTGAGAGAGATGATCAACGAGGTGAGTGCGCCAAAGGCGAGGAAGAGTTCGGCCTTCGTTAATAATGTGGTGCGCCAGACCGATGAGAAATGAACCGAACGGAACCAGAGCACATCAGCATAGAAGCCACTGAGTGAGATCAATACAACGCCAATCACCACGAGTGCAGCGATCGTCAACGGGAGTGGGCCAACCTTCTTCCGAGGGCCACCAAAACCTGGGCGCTGCGAGAAGGGGTTGTTGGGGATGCCGGAAAAGTTGAATGAACTCATAGCCACACTCTATCTCCCAGACATACAGGAGCGAGAGTCAGAGTGAGTCAGGGTGAG
>CANBSP010000016.1 GCA_947372165.1 Actinomycetota bacterium | reverse complement strand
GTTGCTCCTTGAGGACCGGTGGCTCCAGTTGCACCCGTTGCTCCTTGCGGTCCAGTTGCACCCGGTGCTCCATTTGAACCATTTGCTCCCGGTAATCCTTGTGATCCAGTTAAACCGGTTTCACCTTTATCTCCTTTATCTCCTTTCTCTCCTTGCGCACCACTTGCACCTGTTGCGCCACTTGCACCGGGTAACCCTTGAACTCCTTGTAATCCTTGTGGACCAACTGGTCCTGTTGCGCCCGTTGCACCTTTCTCGCCAGTGGCACCAGTTGCTCCCGTAGCTCCCGTTGCTCCTTTTTCTCCTGCAATAACGGATCCACTCTTTCCATCACTTATTGCAACTGGAACTTTGAGTGACGAAGGGGCAGGCCAACGGCCGAGAACTTTTGGTCCATAGAAGTTAAGTGCAGCGCTATCGATATAGAAATCACCATCGATTCCAATTGCGGATGAGGGGGCACCACGACCACTGAGAATGGTGTTTGGCCTTGTTGCGATGACTCTTCCGGCCTTCTTAGGCGTTGGTGCGGCGTCGGCTAAGGAAGTGGCTGGGAAGAGGGATGCGGCAAAGAGGCATCCGGAAAGAAGATAAGTACGTGCACGCATAGCTGGACTCCTGATTGGCCCCTGGGTGAGGGTTCTCCCCCTCGTTATGCCAAGTTTCCGATCACGCTCCGTGTTCGGATAGTGCGATACCCCCCCTCTTTTGAGCGGTGCTCACACTTAACTCTCAGCAACTCTCATTACCATCTCAGCATGATCAACTGGGTTTCGCAGGTTCGAACAGTTATCTATGCATATCGAGATGTGACGGCATCCCGGTAGTTCAAAAAGTTAATAGAAGTAATTTTGAAAGATGCAAGAACGTAAGAAGCACTACAACTTAAACAAAGGATGAGATCGTATGAAAAAGAAGTCATCGCTCGTAGCTGGCGCTCTTGTAGCGGCAGTAACAGTCGGATCGTTTGGTATTGCAAATGCTTCAACACCACACAGCACAAGCACTGTGAAGAGCGTTGCTGCTGCTCGTCCATCAATCGGTGGAGCGAATGCAACAACTGGCGTTAACCCAATGAAGGCAATCCTTGATGGACTTGTCACTAAGGGAACAATCACTCAGGCACAAGAAGATGCAATCGTTGCTGCATTCGAAGCTGCCAAGCCTGCACAGGGTGCTGGTGGTCCAAATCATGGACCTGATGGCCAAGGACCAATGGGTGGTCCTAACCAAGCTGCAGAACAGAGTGCAATCCTTTCGACACTCGGCATCACTGCAACCTCACTTCAAGCAGATCTCGCAGCGGGGAAGTCACTTGCGACAATCGCTGGAACCAAGACTCAGGCTCTCATCACTGCACTCGTAGCAGTTGAGAACTCAGAGATCGATGCAGCAGTCACAGCTGGAAAGTTGACCGCAGCACAGGCAACGACTGCTAAGGCAGATGTACTTACTCGCGTAACAGCTCACGTCAATGCAACACCAGGACAGGGTGGAATGGGCGGAATGGGTCGCGGACATGGTCATGGCCCAGGAATGGGTATGCCAGGAGCTAACGGTTAATAAGCAGTAACTAGGTGCGACAAGGCCTAAAAGGCCTACAACTGCACCTTCGATTGAGGCACTCACTCTTCTCCGGTGAGTGCCTCACTCATTTCCAGCACTTTTGTTAGAAGATATCCCCGTGAGAATTCATATCGGTAGCGACCACGCAGGGCTTGAGTTCAAAGCCTTAATTATCGCCCACCTTGAAGGCAAGGGCCATGAAGTCGTTGATCATGGGCCACACACTTATGACCCTCTCGATGATTATCCAATCTTCTGCATTCCCGCAGCCGAAGCTGTTGCGAAAGAGCCCGGTTCATTCGGCATTGTTCTTGGTGGATCCGGAAACGGCGAACAGATCGCCGCAAATAAAGTGAAAGGCATTCGCGCGGCATTGGCTTGGTCAATTGAGACTGCAAAGTTGGGTCGCCAACATAACGATGCAAATGTTGTTGCAATCGGTGGCCGGATGCACACTTCAGAATTTTGTTTAGAGATGGTCGATGCCTTTATCGCCGAACCATTCTCAGGCGATGAGCGTCATAGTCGTCGTATCGCACTTGTCGCCAAATATGAGGCTGAAGGTTCGCTCTAACTTTCTATTTTTCTTTTATTTTTTGAAGTATTTCATATCGGTGACGATATGACCTTTGCGAATTCCTTGTCCTTCAAATTTTGAAATCGGACGCCACTCTGGTCGATCGATCACACCGCCAGTGAAGAGATCACTCGCCGCAAATATTCGTTGGATCCATCCGGCATACGGGAACCAATCTGTTGCGATGTGGATATAGCCACCATCATTAATCTTTGGATGAATTAATTCTAAGAATGAATCCTGAACAATGCGGCGCTTCTGGTGGTAATTCTTTGGCCAGGGATCAGGGAAGTAGAGATGGATCGCATCAAGTGATTGATCGGGGATGCAATCGCGCAAAATCACGTGAACATCTTCTTCAATGATCTTTATATTGGTAAGGCCAGCTTTTTCAGATAAGTGCATGAGAGAGCCGACGCCGGGCTTATGGACTTCGACCACAAGAAATCCGGTCTCGGGGAAGTGGGCTGCGATCTGAGCAGTCGCCTCCCCCATGCCGCTGCCAATTTCCAAGATCCGAATCTGGCTATCCGGGAAGATCTCACGGGCATCGATTCGGCTTCGTGGATCTAGACCGTAGGCGGGCCAGAGCGTGGCGTAGGCCTGCTCTTGAGCGCCGGTTGCTCGGTCTCCGCGCAGGCGATAGCTCCGATTAGAAGGACGCTCAATCTCGCTCACAGGGGTAGGTTACTGCCCTATTGATTACCTATTAGTCCGACCATCCCGACCATCCCGACCATAAGGAGCCACCGTGCCAGGTTTGAACCTCACTCGCCAAGAAGCGGCAGAACGCGCAGCACATCTTGCGATCGATACCTATCGAGTCCATCTTGATGTGACGACAGGTCGCGAACACTTCATCGCAAATGTCACCACAACTTTCACCTGCACAACTCCTGGATACAACACATTTATCGATGTCGCTGCCAACAAGATTATTTCAGCCACACTCAATGGCGCACCGGTCGATACCTCGACCTTTGATGGTGAGAGCCTCTTCATCAACGGCCTAGCCGCAGCCAATGAATTAGTAATCGTCGCAGAAATGCCTTACTCAAAGGTCGGCGAAGGTCTACAGCTCTCTGTTGATCCAGTCGATGATGAGGCTTACCTCTACTCAATGGGTGAGACTGCACATATCCGCAAGATGTATCCATGTTTTGATCAGCCAGATCTCAAGGCGATCTATCTCCTCACCGTAACAGCACCTGGACATTGGGAAGTCATCTCCAATAGCCCGGTCGCATCGACCACAGTTGACGGCGATAAGAAGATCGTGGCCTTCGATCCAACACCTCGCATCTCGACTTACATCACAGCGATGGTCGCCGGTCCTTATGCTCATGTACACGATGAATATCGCGGCAAGAAGGTTGTGCCTCTTGGCATGTATGCCCGTAAATCACTTGCAGAGTTCATGGATCCAGATGATGTCTTCCTCCTCACCAAGCAAGGCTTTGCCTACTTCGAAGAGGTATTTGGCATCGAATATCCATTTGAAAAGTATGACCAGATCGCCGTTGTGGATTACAACTGGGGCGCCATGGAGAACTCTGGTTGCGTCACCTTCTTAGAAGAACTCCTTGTCTTCAGATCTAAGGTCACAAACCGTATGTATGAGGCACGTGCTCACGTAATCCTGCACGAGATGGCGCATATGTGGTTTGGAAACCTTGTCACCATGGAATGGTGGAATGACCTCTGGCTCAACGAATCCTTTGCTGAATGGTCTTCAGCGCTTGCACTCGCAGAGTGCACCCGCTTCAACGAGTCATGGACTGGCTTCAATATCGAGTCAAAGAACTGGGCCTATGACCAGGATCAGCTCGTCACAACCCACCCAATCATCACCGATCCGGCCGATATCGAGACGGCAGCTGCCAACTTCGATGGCATCTCTTACGCCAAGGGCGCATCTGTCTTGGCTCAGTTGGTCCATTACTGCGGTCGCGAGAAGTTCCTTGAAGGTCTTCGCAATTACTTCAAGAAGCATGCATGGGGTAACACCACCCTCGATGATCTGCTCGATGCACTCACTGAGGCAAGTGGTCGTGACCTCAAGCCTTGGGTCGATACTTGGCTTCGCACCGCAGGTGTGAACACACTTCGCCCAGAGATCACCCTTGATGGCACAGGAGAGACTTATTCATCAATCAAGATTTCGCAAGAGGCGCCAACCGTCCCTGCAGGTTCAAAGGAACTTCGCCTGCACCGTCTATCTGTGGGTCTCTTCGATATCGTCAATGATCGTGTCGTTCGCAGAAAGTCTGTGGAGATCGATGCAGCGGGTGCTTCAACCGAAGTCACCGCACTCGCCGGTGAGAAGGTTGCTGACCTCGTCTTAATCAACGATCACGATCTCTCATACGGAAAGTGGCGCCTTGATCCAAAGTCGATCTCAACTCTTCGGTCGCACCTTGGCAAGATCGATGATTCACTTGCTCGCGCTATCTGCTGGTCTGCTGCATGGGATATGACTCGCGATGCCGAGATCTCAACAACAGAGTGGATCGATATCGCACTTGCTGGCCTTGAGACCGAGACACATATCAGCGCAGTTACTGGCGCCGGTCAGAAGATCGCACTCACGATCGAGCAATATGCATCACCTGCAAATCGTCAGGGACTCAAAGTCCGAGCAGCAGATACTGTCTACTCAATCTTGAAGAACTCTGCCGCCGGTAGCGATAAGCAACTCCAGCTTGCTCGTATCTTCGGCACATTGGCGACAACTCCAGAACAGGTGGCACAACTTCGTGGCATCTTCGACGGCGCAATCAATGGCTTGGTTCTTGATAAGGATCTCAAGTGGGCCCTTGGTATCGCCTTGGCACAGAACGGCGCATTCGATCAGGCCGAACTACAAAAGTTGCTCGATGCCGATAACACGATTCCAGGTAATGCTGAATTCCAACGTGGCCTTGCCGCGCAACCAACTCTCGCTGCAAAGCAAGCCACATGGGATGCGATCTACAAGGTTGAGACTGGTACTCAGGTTCGCCAAGCGATGATGGTCGGCTTCCAGCGTGCGACCCAACGCGATCTATTGGCCAACTTCGTTGATCCATTCTTCGACTCATTACTCAAGACATGGGATGAACATGGCTTTGAGATGGCTGGCTCTATCGTCGAAGGAATGTATCCAAGTTATGTCATTACCCAAGAAGTCTTGGCGAAGACAGATTCTTGGCTTGCTGCGCATAAAGATGCCCCAGCTGCGATGGTCCGCTTCTTAAATGAGAATCGCGATCACTTGGCTCGTGCACTTCGCGCACAGACAAAGGATGCCCAGTAACAATTAGTAGGAAATAGTAATAACTAGTAATTAATCGATACGACTGAGATCGCTCTTACGAATCTTTGAGCGATCTGCAGTCGAGATCAAGACAACAACAGTGATTGCTACAAAGAGCGCCATAGGTGCTGCAACGAAGTAGAGAATCGTCTGTAACGCAGTGAGCCCCTGGCCAGGATTGGATCCATCTTCTTGGGCAGTCATCTGTAAGAGCGAAGGTAATGCGTGCAAGATCATGTCGTAATCCTAACTGCCCAATTAAGCGCTTGCAGCACTCACGCTTGTGAGCCCCGATACAACGCCATATGGCTCAAGGTATGCCGACCATCTCTCATTCGAACGGCCCGTACCCAAAATCCGCCAAGCAGCACCAGCTGGTTCGCGCGGTAGCGAGCGCAACTTCCAACCAATCTCCTTGAGCATCCGATCTGCCTTCTGGTGATTGCACTTATGGCAGGCCGCGACGACGTTCTCCCATTGATGGGCGCCACCACGGCTACGAGGAATCACATGGTCGATCGAGGTTGCGGTCGCTCCACAGTAGACGCACTTGCCACCATCGCGAGCGAATACCGCCCGGCGAGAGAGTGGGATTGCGTGGCGATAAGGGATCTTCACGAATTTGGTCAATCTGATGACTGCAGGGAGAACCATCTCTCCACCCGCGTAGTGCAAGACAACATCTGAATCTTCAACGATGCTGGCACGTTGATTTAAGACGAGGATTAACGCCCGTCGATCTGTAACAACTCCTAGTGGTTCATACGTAGCATTCAGAACAAGTGTCTGACTCACCGAACTTCTCCCTTAAGTTCTGGCCGATGTTTGCCGAACACCAGCTAGCGTGCAACCAGCCCGCAATAAGGAAATCTTGCCCTACTCCCCTGAAAAATGGCTGGATTTCGAGGGATTTAGATAGAGTCTTCACACCATGAAACTTAATATTCACGAGTTCTACACCTGGTTCAGCGGGGCTCCCCTGCATATCGTCGCGATCATCGCCGTAGCCCTCGGGCTGCAGATTCTGGGTGGCCGGGCAATCTCCCGTGCCATGGGCCGAATCGCCAATGCCGATTTCGTTCCTGGGCCACAGCGCACTGCTACCCGCCAACGCGAACGCGCGCAGACCACCGGCACGATACTTAAATCAGCGCTCAATGGTCTGATCTGGTTAATCGCACTCTCGATGATACTCAGTGAATTTGGTTTGAACCTTGGTCCAGTCGTCGCATCTGCTGGCGTGCTCGGTGTTGCTCTCGGCCTTGGCGCGCAGACGATCGTTCGTGATCTGCTCGCTGGAATCTTTATGTTGATCGAAGATCAATATGGCGTCGGTGACAGCGTCGATGTTCTAGAGGTGAAGGGCGTTGTCGAATCTGTGGGACTTCGCATCACGACGATCCGCGGTGAAGATGGCACGCTCTGGTACCTGCGTAATGGTGAGATCTTAAAGATCGGAAATAAATCTCAGCCTAAGCGAGCTTAATCTGGTTGGTTCACTAAGAACTGCGCTGCGCCTTCCATATATTCCCACAACTCTTGCTTTAACTCTGGCGCACATTCGATCTCTGAGACTGCGCTCTTCATGCAGCGAAGCCAGGCATCACGGGCTGCGCTATCGATATGAAAACCGGCGTGACGAATCCGAAGACGTGGATGTCCACGCTTCTCTGAGTAAGTCTGTGGTCCGCCCCAATATTGTTCTAAGAACATCATCAATCGCTCGCCAGCTCCGTGCAGATCATTTGCCGGATACATCGGCCGCAAGATGGGATCGATCGCAACGAGCGCGTAGAAGTGTGATGCGAGATCGGCAAAGACTTGATGTCCGCCGATACGTTCGTAGAAAGTTGATTGATCAGACACGTATGGACTCCGTCGAGCTCTTCTTACCAATCTGTAAGACGATATAGGAAGCGCCTAGGCAGAGGATGCCGGCGATATAGAAGGCCACTGCATAATTACCGAATTTCACACGTAACAATGCGGCTCCGAGAGCTGCGACTGATCCACCTATTTGGTGGGCGGCAAAGACCCAGCCATAGATAACGGTGGCGCGCTCTGGCCCCAAGATGGTGCGGCAGAGAACGATGGTTGGTGGGACGGTTGCGACCCAATCTAGGCCATAGAAGATAATAAATACCAAGGTTGATGCATGAAGTGTCGAGAAGAGGATGGATGGCAGCAAGAAGAGTGAGAGGCCACGCAAGAAGTAATAGAAGAATAAGAGTTTGCGTGGATCAATCCGATCGGTGAGATATCCCGAGAAGATTGTGCCGACCACATCGAAGACACCGATGAGGGCTAAGAGAGAAGCCGCGGTGACTTCAGACATTCCGTGATCATGCGAAGCTGGGATGAAATGTGTGCCGACCAGACCGCTGGTTGAGAGGCCGCATACTAAGAATGAGAGAGTGATGTACCAGAAGTCGCGCTGCTTCGATCCTTCGCGAAGCGCGTTCAGCGCCTCTTTAGCTGCATTGCGCTTTACCTGAACCGGAGCGCTCCAATCAGCAGGTGCACCAAATGGAGCGGCGCCAATGGATTGTGGGCTCTCCTTCAAGAAGAGATAGATCAGCGGAACAAGTGAGAGTGATGCAAGGCCGACGGTAAGACCGACGCTCTTCCATCCGTGATGGATTGCGAGGGTTGAAAGAGATGGCAAGAAGATCAGTTGGCCGGTTGCAGATGCTGCGGTGAGGATCCCGATAACCAGGCCCTTCTTCGCAATGAACCAACGGTTTGCAATGTTCGCGGCAAAGACGAGTGCCATCGACCCGGTACCGATACCGACGACGACTCCCCACAAGAGCATTAAGTGCCATGGTCGGGTGATAAAGATGGTGGAGATCGAACCAATACCGACAGTGGTGAGAGCCGACATCACGACCTTGCGGACGGTAAAACGTTCCATAAGTGCGGCTGCGAATGGCGCGGTAAGGCCAAAGAGCAGCGTATTGATACTGATTGCCGCAGCGATGGTGGACCGTGACCAACCAAAGGCATCTTGGAGCGGGATGATGAGTACGGATGGGGCTGATCGATAACCAGCACTAGCTGCCAGGGTTAAGAAAGTAACTCCAAAGGCATACCAGGCTGGATGAATCCGGCGGGGTTTAGATGGTTGGGTCATCGAGTTCTTGGTATTGGATCAGGTACTCCCGCTCTGCATCACTTAAGCGGCGTGATTTCTTTGTCACGACATCGACGCCAACTTGAACCGTCTTAATCTTTGCGTGCAAACCTGCCGGGCTGCGAAGTTCATAGAACATATCAAAGGATGCGCCGCCGATTCGCCCGACCCAGATATCGCAATCAATGTTGATCGCACCTTCGTAGATTGGCAATAGGTAATCGACCTCTGCGTGAGCTACGACCATATCCGAGAGGATCGGTTCAAGGCCGGCATCAGTGCGTGCGCGCCAGAGCATCTCTACTCGAGCCTCTTGAACATAGGTCAGATACTTCGCATTGTTCACATGACCGAATGCATCGATATCGTCCCAACGAACATGGGGCTTGGCGGTGTAACGCATTAGCGCGTGAGCTTTCGATAGGTAACGCGATGAGGACGCGCTGCTTCTGCCCCGAGTCGCTTGATCTTGTTCTCTTCGTAGGATTCGAAGTTTCCTTCAAACCAGAACCATTGGGAATCGCCTTCGTAAGCCAAGATGTGGGTTGCGATGCGATCCAAGAACCAACGATCGTGCGAGATCACTACGGCACAACCCGGGAATTCAAGGAGGGCATTTTCAAGTGATCCAAGAGTTTCGACATCGAGATCGTTTGTTGGTTCATCCAAGAGCAAGAGGTTTCCACCTTGCTTGAGAGTGAGCGCAAGATTCAAACGGTTTCTCTCACCACCGGATAAGACTCCAGCAGGCTTCTGTTGATCAGGACCCTTGAAACCAAAGGCTGATACATAGGCACGGCTTGGCATCTCAACATTGCCGACCTTCATGTAATCAAGGCCATCAGAGACGACTTCCCAGAGGCTCTTATTTGGATCAATCCCAGCACGGCTCTGATCGACATATGCGATCTTCACTGTCTCACCGATCTTTACCGATCCTGAATCAGGAGCTTCTAGTCCCAAGATCGTCTTAAAGAGTGTGGTCTTACCGGCACCGTTAGGTCCGATGACGCCGACAATGCCGTTGCGAGGCAAGGTGAAGGAGAGGTCATCGATCAAGAGGCGATCGCCGAATCCCTTCTTCAAGTTCTCTACCTCAACGACGATATTGCCAAGACGTGGCCCAGGTGGAATCTGAATCTCTTCGAAATCTAACTTACGAGTCTTATCGGCCTCAGCTGCCATCTCTTCATAGCGGGCAAGACGAGCCTTCGACTTGGTCTGGCGACCCTTGGAGTTCATGCGAACCCATTCAAGTTCTTCGCTCAATCGCTTTGCGCGCTTGGCATCTTTCTGACCTTCGATCTTCAGACGAGTCGACTTCGTCTCAAGATAGGTCGAGTAATTTCCTTCATAAGGATAGGCGCGACCACGGTCGAGCTCGAGAATCCATTCGGCCACATTGTCCAAGAAGTAACGATCGTGCGTGATCGCAACAACGGTGCCCGGATACTTCGACAAGTGTTGTTCGAGCCACAAGACAGATTCGGCATCCAAGTGGTTAGTAGGTTCATCAAGAAGTAAGAGATCAGGTGCTTCGAGGAGAAGCTTGCAGAGTGCGACGCGGCGCTTCTCGCCACCAGAGAGAACCTTCACATCAGCATCAGGTGGTGGGCAACGCAGTGCATCCATTGCTTGCTCGAGTTGTGAATCAAGGTCCCATGCATTGCGGTGATCGAGTTGCTCTTGAAGAGCGCCCATCTCAGCCAACAGCTTGTCGTAATCTGCATCGGGGTTCGCCATCTCTTCTGAGATCGCATTGAAACGATTCATCATCTCGATCGTCTCGCCGACGCCCATCTGGACATTCTCAAGAACAGTCTTCGTCTCATCGAGGTGTGGCTCTTGCAAGAGGATGCCGACGCTATAGCCAGGCGATAGGAAGGCTTCACCGTTGGAGGCGGTCTGAAGGCCAGCCATGATCTGCAGGACGGTCGATTTACCAGCACCGTTAGGTCCTACGACGCCGATCTTTGCGCCAGGGTAGAAGGCGAGGGTCACATCATCAAGGATGACTTTCTCACCATGCGCTTTACGCGCCTTCTTCATCGTATAAATGAACTCAGCCATAGTGCGGAACTCTATCGTGTTAGATGCATGGTCTGAGTTACAAGTAGAATTGGGCTAGCAGTTCAAGGTCCTCAGGTGCCCGTAGCTCAGTCGGATAGAGCAACCGCCTTCTAAGCGGTAGGCCGCTGGTTCGATTCCAGCCGGGCGCACAAGTCAGTCCAATCTTCACGCCTCTCATCGCAATTACCCGGGCATGAAAAAACCCCGCCAGTCCCTCGAATGGCGGGGTCTTTCTCTTTACGGGTTAACTCATTAACTAGGGGGCTAGTTAATTATGCGCCGAGCTTTGCGATCTGGGCTGTTGTGATCTTTCCAAGTGGTGATGTTGGATCGATTGTTGTGAAGCCGTAATCAGCATTCTTTGTGCAAGAGAAGGCGAGGTAGTTGATCGCTGCCTTCACTGCTGCTGCCTTCTCTGCATTGCCATACTTTGTAAGAGCAAGTGCATAGGTGACAACTGTGAATGGGTAGACACCGTGGTTAGCGTTCAAGTAGTCGTATGTGACGATACCTGAGTTTGCATCGATCTTCTGTGTTGCGATGAAGCCGTTAGCTGCATCAGATGTTGGAAGAACGAGGTCGCCGTTGTTGATAACAGCAGCAAGCTTCAAACCGTTTGCGGCAGCAAAGCTGGTCTCTGCATAGGTGATTGAGTACTTGATCTTGCCAGCGAGAGCTGCAACACCAGCAGAGCCTGAAGCGCCCTGGAAGTGGATTGGATCAGCTGTGACAGTCTTTGGGTTGATTGAAGCGAAGACCTTTGACTTTGCAGCAAAGTCTGTTGGATCAATCTTTGAGAATGCAGCTGTGAAGTTCTCTGTTGTACCTGATGAATCAGAACGGTAGATAACTGTGATTGGCTGATTAGGCATTACAACCTTCTGAGTCACAACACGTGTTGAAAGGACGATTGGGTTGCCCTTCTTATCCTTTACAACATTGCCCTTTGCATCCTTGCGGTAGTTAACAACTGTGACTGAACGGTTGTTATCAGCAACGAGTGCTGGATCGTTCCACATGGTGATCTTGCCTGCGAAGATCTTTGCAACGTTTACTGCAGAGATTGCAACCTGCTTTGATGTGTTGAGGTTGTACTGAACGCCAATTGGCCAGACATATGCTGGGATGTGGATTTCAGATGCGTTGATCGCAGTACCTGACTGTGATGTTGTGTGAGCACCATCTGAATACGCATAGTCATACTTACCGGTCTCGATGTTTGACTGACCGACGCCTGATGACTGTGAGTCATAAGCAAAAGTTACTGATGAAGGAAGTGTTGGTACGCAAGCGTTTACAACGCTCTTTACTGATGATGCGCCGCCAACTGTGAGTGTTGTTGCAGCAAAAGCTGATGGTGCGATAGCAACGACAACTGCTGTTGCAGCTGCTGTTACGAGTGTCAATGAGCGTGAAAGCTTCATGAACAACCTTTCGATTAGTGGATAAGGGATTGGTACGGGTTTGGTGCGTAGTTGAACTCTAAATTGAGGGGGAAACTCACGGGTTACTGGGCCCTAACACGGCGTGAATCCAAGGTGAACAGAAAGTAAACAGCCCCTGGGCTACCGAGGTAGAACAGGGGCTGGTTTATCTAACTCTCTGTGGCTTAACCAAAACGGCCAGAGACGTAGTTCTCAGTCCGCTGATCCTTTGGACGAGAGAACATCTCGTTGGTTGGGCCAACTTCGATCATCTGACCAGGGCCACCATCTGCCAAGAAAAATGCTGTGTAATCAGAAACACGAGCAGCCTGCGGCATATTGTGGGTAACGATGACGATCGTCATAGTCTTAGAAAGTTGAGAGATCGTATCTTCGATACGAAGGGTTGATCCTGGATCAAGAGCCGAGCAAGGCTCATCCATCAAGAGGACCTTTGGATTTACGGCAAGTGATCGGGCGATACAGAGACGCTGCTGCTGTCCACCAGAGAGGCCGCCAGCATGTGCGCTGAGGCGATCCTTCACTTCGTTCCAAAGACCAGCGCGAGTGAGAGTCTCTTCCATCAAGTCATCTTTATTACCGTCGTACTTGATCTGAGCAAGCTTGAGACCGGCAAGAACGTTTTCACCGATTGTCATCGAGGGGAATGGATTTGGCTTCTGGAAGACCATACCGATCTGAAGACGGATGCGAGTGACATCAGTTCCTGATGCATAAATATCTTTGCCATCGAGCAAGACTTCGCCAGCCATCGCAGCTGATGGAATGAATTCGTGCATACGGTTGAGTGTGCGGATGAAGGTCGACTTACCGCAACCAGATGGACCGATGAGCGCGGTGACTGTACCGGCGGCGAAATCAAGGGAGACATTCTCGAGTGCGAGGTGGCTACCGAACCAGGCATGGACGCCGCGAGCTTCAAGGCCAGAGCCAAGCGGGGCGCTTCCAGGTTCGCGCACACGCGCTGCTGCTACACCAGCCAGTGAATTTGGCTGAGGCGTATTCTCTGTGCTCATCTTTACTCTCGTTTCCATTACTTGATCTTCACTTTTCTTGTTCCAAAGACACGTGCAACAACAAAGAGGGTGAGAACTAGCATCAACAGCACAAGGATACCGCTCCAGGCGCGATCGATACCGAGTTCGGTGCCATCTCCCAAACCACTCCATACGTAATACGGCAAAGCTGACTGTCCCCCACTAAATGGGTTCCAGTTGATCTTGTTGCTTACGCCCAAGGTGAAGAGCAGCGGCGCTGTCTCACCGGCGATACGGGCTACGCCCAAGATGACCGCTGTGATCAAACCATTGCGGGCTGCTGGGACAACGATCGTTGCGACGGTCTTCCATTGGGTTGCACCGAGTGCAAGTCCTGCCTCACGCAGATCTTGTGGGACTAACAAGAGAACTTCTTGCGCAGTACGAGTCACGGTTGGAATCATCAAGATAGCTAAAGCGAGTGCTGCCATGATGGTTGATCCACGAAGTGATGTCGTGAGCAAGAGAGCAGAATAAATAAAGATACCCGCGACAACAGACGGAATACCTGACATCGCTTGGACTAAGAATTGAATGAACCCAGATGCCTTACCGCGGATCTCAGTGAGATAGAGCGCGGTCAGTACTGAGAGTGGCAATGAAATTAGAGTTGCGAGAATGATCAGATACAAAGTTCCGACGATCGCCTGGACGACGCCACCTTGATTGAGTGGGCTCTGGTAATTAGCAACTGACATATCGTGGAAGAAGAATCCTGGGTAGAGACCCTTCGCGCCTTTGACGATCGTTGTTGCAAGAAGCGAGAGAACCGGTGTGAAGGCGATAGTTGCACCTGCGATCGCGACTGATCCAGCAAGTGAATCGATCGCGGCGCGCTTTCCAAGGTTGCGCCACTTCAGCGCCATCTGGAATCCGGCACCGAAGATAAAGAACAAGAGAACGTAGGCAATCTTGCCCTTCATCGGAGTCACGGCGACGACGACGAAATCAAGGATTGCAGCAAGAGCGAGCGCACCAAATACCGGGATTAGATCAGCCTTTGTGGCCTTCCATGGCTTGCGAGGTAGCACAGTTGTCGTAGCCATTACTTACCTGATTTCACAGCGCGTGAGACAACGGTATTTGCCACCATGTTCACAAGCAGGGTCATAACGAAGAGGACGAAACCAGCGGCTAATAGCGCTTTCTTCTCAGTAAATGATGCCTCACCGAACTTCTGCACGATCATCGATGCGATATTGCCACCGTATCCATAGAGGATATGCCAGTTAATCTTGAAGACGATATTTAAGACTGAGTAGACCGCTACCGTCTCACCAAGTGCGCGACCAAGGCCAAGCATTGCGCCACCGACGACACCTGATGCTCCGAATGGAAGTGCGACTGCACGGATCATTCCCCAACGAGTTGCACCGAGTGCATAGGCAGCTTGGATTCGCTCAAGTGGCGTCTGCGCAAAGATTTCACGTGAGACAGATGTGACGATCGGAATAATCATGATTGAGAGAACGATGCCCGCCAAGAATGGTGATCGATCAAATGCAGGTGAAGGTACGGAGAGGAATGGAATCCAACCCAAATATTTGTAAACAAGTTTTGCCCAATAGGTCGCCATCGGCGCCAAGACAATGAAGCCCCAGATGCCATACAGGATCGATGGGAATGAAGCCATCAAGTCGACGACGGTGACGAGTGCGCGCTTGAGTCGTTCTGGTGCATAGAAGGTCAGGAAGAGTGCAGTAAGAACTGAGAGTGGCACACCAATAAAGAGTGCGATCGTTGCAATGATCAAGGTTCCGGTGATCATCGCACCCATACCAAAGCTACTTACCTCTTTACCGTTATCCCCAACAATCGAAGACCATTCAGCATGAGTAATGAAGCCAAAACCATTCTCTTTAAATGCACCGAAGCCGCGGAATGCTAGGAAGCCACCGATCGCCGCAAGAATGAGAAGAGATGAATAAGACATCACGTTCAAGACGGTGCGGAATGCGACATCTGATGGCCGAGGCTTGGTCGTCAGGGCGCGCTTTTCGGGCAGGACCCGCTCAATAAGAGTTGAACTCACTCGCAGATCCTCTCCCGAATCAGCCACCAATAGGCGTGCAGATGGTGAACAGAAGGTGAACGAGGGGTGAAGATCGGCCCAGCGATCCAGATCCCCTGAAATGCCCTACCCTTATCCACATATGAGTAATGATGCCCCCAACCTGATCTGGATCGACTGCGAAATGACAGGGCTAGATCTCAATAGAGATGTCCTGGTCGAGATCGCCGTCCTGGTCACCGACTCCCAGCTCAATGTCCTGGGCGAGGGCGTCGACCTGGTTATTCGGGCAAGCATCGAGCAATTGGCCGGAATGAACGACTTTGTCCGCCAGATGCATACCGATTCCGGCCTGATCACCGAGATCCCTCATGGGGTCGAGCTTGAGGATGCCCAGACCCAGATCCTCGCCTACCTCACTAAATATGCCCCAGGGGCAGGCAAATCCCCCTTGGCTGGCAACTCTGTCTCAGTCGATCGGGGCTTCATCAACCGCGACCTACCCGAGCTCGCCGCATACCTGCACTATCGGACCATCGATGTCAGCACCATCAAGGAGTTGGCCCGCCGCTGGTACCCAAAGTCCTATTTCAGCGCCCCTAAGAAGACCGGCAATCACCGCGCCTTAGGCGATATCCGCGATTCGATCGATGAACTCGATTACTACCGCACTCAGATTTTTCTCCCTGCCTAAACCCATTACACTTACCCTCTGCGCGCAAGCGTGGATGCAGTAAAACCAGCAAGACAAGAAATCAAGAAACATGGTGGTCGTAGCTCAGCTGGTAGAGCACTCGGTTGTGGTCCGAGATGTCGCGGGTTCGAGCCCCGTCGATCACCCCAATCTTTCCCGTAAGAGCCCAGTAAAACTTGAGCAACCCCGATTAACCCGAGCAACGGAGAGAACAGCATGAAGCCAATGATCTTCGATGTGGTCGTAGAGATTCCAGCAGGTAGCCGCAACAAGTACGAGATCAATCACGATACTGGTGAGGTCCGCCTTGATCGAATGCTCTTCACCGCTACCCGATTCCCCCACGATTATGGTTTCGTAAAGAACACTCTCTCACTCGATGGCGATCCCCTTGATGCACTCATCATGCTCGATGAACCGACATTCCCAGGATGTGTCGTCTCATGTCGCGTTGTCGGAATGTTCCGTATGACTGATGAAAAGGGCGGCGATGACAAGCTCCTCTGTGTTGCAGCTGGAGATATCCGCAAGCACGCAATCCAAGATCTCTCTGATGTTCCGGTCTACGAACTCGATGAAATCAAACACTTCTTCGAGGTATATAAGACTCTCGAGCCAGGTAAGGAAGTTCATGGCGGCGATTGGGTCGGACATGATGCAGC
>CANBSP010000015.1 GCA_947372165.1 Actinomycetota bacterium | reverse complement strand
GAATGGCTTTGCACCCAAAGTCTGCGTATCGTGCGGCCTGGAATTTGAATGGCGCAAGAAGTGGGCCCGCGACTGGGATCAAGTGAAGTACTGCAGCAAGAAATGCGGCGGTAAGTGAAGCGCATTCTCTACATCCCCTTTGATCAACTTAATGCTGGGTACGGCGTCTTAGCAAAGGCCGACCCACAGAGTGATCTGATCGTTTTGGTTGAAAGTAAGCGAATGGTTGAAGAAGGTGGCTGGCATAAGGTCCGGCTCTACTTCTTGGTCTCATCAGCTCTCCATTTTGCCCAAGAGCTTCGTAATGCAGGATTTACAGTCTCATATATTCAGGCCGCGACCACCATCGATGGTC
Source organism: Actinomycetota bacterium (assembly GCA_947372165.1). Lineage (GTDB taxonomy): Bacteria > Actinomycetota > Actinomycetes > Nanopelagicales > Nanopelagicaceae > PALSA-747. The sequence goes on along the minus strand of CANBSP010000015.1, from coordinate 18,662 downwards.
TTAAGCAGATCCAGGGTGACTATCCAGGGCTACCTATTCTTACCGCAGAACCATCCTCGCACCGACTCTTCAATCAACTCAAAGAGTTTGGTGTGGAGTATGTAGAAAATGATTTCTTCCTCACTTCACGTTCACTCTTCACATTATGGGCGCAGAAACAGAAGAGCTTTCTCATGGAGAACTTCTATCGGGCCCAGCGTCTTCGACTTGGGATTCTGGTCGACAATGGCGCACCAGTAGGTGGCCAATGGAATTTCGATAAAGAAAATCGCCTTCCGCCGCCCAAGAACTACACCTACCCTCCGTACTTGGTACATGAGGTCGATGCGATTGATCAAGAGGTGGCCGATCGCTTTGGGATCGCCCCTGCTACGACCTGGGCCACAACCAGGGCTGGCGCTCTTCGTCAGTTGGAGTACTTCTTAGAAAATCACTTTGAATTCTTCGGCCCTTATGAAGATGCCATGACGACCGAGAATTGGGCGCTTCATCACTCCCTATTGAGTCCTTACATCAACAACGGTTTGCTCCATCCATCAGAAGTTGTCGATGCTGCACTTCGCCGCTTTGAACGTGGCGATATTCCTATTGCTGGGGCCGAAGGTTTTATCCGCCAGATCATTGGTTGGCGTGAATATATAAATGGAATCTATTGGCACTTCGGAGATCACTTTAAAGAGCGTAACGATATGGGTGCGACACGAAAGCTCTTGCCGCTCTTTACTGATTCAGGCAAGACGCAGATGAACTGTCTCAAGCATGTGGTGGGTGAGATCGAAGAGCGCGCCTGGACTCATCACATTCCACGTCTTATGGTCTTAAGTAATCTTGCATTGTTAACCGGAGTCAACCCACAAGAGTTCTTGCAATGGATGCGCGAGCAATTTATCGATGCCACAGATTGGGTAATGGTCCCCAATGTGATTGGGATGGGAATGCATGCCGACAGTGGTGAGATGATGACAAAGCCCTATGTTTCAGGGGGCTCCTACATCTCGAAGATGAGTAACTACTGCAAGGGCTGTGCCTACGACCCTAAGAAGAGGGTCGGCGAAGATGCTTGTCCCTTCACAACTCTCTATTGGAACTTCTTGATCGAACATCGCCCCGAATTCTCCAAAAACCATCGGATGGCCCAACAACTTGCTGGAATTGATCGTCTCTCTGATGTTCCAGAGTTACAGGTACGAGCAAGGCAAGTGCTTGACGGGCTAGATCGCGGTGAGATCTAACGGTTGCTGGCTGAAACCGGCTTCATTGCACGAGAGATGCGCAGTAGATCTGAATAGGTAAGTCCGGATACCAACACTTCGATCGAAGTCGCATGAAGTAATTTCGTCGCCTTGGTATTCCACATCGCATACCCACCATAATTATGAATATCTGAGGTTGAACAACTCTTCCATTGCTTGGCATTTGCAGGATCACAGAAGGCCACGACCTTCGCACTCAAGCCATTGATAGAGACAGTCGCCACTGTCTTACCCAACCCTGGGTTTGAACACTTCACCGCAGCATCAGTTTCTAGGAATTGGATGGAGCGAGTCTCGCCATAAATCGCGGCCAGCCATTGCTCGTTCTTGGCACCGCAGGAGAGCAAGTTAAAGGATTTGAGAGTCAGATCTTTCGTGCTGCCCGTCCCTGGCTGCCAGATTTGGTAGCTCAAGCCGGTCTGCGCATCTTGATACTTATTGCCCGAACCCATCGCCATCGCATGGCTTGGGGTAAGTATCGCCGCCAAGGCGAGGGCTGGGATGAGCGCGCCGAGCATAATTTTTCGCATACTTTGATCGTACTCCTAATTCACAAGGCGAGTCCGACTAGTCACATCCCATGAATGTCAGAGGCTCATGGGAAAATTAATACATAGAACTTCCCTAGCTTTAATCTAGTTATGAAGAGGACACAGATGAATATCACTCGAATCAAGTCAGTCGTGATTGGCCTTGCAGTTGCGGGATTAACAGCAACTTCGGCGTATGCGGCGACTCCGACACCCACTCCGACTCCAGCGGCGATTGCTCTGCCAACACTGACAGGTGTGAGCGCTACCTGGTCCACTAAGACCGGTTTTATTGTGGATTGGGTGCCACTTGATTCAAAGTATTCATCGCGAGTAAAGAGTTTTACTGTCACTGCCTCAAATGGCGCAATCTGCACCGTGGGCGGCTGGTCGAATAATGAATGTGTCTATTCCAATAGCTTCGTGCCATTCCCATTCAAGCCTTTTATCGCCTATACCTTCAAAGTAACCGCAAATGGCGCAGAAGGTGCGGGCCCAATCTCTGCACCATCGAATCCTGCCGGTTGGTATGGCGCACCAAACTACTCGACCTTTGTCACAGCGACCACACTCAGTGATACATCGATCCAAGTGAACTGGGTTCCAGATCCTGGCACAGGTGGAGTTCCGCTCACCGGATTCAAGGTCTACTACTGGCCACTCAATAAAGATAATCTTCAGAAGGTTGCTTCAAGTACTGATTACTCCACAGTCCTTACAGGTCTCACACCAAGCACCTGGTATGTCATCTCCCTTACGACATGTAACTACTACGGTTGCTCGGCATCGGATTGGGTCTTTAAAGCAACATCGCCTTACTCGACCAGCGTTACGACTACAAAACTTCCAACCATGATCAATGGCGGTAGCGCTGCGACCACCTGTTTTGATGCGGTACTTAACGGTGGATCACCATCAAGTACATCAGCGACTATGACTAAGAATCCATCACCGTGCCCAACTCCAGCAGCACCTGCAAAGCCTTGGGCTCCAGTTGTTCCTACTGCGACAACTGATCCCAATGGTCCAATCGCGACAAAGTTCGCACAGCACGCGTGGTTCACCTTCGATGCGGGCTATGCCTACTCAATGTCCTACAAGTGGAACGATCAAGGCCTGGCACGTTTCACCAGCTCGCGATCACTGGCTCCTCGCGTATATACATCACTTACTCCAGCGGTCTGCTCAATTGTGAACTCACCAACCGCTGGTTGGAGTGCGCACTTCTTGGCACCAGGTACTTGCACCATCTCACTCTCGATTCCCGCCGATGCGACCTACAACGCAGCTGGTCCATTTCTTTCGAGTATGAAGGTTAACCCGTAGGGGCTATCCCCTCGATTTACCTCGCGGAGGGGTAACACCTGTTCCCCTCCAAACTCACTCTCTGTACTTTGCACTTACCCTTTCGAGGGTGAAGATCATCATCGTCGAAGACGACCCACTCATAAAAGCAGCACTTGAGGCTGGCCTTAACTCATTAGGTTTTGAGATTCTTGCCACGACATCACGCGGCATCGATGCACTCTCATTAGTCGGACTCCATAATCCAGATGTCATCCTTCTTGATTTAGATCTTGGCGATGGTCCTACTGGTGTTGATATTAGCTGGGGTATCCGACGTAGATTCGACACAATGGGAATTGTTATCCTCTCATCGTATGCAAGCCCCCGACTGATTGGAAGATTCCTTCCCGACCTTCCGACTGGCGCAATCTTCCTTCAGAAAAATAGCATTACTGATCTTACGATCCTTGCCGATGCCCTTAATCGAGCGGCAACCGGAGTTGAGGTAAGTGGGCAAAAACGGCCTGGTCCTAAAGCTGTGATTTCTTCGATTGATCTCACTGATCTAGAAATTCAACTCATGAAATATATTTCGATGGGCCTCACCAATGCCGAGATTGCCAAGCGAAGATTCATTACGGAGAAGAGCACCGAAAATGCTATTCGCCTGCTCTCTCGAAAAATAGATCTTCATTATGATGCCGATATTCATAATCAGCGGATCATGATTGCTCGAAAGTATTTATCGCTTATCGGCAAGATATGAAGAAACTTGCGCGATATGAGGTAACCCTTCAAGATCACCTGCAAGGGTGCGCAATTTTGATAGCGATCTGGTTTCTGCCCTCTGTCTTTATCCTCAATAATTACTCGGAGTCGATTCAGCGGCGGCTGTTCTCTATCCTGATTAGTGCGGCGATCTTCCTCTCGGCATTCATAGCCCTGATCTTCCTGGCCTATCTCAGTGATCGATTTGCATCCAGTCGAGGTCGCAAGCCTGAACTCTTCACGGCAGCCATCACTGCCCAAAGCTTTCTCGCGGGTGCCATAACAGGCGTGATCGCCCACCAGATCATCAATTGGCCTGGTCCCGACTCACTCTCTCTGGCAATGCGAATACTCCATACCGGCTTCTTCACCGCAATCTGGGTTCCACTCACCGTTATTACCCTCGGCCGGCTCCGCCAACTGAAGGAGAAACGGATCGCCCTCCAGGGTGAGATCGAGACTCTTGTCCAAATTGAAGAGTCAGCCTCTGGCGTCTTAGAACAGATCCGACATACTTTCGAGAGTTCGATTCGTAATTCGCTCAAAGTGACTGCCTTGCAGGCTCAACAGAAATTGGTCGTCGCCTTTAGTTCGGCCGGCGAAGTCTCTCCCGCCTTACCCGAACTCATTAGAGATATCGCAACGATCGATATGCGCGATCTCAGCCATGCAATGATTTCAAGTGAACTCAAACCCAGTCTTCCGATCCGAAGTGATCAGGGGCGAAGAGACAGGTTTCGTGGCATCCGAGATGGGTTGATCACATCACTTCAGGATTTTGCTCTCCGCGATAAATTATGGTTGATCGTCCTTCTTATGCTCGGCACGTTCTTTCAAAATATCATAGGAGTACTCCCGCTCAAGGTAGAAATTGAGATCATCGCATTACATGGCTTAGAGACCATCGCCATCCTCGCGCTCTTTCGAACACTTTCTCTTAGAGCACCCAAGCGAATCTATCCACTCTTGCTCTTACAACTCTTCACGCTCATCATCGCCAACAATCACTTTATCTCGCGCTACCGACCTCAAATATCTCCGCTGATTCCAGATGGGTTTTGGGACCACCATTTCTTCCTCATCGGAGCGGTGACGCTCTTTAGCGTACTTTTGAGATTGATATTCCTGTATGCGATCAACCAATCGAAAGCTAAATATCAAGCACTAGCCTACGAAGCTGCAAGGCGAAAGGCCGAACACGATATTCATCATAGCGAATATGCGCTCTTGGCATATAAGTGGGCAAAACATATTCATGGCCGAGTTCAATCTCAGTTGCTCGCCACAGCCGAACGTCTGGATCGGGCACGAGCCTGCGAAGATTTAGAAGCCTTCAATCTAGCCCTCGTTGAAGTAAAGAATTTGCTGACAAATCCTGATACCTCTCCTGATGAATATCGGGTATCTATAGCGGACGAAATTTCTTACCGCTCTTCGTTATGGCAGGGGCTGGTTGAAATCACCGGCACTCTCGATGAAGCACTGGGCCAGATCTCCGCTGCGATGATTCGAACGATTGGCGAGGTATTCGAAGAGGCGATCGCTAACGCCATCCGCCATGGAAGTGCGACCAAAATTGACTACCTCATTTGCCATTTAGAAAATGGCAATCTGAGGTTGCAGATCACAGATAATGGATCTGGCATTACCCAGCGCTCTCGCACCGCTCAAGGGCTTGGGTCTCAACTCTATGCTCGTGCTTCTGAAGCGAACTACGAGTTAAAGAGCAATGAAGATAGAGCCGGTGCGACCTTAGATATCACCTTGCCAGCTCGTTAAAGATCGAAGAGGCGCTTCATCTCTGCAGCCATCCGTTGATCAGATGGATGCGAACTCTTTGCCAAGTCATTCATAATCGCCTGACGATCGCCGATCGTATTCTTCTGATCCATCTTGTACTTGGCCTCAACGCTGGTGATATTTACGGTAAAGCCAACAACGTGAGAGATTAATTCCTTCATGAAATCTTGATCGGCAGTTGCCATATCCCAGGGCACTTCTCGATGAGCCTCATGATCACGTTGTAGGTCGCTGACAATCCCTCTGATGGAATCTGCGTCGTGCAGAACTTCGACAGTTCCTCGTAAGTGAACGACTTGATAATCCCATGTGCCGACAACCTTGCCAGTACCGACTGTCTCTGGATAAGCATTCGGTGAAATATAGACACCGGGTGCATGGACAATAATCAGTGCTGGTGCACCATCTTCAATCTCGCGCCATTGATTATTAGTACGCGCCATATGTGTAGTGACTCGGCCATAATCCCGTACGACGCCTTCGCTATCTGCAGCGCCCGGATACCAGGTGAAGGGAAGCGTGGAGGATTCCGGAAGACCATCACGAGATACCGTAACAAATTCGCCTGCTCGAGCCTTCGCGACAAACGAGGTGATCTCATTCCAGTCACGAATCTCATATTTAGGCGGGATATACATAGGGGCAGGTTAGCGTCTGAATGGTGCAGGGGTAGCCGCGAGCTTTGGTACGCGCATCTTGGCGATGACACTTCCTGGTGATGGGTGGCAATACTGCGCAATTCCAAGGTCACTCGTCACTGAGAGGAAGATGAAGGCATCTTCCATCGTGAAACCCCACTCATCGACCAAGAGCTTGGCCGCTTCTTCGCAGGCGTTCTGAAGTGCCTCATCGATACTGTCCTTGCTCGTGCCATGCGTGATCCAATAATCCTTCGCCTCAGTAATAGGCCATCCACCAGCTTTTCCCTTGATGAGATCGACCTTGATAGTGGCGGTGCCACCGATCTCAACACCGGTACCAGAGATCTCGCCATCGCCCATCGAGGCGTGCATATCACCGATCGCCAACTGGCCACCTGGTTGGAAGACCGGGAGGTGGATTGTCGCGCCAATTCGATTCTCATTGTCATCCATATTTCCACCATGACGGGCCGCTTCAAAGGTGCCGATCGATCCGCTCGCTGGTGCAACACCAATCACGCCAAACATTGGTCGTTGTGGCCAAGAGACGTTCTCATTCATATGAACGATGCCATCTTCCACGCGGAAGATCTTGGTAACTGGCGACTTTGATTTATGAATCAACTGACCCCATTCAGGGATACACATGCCCGCACCTTGCTTATTAGGGCGAATATCAAGCAATGTGACAGAAAGTGAGTCGCCAGGTTCTGCGCCCTTCACTGCAATCGGACCAGTCGCACTATTTACTCGATGAATATCTAACTTCTCCAAGGTATCTGATTCGCTCTGAACTTGTCCCGTGAAGCAATCCCATGTCTCGATCTCAAGAGTCGTGCCAGGATCGACGGTAATAACGGGTTGCATATCTGCACTGAACTCCCAGATATGTTGATCTCTGCTAATTGAGATTGTCATGGCGCCATCCTTTGCTCAGAAGTGTTGGTGGAGAAAAATTAATCAGGGAAGTGACAGGCGACCTGTCGGTTTCCGATCTGCATTAAGGCCGGTGTTGTTGATCGACAGATATCGGCAGCCTTGGGGCAACGTGGATTAAACGCACAACCAGAAGGTCGATTGATCGGATTCGGAATATCACCCTTGAGAATAATTCGCTCACGCTTATCGTCGGCATCCATCCGAGGATTGGCAGAGAGCAGAGCTTGTGAATATGGGTGTGAAGGACTCTCGTAGAGATCATCGGCAGGTGCAAGCTCGACAATCTTGCCCAGGTACATCACCGCAATGCGATCTGATACGTGGCGAACAACGCCTAGATCGTGGGCGATAAAGATGTAGGTGAGCCCGAACTCCTTCTGCAGATCTTTGAAGAGGTTCAAGACTTGGGCTTGGATCGAGACGTCGAGAGCCGATACTGGCTCATCAGCCACAACCAAGCGTGGATTGAGCGCCAAAGCGCGGGCAATCACTACGCGTTGGCGTTGGCCACCAGAGAACTCATGTGGATACTTCTCATAGGCATTCTCATCAAGGCCAACCCGCTTCAAGAGATCTTGGGCAATCGCGCGGCGTTCGACCTTGCCCATGCCGTGGACGCGAAGTGGTTCTTCTACAATCTGGCCAATTTGGCGACGCGGGTTGAGAGCAGCATAAGGATCTTGGAAGATCATCTGGAATCGCTTGCGAAGTGCGCGCAACTTCTTCTTTGGCTCTTTCGCTAAATCATGGCCTTCGAAGAGGATCTCACCGCGAGTTGGTTCTTCCAATCGAACAAGCATGCGACCGAGCGTGGATTTACCACATCCTGATTCACCGACGATACCGAGCGTCTCGCCTTCTGCGATCTCGAGGTTCACATCTTCAACGGCGTGGACAACATCCTTGCCCCGAGAGAAGGAGCTACCGATCTCGTAATTCTTCGAGAGGGCGCGAATAGAGAGAATCACTTTGCTCATCGATTCTCCCCTACCAATACGCAGGCGGCGCCATGTCCGGCAGCATCGACAACAAACTCTGGTCGCACCTTGCAGGCATCATGTGCCTGTGCACATCGGTTAGAGAAGGCACAACCTTCTGGCAAATGAAGTAGAGAAGCCGGTTGGCCAGGAATTGCCTCAAGACGATCTGATCGTGGTCGATCAAGGCGTGGCACCGAGTTCATGAGTCCTTGGGTATACGGATGTTGCGGGTTAGCGAAGAGCGCCTTCTTTGTTGCACGCTCTACGGGGCGGCCGGCATACATCACGAGAACTTCGTCTGCGATCTCAGAGACGACACCCATATCGTGGGTGATGATGATGATCGATGAGTTGTGCTGCTCTTGTAGCCGCATTAGGAGATCAAGGATCTGGGCTTGAATCGTCACATCGAGGGCGGTCGTTGGTTCATCGGCGATCAAGAGCGCTGGATTGAGTGAGAGCGCCATCGCAATAATCGCACGCTGGCGCATTCCGCCAGAGAACTCGTGAGGGTATTGATCTACGCGCCTTTTGGCATCGGGGATACCAACCTCATCAAGGATTTCAATCGCTCGATCCCTGGCTTCCTTCTTCGACATCTGAGTATGCAATCGGATCTGTTCGACGATATGCCAGCCGACGGTATAGACAGGTGTGAGCGCTGTCATCGGATCCTGGAAGACCATAGCGATCTCTTTGCCACGAATCTTGCGCATCTCTTCATCATTGCGCTTGAGCAGATCTTCGCCTTTAAAGAAGACCTCACCCGAGATACGGACATTTGAATCACGAACTAATCCCATGACCGCATTCATCGAGACCGACTTGCCTGATCCGGATTCGCCGACGATGCCGAGAGTTTGTCCCGCTTTCAATTCAAAAGAGAGACCATTGACAGCACGGACTTCACCCCGCCTGGTATCAAAGGAGACGTGGAGATCTTTAACCTCAAGAATATTTTCGTTATGCACGGCGCACCCTCGGATCTAATACTGCATAGAGGACATCCACTACAGCATTCATAAAGACGACGAAGAATGATGCATACATGACTGTTGCCATAATGACTGGCAGGTCGAAGTTCTGGAGTGAGTCAAAGGTGAGCTTTCCAACGCCTTGGATACCGAAGACAACCTCGGTTAAGAGCGCATAGCCACCGACAAGTGCACCAAAGTCCAGACCGAAGAGCGAAACGATCGTGATGAGTGACATCCGAGTCGCGTGCTTGTAAAGAATGCGCTTCTCACTCGCACCCTTAGCACGTTCGGTCTTGATGTAATCCTCACTCATGACCACGAGGATCTCGCTTCGCAGAACACGGACATAGATTCCGGCATAGAGAACAGCGAGGGTCAACCACGGTAAGAGCAAATGTAAGAACCATTGCCAGGGATCAACGCTCAACCCGACATAGCCAAGTGGCGGTACCCATTTAAAGAGGGAACCGTGCAACTTTGATTGAGTGAAGAGATTGACTACCTCACCGAGCCAGAAGACTGGCAGAGAGATGCCGACAATGCCCAAGAAGGAGATCGTTGGATCGAGCCATTTACGCTTAGAACTAGCGGCTAGTACTCCAAATATCACTCCGAAGAAGAGCCAGATGACAGCTGCTCCGATTACGAGAGAGAAGGTTGCTGGGATCGCTTGGGAGAGTTGTGGGATGACCTTCGAACCGCGATTGACATAGGAAGTCAGATCGCGAGAGATAAAGAGATGGCGCATCATCGAGAGATAACGAATGGGAAGCGGCTTATCGAGTTCGAAGGATTGACGTACCTGCATCAGTGTCTGTTGGTCAGCATTGCGACCTGCGATCCGAGCGGCCGGATCAACGCCTGGGGTAGCGAAGAAGATCAGGAATACCATGATAGAGATAGAGACGAGCACGAAGACCATCGCGCTAAAACGGCGAGCGATAAAGGAGATCATGCATCACCTCGCGCACGAGTCTTCGGATCAAGAGCGTCACGAACTGCATCACCATAGAGATTGAGTGAGGCAGCGGTCAGAACGATTAAGAGGCCTGGTGCGATGCCTACCCAAGGACGGGTATAGAGAAGAGCGAGGCCATCATTGATGATCGTCCCCCACGAAGCTTGTGGTGGCTGAACACCAATCGAGAGAAATGAGAGCGCTGACTCAGTCAGCATGCAGAGTGCGACGATAATTGGAATAAAGACTAAGACGCTTGGGATGATGTTCGGGAGAATCTCGCGAATAATGATCGTTGAATCTTTTGCACCAGTACCAATAGCGGCACGAACGAATTCGCGTTCACGAAGTGTGAGAACTTGTGCCCGAATAGGCCGAGCAACATAGGGAATATAGACAACACCAATAATGAGAATTGGAAGTGCAAAGGATCCTGGTCCTAAGTGGATAAAACCAATAGTCAATCCGGATGTCAGAAGTACAACTGAGAGACTGATTGCTAGGAGGTAGACCGGGAAGGCCCAGATCACATCAAGTAAGCGAGAGAGAATCGCATCGACCCAACCCTTGCGATACCCGGCGATCACTCCAATGAGTAGCGCCAAGAGGATGCAGATAATGCCGGCAGATGTGCCGATAAGGAGCGTATTACGGCCACCGTAGAGCAAGCGGGCCATCACATCGCGTCCCTGACCATCAGCTCCTAGGAAGTAGCTAGTTGGGTTCCAGGTAGGACCAATGGGCGTAACACCGAGTCCAAGGCCGGTAGATGATGCCTCGAGAACAGGGACAGTTTTGCCACTGATCTTCGTTGTTGCATCGAGGCTGGAGTTAAAGGGATTTGTGTGAGCGACCAAGTGCGCGTAGATAGGTGCTAGAAGTGAGATCGCAACGATAAAGCCAAGGATCGTGAGTGAGATGACCGAACGCTTATCTCGGCGCAGGGTGCGCAAAGCGATCTTCCCCGGAGATTCGGAGAAGATCGCTTCGCTACTGTCCTTGATCGACACAGTTACTTATCTTAGTGACGTGTCGCCTTACTTAGTCTGCAATTGATCGACGAACATCTTGTACTGGAGTGAGAAGTGATAGTTCTTCGTTCCAGATGAGATGAAGTCGAGCTGCTTAGGTGTGAAGGCAACTGCAACAGGTGCATCCTTCATCACTTGCTGGTCGAGTTGACCCCAGAGCTTGTTCGCAGCAGCTGTATCGGTGAGACCAAGAGTCATCGCCTTTGCCATCTGCGCATCAAATGACTTGTTGCAATAACCAGCCATGTTGATGGACGAATCTGAATTTGGAGTGAATGAGGCGCAACCAAGGAGAACGTTGAGGAAGTCAGATGCTGCAGGGTAATCCTGATACCACTGAGTTACTGAGATCTGAACCTTGTTCTTGGTGTTCTGGATATAGGTGAATTGAATATTTCCAGAGATTGGCTTCACAGTTGCCTTGTAACCAATCGAGTTCAAGACTGATTGGAGGTAGACACCCATCTGCTTATTCACATCATCATCAGAGACGACGATTCCAACTGCCTGTCCAGCAGTTCCTGAATCCTTCACCAACTGCTTGGCGAGTGCGAGATCAGGAGCTGACCATGCCTTTGCTGGCTTATCTGGTGTTGCACCCTTGGTGTAACCGCAGTAATCAACGTGGCCTGGGAAGTTAGGTGGCAAGAATGAACAGACTGGCGCTGCGAGTTGAGAACCACCGAAGATCTTGACCATTGCGGCACGATCGATGGCGTAATTCACTGCTTGGCGAGCCTTCACATTATTGAATGGCGCGATATTGACGTTCATTGGCAAGTACCACATCGCTGTCAAAGGATTGACGTGTACCTGGCTTGCATACTTGGTGCCGATCTCATTGAGACGATCAGCAGGAATTGGATCGTAGACCCAGTTAGCTTGGTTATTTTCAACTGCAGTTACTTGAGCAGTTGGTGTAACGCCAAACTGGTATTCAATCTGGTCTGGATAGCCCTGAGGCTGTGCATCATGTGACCATTCCTTGAAGTATGGATTGCGAACCATGACCAAAGATTTATTTGGATCATAGGACTTGAACATATAAGCACCAGTAGTTGGGATCGGAGTGGTTCCGGCATCCTTCACTGGTGAGTTCGCAGGGTTGATAACTGCGTGTGGCACCGCGAGCTTTGAGATGATGGTCTCATCTGGTGCGGTGAGGTTGATGACGATCTTATTTGTCTTCGCATCGACGACAACGCCCTGATCTAACTTACAAGTCGCTGGCTTTGAGAGACATGCGGTCGCACCAACAATGCCGTTGTAGAACGAACCGGCTGTCGGGGATGAGACCTTGAAGATACGTTCGAATGAGGCCTTCACATCTGCAACTGTTACAGGTTGGCCATTAGAGAATTTAATTCCACTGCGAAGTGTGAAGGTGAGAGTCTTTCCACCATTGCTCATCACTGGGAGTGCGGTAGCGAGATCTGGAACAACTTCGAATGAAGCCTTGCCATCGCCATAACGGAATCCGAGAAGGCCATCGTATGAAGCTTGGTAGAGCTCCCAATATTGACCGGTGTAGTTGATCTTTGGATCAAGGGATCCTGCAGCTGCGGCCGCTACCAATTTAATGGTGCCGCCAGCATGCGCTGGATCAAAGGGTGCCATGCCGCCGGCAGTTGCTGCCTGCGAGGATGTACCGCCAACGAGAGCAGATGCAGCGAGAGCTGCTGCCCCGATAAGAGAAGTTAGAACTACCGAACGACGACGCACGTAAGACCTCCGTTAGATCGATGAGAGGCATATGCTCCCACTAGTGCAAAGTAATTGCACTATAAAAGTGGAGGAATCTTTAAATGGAACACGATCGTAACAATCCGATCTCACCCCTCTTCCCGCAGGCGGCTCACTACCTTTCGCGCGATCACCACAACTTCTCCTTCAGCTCGGGCCACGCCCCAGCCTTGGTGATCAACCCGGGTGAATTCGTCCATGTTCAGACCTGGGATTGCTACAAGGGTGCGATTACTGGCCCTGAGAATGCGCTGGCCACGATCGATAGTTCGCTCATTAATCCAGCAACCGGCCCCATCTTTGTTACAGGCGCCGAACCGGGTGACACCCTCTCTGTCACCCTTCACGATATTCGACCAGGGCTTCGCGGTGTTGCACGTACCTACCCAGGCGATGGCCAACTCCAACATTTAGTCAGCGAACCATTTGCTCAATTCTTCGATGTCGCTGATGGCATGGTTCGAATGAATGATCGCGTCTCATTCCCATCATCACCCATGCTTGGCGTTGTCGGAGTCGCGCCCGAAAGCGGCGAGATTGCCACGATGCCAGCTGGTCGTCATGGCGGCAACCTCGATAACAATCGCAACACCATTGGTTCAACGATTCATTTGCCAGTAAAACATCCTGGTGCGCTCTTGGCGATGGGCGATATGCATGCCTCGATGGGTGATGGCGAGATCTGCGGCACTGGCATCGAGATCGCTGGCGATGTACTCATCTCGACCGAACTGATCAAAGGAATCGGGACAAGCTATCCCGTTACCGAGACTGCGACCTCGTGGATTACCCATGGCGTTGCCGCCGTTGCTGATCTCTATGAAGCGATGCGGATCGCCTGTGAAGAGGCAGCAAAGTTATTGGTCGATCATTGGGGATTCACCATGAGTGAGGCCTTCATCTTCCTCTCAGTTCAAGGCAATCTTGGTATCGCGCAGGCAGTCCACCCAGCCGAAGGAACTGTCATCGCGAAGATGGAAGTTCCTAAGATAAAAGCCTGTCCAAGACCCTTCAAGATTGCTTAAATACCGACATGACAACTTCCACAATGAAATGGCAGCACGGCGAGACGTGGTATCGAATCGTCGGCGATCTCTCTAGCCCAAAGACTCCAGTAGTAGTGCTTCATGGCGGACCCGGTGCAGCTCACAATTACACTATCGGAATTGCAGAGATTATTGCGGCAAGTGGCCGTCCAGCAATCTTGTATGACCAACTCGGATGTGGTCTCTCAACTCATCTCCCCGATGCACCAGTTGAATTTTGGACACCCGAACTCTTCATGGAAGAACTTGATCTACTTACCAAGCACCTTGGTATTCAAGAGAACTACTCCCTCATTGGCCAATCATGGGGCGGCATGCTTGGAATGCAGTATGCGACAACGGATCGACCAGGTTTGAAGGCGCTCATCGTCGCTGACTCCCCTGCAAGTATGGCGATCTGGAGTTCGGAGGCTGCAAAGCTTCGCGCACTTCTGCCAGTCGAAGTCGAAGCTGCTCTTAAGGCGGCAGAAGCTGCTGGTGATTACACATCTCCAGAATTTGTTGCAGCGATGGATGTCTACTACCAACGCCATGTCTGCCGGATTCCATTCCCACAGAATGTGCTCGACTCATTTGCACAGATCGAAGCAGATCCAACTGTTTATCACACGATGAATGGGCCATCGGAATTTCTCTGCATCGGAACTCTCAAGACCTGGGATATTCACGATCAGCTTCACAAGATTTCGGTACCGACACTTCTTGTCAGTGGCGCTTACGATGAAGCAACACCAGGAATGGTTCAAGAGATTCATCGCCGAATTCCTGATGTGACATGGGAACTCTTCCCAGAGTCAGCTCATATGCCACACGTCGAAGAACCAGAACGCTTTGCACGTGTTGTGAATGGCTTCCTGCAAGCCAAACTTGGCTAAGGCCTGACTACCACTCGACGATCTGACGCTCTTCCCAGAGCAAGCCGGTCTTATCTGTCGCGGGATCAAAAGGTCTGGTGGCTAACCAATTCGCAGTATCTGCACCTTCTTCGACAGATAACGGTGCATCGGGTCCGCCCATATCGGTACGCGTGTGATTAGGACAGACGGCATCGACGAGTAATCCACGTGCGCCATGGTTGGTCTCATGCGCCAAATTCCGAACGAGGGCATTTACGCCGGCCTTACTGACGCGATAAGGCGCGAGTCCCCCGGCATTTCCTGGACCTGACATACGTCCCAAGCAAGCAGAGTAAATAATGATGCGCCCGTTTCGGGCCTCGGCCATTGCGCCACCAAGAACATTGACTGCGGTGAAGACGGAATCGAGATTGGTCGCCATCACTCTGCGCCATTCTTCATTTGTTGTGCGAAGCGTCTTTGACATCTTCTCACTCATGACGCCATGAGCGAGGATAAGAATTTCGGGAGTACCAAAGGTTGTGAGAATCTCTTGGAAGACGCCACGGGCAGTATCGATATCTGAGAGATCGACTGCGCGATATTCGCAACCAAGTTTGGCGGCTGATTCTGCCAAGCGAAGTGGATCTTGCGCGACAAGAACGACCTGATGTCCAGCAGCTTTTAGTACTCGGGCATTTTCAAAACCCAGACCACGCGAACCACCGGTAACAACTGCGAGTGCCATGGTCGACTACTTTCTCTTCAATTCACGTAAGGATCGTTTGATCGCCTTACGTTCGGCGATCGCCTGGTGATCTCGCTTAGTCGGAAATGCCCAACGCAAGAAGAGTACAAATACTGGAATGATGACGAAGCCGGCGAAGGCCTCAAAGAAGAGTGAGTTATCGATTCCACCGAGCATGAGGCAAATTTATCTTAGTAAGCCGCGTGATGCTGATTGAATATTTAGAAAATCTGGCCTTACTCCTTTGGCTGCTTTGCTCGGCCTTCAAAGAAATCCCAGAAGGCCAGAGTCAGAAGAATCATCGAGAACCCGAAGAGGAGATCTTCGATCGGTGCGCCAGCAAGTCTGCGACCAATAATCTGGCCCGATGAATACATCACGATATTTTTCGAGGTGAGCCACCAATTGGTGAGGAGCTGGAAGGGAAGAATTAAGCCATAACTGATCCAGAAGATCCCGCGGGTGATCATCTGACTCTTCAATACAAAGAGATCGAGCAGCACTGCCAGCATGACAGCATCGAGGGCGATATCGGAGTAGATCATGGCCGATTACTCTCCCACCCAGTCAGCTTCTTTAGCGCCTTATAGGTCACGATGGTGGTGAGTGGAACAATGATGAAGAAGAGAATTTCTTCGATCGGGATGTGGGCGATAAAGGGCACACCGAGAATCTGCTTGGAATCGAAGTACCAATTCTTCTTCGTGATCGCCCAATAATCCCACGCGAGATAGATGATGAGAATCGCTACATCTGTATAGAGAAAGGTCCGCCAAAAACGTGGCTCGCGAATCTTGAAGCCGATGCCTACCCCGAGCGCGCAGGTACCAATGAAGGCGAGCACTCCTAGATAATGCAGATGAGCCATACCTAATACTCTCCCAGTTTTCGACAATCTGAAATAGGCTCGCCCCGTGGAGAGATATTTAGCGCCGGTCTATAGCTGGGCTAGACGCTGGTCGCGCTTTGGTTCACTTGGCATCGTGCTCATACTTGCCGTTGTCAGGATCTTTACTTCTGAAATCAATCTCTCACTTCAACTCATCATCGCGGTTGTGGCACTTCTTCTTGGCATTCCACATGGCGCAATTGACCACTTGATCTCAATTCCAGCAAAGCCGCGTACACGATTCATTGGCTATATCGTGATTTATGTTGTGATAGCGATCCTCGCTGGCTGGTTTATTGCAACATGGAATGTGCTTGGCTTTCAAATCGTCGTAGTTATGAGTGCAATCCACTTTGGATTTGGGGATGCCTCCTACCTCAATGAGCAACGTGATGCCGAAGGTCGCGAGCGCAACCCCTTCTGGATCGAAACCGTGTACGCAATCCCCGCCGGATTTCTCCCGGTCATCTTGCCGCTCACAGATCATCGGACACTCTCTGCGCTCAATCGAATTCACCCATCCTTGGACCAGTGGGCAGGATCAAATACCCACCTCATTCGAATGATCGTGCTCACGATCGCACTCATCGCCATCTTCATCCTTGCCATCTATCACCAGAGTTCGATGGCCATTGATCTCGTGATCTTGGCCAGCCTTTCAATCATCGCACCACCTTTGATCGCCTTTGCGACCTACTTTGGTTTCTGGCATGCCCTCCGCCATACCGCCAGACTGGTTCCAAAACTTCCAAAAGCTCGGACACTGGCCGCCGATGGGCGTTGGGGAGCCGCGATTGCTGGGGCAGTCATCCCGGGGCTCTACGCGATCGGCGGGACCCTCGCGGTTGCGGCCATTCTGATGCTCAAGAACCCTGGAAAGTTCTCCTCAAGCCTGCTCTGGTCTACTTTGGTGATCATTTGGGCCCTCACCGTCCCCCATATGATGACAACCGCCCGCTTCGATTCCCAGGCGCTCCGAGCCGAATAGCGGCCAAATCCACGCTCAGGGGCTGAAATCTTTCTGAGAATTCTTTGCAAAAACTCCGTTTTAGAGTGGCGTAAGCCACAAATCAAGCGCAAACTATGCCTAATGACTTTGGCAGCCGAGCAATCTCGGGAATCCTCGTCGAAGTCCTACACACGGAGGCACATTCTCAATGTTGCAACTAACTAACGGTCAATGGAGCTCGTTGTACAACATCTTCTCCTTTGGTCTCATCTCGATGCTCGCCTGCACAGTCTTCACACTCGTAGGCCAGAGCCGCGTACTTCCTAAGTACCGCAGCGCACTTGTCATGTCATCAATGGTTACCTTCATTGCTGGCTACCACTATTTCCGTATCTTCAACTCATTCAACGAATCTTCAATGAAGCAGGCTGTATCAGTCGGTACTTCACAAGGTTCATTCAACGAGGCATACCGCTACGTTGACTGGATCCTCACTGTTCCACTACTTCTCGTTGAAGTAATCGCTGTACTCGGACTTGCAAAGGCTGCATCAAGCTCATTGATCAACCGCCTCGTCCCAGCATCTGCTGCAATGATCATCTTGGGTTACCCAGGAGAAATTTCATCAGTCAACAGCACAAAGATCCTCTTCGGTGTCCTTTCAACAATTCCATTCCTCTACATCCTTTATGTACTCTTCGTAGAGCTTGGTAATTCATTGGATCGCCAGCCAGAAGGTGTTGCAGCAACAGTCGGACGCCTCCGTCTACTCTTGATCGCAACATGGGGCGTTTACCCAATCTCATACCTCATCCCAATTCTCGTGAAGAATCCAACTGCAAACCAGATGGCATCACTCTTCACAGATCGTCAGATTGGTTACACCATCGCTGACGTTGCTGCTAAGTGCGTATTCGGTCTTACAATCTTCAAGATCGCTCGCATGAAGTCAGCTGCTGAGGGAATGGCAGACTCACACTAAGTAGTAAATAAAAAGGGGAGGCGCTTAGCGTCTCCCCTTTTTTTATGCCTTGATATGAGAGGCTTTACCTATGAACAACTTGCGCATGTGGGCTTACGCGATGATCGCGACCGGACTCATCAATTGGGATTACCAACGAGGCACTCCCCATATCGCGACTCATAGTTTGGCGATTGTGATCCCAGGTCTTCTCTTACTTGGTGCAACATTCGTTCCTTCGCTCAAGCAATTGCTTGCAAAGAGGATCGTCCAATTTGCTTGGCTCGTGATTGGCGTTGCAGCACTCACCTACGCCTTTGTTAATT
>CANBSP010000014.1 GCA_947372165.1 Actinomycetota bacterium | reverse complement strand
GACCAATAATTGGGAGTGCAAATGTCGGTGATAGAACTTCACCGTATGCCTGCACTAACGAACCAAAGAGCGCGACGAAACCGATCATCACAAACCAGTGCGCGATGCCAGATGGTGTGAAACGTTTCATCTTGGTATGTAAGAGAACTTGCGAAACCATGGTGCGAGCTCGTTCAGCGGGGTTGGCGCCTCGGGTTGGATCCGGTTGGCCACTCTTTATGATCTGATAGATCTCCCGGGCTTTGAAAGTAATGAGCGCGAGGGCGAGAGCGGTGATCCCATAGGAGAGGGAAGCCAGGAAGATGGTCATACGCGCAAGGTTATGCCGACCTGCCCGAAATGGGTGGGAATAAACCCCACCCCTCGCCTGTTCAGTAGATATCGCGAACTTGAGTCGATTGGACTCAATCTTTTGACAAGGTCGGACTCAAGGGCGAGAATAGAACCATAGCCAGGCTTGATTTCCAGAAAGCCTGCTTATAACGACCCCAAAGAAGGAGCACCACAATGGCCAAGGCCGTAGGAATTGATCTAGGAACCACCAATAGCTGCGTATCTGTCCTCGAAGGCGGCGAAGCAACCGTGATCGCCAACGCCGAGGGAGCGCGTACTACCCCATCGATCGTCGCATTCGCTAAGAATGGCGAGGTCCTGGTTGGAGAGGTCGCAAAGCGCCAATCGGTCACAAACGTCGATCGCACCATCCGTTCGGTGAAGCGCCATATCGGCACCAACTGGACCATGGATATCGACGATAAGAAGTACACCCCACAAGAAATTTCGGCACGGATTTTGATGAAGCTCAAGCGCGATGCCGAGGCATACCTAGGTGACACTGTCACTGAAGCTGTTATCACCGTTCCTGCTTACTTCAACGATGCACAACGCCAGGCGACTAAAGAAGCCGGCGAGATTGCGGGCCTCAAGGTTCTTCGTATTGTGAACGAGCCAACAGCTGCTGCGCTCGCTTACGGATTAGATAAGGGCGATAAAGAACAAACTATCTTGGTCTTCGACCTTGGTGGCGGAACCTTTGACGTATCACTTCTTGAAATCGGTGACGGTGTTGTCGAAGTGAAGGCGACCAATGGTGATAACAACCTTGGTGGCGATGACTGGGATCAAGCAGTTGTTGATTACCTCGTCAAGACTTTCCAATCTAAGAATGGTATCGATCTTGCAAAAGATAAGATGGCGATGCAACGCGTTCGTGAAGCTGCTGAAAAAGCAAAGATCGAACTCTCAGCATCAGCATCAACATCAATCAACCTTCCTTACATCACAGTTGATGCCGAGAAGAATCCATTGTTCATGGATGAGCAACTCACACGAGCTCAGTTCCAATCAATGACAGCAGATCTACTCGAACGCACAAAGAAGCCTTTCCAAGCAGTACTCAAAGATGCTGGTATCCCAATTGCGGATATCGATCACGTTGTACTCGTGGGTGGCTCAACTCGTATGCCAGCAGTTGTCGATCTCGTTCGCGAACTCACTGGTGGCAAGGAACCAAATAAAGGCGTTAACCCAGATGAAGTTGTCGCCGTCGGTGCAGCACTCCAGGCTGGTGTCCTTAAGGGTGAAGTGAAAGATGTTCTTCTCCTTGATGTAACTCCACTCTCACTTGGTATTGAAACCAAGGGTGGCGTTATGACAAAGCTCATCGAGCGCAACACGACAATCCCAACCAAGCGTTCTGAAATCTTCACTACAGCTGACGATAATCAGCCAGCAGTGCAGATCGTGGCCTTCCAGGGCGAGCGTGAAATGGCTGCTTATAACAAGCGCCTGGGCATGTTCGAACTCACTGGCATCGCACCAGCACCACGTGGTGTGCCACAGATCGAAGTCACATTCGATATCGACGCAAATGGAATTGTTCACGTCTCTGCAAAGGATCTGGGCACTGGCAAAGAGCAGAAGATGACCATCACTGGTGGATCAGCTCTTTCAAAGGAAGAGATCGATCGCATGATGAAGGATGCCGAAGCACACGCTGATGAAGATAAGCAGCGCCGTGAAGAAGCTGAAGTTCGCAACCAAGGCGACTCACTCATCTATCAGACTGAAAAGTTCTTGAAAGAGAATGAAGATAAATTCACTGAAGGCGAATCTGCCGAGAAGAAGGCCGAAGTTGAATCAGCGATGGCCGAACTCAAAAGTGCTCTTGCCGGAACCGATACCGCTGCTATCAAGTCAGCGACTGAAAAAGTCTCTGAGATCTCACAACAACTTGGCGCAGCTCTCTATGCAGCAAATGCTGCTGCTGGTGAAGGCGAAGCATCTGCGAAGGCCGAAGATGGCGTCGAAGATGCAGAGATCGTTGAGTAATGTCTGAAGAGAATACTTCCAACCCAGCAGCAGGTTCTGAAGAGGAACTTGCTGCTGCAGTTGATGAAGCGTTAAGTGATGTTGTCGCGGATGTTGAAAACCAAGATCCGGTTGCAGTCCTCACTAATGACTTACAACGGTTGCAGGCAGATTTTGCTAATTACCGAAAGCGAGTAGATCGTGAGCGCCTTACCGCCCACGAAATCTCTACCGCGGCGGTCTTGGCTGATCTCTTGCCGATCTTGGATGATTTTGATCGAGCATCAGTGCACAACGAACTCACTGGTGGGTTCAAAGCAGTTGCAGATCGCTTTACCGCGGTCACCGACAAATTAGGTCTACAGAGATTTGGTGCAGAAGGCGATGCCTTCGATCCAAATATCCATGAGGCGATTGCTCATGAGACCTCAGCCAATGTCACTGAAACCACTGTTACAAAGGTGCTTCAACCTGGGTATCGCTTCAAAGAGCGTCCTATTCGCGTCGCAATGGTTGTTGTGGCGGATCCCGAGTAAAAATGGCAGCCAAAGATTTATATGAGAAGGATTTATATACGATCCTTGGCGTCAAAAAATCGGATTCCGATGCCGTTATTAAGAAGCAGTACCGCAAACTCTCTAAAGAGCTGCACCCAGATGCCACAAAGGGCGATAAGAAGTTAGAAGAGCGCTTCAAAGAAGTCTCCGAAGCCTACGAAGTACTCAGCGATCCTAAGAAGCGCGCTGAGTACAACGAGATGCGTGACCTCTATAAATCTGGCGGTATGCGTGGTGGGCCTATGGGTGGCGGACAAGGCGGCGGCTATCAAGATTTCTTTGGTGGCGGAGGCGATCCTCAAGATATCTTCTCCACACTCTTTGGTGGCGGTGGACGCCGTGGTCCAAGCAAGGGTGCTGACCTGCAAACCCAAGCAACAATCTCCTTTAGAGATTCGATCTTTGGTTCGGAGATCAACCTTCGGTTAGAAAACGGCACGACATCAACCCGCGTCCCTGCGGGAATTAAAGATGGTGCAAAACTCAAACTTAAAGGACGAGGTTCACCCGGAGCAGCAGGACCTGGTGATCTTTTTGTGATCATCAATGTCACCAAGCACCCAGTCTTTACTCGCGACGAAGATAATTTATTAATGACCCTCCCAGTCACATTCGCCGAAGCGGCACTCGGTGCCGATATTACTGTTCCAACGATCGATGGCGAAGAAGTAAAAGTTCGTCTCGCACCAGGGACTCAAAACGGCAAGACCTTACGTGTAAAGGGACGGGGAGTTTCTCGTAATCACCAGACGGGTGATCTCCTTATTACTATTTCAGTAACCGTTCCACAACGTGTTGACGGTAAGGCGAAGAAAGCACTTGAAGATTTTGCAGCATCCATGAAAGAAGATGATGAGAATCTGCGGGCCGATCTTGCACAACGGGCGCGTGCATAATGGCTAACGAAGGCGTCCCAACAGATGATGAAGCCGTTTATGTCATCTCTATCGCTGCCGAGTTATCAGGCATGCATCCGCAGACACTTCGCCAATACGATCGTCTCGGATTAGTCTCTCCAGGTCGCGCATCGGGACGTGGACGTCGATACTCATTACGAGATATTACATCGTTAAGAAATATTCAACGACTGGTAGGTGAGGGCGTCAACCTTGCCGGCATTGCACGCATCATCGAACTCGAATCAGCTGTTGCAAATATGGCGCTCGAGATGGCAAGACTTCGTACCGAAGTGGATGCTCTCCTTGAAGCGAATCCTCCCAAAGGGCTCATGCGACGCGAAACAAATCATGTTGTTGTCTATAAGCAAGATTAGTGACTAAGCCTTAAGCATCAATCCATCGATCTTGGTATTCCAATTAGGGATAACCTTGCCGGTAGGTGCACCCAAAACATCTTCAATCATTGATCCATAAATATTTCGGAAATCAGTTGTTACTGCGAGATCCCCATTCACTAATTTAGAGAGGGATGGTTCATCGCCGAAGAATTGGCCACCATTGACTCCTTGACCTAGAACAAAGACTGGACCAGAAGTCCCATGATCTGTTCCACTTGTGCCATTTGCTTTGACTCTACGACCAAATTCTGAGTGGACCATAACGGTTACATCATTAGCACGATCTGTGGCATGAACCTGAGAGAGGAATTTTGTAATTGCTGTGGAGACCGTTCCAATCAAAGCGCTCTGTGCCTTGACTTCATCAGCGTGGGTATCGAAACCACCCAGTGATACTGCCCAAACTTTTGTGGGGGCGCCGGCGGCAATGAGTTTTGCGACAATATCGAGTTGTTGTGAGAGGGAAGTGTCAGATCCAAAATTCCCTCCAATTGCAGATGGAAGATCATCCGGAACTGGTGCAGGCTTCGAAAGGACTGGCTCAATCTTCTTGCTCAGACTCATAAGGTCACCAAAGGAGGCAGCTGCAGCTGCTTGTAGTGGTGAGTCAGAGGATGAACTCTTGCCAAGGGCTTTGAACTCCTGCCCCATAAGACCCTTGGGTACTACAAGTCCACCTAATGGGAGCACCGACCCTGAATTTTTCACACCAGCAAGCAATGGCGGCAGAATAGAGCCAAGACCAATCGCTTTAAAAGGATCTGCCGGTTGGGTATCGAGCCAGCGACCTATCCAACCTGAGTTGAGGAAGGTGTGAGGAGAGGCAGTTTGCCAAAATGCCATCGAACTGAAGTGTGAATAATCAGGTGTTGGGTACCCAACACCGCGAATGATTGCGAGCTGACCGCGATCCCAAAGTGTTTTAAATCCAACCATCGTTGCATTGAGCGCAAGATCATCAACGCCAAGCGGAATAACATCTTTTGCAGTGAGAGAGATTCCGGGACGAGATGCTGAATAAATAGGATCTTTATAAGGAACAAGTGTATTTAATCCATCATTTCCACCATAGAGAGTCACAACAACAAGTATTGGCGTGCCAGTTGGCATAGGCCTGGTCTGCGCAGCCTCTGCAATGCTTGCAAGGGATAGTTGTGTGGCTGCAGCGCCAGCAGCGCTCATGCCCGTGAGTTGTAGGAATTTACGGCGTGAGAAGGTATCCATAATTATCCATTCACCACATACTCTGGACTACACAGTGCGAGTGAAACAATCTGTGCAGTTGTTAACCCTGAACCCCGAATGACAGCTTTTGTGCGGGTACTGAACTCAGGTATTCCAAGCCAATCAGTTAAAGCATTCTCCATAGTCAAACCCTTAAGGCCATTGATTGGTGAGGTATCTCCTTGAGCCACCAGGAATGCTGCAAACCCTATTCTGTATTGCGTAGATGCAATATTGAGCCAAGCCTCGTCATAAGGCCACCCTCCAACGTTCGGTGGATTAAATGGGTACTGCCCGAGTTTGTCCAAATAGTTAATGATTTGCGCTCGATTTTGCGCAGTCGAAGGTGTGATTTTAAGTGCACGGCAGGCTGCGACAAACCATTCAACAGGTGATCTGACCTGACTTAACAAAGGATCTGTGCTTGTTACATATGTAGCAATCTTTTGCACGGCAGGCAGAATCTCGCGATTAACAAAGGTTGAGGCGATATCTGATGGTGTCGGCAAGGAGGTAGACATCAATCTAAACCAAAGGCGATCAGTGATGAACTTCTGGTTATCAGGTCGCGCAACAAGGGTATTGATGATGCTCGAAGCATCCCACGAGCCAGTATTTCCAAGAATTATAAAAGTTGTCGCATCATGGCGTTTAGGTTCAAAGGTAAATGTTCCCGCAGTGCGGTCAACGGTATAGCCAGTCAGACCGCGAGCAACAGATTTGACATCGTCTTCACTGTAATGACCAACACCCAAGGTAAAGAGCTCCATCAACTCTCTCGCCAAATTTTCATTAGGAGCGGTCTTAATATTTGCTCCTGCATCAAGCCAATACATCAGAGCTGGATCAATGACCATCGCTTGCGCCATCTCTTTAAAATTACCTAAGGCATTTTTGCGCAGCGTCTCATTTTGAATCTTCATGGGCCGGGCATAGGCGAGTTTGCCAAGGGAGGTCGCCCAGTGACCATGCCAAAACCATGTGATTCTCTCTCTCAGACCGTGATCAGCGAGCACCATTCGGTCTAACCACCAAAGTTCAAGATTGATCCGGTCTGACCTTTGGTTTGTTTCAAAGGCAACTCGCTCTGGAGTTCCTGATGGTGGAAAAGCTCCACGGTCTGGAAAATCTGGTTCAACAACCTTTGTTAATCCAATATCAGTGGTTGGTGGAGTAAGAAGAAGACTCTGCGCAGCACTGACGCCCATTGCAAGAAGTGAGGCGTACTGTCCAGGCTTTGGTCCAAACCCAAAACGATTGATGAGTCGAGAGATGACCAGGCGATCTGGATTACTCGCCATGGACGCCATAGAAGGAGGGTATCGACTAGACCATAATTCGATAAGGTTTACATATGAATTCACGTGAAACTCTCAAGGAAGAAATCCTCAAGAAGGCCGTTGTCCATGGCAAAGTAATTCTCTCGTCAGGAAAAGAGGCGGATTATTACGTCGATCTACGCCGCATCACTCTCGATAGCGTTGCCGCACCTCTCGTAGGTGAAGTAATGCTCGAAGTGACGAAGGATTGGGATTTTGATGCAGTCGGTGGGCTCACCCTTGGTGCAGATCCGGTTGCAACAGCGATGATGCATGTTGCGGCATCAAAGGGTCGCAAGCTCGACGCCTTTGTTGTTCGCAAAGCTGAGAAAGCACATGGATTACAACGCCGGATCGAAGGACCAGATGTTGTTGGTCGTCGCGTCCTTGCAGTGGAAGATACCTCGACAACGGGTGGCTCAGTGATGACTGCTGTTGAAGCACTCCGTGAAGCAGGAGCTATCGTGGTGGGAGTTGCAACAATCGTCGAACGCGGAGCAGCACCATTACTCGCCGAGAATAATCTCGAATATAAATATGCCTACTCTTTAACTGACCTCGGTTTATGAGAGGTGCTTGCGAGTACGCCACTCTTTAAAGATCTCCCACAGAAGTGGTAAGACCGTGACGCCTGCGATGACCAAGATAATTTCTGTCAGATATTTGGCGATCGTGTCAGCGAAGGTATTGCCGACGATATAACCACCCCAGATCAAGGTCTGGGTCCAGATGAGTGCGCCGAGCACATTCCAGAATGCGTAAGTCTTGGTTGGAACTTTGATCATTCCCGACAACGGATTGATGAGGCCACGAACAACTGGAATAAACCGGCCGAGGACGATCGCCTTACCCACGCCATATTTATGGATGTACTTCTCGGCGCTCTTGAGCTTCTCAGCGTTGAAGAATTTAGAGTTGGGGCGATTAAAGATTCGCACGCCGTAGTTCCAACCGAGCCAATGGCCAAATTGTGATCCAATGATTGCTGCCATCGGGGCGCCGATCGCGACCACAAGAATATTGATGTGATGGCCAGTCGATTCCACGCCAATTCCAGCAGCGAAGAGACCTGCTGTAATAAGTAAGGTATCGCCAGGAAGGCCGATGATCAGAGGCAGCCCGGTCTCGATCGCCAGGATCGCAAAGATGATTGCCAAGGCATAGTTCGAGTTCAGGGCACTGGTCACATTAATAAAACTCATGAGGTGAGCCTACCTTGAGGCCCCGAAATGGAAATATGGGCGATTTGCCCGTTTTTCCGTTGTAAAAAGCGTTCTACCCCCCTTAACCTATGCATGTCGCACGTGACCGGCCTGGCCACTAGAGAAGCAGGCTCGTACTAATCCAAACTCAATGAGGAGTAATCCCACGTGTTAACTAGCCCTGCCGTTCAGGTGACCGGAAACAATCTGATCTACGTTTATGTAGTTCTCGCTGTCTCCCTTGTAGCCCTCGCAATCGCATATGCCCTCCGCGCCCAAGTCTTGGCCGCCGACGAAGGCACTGCAAAGATGAAAGAGATCGCCGAAGCTGTTCAAGAAGGAGCAGCCGCATATCTCAACCGCCAATTTAAGACCCTCTCCTACTTTGTAGGAATCGTCTTCGTTCTCCTCTTCGCCCTCCCAGGCCAGACCGATATTCGCGTCGGCCGATCCATCTTCTTCCTCGTCGGCGCACTCTTCAGTGCATCTGTCGGCTACAACGGAATGTGGCTCGCAGTTCGCGCAAATGTTCGCGTCGCAGAGGCAGCTCGTCAGAAGTCAGCAGTCAATGCCGTCAAGATCGCCTTCCGTACTGGTGGCGTTGTTGGTATGACAACAGTTGGACTTGGACTACTCGGTGCTTCACTTGTTGTAATTATCTACCGCGAAAATGCTCCTGCAGTTCTTGAAGGCTTCGGCTTCGGTGCAGCGATGCTAGCGATGTTCATGCGTGTTGGTGGCGGTATCTTCACCAAGGCAGCAGATGTCGGTGCAGATCTCGTCGGTAAGGTCGAACAAAATATTCCAGAAGATGACCCACGTAACGCTGCAACTATTGCAGATAACGTCGGCGATAACGTTGGTGACTGTGCCGGTATGGCAGCAGATCTCTTCGAGTCATATGCAGTCACACTCGTTGCAGCGCTCATCTTGGGTAAGGCAGGTTTCGGTGATGCCGGACTTATCTACCCATTGATCGTTCCCGCAATCGGTATCTTGACCGCAATCATCGGAATCTTCATTACCAAGCTTCGTCCAACCGATAAGTCAGCGATGACTGCAATCAACCGTTCATTCTTTATGTCGGCGATTATCTCGGCTGTTCTCGTTGGTTTTGCAACATTCACCTATCTTCCAACATCACTCAAGCAACTTTCAGGTCTCTCCACCGAAGCAGCAAATGCTGGCGTAAACCCACGTATCTTGGCCTTTGGTGCAGTATTGATCGGAATCGTTCTTGCAGCAGCAATCCAACTCCTTACTGGCTTCTTCACTGAAGTTGGCAAGCGCCCAGTAAACGATGTTGCCGCTTCATCTAATACAGGTGCAGCAACTGTCATCCTTGCTGGTATCTCAGTTGGTTTTGAATCTGCTGTTTACTCAGCACTTCTTATCGCTGCTGGTGTCTTTGGTGCATTCTTACTCGGACATGGCTCGATCGTTCTGAGCTTGCTCGCCGTATCACTTGCTGGCACAGGCTTGCTCACCACAGTTGGTGTCATTGTTGCGATGGATACCTTCGGACCAATTTCAGATAACGCACAAGGAATCGCTGAAATGTCTGGCGATGTTAAGGGTGAAGGCGCACAGATTCTTACCTCCCTTGATGCAGTCGGAAATACAACAAAGGCGATCACTAAGGGAATTGCGATTGCAACAGCAGTACTTGCTGCAACCGCACTCTTTGGTGCATTCACTGATGCGATCAAGAAGGCTGTTGCCGATACTGGCAAGGCTGTCTCGGATCTTCAATTCAATGGCGTCCTCGATGTCGCAAATCCACGTAACTTGGTTGGTCTGATCATCGGTGCTGCAGTTGTCTTCATGTTCTCTGGTCTTGCGATCAATGCAGTAAGCCGCGCCGCTGGCGCAGTTGTGCATGAAGTGCGCGAGCAGTTCCGTCTCCACCCTGGAATCATGAAGGGCACAGAGAAGCCAGAATATGGTCGCGTTGTTGATATCTGCACACGCGATTCATTGCGCGAACTTGCTACACCAGGACTCCTTGCAGTCATGGCTCCGATCGCAGTTGGCTTCGGCCTCGGCGTCGGTGCACTTGGCGCATATCTTGCGGGTGCAATCGGTACCGGAACTTTGATGGCAGTCTTCTTATCGAACTCAGGCGGCGCTTGGGATAACGCGAAGAAGATGGTCGAAGATGGCAACCACGGTGGCAAGGGATCTGAATCCCATAAGGCCACAATCGTGGGCGATACCGTCGGCGATCCATTTAAAGATACCGCTGGCCCAGCAATCAACCCATTGATCAAGGTTATGAACCTGGTCGGCTTGCTCATCACACCTGCTGTGGTCAGCTTGGCGCTTGGTGGCCATAACGTCATCAACAAGGCGATTAGCGCTGGAGCAGTTCTTGTGATTATCTTTGCGATCGTACGATCACGTCGAGGTTCGACCGCGATCGCTTAACCGCAAAACTGCAGAGAAAGTTGTAATGACCAAATTAGTTATCGTCGAGAGCCCCGCCAAAGCACGGAAAATTGGTGGGTATCTCGGCGATGACTATGTGGTCGAAGCATCAGTAGGACATATTCGCGATCTCCCCCAGCGCGCAGCCGATATTCCAGCCGAATATAAGAAGATTGCCTGGGCCAAAGAAGGCGTCAATATCGAGGAAGATTTCGCTCCTCTCTACGTCATCAACCCAGATAAGAAGAAGAAGGTCTCAGAGCTCAAAGCTCTGATGAAAGATGCCGACGAATTAATCCTCGCAACCGATGAGGACCGCGAAGGTGAAGCGATCGCCTGGCACTTAATCGAAGTTTTACGTCCAAAGATTCCGGTCCGTCGGATGGTCTTCCATGAGATCACCGAAGATGCTATTAAAGAAGCCGCAGTAAATACCCGCGATCTCGATTACCGATTAGTGGATGCACAAGAGACTCGTCGCGTCCTTGACCGTCTCTTCGGCTACCGCCTCTCTCCTGTGCTCTGGAAGAAAGTGATGCCACGGATTTCTGCTGGCCGCGTGCAATCTGTTGCCACTCGATTGATCGTCGAACGCGAACGCGAACGCATGGCATTCATCTCTAGTTCGTGGTGGGATGTTAAAGCCGCGACCGATAAGAACTTCACTGCTCGCCTCATCTCACTTGATGGTAAGAAAGTGGCGACTACCAATGACTTTGATGATAAAGGTCAATTCAAAGTTAAAACAAATATAGATGAGATTCTTCTCCTTGATGAGAAGTTAGCCCGAGATCTCACTGACCAACTCACAGGTGAACAACTCACCGTCATCAGTACTGAAGAGTCACCACGTACCGAGAGACCAAAGGCGCCATTTACGACATCGACCATGCAACAAGATGCCGGTTCTCGTCTTGGTTGGGGTGCACAAATCACAATGCGCGTTGCACAACGGCTCTACGAAAATGGTTACATCACCTATATGCGTACCGACTCAGTCTCCTTGAGTGCCGCCGCTATCTCTGCTGCGCGATCATCAGCACAGGCTTTATATGGAAAAGAGTATGTGCCAGATTCACCGCGGTTCTACGAAGGTAAGTCGAAGAATGCTCAAGAGGCGCACGAAGCGATTCGTCCAGCCGGAGATACCTTTAAGACTCCAGGTGAGCTCGCCCCAGAGTTATCACGCGATGAGTTTGCCCTCTATGACTTAATCTGGAAGCGCACGATCGCATCTCAGATGGCTGATGCCAAGAAGATGCAGGCCCGCGTTGATTTCGAGGCGAAGACGCTCGACGATAAAGTCGCGACCTTTCGCGCAAATGGTTCGATCATTACCTTCCCAGGATTTTTAGCGGCTTATGACTCCGTGGTAAATGAAGAACCATCAACCACTGATGATTTAGAGGATCAGGCGAAGACAAAGCTCCCACCAATGTCCAAGGGCGAGAAGATCAATGTCGCAGACTATTCATGTGAAGGCCACGATACAAAGCCACCAGCTCGTTATACCGAACCTACTCTTGTAAAGAAGTTAGAAGAACTTGGTATTGGTCGTCCTTCTACCTTCGCATCGATCATGCAAACTATCCAAGACCGAGGTTATGTCACCAAGCGTGGCCGCGCACTTGTTCCAACCTTCTTGGCATTCTCCGTCACAGGCCTACTAGAACAACACTTTGGCAAGCTCGTTGATTATGAATTCACTGCATCCATGGAAGAAGATCTCGATAAGATCGCAAACGGTACGCAAGAGCGCGTTGCTTGGTTAACTGATTTCTTCTATGGCCACGATGATGTCCCGGGTCTTGAATTCTTGGCACAAGATCTCGGCAATATCGATGCGCAGCAGATCAACACCATGAAACTCAGTGATGATATTGAGATTCGCGTCGGTCGATTTGGCGCATATGTTCAAGAAGGTCTTGGCGATGATCGTAAGTTCGCCAATATCCCAGAGAACATCGCCCCCGATGAGATGACACTTGCTCTTGCTATTGAATTACTTGCCAAGCCATCAGGAGAACGTGAACTCGGTATTGATCCAAAGACGACCCTTCCGATCATCGCAAAGTCTGGTCGGTACGGTCCTTATGTCACCGAAGTTTTGCCCGAACCTGAGATGGTCGTTGATAAGAAGACCGGTGAATTAAAGAAGCCACGCAAGAAGAAGGATGCGCCAAAGCCGAAGACCGCTTCCCTTCTTTCAACGATGGATCTCGACACAATTACCTTTGATGATGCGCTCAAACTTCTCTCACTCCCACGCATAATTGGTCAATACGAAGGTGTTGATATCTCAGTGCAGAATGGTCGTTATGGGCCATATATGACTCATGGCGCAGATTCGCGCACTCTTGAATCCGAGGATCAACTCTTCACCATCTCCCTCGATCAGGCGATCGAGATTTATAAGCAGCCAAAGGTTCGCCGAGGTCGTGGCGCCCCCAAGCCACCACTAAAAGAACTGGGTGCTGATCCTGCTACCGGCCGAAACCTCATCATTAAAGATGGCCGTTTTGGTATGTACATCACTGATGGTGAGACGAATGCGACGCTTCGACGCGGCGATACCGTTGAATTTATGACGATCGAGCGTGGGCTCGAATTACTCGCCGGTCGTCGCGCCTGGGAGGCCGAGAATGGTGGCACTTCTAAGAAGAAGGTGAAGAAAGCTGCTGCTTCCAAGAGCACGAGTAAGACGACGGTGATTAAAAAGGCTGCCTCGAAGAAGAAAACTGTAAAGAAGAGTGGGAAGTCCACGGTCAAAACCGCTTAAACTTGCTACATGTCTCTCACTAATAATCCCTTCCTTACCCGTAGCACTCTCGAATACGAACTTCCTCCTTTCGCACTGATTGAGGAAGATCATTACCTGCCTGCTTTCTATGCCGGCTTTGAAGAGCATCTACGTGAGATCGATGCGATCATCGATACACCAGAGATTACTTTTGAGAACACCATTGTCCAGATGGAGCGAAGTGGCCAGATGTTGGGGCGAGTTGCTCGCGTCTTCTTCAACAAGAGTTCAAGTGATACCAATCCAAACCTAGAAAAGATTCAAGGCGAGATTGCACCTAAGTTAACAAGCCATACCGATTCGATCACACTCAACCCAGCGCTCTTCGCTCGAATTAAGTTCCTTCATGAATCACAAGGCTCTCTCAACCTCAATGAGGAAGATGCCTGGTTACTCCATAAGTATTACAACGACTTTATCCATGCTGGTGCTCATCTCACCGAAGATCAACGCACTGAACTCAAAACCATCAATGAAGAGTTATCCAAGCTCGATGCTGAATTCTCAAAGCGATTGCTCGCAGATACTAAAGATTTGGCAGTTGTTGTTGATGATGTAGCCGAACTTGATGGTTTCACACCGAATCAGATTGCCGCCTGTGCAGCCGCCGCAAAAGATCGCGGACTGGAAGGCAAGTGGCTGATTAACGCCGTGAACTTCACTGGAAATCCAGTACTCGCCTCACTCACACATCGATCACTTCGCGAACGGATTATGAAGGCATCCCTGGAAAAGGGCGGTCGCGGTAATGCAAATGACACCCGTGAAGCATTGGTGCAGATGGCGACCTTACGAGCCAAGCGTGCCGAACTCTTCGGATTCAAGAGCCATGCTGATTACACACTTGATGTCCAAACAGCGAAGAATCCCGCCAATGTCCACGCCATGCTTCGCCAGATCGCACCAAGTGCAGTCGCAAATGCGAAGCGAGAGGCTGCAGATATTCAAGCGGCTATTGGCGATGCATTCACCATCGAGAGTTGGGATTGGGATTTCTATACCGAGAAGGTACGCCAAGCGAAGTACAACCTCGATAGCGCCAAGATGCGTGAATATTTTGAACTTGAAGCGGTACTTCATGATGGCGTCTTCTTCGCAGCAGGCAAACTCTTTGGCCTAACCTTTAAAGAGCGTGCTGATCTCATTTCATACCACCCAGAATCTCGCGCCTTTGAAGTCTTTAACGAAGATGGTTCAAAGCTCGGGCTCTACCTCGCCGACTTCTACACCCGCGATTCAAAGCGTGGTGGCGCCTGGATGAACTCATTGGTCGATCAGAACTTCCTCTTCAATCAACTTCCGGTTGTCTGTAATAACCTCAATATTCCAAAGCCACCGAAGGGTGAGCCAACTCTTCTCACGCTCGCGGAAATAACAACTCTCTTCCACGAATTCGGTCACGCGCTCCACGGATTACTTTCAAATGTGAAATATCCACGAACTTCAGGCACAAGTGTCGAACGCGACTTCGTTGAATTCCCATCTCAAGTTAATGAGATGTGGATTATGTGGCCAGAAGTTCTCGATAACTATGCCCGCCACTATGTAACCGGTGAGAAGTTCCCACAAGAATGGCGCGATCGCCTGAAGGAGTCAGAGACCTTCAATGAAGGCCATGCGACCACAAGTTATCTCGCCGCAGCAGTACTAGATCTTGCTTGGCATCAACTCACACCAGGGGTTGATATCGGAGATGTCTTCGAATTCGAACGCAAGGCGCTCGATGATTACGGCCTTCTCTATCCACCAGTCCCGACTCGTTATCGATCAACCTACTTCTCGCACATTTTTGCGAGTGGTTACTCTGCCGGTTACTACGGCTATATCTGGTCAGAGATGCTCGATGCCGAGACCGTTGATTGGTTTAAGGAATCAGGTGGGCTCACCCGGGCAAATGGCGATCACTTCCGTCGCGAACTCTTAGGACGTGGTGGATCCATCGATACGATGCAGATGTTCCGCAACTTCCGGGGCCGTGATGCAAGCATTGCACCATTGATTAAGCGACGAGGTCTATAAAGTGCTCATCACCGAACCACATCACGACGGTAGCCCGCTCTACGTCAGTGACTCTGGTCCAAAGCCAGGTAAGAAGGTCACACTTTCTGTCCGGATTCCGAATTCGTATCCGACGACCCAGGTCTATGTTCGTATCTATCATGATGGCGAAGCTCGCTATTTCCCACTCAAGCAAGATCATTCGGCCAAGAGCAAGACCGAGAGTTGGTGGCGCGCCAAGATCGAGATGATGAATGAATTCAATTCCTATCGATTCTTAATCGCTAACGGCGCTGAGTACACCTGGTTGACCGCGGCGGGTATGCGCGACTTCGAACCAAATAGCAATACTGATTTTCGACTGATCGCTCGCCCCAAGTATCCGCAATGGATATCAGAACGCGTCTTCTATCAAATCTTTCCTGATCGCTTTGCAACATCAGGAAAGAAGCGACCACTTCCTGATTGGGCTATCCCGCAAGAGTGGGAAGCTGCACACCAAGGAAAATACAAAAGTGGCGGCCAAGATTTCTATGGGGGCGACTTTGCCGGTATCGAATCTAAACTCCCATATCTTCAAGAGTTAGGTGTCGGCGGTATCTACTTCACCCCGATCTTCCCATCGCGAAGCAATCACCGATATGACGCGATCAGTTTTGATCATGTGGATCCACTCCTAGGCGGAGATAAAGAGTTTTTAAGCTTCCTTAAATCAACCCGCAAGAAGAAGATCAAAGTAATTATCGATCTCACCACCAATCACGTCGGCGTTGGCCATACCTGGTTTGAGAAGGCGAAGAAAGCCAAGAGTTCTAGCAAATCGAAAGAGCGCGGCTACTTCTTCTGGGATAAGAAGAGTCCATTTGGATATATCGGGTGGTTTGGTCTGGCATCACTACCGAAGTTGAACTTTGCATCAAAGCAGTTACGGACCGCTCTCTACCAGGGCAAGAGCTCAGCCTTCCAGAGATGGCTTCGTGCACCATTCTCACTCGATGGTTGGCGTATCGATGTCGGCAACATGACGGGTCTCTATCGCGATGAAGATCATCATGATGGTGTTGTTCGCGAGATTCGTGAAGTTATTGATGTCGTGAATCCAAATGCCTGGCTTGTCGCAGAGAACGCAGATATGCAGACGAAGGATCTTGATGGTTCGAGTTGGCATGGCACGATGAATTACCAGGGATTTGCTCGTCCGCTGTGGAGTTGGATTAATAAGAATGCAGATGTAAAGCCGGGTGGCCAAGGCATGCCTGTTGATATGCCTGTTATCTCTACCGATCAATTTGTGAAGACGATGCGGGAATTCAATGGCGGCATTCCATGGCGATCACTTGTTGCAAGTATGAATCTCTTGGATTCACATGACACAGCTCGGATGCGCAATATTGTCGGCGGGGATCGCTCCCTTCATCTTTCGGCAATGACACTCTTACTTACTTATCCTGGCGTCCCTTCGATCTTTGCGGGCGATGAACTCGGCATGGAAGGTGCATGGGGAGAAGATGCAAGACGTCCAATTCAATGGGCGCATCCAGAATCATGGGATCATGAGTTTCTCGATGCTACGAAGAGTTTGATTGCGTTGAGGTCTACATCACAAGCACTTGCACATGGTGGATTGCGATTCCTATCAGTGGAGAAAGATCACTTTATTTTTATCCGGGAAGTAAAAGGTGAGAGCATCTTTGTTGTGATTAGCCGCAACCCACTTGCCTCACTGAAGAGTGAGACCATCACTCCAAAGGGCTTTGGACTTGAGGGCTACATCTCATTCTTTGATGCAGAGGCTGCACAGATCTGGCGCAAGCAGGGATAAAACCCCGATTTACCAAGCAGAAGTAGCACTTTCATAACATTTTGTAATCTTTAATTTGCAGACTTGCAGTGGAATAACAGTTCTGTAACGATGCCTAAAAATGACCAATCCCTGAGTTTTTGCGCATGAAATACAGGTATTTTTACGCCTAGCAAGAGAGGGCGGCATCAGGCAGCCCTTGGAAGTAACCCTCTAGAAAAAGGATAGCGATGATTAACAAGCGCTTTGGAATAGTTTCAGCTGTTGCTGCAGCTGCACTCGCCGTAACTGGCTTTGCAGTCCCAGCACATGCTGCAGCTCGTACGATCACAGTTTGGGCAGATGACCAACGCGGTCCACAGCTCACAAAGTTGATTGATGGAAATACATCAATCGCTCCAGGATATGTTATTAAGGTTAAGTACTTCTCTTCACTCGATGCTCTTCAGAGCGCGTGGGATAAGTCAACAGCTGCTGGCGGACCAGATGTTCTTACTGGCCCAGCATCATTTGCTTCACAAGGTGGAAAGTCAGGAAAGTTGCAGTATCTGCGCCTCCTAGCAACCACAACTGCTGGTATTCCTACTTCAGGTTGGGCTTCAATGTCTTACCAGCGCCGTATCTACGGTGTTCCACTTGATGTAGATACAACTGCATTTGTTTGGAACAAGGATCTCTTCGGCACATCTGCACCAGCAACATTTGGTGACATGGTTAACTATTACAACACCAACAAGACCGCTAAGGGTCTTAAGGGTGGAATCTGCGCATTCGAAGGCACATGGGGATCACACGCTGTTCTCACTGCACTCGGTGGCGGAGCATGGGCAACCAAGGGCGCGAATGCTGATTACAGCAAGGTTGTCTTGAACTCACCTGCATTCATTGCAAATGCTAAGAAGTACCTCTTGGATTCATCAGGCAAGTCAACTGGATTCTTCCAGTGGGATGGCTGCGCAGATGCATTCAAGGCTGGCAAGATTCCATTCGCTATCACAGGTGCATGGAACTTTGACGGTATCGCTTCTGCAAAGATCAACTACGGTCTAGGTGCAACACCTGGACTCACAGCATCAACAAAGGGTGCACAGTGGGTTAACTACTCAGGCGCATTCCTTACAACATACTCAGCAACACACGGCGTACAAGGTGGAGCACTCAAGCTCGTCCAGGGTTACTTCGCTTCAGCCGAAGGACAGCTTGCAATGAGCCTCGCTTCAAAGCGTCCACCAGCCAACACAGCAGCAGCTTCAAAGATCACTGATCCAAGCACTTTGGCAGTTGGTCTTGCAGCTCAGACTGGTACACCTCAGGTCAGCCCTGCACTCGATGACAAGGCCGGCGGAAGCAACTGGTATGACACCTTGGGATCTGCTTACACAGATATCTTCGTCAAGGGTAAAGACATCACAGCAACACTGAATGCAGCAGCAGCGATTCTTGCTAAGAATTTCGCTGATGCAGCAGCAAACCTCTAAGAACGCTTAAAGGTTAAGTGAGGGCCTGCCAGTCCACTGGCGGGCCCTCATCCTTTCTCGATCCTTTAGAATTTGACCATTCCACCTACTGAGTAAGGCCACCATGCATCGCCTCGCAGGATTTACCGGATTACCAGCCCAGATCGCAAAAATCATCTTTATGGCGATCGCGGATGCTGCACTCGTTGCGATGTTCTTCGCCTCTCTCTCAAAACACGGTGGCTTATTGACCATCGTTATCGCGATTATCTTTATCGTTACAAATATTGTCTATTTCTCACCAAGAACCGTGCCACTGAAGTTCTTACTTCCTGGATTGATTCTTCTCATTACTTTCGTGGTTGTACCGGTCGCGTACACCATTCAGATGTCAGCCTTTAATTACCGGACCGGTAATGAGATTAGCCAACCCGAAGCGTTCAAGCAGATCATGTCGCAAGGGTTGCAACCAGATGCCGCGAATACCTCTTTTGATTTTCTCGTCGGCCGTGTCGATGGCAAACTCGTTGGACTTATCACCAATCAAGCTGATCACACATCCGCCATTGCGACAGAGAGTGGAGTAACTCCGCTTGCTCCAGCCGATGTAAAGATCATTGATGGGCGAGTCGTCGGGGCTTCTGGCTTCACCGCTCTCACACCTGATGAAGCAGCAAATCTTGACTCAACTATTTCGAACTTAAAATTCCCGGATGGCCATGGGGCATATATCTCACCTCAAGGTGATTCAGCCATTCTTCTCACTCAGACTTATCTTTATGACAAGAAGAAGGGGACCATCACAGATACTTTGAGTGGTGAGGTCTTCAAAGATAATGGCGTCGGTAACTTTGCTAATACAAAGGATTCACACCAGCTTCTTCAGCCTGGCTGGAAAGCCTTCAATACCTTTGCAAACTACACCCATCTCTTCACCGACCCAGTAGTCCGCGGACCATTTATTGGGGTCTTCGTCTGGACCACAATCTTCGCCTTCACAACTGTAATCATGATGTTCTCGGTCGGGTTGCTCCTGGCCATTGTCTTAAATCAGAAGCTGCGATTTAGACGTTTCTATCGAAGTATCTTGATCTTGCCGTATGCCATACCAAGCTTTATGAGTATTTTGATCTGGGGCGGCATGTTCAATCGCCAATATGGTGCGATCAATGGACTCTTCCACACCCATATTGATTGGTTTAATAATCCGTGGCTAGCAAAGGCGACGATTCTGATCGTCAACCTCTGGCTTGGATTCCCTTACTTCTACCTCGTCAGTTCTGGTGCACTGCAAGCTATTCCAGCCGAACTGGAAGAGGCGGCCTCAATCGATGGTGCAAAGACTTCTACGATCTTGCGTCTGATTAAGTTGCCACTTCTTCTTCAGATTCTCTCACCGCTCTTGATCTCATCCTTTGCCTTCAACTTCAACAACTTCAATATCGTCTATCTCCTCACAGGTGGCGGACCAACCGATGTCCTCCACGGTAAGACTGCTGGCGCAACCGATATCTTGATCACTTACACCTATAAGACAGCATTTGGTTCGGCCGAACAGAACCTTGGTCTTGCCTGCGCAATCTCGGTCATCATCTTCTTCATTATTGGATCAATCTCCATGTGGAGCCTCAAACGTTCGAAAGTATTGGAGCAGATCTAATGCAAACGTCAACGTCTAAGAAATCAGCGGTTTTAAGTCACGCTTTTATCTGGGTCTTAATTGTCTTTACGATCTTTCCTATCTATGTTGTGATCGAGAGTTCATTTAACCCAACTGGCTCACTCGCATCGAGCTCTTTCTGGCCATCGAGTTTTAGTTGGAAGAATTACAAGATGCTCTTCACTGATCCGGCCGTGCCATTTACGACCTGGCTCATGAACTCAGGGATCATTGCGACCGCAAATGCTCTCTTCTCAGTCTTTATCGGCGCAGGCTCAGCCTTCGCCTTCTCACGGATGCGCTTTAAAGGGCGCAAACTTGGCCTGCAATCACTGCTTCTCGTGCAGGTTTTCCCTTCATTCCTAGCTCTCGCCGCTATCTATGTGATGATGGAGAAGGTCTACACCGTCTTCCCTGCGATCGGCCTTGGCAGCCTAGGCGGATTGCTCTTGATCTATCTTGGCGGGGCCATGGGTGTGAATATCTGGCTGCTGCGCGGATATATCGACACCATTCCACTAGAACTCGATGAAGCGGCACGTATCGATGGTGCAAGCACATTCCAGGTCTACTGGTTGATCTTCTTCCCATTAGCAGCGCCAGTTCTTGCAGTCACAGCGCTCCTCTCCTTTATCGGCACATTTAATGAGTTCGTGCTCGCCTCACTCTTCTTGACCGATGTTCACCATCGTACGGTCGCAGTTGGATTGCAATCCTTTATCGGTGCGCAATTTGGTCAGAACTGGGGACCATTCGCTGCCGGTTCATTGATCGCTGCTGTTCCACTCGTGATTATCTTCTTGAGTCTGCAACGATTCATTATTGGTGGACTTACTGCAGGAGCAACGAAGGGTTAATACCCATTCGAGAGGAGTTGCTGTGAGAGATCTTCGATCGATCGGCCTACTCTCTTCCACTATTCTCATTCTGAGTTCGGTGGCGGCAACCGGTGAGACGACTCCTACTTTTCACCCATCACTTCGTACCGCCGCCTTCGCAGACTCCACATATTTTGTGATGACAGATCGCTTTGCAAATGGCGATACTTCCAATGATCTTGGTGGCGCTGCTGACTTTCGATTAACCAGTGGCTATGACGAGAGTGATCCAGGTTTCTATCATGGCGGCGATCTCAAGGGATTAACATCAAAGCTTCAGTACATCAAAGATTTGGGATTCACATCTATCTGGATTACACCGCCTGTTGGTCAGAAGAGTGTGCAGGGCGGTTCAGCTGCCTATCACGGGTATTGGGGCCTTGATTTCACAACGATCGATAAGCATCTCGGTACCGATGCTGACTTCCAGAACCTTGTCACCACCGCGCATTCAATGGGCCTCAAGGTTGTTGTGGACATTGTCGTCAACCACACCGCAGATGTTATTCAATACACCCCGAAAAATAAGGCTTATATCCCAGCGGGCCAGGGAGCAATCAAGAAACCAGCATTCCTGAATTCGCTCTTAAATTATCACAACCTTGGGCCTTCTACCTTTACCGGCTCATCTCTACTCACAGGCGACTTCTATGGCCTCGATGATCTCTACACCGAGAAACCTGCAGTGCGCCAAGGTTGGATCGATCTCTGGTCTGGCTGGATTAAGAAATATAAATTCGATGGTTTCCGAATCGATACCGCACGCCATGTCGAAGCGGGATTCTGGAATACCTTCCTGCCATCAATTCTCAAGGTGGCACACTCATCAGGAATTCCAAACTTCGTCGTCTTTGGTGAGATCGCAGATACCAATCCTGAAGATGTTGCACCATTTGTCACCGAACAGAGTTTTCAAAGTGCGTTGGACTTCCCATTCCAAGCCGCACTCACTAGGTATGCCTCAAAACCAGGTGGTGCCGAACAACTCGCCGAACTCTTCAACGCCGATGATCTCTACACCACCGCGACCACCAATGCTTATGCACTGCGCACCTTCTTAGGCAATCACGATATGGGTCGCATCGGATATTCACTCCAGAAAATTGCCGGATGGGATGGACCCGATATCGTCTATCGGCGAGATGTATTAGCCCAATCTCTTCTGATGTTGCTCCGTGGATCGCCCGTTCTCTATTACGGTGATGAAAAGGGAATGGCCGGAGGCGGCGGAGATAAATTGGCCAGACAGGATATGTTCGCGACGCAAGTCACCGATTGGCAGAGCGAAATTCGAATCGGTCAAGATCCAATAGGGACCGCATCCTCATTTGATTTCACGAATCCTTTAGAGAAAGTGATTACTGATCTCACATCACTTCGGACCAAGTACCCAGATTTGATCTCGGGATCTCAGCAAGTGAGAGTCGCATCTGGTGATCTCTTTGCGGTGACTCGATCGACCGGCAATAACGAGTACCTCATCGCAACAAATAGCAGTGATTCACCATCACAAATCACTATCCCGGTCACCTCACTCGGCAAGAGCTGGGCAAAGTTGTATGGCGATGGCACGCTTCTCACCGCCACCCCAGGCACGGTTACTGTCGATCTCCCCGCCCAAGGCATCTTCGTCGCCCAAGCGACCGATTACGTGGCTCCAACTACGCCCACAAAAGTGAAGATCGCACCGATTGCGACTGATCTCAATACTCAAGGCTGGATTCCACTCACCGCAACACTCACCGGAAGCGGTTATGCCCAAGTCGAATTCATGATCCGCACATCAGGCGGCACATGGTCCAGTATTGGTACTGCAGATCGCCCAACCTTCGCGGCCGGTCAGACCAAGGGCGGGCTCTATCGCGTCTATCTTCATCCAGCCAAATTTAAGAAAGGTACAAAGATCGAGATTCAAGCGATTGCTCGTGATGCATCTGGCACCCAATCACAATCTGCGATCGTAAATTACAAGATCGGTTCTTAATATTTATTCAGTAAGCCAGAACCGAAGCGCTTGATCAAGATAACTAGCCCACGATTTCTCACTATGACTGGTGCGTTCAAAGACTTTGGTGATCATATTCTGACCATCGACCCATCCACGATCATGTGCTCTCTGATCGGCGTAGTTTTGAAATGGTTCATATGTTCCATCAAGCCCTTTAGTGCCGCGACTCATCCATAACTTAGTGCGATCAGGAGATGGAAGTGCATCGATGAGTGCATCGACTAATGGATGTGCACCGATCACCCAATGTGGGCTGAAAGAGAGAGCTGTTCCATAAACCTCGGGATAAAGTCCCACTCCGTAGAGTGTTGCAAGACCACCCATACTCGATCCGAGTAGCGCAGTGTTTTCTCGTGTTGGAGTGAAACCAAGTGCAGAAGTAATCGTGGGGATAATTCTCTCCACTATCTCTTGTTGATAGTGATCACCGCGTAATTCGGCAAGGTCCAATTGTGAGTATCCCGGCGGGATAATTGGCTTCACACCCTCTTTGTAGGGACGCTCTGGAGTGAGATCTTTATAGCGGCCATTAGGGTCGTTCTTAGTGCGGCTATGGAAGACGCCGATAATCGCCGGTGGCGTAACCCCGCACTCTTCTGCCACCTTGATCGCGGTGCGCGCCATCCCCCACGTTTTGCGACGGGTAGCGGTGCGACGATCCAAGACATTCTGACCATCATGTGCGACCAGTAGGTGAGGGGGATTTTCTGGAGACCAGAAGTCAACGCGACGCCCATCGATTTCGGTCCGCATGGCATGGCCCGGTACACCACGGATCTGGTACTTCTCGAGAATCTCCATCAATGATCGCTGCTTTGGATAATGGGCATGCTCGCAAGTTTATCGGGCAATCGTGATTTGCTAAAGGACCCCAACTAATTGCGCATAGCGCAGAGATCATCATCAAGAAGTAATTTAAGAAATATATGAAATATAAGAAATAGATATAAAGCAGGGTCCCTTCTTCTCATAAGGAGGGAACCCTGCTTTAATCTATTCATGGATAAGCACAATCTCATCTTGCCCGATGGTCGCAACCTCGAAGTCCTCAC
>CANBSP010000013.1 GCA_947372165.1 Actinomycetota bacterium | reverse complement strand
CTTTAAGTGGTCTTGCTTTAAGTGGTCTTGCTTTAAGTGGTCTTGCTTTAAGTGGTCTTGCTTTAAGTGGTCTTGCTTTAAGTGGTCTTGCTTTAAGTGGTCTTGCTTTAAGTGGTCTTGCTTTAAGTGGTCTTGCCCCCTATCCCCCTCCAAAATTGCCGCCGAGCGCGAAGTAGGAAGGCCACAGAGCAAAGAGAATAGAAATCGGAAGAATGAGGAAGACGACCGGAATCATCAACGCCACTTCTGCCTTATTCGCTCTCTCTGCGATATTGAGTCTCTGCCTTTGCCGCACCTCTTCAACCTGTCTGCCAACCACGTCGATTAAAGTGCCTCCGCGTTCAACCGATATTGCAAGGGAATCACAGAACCGACGAATGATGGGCGACTCAACTTGCTGATTGAGGAGATCCAAGGCCTGTGCAAGATTCACCCCCGAACGCATCTCTGAAATAATCGGCTGTAGTAGCGCGTGAAAAGCTCCACTTCCCTTCTCGCTAATTCGGGCAAGGGCAGTTGAAGGGCTCATTCCGCCTCCGATAAGAATCGCGAAGAGTTCGACTACGAGCGGAAATTCCATCTCAATCTCTCGGATCTCACTCTTGCGTTTTCTTCGAAGCGTTAAGCGTTGCGAGGTAATCCACATCTCTCGCCGGAACTCTTCAAAGAGCGCGAGACCGAAATAGATAAGAATTGGCGAAAGCAATAGAAGGGCAAATATTTCGCGGCTTGTTTTCATGCGAAAATCCTCGGTACTTCGGGCAATCGCCCTACTCTCTCCATCCAAAAGTACGCAACGACCGTCATTGCGATGCCAACGGAAAGCACGCCAACCCCGCCCGGAGTCGAGAATGCTTGAATCGTGTTCTTTTGCGAGGAGAGAATTAAGAGGAGGATCCACGGTGCAGCAGCGGCGATAAGCGCAGAATTTTTGATCCATCCGTGTTTGGCACGAATCTCCGCACGAAGTGAGATATCACTTCGTATGAAATCTCCGAGGCTTCGAAGAATGATCGAGGTATCTCGCCCACCGGTACCTCGTGCAAAATCGAGGACTTCACAGACCTGATCCGCTAGGCCATCATGAAAGCGCTCCTTAATAAGAAGAAAGATCTCCTCAAAATCTTGACCTTGGCGAAGAATGCGCTCGCACTCTTGAAATGTCTCCCGTGTCGCCAACGGCCCGCGGCTCGAGAGGCCCACCAAAGTTTCAGCGAGAGATAACCCAGAGTTCAAGCCAGAGATGATGTGGTCGATGATCTCTGGCCACAGTGAAATTAGCTCGACCCTTTCTCGCTCGAGCCGGCGCTTCGCAATCGCCCTCGGAAGCAGAACACTCACTAGTGCGGCGAGAAGTGCGAGTACGAGCGAGTGCGCCAGAAGGAGAACCGCCATGCTGATAAGTACAGGGCGAAGGATCTTCACGATCGTGCCTCTTCACTCAACATCCTGCTATCGAATGTGCTCGCCTTTGCCATTGCGCCGTAGTGCGATCCTTTACGCGAGAAGATCCGGCGTGGGTCACCAAACCCACTCTCATATTCGCCATCTACCCACGTAAAGAGCGGTTCGGATTCAACGCGACCATTCTCGATTCGTCCCGTAACTGCCAGTACTTCAACCACTCGACGGACGCCTGCCCCGCTCTCGCGACCACGGCTAGTTGAGCCTGTCGAGCTAGCTGAGCTAGATGAGCTAGATGAGCTAGATGAGCTAGATGAGCTAGATGAGCTAGCTGGATTGCGTGCAATCGTCGTATGAAGAACCAGGTCAA
This sequence comes from Actinomycetota bacterium, assembly GCA_947372165.1. GTDB lineage: Bacteria > Actinomycetota > Actinomycetes > Nanopelagicales > Nanopelagicaceae > PALSA-747. The sequence continues at coordinate 24,106 of CANBSP010000013.1, read as the reverse complement.
TAGATGAGGCAACAATGGGTGTCACGAAATCATGAGAGATGTTCTCGCCAGCTAGCAAGGGAAGGGTTTGTAGTTTGGAGAGCGCATCACGGCCTGAATTGGCGTGAATAGTTGCCATACCGGGAATTCCTGAATTGAGCGCTATCAAAAGATCGAGTGACTCTGCCTCTCTGATCTCTCCCACAACAAGTTGTGATGGTCGCATTCGTAACGCCTCTTTAATCAATCGGCGGAGCGGAATCTCTCCCTCCCCCTGAATATTCGCCGGTCTGGTTTGAAGTGCAACACAATCTGAGACGCGAGGCTTTAATTCAAAGACTTCCTCAATGGTCACTACGCGATTACCAGCGGGAACGCTACTTACGAGAGCATTGAGAAGTGTCGTCTTGCCGGCTTGAGTAGAGCCACTCACTAAAATATTTATCCCTGAAGCAACTGCTTCCTTCAGAAAATGAACTAGCTCGAGTGAGAGAACACCTATCTCTGCCAACTCTTCGAGCGACTTCCCCCGAAGGAGGTGTTTTCGAATATTGACCGCCCAATGCGCTGCGGTCACTTCTGGAATTGCCACATGTAAGCGACTTCCATCTGGAAGTCTTGCATCAACAAAGGGATGTGAGAGATCGAGGCGTCGACCGCCCCACATAAGCAATCGCTCAACAAGTTCACGTACCTCTTCACCACTCATGACGAGATTCGTTAACTCACTGACGCCAGATCGAGCAACGAAGATTCGATTGGGAGAATTGATCCACAGCTCTTCGACGGTGGGGTCACTCATGTAAGGCGCGAGCTTTCCGAACTCAGACCGAGATAATGGGGAGGCTGGGGCAGATTGAGGAGCGAGCGTGCCTTGAGGAGTGAGCGTGGCTTGAGGAGTGAGTGGCATGTTCATAAGCGAATAGAAGCAAGGGCTTTCCTGCGCTGATCCGCTTTCCACACCTTCTTCCAATTCCTGCCGTCAAGGAATACCTACCCGATTCACAGGATCACTGTCAGTAAGTACTTTTCCGATTACAGTTCCCTTATGCATCGATTGAGCAGTAAGAAGATCGCCCTCGGCGCGGTGACTGCGCTTTCAATCCTCCTATTAACCGCCTGCGGGCCTACCAATCCTGATCTTCGCCCCGAGGATTCAAAATTGCGTGATGGTATTAATCTGCTCATCAAGAATCTGATTGCCAATCATCCGAAGTTGCAGAATTGGTCTCAGACTGCCGTTGATGCACAAATCAAGCGAGCTCTACCTCGAGGTATCTCAACGCCTGCCGGATGGAAATTAACGTGGCCGGATGCAAAGAGCGGCGAGCTCCCCTATCTCTATGTTCCATGGAGTCTGACTGGAACATATCCAAACCATTTCACTGCAGATAACGCGACCTACTCAGGTGGTAAGGCTGTCACGGATTCAGTAATTCGAGATCTCGCGGTTCAAGAATTTGGAGATGACGAATACTTCGCCGCTTTGGTGGATGTTCGATATTCAACGGTCGATTCGAAATGGATTCTCTTCACCTCGGTTCCCTATCTACCGATCACTGATAATGCATATGGCTGGGCGAGCGCGGCTAGTGGCAAATGGAAGATTTCAGATTTTGGGACTGCACTCGTTGGATGCGGCAAGGTCCCCGCTACAGTTCAGGCTGAGTTCGGATTTACCTGTCCAAAGTAGTTTTAATGAAACTCTCTTTGCAGCCTTCCATGCAGAAGTAGAAACTCTCACCTTCATGGGTATATGTCGCAGGTGCATCGCTCTTCCGTACTTGCATTCCACAGATTGGATCTTGGGCAAATTCGCTTGCTACCGAAGCCGGTGGATTCTTGTAGAGATAGAAAATGAAAGCGGCTAAAGCAAGTGCAATGGCATTAAGAATCGTCGTCGCATTGAGACCAAAGTGCTTATCCCCCATGGTCATATTCATTCGAATAGGAATCTTCCCAATAAGGTGGAAGATTCCCTCTGTAACAAGTCCGCTAACGCTCATAACAAACCAGAAGAGAAGGGAGAGTTTGACTGCCATCTTCGTGCCGTAATACTTTCGATAGATCATCACGAGCGGTAACGAGAGCAGGTCAGCAAAGATAAAGGCGATCACTCCTCCGAAGGTGATACCTGCTTGCCACAGTGCAGCCGCAAGGGGGACATTTCCGACCGAACAGACGAAAGAGATGAAGGCGAGAAATGGTCCGACAATGACATTCTCAAGAGCAGACCAGAATCCATGGCCGGAGATGAAGAGGGATTTCCAGAAGGTGAAGGGCACAACTTTCATCGCAAGGCCCGCCACAAGGAAACCGATCAGCAATTCCCAGCGAAGCATAAGAAAATCGCCAATTGTGAAACCTGAGGCTGCACTGAGTTTTGCGAGTGGTGAGGATTTTCCTTCTATTCCCCCATCTTCATCAGCGTTCAGATCAATCACGCTATTTTCGAGTAAGGGAAGTAACTGGAGAGAGGATTGTGCAAAGGGGCTCTTGTTCACGACTTTTGCTGGAGTAAGCAACCTTGGAATAAGTATCGTCAAGAGGATGATCATGACTGCTCCACCAACAAATTCGGCGACTGCAAATTGCCAGCCAATCAAGAGCCAGAGAACGATCCCGAGTTCGATCACAAGATTTGTGCTTGCGAACATAAATACCATTGAGGCGGTGAAATCCGCGCCCTTCTTATAGATTGAATGTGCAAGCGCGCTTGCTGCATAAGAACATGAACTACTTACAACTCCAAAGAAGGATGCCTTTGCGATTGTGGCTGGTGAATGATCTCCGAGAAGCGATTGCATCTTCTTTCGGGTCACTACGGCTTGAACAAATCCCGAGAGCGCAAAACCAAAGACCAAGGCCCAGAAGGTGTCGAAGAACATCCACCAACCTTCGGTGACCCCCGCCAAAATCTTATGCATCTCGGATAATCCCCCGTGGCTCTGTGTAGAACTTCTCAAAACCGTGCACCAACCGGAGAAGTATCTCAGGAGTTCTGCACCTTTGCTCTAAGAGGGAGTCCGATCAATCTTTAGCCAAATGAGTTATCACGCTCTCGTGGGGTACATCTTTGGAGCGCTCGTGGATCTTTCTGATCTGAAGCTCGAGGCTTTCGACCGCCTCGTCGAAGGCAGCAAGGTCATTGAAGCTCTCACCCTGTGCGCGTAAGAAAGGACCAGCGCCATGAGAGGTAAGCGTCACGATGTGAGAGTTCTTCCCATGGTGGGGATTGCTCTCATGCTTGACCTCGACCTTCATCCCCTCGATCGCAACGTTAAATCGGGCAAGAGTTCTGAGCTTTTCAAAGGCAATCTCACTGAAATCTTCTGCAAGTTGGGCATTACGTGCGTGAAGAACGATCTTCATCGCTTCGCCGGAATCATAAGAATTGGATCCATCGGATGAAATCATCAAGAACTCCTTCTTTTCGTACTTTCACCGTACTCCTGAGATAGCGCCCCCGCAAGAGGGGCGCCATGCATTGGGTTGGGGCAGAAGGAAAATACTCAGAGCCGAGCGCGCATTCGCTTTACTGCCTTCTTGCCGCGAGTGCTCTTTCGGCTTGCAGTGCCACTCTTCTTTGTTGCAGTGCCACTCTTCTTTGTTGCAGTGCCACTCTTATTCAACGGGGTGGTTGACGTGACGGTCGAGACAGGACTGTTCACCGATGTCGAAGCCGGAACGAACTCTGGAGTGACCACACCGGTGGAAGGAGTTGAAGATGTTGTGCTTGTTGGTGGGGTTTGTGCGTCGGCAGCAACTCCGCTTTTTGTATCAGGCTTGGCCTTAACCTTCTTTCCCATTTTTGGAGTGGAAGTCGCTTTCATGGCAGCACCAGAACCGGCGGCTATGTCGGTTGCCGTAGTTGCTGCAGTTGCTGTGGTAGCTGTGGTAGCAAGTGCCACTCTCTTGATATTTTTCTTCGTTGTTGCTTTCTTCGTTGTTGCTTTCTTCGTTGTTGCTTTCTTCGGTGATGTCTTTGCTGCAGCGGCGGAGCGCACGGATGCGGCCTTCTTCGTTACTGATTTTCGTGTATCTGCAACTCTCGCTGCTCGAGATGTTCTTACGGCCACGGCCTTTTTAGCGATACTCGCTCGCTTGGTAGCTAGGGATTTCGATGTGGAACGTCGAGTAGTAGTGGCCTTCTTCTTCGCTGGCGTTGCCTTCTTCACTGGCGTTGCCTTCTTCTTTACCGGCGTTGCCTTCTTCACTGGCGTTGCCTTCTTCGCTGGCGTTGCCTTCTTCACTGGCGTTGCCTTCTTCGCTGGCGTTGCCTTCTTCGCTGGCGTTGCCTTCTTCTTTACCGGCGCAGCCTTCTTCGCCTGTGCCGCAGCAGTCTTATTGGCTGGTGCCGCGTGTGCGACTCCTGTCTCCATTAAAGTTGCTGGTAGCGCGATCGCCGTCGCAAGAGCCACGACAGCTGCCGCTCGACGCATAAGTAGTGATTGATTCTTCTTGATTCCTGGATTAGAACTCACTTTGGTGCTCACATTAAGACCCTTTCTGTAGTCGTAACGTTGGGTCGGCGCTTCGCCGAATACGCGGATCTTCGGCTAGATCCGAGGGAGATTGAGAGGAAATTTGCTTCGCTGGGCATAAAGACCAGATGTGGAAAGCGTGGTTGTGGAAAGGGCGCTCGCATATAACTAGACTCCGAGGCTATGAGCGCCAATGGTTCCCCGCGCGGCAAGGGTTCATCTGTGAACGGCCGCAAGAAGGCCACTGCTCCCTTGATCCAGGTTTTTGAACCTCACAAGGCGAAGACACCGCCACTGATTCCTTACTTCGCAGAATTCTGGCAGCGACGTACCTTTGCACTCGAACTCGCGCGATTCGCCGATAAGGCAGAGTATTTAGAGTCCAAGCTCGGCAAAGCTTGGCTCGTCCTCAACCCACTCTTCCTCTCTCTCGTCTACTTCTTACTTGTCACCGTTTTACGAGGTGGTGCTAGCAAGACAGATGGCCTCAACACCCTCGCGCACATTTTGATCGGAATCTTTATGTTCTACTTTGCGCAGAACATCATTAGCGATGGTGCGCAATCGATTACCTCTGGCGGACGGCTCATTCTCAATCAAGCTTTCCCTCGCGCACTTCTCCCCTTCTCCTCTGCTGTCCGGGCTTTCGGTCAGTTCTGGCCAACCATCCCCACATACTTTGCGGTAGTTCTCGTCGGCAAAATCTTCTATCCCAAGACGCATATTCCACTTGCCGATTGGAATTACATCTGGGCACCATTCATCATCGCAGCCCTCGCGATTACCGCCTTCGGACTCTCACTTGTCTTCGCCGTGATGAACGTCTACTTCCGCGATACCAGCAAGCTTCTCACCTACACCACTCGAATCTGGCTCTATGGCTCACCCGTTCTCTGGAAACCAGAGATGCTCCATGGCTGGCACCGTATCTTCCTCTATATCAATCCTCTCGGGCCATCACTCGCGGCCACTTATCACGTCTGGATTGATGGGGTAACCCCAAGCCTTGCTGAATTTATCGGCATGGGATTCTGGATCATCTTGTCGATGGCTTTTGGCACCTACTTCTTCACATCCCGTGAACGTGATTTTGCGGTGCGTGTCTAATGAATCTGACCCCAGCAGATCCAAATAACCGCGTGATACGCCTCGGTTCAAAGCCGCCATCAGAGACGACGATTACTGCAAAGGGTGCGAAGGGTGATTTCCTCCTCCCCGACGATCTTGCGATTCGAATTGAAAATCTCTCGATCACCTACAAAATTAATGTTGATACGAAGAAGACCCTCAAGAATGCTGTGATGCGCGCATCCAAGGGTGAACGCGTTCGCATGCGCCAGGTTGAGGCTGTTAAAAATATCTCTCTCGATATCCCACACGGCTCTGTTGTCGGAATCGTTGGTGCCAACGGTGCCGGTAAATCGACTCTCATGCGCTCGATCGCCGGAATCATGCCTCCTACATCAGGGCGCATCATTGTTAACGGAAAGATCTCGACGCTCTTGGCGCTCGGTGTTGGATTCAACCCCGCGCTCTCTGGTCGTGACAATATTATTCTTGGCGGTCTTGCCTCTGGTCTCACCCGTGACGAGATTGATTCGAAGACTGATGAGATTGCAGCCTTCGCTGATCTTCCTGATGGATTCATCGATATGCCAGTGCGCACCTACTCATCAGGTATGTATGGTCGAGTCGCCTTCGCCGTTTCAGTAAGCATGACCCCGGATATTTTGCTCTTAGATGAAGCGCTCTCAGCAGGCGATGCCTCATTCAAAGAGAAATCTTTCTTGCGAATGCGCGAACTCGTAGAAGAGGCGCGCACTATAGTGATCGTCTCTCACGCTCTCGCCACCATCAGCGATCTCTGCGATACGGCAATCTGGATGCATAAAGGATCGATCCTCGCTCATGGCGCACCAGAGAAAATCGTCGAAGAATATTTGAAGTTCCTTGAAGTGGGTACGCTCCCTTCTAACCTCGAAGATATGTAATCACTTTCGATATGTCTGCCACTTGCGATATTTCGATCATCTCACCTGGTGCATCACTGGCTGATGCCAGGCTTCATCGAATCGTCAATGCACAGATTCGGGCCGGTTTCTCAGTTGAGATCTTTGCCCCAGGAAATGCAGGCGATGCACCACGCGGTGCGATGATTCGAAGAGTTCACTCAGGTAAAGGTTTTCTCTGGCGGATGCATCGCGCCTTCTATTCACCGTGGCGCGCATCCGGAGACGTTCTCTATGCACTCGCTCCTGAAGCCCAACTCTTTACCTGGAAAGCGGCGCTGATCAAGCGACGTATCTACTGCGCCGATATCTATGAAGATTATTTAACCCTCCTCAAAGATAGAAGATGGGCAAAGCGCTTCTTCGGTATCCCCGGTGCAATTGGCGCACTTCTCGCACGAACCGGCACCTACTTTGCTTCGCGCGCCAAACTGACTACGGTTGCAGATATTCAGGTCCCGCCATTCACGGCGCGAAGTCGTGTTGTAGTGCGCAATCTCCCTGATGCCTCCCATCTCACACGCAGTGGCGAGCTCGCAACGAATCCACGTGCGATCTACATTGGCGATGTTCGTGAATCTCGAGGGCTGCATACGATGTTACAAGGAGCAGTGCTCGCCCCCAATTGGCACTTCGATATCGTCGGTCCCGTCTCCGAGAATGATGCGGCGTGGGTGCACCTATGGTCGATCCAGAACGAAGAGGCATCCACTCGAGTCTCATTTCACGGTCGACTCTCACCCGAGGAGTCGTGGAAGTTAGTGAAGGGCGCATGGGTTGGCCTCTCACTTCTTGAACCAACACCGGCATTTGTTGCTGCAATTCCATCAAAGATCTATGAATATATGAGTGTTGGATTAGCGACAGTGACAACACCGCTGCCGCGTTCGGTCGAACTGATCAACTCCTCACAATCGGGTGCGGTGATTGATGGCCCGGCCTCTCTGGCCGATCTCCTGAAAGAGTGGGAGAAGAGTCCAGAGAAGGTTCTCACGCTACGAGAAAATGGCCTCACGTGGGCAGCAAAAAATCTCGATAGTGACGCTGAATATGGCGCGATGACGCAGGCCCTTCACCGCCTTCTAGATCGCCCCAAGCGGTCCTAAGCCTGACTAAGCCTGACTAAGCCATAACGAAGCATTAGACTCACCACATGAGTTCTGCACGTATCGTCTCATCGGCCGAGGTAGACCCTAGCGCCACTATCGGTGATGGATCATCTATCTGGCATCTCGTTCAAATTCGTAACGAGGCCACTATCGGTGAAAATTGCATCATCGGACGCGGCGCATACATTGGCACCGGAGTTGAGATCGGTGATAACTGCAAGATTCAAAATTATGCATTGGTCTACGAACCAGCAAAACTTGGCAATGGCGTCTTTATCGGCCCAGCTGCCGTACTCACGAATGATCAATTCCCTCGCGCTGTAAATCCAGATGGCAGCATCAAGAGCGCTTCAGATTGGGATGCCGTTGGGGTCACCATTGGCGATGGCGCATCGATTGGGGCTCGAGCGGTCTGTATAGCGCCACTCTCCATCGGGGCTTGGGCCTTGGTCGCAGCAGGCGCAGTAGTCACCAAAGATGTCCCTGATTACGCACTTGTGGCGGGAGTCCCAGCAAAAAGGATCCGTTGGGTGGGTCGTGCAGGGGTACCGTTGGAGAGTATCGGCGATAATCAGTTCCGTTGTCCGGTCACCGGGGCGCTCTACCGCGAGATTTCGCCTGAGCAGCTCGAGCTCCAAACACTAGAGAAGGATTGAGCCATGGGATTATTTAAGAAGAGCACGCCAGCTTCCTCTGGAAGCACCGGCATCACCATGATCCCTGCAGCGAAGCCAATCATTGGCGATGAAGAACGAGCAGCTGTCGATCGCGTCCTACGCTCTGGAATGCTCGCTCAAGGACCTGAAGTAAAAGCCTTCGAAGAAGAGTTCTCGCACTACGTTGATGGTCGCCATTGCATCGCTGTGAACTCAGGGACGTCAGCGCTCCACCTTGGATTTATCGCCGCAGGTATCAAAGCCGGCGACGAAGTCATCGTCCCCTCCTTCTCCTTTGCCGCGACTGCTAACTCGGTTGCGCTCGCTGGTGGCACACCAGTCTTCGCAGATATCGATCCACGCACCTTCAATATGGATCCGGATCACGTTGAATCACTCATCACGCCACGCACAAAGGCGATCATGCCGGTCCATCTTTATGGTCACATTGCTGCGATGGACCGCTTTGAAGCGATCTGCAAGAAGCACAACCTCTTACTCATCGAAGATTCTGCACAGGCACACCTCGCAACTTTGAATGGTCGACCATCAGGTGCCTGGGGAGCAGTCGCATCTTTCAGCTTCTACCCAACGAAGAATATGACTGCCGGTGAAGGCGGTATGGTCACGACCGATAACGCTGACACAGCTCGCATGCTTCGCTTGCTCCGCAACCAGGGACAAGAAGTTATCTATCAGAATGAAGTTGTTGGATTTAATAATCGTATGACCGATATTCACGCAGCAATTGGCCGGGTCCAACTCCGTAAATTGCCAGCCTGGACCGCGACTCGTCAGAAGAATGCCGAATACCTCAGTGCAAACCTCAAGGGCGTCGTCACGCCATTTGTGGCGCCAGGAACCACCCACGCATTCCACCAATACACAATCCGTATCGAAGGAAATGACGCAGCAAAGCGCGACCTCTTCATGACCCAGATTCGTGAACGTGGCATTGGCTGCGGCGTCTACTATCCAACACCGATCCATCGCCTGCCTTCATTTAAGTTGCAGCTTGACCTGCCTGAGACCGAGAAGGTCATTAGAGAGTGTGTCTCACTTCCTGTACATCCATCACTGTCAAAGGCTGATCTCGAAAAGATTGTCTCTGTCGTCAATGATGTTGCGGCGGCGCTCTAGTGGCAGAAAAATTACGCGCCGGCTTAGTCGGCCTGGGCATGATGGGTCGCCATCATGCACGCGTACTGAGCTCACTTGAAGGTGTAGAACTCGTTGCAGTTTCAGATCCCATGGGTGATCCCCATAATGTGGCAGGCGGTCGCCCCGTTCTTGCTTCAGTGAAAGAGCTGATCGATGCAGGTATTGATTATGCAATGGTCGCAGCTCCTACAGCTTTCCACGAAGATCTTGCACTCGAGCTCGCAGCTGCAGGCGTGCATGCACTCATTGAGAAGCCACTGGCTGTTGATACTCCAGCCGCCACTCGCATTACCGAAGCATTTCGCGCAAAAAATCTCGTCGGCGCCGTTGGCCATATCGAGCGTTACAACCCTGCGCTTCAACAATTGCGCGCGCGCTTAGATGCCGGCGATCTTGGCAGTGTCTACCAAATCGCAACTCGTCGCCAAGGACCATTCCCGGCACGTATCGCCGATGTTGGCGTCATTAAGGATTTAGCAACACACGATATCGACCTCACCGCATGGGTTGCTCGTTCGCCCTTCGCTTCCGTCTCGGCACGTACGACGCTGAAGTCGGGTCGCCCCCATGAAGATATGGTTGCCGCCATTGGTGAACTCGAAAATGGCATCATCACAAATCACTTAGTGAATTGGTTAACTCCTTTTAAAGAGCGCCTCACCATTGTGACAGGCGAACGCGGAACATTCGTCGCAGATACCTTGACTGCAGACCTTACCTATTACGCCAATGCCTCAGTCGATACTGAGTGGGAATCTGTTGCAGCTTTCCGCGGTGTCAGTGAAGGCGATGTCATTCGTTTTGCCTTCGCTAAACCTGAACCACTCAAGACCGAACACGAGGCCTTCCGAGATGCCGTTCTTGGCTTGCCAGGTGCCATTGATCGAATCGTCACCATGGAACAAGGGCTAGCTACCGTTGCGGTTGCTTCAGCCATGATCGACTCCAATAATCGCAATGAAGTGATCTTTCTCAACGCTTCGCATAAGTAACGAAAGGCTCTAACACTCTTATGAAGATTGCCGTCATCGCCCTCGGAAAGATCGGTCTACCTCTCGCTGTGCAATTTGCGAAGAAGGGCCACCACGTTATTGGTTGCGATGTGAACGCTAAGACAGTCGAGCTCGTTAACGCCGGTACTGAACCATTTCCAGGTGAAGCCTTTCTTGATGATTATCTCAAGGAGGTTGTTGCTTCTGGACACCTCACTGCGACCACCGATACCACTGCGGCAGTTGCAGAATCTGATGCGGTCGTAGTCGTTGTCCCACTCTTCGTGGATAAGAACGGAATCCCAGATTTTGGTTGGATGGATGAAGCGACTGTCGCAATCGCAGCGGGCCTCAAGCCTGGCACGCTCGTCTCTTATGAGACCACTCTCCCAGTTGGCACAACCCGCAATCGTTTTGCCCCAGCTCTTGAAAAGGGTTCTGGCCTTAAGCCTGGCATCGACTTCTCGCTCGTCTTCTCTCCTGAGCGAGTGCTCACCGGTCGCGTCTTCGCCGACCTTCGCAAATATCCAAAACTTGTTGGTGGAATTGATGAGAAGAGCACTCAGCACGGCATTGATTTCTATAAAGAGGTTCTAGATTTTGATGATCGCCCAGATCTCACAGAGCCAAATGGTGTCTGGAATCTCCTTACCGCCGAAGCTTCCGAGATGGCAAAGCTCGCGGAAACAACCTACCGAGATGTGAATATTGCACTTGCCAATCAATTTGCGATCTTTGCAGAGAGTGCAAATATCGATATCTCAAAGGTCATTGCCGCCTCAAACTCTCAACCCTTTAGCCATATCCACCAACCAGGTATTGCCGTTGGCGGACATTGCATCCCGATCTACCCACGTTTCTATCTATGGAACGATCCAGAAGCGACTGTCGTTCGGGCAGCGCGTGAGGCAAATGCTGGTATGCCGGCACATGCTGTCTCACTTCTCAAGCAAGCGATGGGTTCACTGGCAGGAAAGAGAGTCGCCGTACTCGGAATCTCTTATCGCGGTGGAGTAAAGGAATCAGCGTTCTCAGGAGTCTTCGGAACTGTTGAAGCGCTGAAAGCTGACGGCGCCGAAGTCCTTGTCCATGATCCGATGTATACCGATGAAGAATCAGAACGCTTGGGCTTCACTCCGTACCACTTGGGTGAGCCGGTTGATGGCGTAGTCCTTCAGGCAGATCACAAGGAGTACAAGACACTTGGCGCTGCAGAGTTCCCAGGTCTGACTGCGGTGGTTGATGGTCGCCGCGCTTTCAATCCTGAAAACTTTTCTGGAATTGAATTCCGCGTCATTGGCGCACCCGCAACTAGCCGCCAGTAATTGTAAACGGGAGTGGCTCTCGCGAAGTAGGGTTGACATTGGCTACGCGATTGTAAATTGTCAGGAGATTCTCGGCCTGCCGCTCCCATGATCTCTCCATCAGAACCTCATCGGTGTAAGCCGATTGATATCGCGCTTTATCAGCAAGGACTTCGCGAATCGCTCGAACAAAATCATCGGTATCAAGTGCCACGAAGACTTCGCCATTACCTAGCCGTCGAACTTCCGCGGCCATCGTCTTTACATCGCTGACCACAATGGGCAAGCGAGCCTGCATATATTCACCAAATTTAGTAATTAATGAGATCTCATGATTGAGCTTATGGTGGATTGGAATTAATCCGATATCTCCCCCGCTCAAGTAACTCACCAACTCGGCATTGGGGACATACGGAAGAACGTGAAAACGATCGGCGATATCACTTGCTTGAAGGATGAGATCCTTTACCGATGCGTTCTCTGGATTTGCGATCAGCGCGCAATGAACATCAGCCATCTTTCGAAGACCTTCGATCACTGTTCCGATTCCGCGTTGTGGCGCAACTGCTCCTGAGTAGATGATGAGTGGGACATCAGCGGCTATTCCACAATCTTGGCGAAGATTTCGTTTCGAGGGTTGCTGACCCTCGACCAACGGGTCGTTTGCAACTATCTCAGGATGGCGATTTCCCATCTGGAGATGAGGAATAAGAAGTTCTGACATTCCTTCACTCACCGAGAGGACCGAGGCGGCAAGGGCGGTATATGTAATCTCTTGCTCAGTGTAAGAGCGCATGAGTGGGGCCTTAAGGTGAGCAACACCAGGGACGTACTCATGGGCGTCATAGATGAGCGCGGCTTTATGGCCAGCCTTGGCAAGTGCGGCAACGATCTCACCAGCAATAGGTAGCGCGGTGTAATCGTGAGCGTGCACGACATCTGGCTTAAATGTCAGAGCAAGAGGCGTGATCGCCTTTGTCGCCCTCCCCCAATTGGGGATCCCTGGCGTATATCCACCGAGGAATCGTGCTTGAAATCTCCGTTGATAGTAGCGAAGCTTTCTCAAAACTTTGGCGATAAAACTCTGCTTGAGAACTATCTTGAGAGGCAGTCGCTTGATGGTGGCGTAACCGATAGTGAGTTCATCGTTATATGTAAATGGTGTTGCTCCGGCAACAATGACATCCCACCCAGCATTACCGAGAGACCATGCGCATTTCAGAACACGAGAATCCTCGGTGACCGCATTGAGGACGATGTGAAGTGTGCGAGGAGATCGATCAGGGATTTGCATAAGAGTTCTTATGAATTAGAGCGGCAACGCTACAACGACACCGGTGAGCACAAGAGCAAGGAGTGCAGATTGACCAAGAATTGAGAGCGCAGTCTTCCGATCGCTCGCGCGATCTTCTGGAGAACTCACACGGGCAATCTCGCGTGACTTGCCAAAATTAAATGCACCCATGAAGCCAAATGCGAGGCAGAACTTTCTCCGTGATTGGATAAATCCGACGCTGAAGACCATCAATGGAATAAAGATGCCGGTCCGAGCCATATGTGAGATATGGGTATGGGAATAAGAGAGTATGGCGAGGAGTGAGAGAAGAGCGCCTACGACAGCAGTGAATTGGCGCTTACGGATCTCACCTGGGCCGATGTTGCAGGTACCCGGGATGTAATCAGATTCTGTCATTAGAGCGAATGCTCTTCTTCAGCAAATATCTCGTGATCATCTTCACCGTTGCGATCGAGCCATTCGAAGGCGCTCTTGAGCGCACCGAAGATGACTGCTAGAACCGCGAAGAGGCCAAAGAGCCTGCGAAGTGCCTTGAACATAGGGCGAATCTAACACTTCGCCCACCTAACTTCTCGGCTTTCGGGCAGTTTTAAGGAAGTGGATCGAGCAGCCTTGGACTTGGCGCACTAGGCAGTAGGCGCACTAGGCAGTAGGCGCAGTAGGCGCACTAGGCGCGAAGTGCCTGGTCGATATCGGCCCACAAATCTTCAACATTTTCGATTCCTACTGCGAGCCTGATGAGATTTTCGGGGATATGAACGCTCTCCCCTTCCCAGCGATGACGTCGCTCCCACAAGGTCTCAACCCCGCCAAGGGAGGTTGCGTGCGCAATCAGTTCTGAAGAGTTGCATGCCTTATCAGCGGCTTGCGAACCGCCTTTCACTTCGAAGGAGACGATCGCACCAAAGCCCTTCATAAACGATGCGGCAACTTTATGGAAAGGATCACTTGGAAGACCTGGGTAGCGCACCGATTCAACGCTCGGGTGCTCCTGCAACCTTCTCGCCAACTCGAGTGCATTCTTCTGAGCTCGCTCGAGTCTGACATCCAAGGTTCGCAATCCACGAAGTGCGAGCCAGACTTCCATTGCACCTGGAATTGCTCCGCCTTGTTTACGTTCGGTAGCAAGTCGGTTAAAGAGCGCCTCATCATTGATCGACAGTGATCCCATAATGAGATCGCTGTGACCTGAGAGAAATTTTGTCACCGAATTCATCGAGATATCAGCACCCATTGCGAGCGGTTGTTGAAGCAAGCCCGTTGCAAAGGTGTTATCTACTCCGACGCCAACGCCAAGCTTCTTAGCAGCCGCGATGATCACCGGCAGATCTGCGACTTCAAGTGCAGGATTTGTTGGTGACTCCATCCATAGGAAGTTTGCACCACGGAGCGCTTCGAGAATATCTGCCGTATCTGCGACATCGACATAGCGCACTGTGCACTGGCGTTCACTCTCTAATCGCTTTAACCAGTACATCGTGCCGGTGTAGCAATTGCGTGGAGCCACAATAATTGAATGGTCGGGAAGTAATGCAAAGACTGCAGCGATAGATGCAAGTCCGGAAGAGAAGAGAAGAGTTTGACCACCTTCTAATCCGCTGATTGCACTCTCAAGCGCGCTCCATGTCTCATTTCCAGATCTTCCATATCCAATGACATTCGGCGCGACATAGGTAGAGGTGAAGGAGATGGGCGCATTTAAAGAAGCATCTGCGGTTCGATCTGGTCGACCAGCTGCGACAATCCAGGAATCAGGACGAAGGTTCTTCATTGGGAAAGTCTAAGCGCAGCGATCCGTTTCACCGCTTCGGCCAGATGCTCTTGACTCGTTGCAAAATTCAAGCGAACAAAGTGATCGTGATCAGGGGCGAAAGTGACGCCGGCATTGAGGGCGACGCGGGCCTCATCCAAGATGCGCTGTGCTGGATTTGGACCAAGGTTGAGCGCGCTCACATCAAGCCATGCCACATAACTGGTATTCGGGACGCGATATCCCACCTCTGGCAGATGAGTGTCCAAGAGCTCTTTGAGGTATCTACGGTTGCGATCATTTGTCGCAACTGCTGAGTCGAGCCAATCGGTGCAACCAAATGCCACGGTCGCTGCGACGGCTCCATGGAGCGAGGCCCGCCAGTGGACGGCAGCTGGCATCGACTTTGCAACATCGGTCCAGGCATCCGAACCTGTAACAATCTCTGCACACTTCAAGCCAGCGAGGTTCCATGATTTGCTCGCAGAGGTGACGCAGATGCCAACTTCTCGTGCAGTATCGCTCACCGAGAGAAAGGGTACAAAGACGTTCTCGTCATAGGTAAGCGGAGCATGAATCTCATCGCTAAAAATCTTTACGCCATATTCTTTTGCAAGATCAGCAAGGCGGCTCAACTCTTCTCGGGTAAAGACGGTGCCCACTGGATTCGCTGGATTGCACAAGAAGTGCACTTTCGCACCTGACTTGTACGCCTTCTCGATCGCATCGAAATCCAATGTGTAATGGAGGCCATCCTTCTTGAGTGGCGCATCCACTCTTCGACATTGAAGTTCATCGATCCAGTGGCCAATATTGTGATAAACCGGAGTATTCAAAACAATGCCATCGCCAGGTGCAACAACGCGCCTTGCCATCTCGATCATGCCGACACCGACATCTGTGCATGGGAAGACATTCTCTGGATTAACATCCCAGTTAAATCGCTTCTTCATAAAGGCAGCAAGTGATGAACCAAGTTCGGGCATAGGTCCGAAATAGCCAGTATCTGAGCCGTTGATCATTGCAAAGAGCTTCTCGCGAATGGGGAGGGCGATCTCGTAATCCATCTCCATGACCGGCAGCGGCAAGACATCACTGGGGAATTCACGCCATTTGGCGCTCGTTCGAGTACGGAGAAGTTCGGTAGGGGCTACCGGCAAATGCGAGATACTTTTTTCCATCTGATTATTCACCATCTGATTATTCTCCATCGGTTGTGCGCTCTTGTACACCCTTACTCGCCAGCATGCTGAGCGCGGCGGTCAGAACGAGAGTTCCGATGATTACTCCGAGGCTCAATTGAAGGGAGATCTCTGGGATCGTTATTCCAGCGACCTTTTCATGGTGGGTTGCGATCGCCGCTTCAAAGATCAACTTCACGCCGATGAAGGCGAGAATGACCGATAGCCCTTCCGTCAGATAGGTCAATTTTGTCATCAATCCACCCAGTAAGAAGTAGAGCTGACGTAGCCCCATCAATGCGAAGATATTCGCTGTAACAATCACATAGGTATTCTTTGTAAGGCCGAAGATCGCTGGGATTGAATCAAAGGCAAAGAGCACGTTGGTGAGTGCGATGGCGGTCAGTGCGAGGACGAAGAGTGATGCGCCGCGTGATTTCAGGAAGAGCAGCAGGCGCCCCTCATGCCACTCCTCTTCACTGCTCTCGGTGAAGAGCTTGATTGCGGTGTAGATCAAGAAGGCGCCAAAGAAGAAGAAGATCCACTCGAAGCGATTGACGATCGCGGATCCCGCAGCGATAAAGATTCCTCGGAGGAAGAGTGAGGAGACGATACCAATGAGCAGAACTAACTCCTCTTGCTCTTTCGCCACTTTCAAACGAGCGATAATAAGGATGAAGACGAAGAGATTATCGAAGGAGAGCGAATATTCGGTGATCCAACCGGCAAAGAACTCGGTACGGGCTTGCGTTGTCGCCCAAAATCCAAGGCTCACACCAAAGGCGATCGCAATCGCAATGTAAGCGAAGACCCAGATTGTCGCCTTTGTCAGCGAAGTACTCTTATGGCGATCCTTGTAAGCGATAAAGAAATCGAAGGTGAGAAAGAGTGAGAGCCCAATGATGGTAATCGCCCAGGCAGATGTAGTGATCATCTCTTACTTCACGAGGGTTGGGAATGCGACCCCGGTTGAAGAGTGGCAGTCATAACCATTCGGATTCTTCGCCAAATATTTCTGGTGGTACTCCTCTGCTAACCAGTATTTATGAGGAGCGGCATCCGCAATCTCGGAGACAATCTGACCGATACCTTCCGCAGTAAGAGCTGATTGATAGATATCGCGGGATGCGAGCGCTTCGCTCATCTGTGACGCAGTGGTCGTAAAAATCGCACTTCGATATTGCGTACCGATATCGCCACCTTGTTGATTGAGAGAGGTTGGATCATGCATCGTCCAGAACTCCTCGAGCAGGCGTTGATAGGTGATCAACTGAGGATCAAATCTCACCTCCACCATCTCGGCATGGCCGGTCACGCCAGTACAGACTTGCTCATAATTCGGCTCTGGCCGAGTGCCTCCCATATAGCCAACAGAAGTCTGGATCACGCCAGCCAACTGCCAGAATCGGCGTTCGGCTCCCCAGAAGCAGCCAGTGGCAAAGTATGCGGTCTCAGTCGTGGAGGTGCTCTCGGTGATCATGGCCCAATTCTTGCACTGATACCCTTCTTCTTACGTATTAATCTTCACAACCCGAGCCCCCGTAGCTCAGGGGATAGAGCACCGCCCTCCGGAGGCGGGGGCACAGGTTCGATTCCTGTCGGGGGCACCAGAAGACTCAAGTGGCAGAAGCACCGGTGACTGCGTTCACATAAATAATCACTAATCTCTCAGCAAATATCCTTGTTATGTGGGGTGAGCACTGGGAGAATAGGGATCTGTAGGAGAGCGGACTCGTCCGTGAATCCCAAACTTCCCCACTATGAAGGAGCTCACCACGCATGGATTGGCGACACGAATCGGCCTGCCGAGATGAAGATCCAGAGCTCTTCTTCCCTATCGGGAATACCGGACCTGCTCTCGCTCAAATTGAAGAGGCGAAGAAGGTCTGTAATCGCTGTGTCGTTAAAGATGCTTGCCTTGCCTGGGCCCTTGAATCAGGACAAGATGCTGGCGTATGGGGCGGACTCTCCGAAGATGAACGTCGCGCTATGAAGCGTCGCGCAGCACGTAATCGTGCCCGCATGCTGGAACAGCAACAGAACTTTTAAGTTCTAGCTAACTTCAAGACCGTCTACTCCAGCTCCCCGATCAACCTGAATTGACCTTCATTAGTCAGTTGGCCTTGTCGGCTATAAAGCTCTAACTTCGCACGGGTATCTGCAATATCGAGATTACGCATCGTCAATTGGCCAATTCGGTCGGTAGGACCAAATGCCGAATCTTCAGTCCGCTCCATTGACAACTTCTCTGGGTGGTAGCTCAGCGCTGGTCCAGTTGTATTAATAACTGAGTAATCATCGCCACGGCGCAAGCGCAACGTTACTTCGCCGGTAATTGCAGATGCGACCCATCGAGTCAATGACTCTCGTAACATTAAAGCCTGCGGATCAAACCAGCGTCCCTCATAGAGCAAGCGACCTAAGCGACGGCCCTCAGCATGGTAATTCGCAATCGTATCTTCATTGTGGATTGCACTCACGAGGCGTTCATATGCGATGAAGAGTAGAGCCATTCCCGGCGCCTCATAGATTCCGCGACTCTTCGCTTCAATAATTCTATTTTCAATCTGGTCAGCCATTCCGAGACCGTGACGTCCACCAATAGCGTTCGCTGCTTTCATCAAGGCGACTGAGTCATCGAAGCGTTCACCATTGATTGCCACTGGTCGGCCTTGTGAGAATTCAATCCGAACATCTTCTGTCGCAATGGCAAAAGCGGGATCCCAGAACTTCACACCCATGATTGGTTCAACAATTTCCAATGAGGCATCTAACTCTTCCAGCTTCTTCGCCTCATGGGTCGCACCTAAAATATTTGCATCAGTTGAATATGCCTTCTCAGTGCTGTCGCGATACGGAAGATTGTGTGCAACCAACCACTCAGACATCTCTTTACGTCCACCGAGTTCATTGACGAAATCATTATCGAGCCACGGCTTATAGATTCGTAAGGCAGGGTTGGCTAGCAATCCATATCGATAGAAGCGTTCGATGTCATTACCTTTATAGGTTGAGCCATCGCCCCAAATAGATACCTGGTCGGCGAGCATTGCGCGAACAAGGAGCGTTCCGGTGACTGCACGTCCAAGAGGGGTTGTGTTGAAATATTGCTTACCGCCAGAGCGAATATGAAATGCGCCGCAGGCGATCGCAGCGAGACCTTCTTCGACAAGCGCGAGCTTGCAATCAACTAACCGTGCACCTTCCGCACCGTAAGCCTTCGCGCGCGTTGGAACAGAATCAATATCTGGTTCATCGTATTGACCAAGATCTGCGGTGTAGGTGAAAGGGACTGCTCCCTTTGCTCGCATCCACGCGACGGCAACAGATGTATCAAGGCCACCAGAGAAGGCGATACCTACTCTCTCGCCCACGGGCAGTGATGCGAGAACCTTTGAATTCTGGGGCGTAGCCTGTGATGTCGACATAACGTAAGTCTAACCGTTGGTAACCATTGGTCACGACTGATAACGACTGGCCCCGCTACCTCCCGAAGTGCAGCCCATCCATGCGATGGAGCACGCTCGCACATCTCTCACCACGGATCACCTCGCAGAATCGAAGGCGCCAATCGGATGCTTCGATGCCATCGAGATAGCGGGTCGAAGCAACCTGGGCGGCAATGATCTCCCCTCGTGCCAGAACCCAGAAGCCATCCTCGGCCATGCGAGCACAGTGATCGCCGGCTCGAATCTTTTCTCGGATCTCTGTGGCGAGTATGAGTATTCGAGCTTCATCGTGATCACTCGTGAATCCAAAGTTCTGAAGACGGAGCGAGATCAGCGTGAGGGCTCGATCCTCTCTGATCGCCAGAGATATCTCATGGGTGAGGATCTCGATAAATCTAAGTGGGGCAAGTAGGCCCGTCAGCGAATCTCGTTGACCATCACTCTCGAATTCGATGGCCTCTTCGGGCAATGATCTCTCCTCTCACATTCCTCGCTAGAGCTCTTCACTCCGCGTGAGTGATTTGCGCTGAGAGTAAATCGCACTCTGCTCTCGCCGCGAAAGTGATAACCCCTTAATATGAGCAGATGAATCCATCAGATCGCGGCTCACGGATCTACCAGAGCGCACGTCGCCTTGCAGTTCCGCTCCTTCGTATCGAGGCCTCAATCCTGATCGGACTCGCTCTCTACCTCGCGAGCGCATCCACCTTTAAGACTGTCTCCCACCCCGGCGCCCTCGGTGGCGAGATCGCCTTTGCCATCCTTGGCGCGATCGGCCTCTTCTTCTGTTCGATCTCCTACACGAGGGGCACATCGTGGGGTCGCTCCCCTGCAGTTCTTGCCAACCTCATTGCGATCGGCGTCTCCTACTTCATGTTTGGCAGCCACCTCTATCTCGTCGCCATCCCCCTTCTCCTCCTGGCTGCTGCAACCTTGACCGCTGCCCTGCTCGGATATCGACCAGACCCGGCATAAGAGTCACCCAGGTCACACCCATTCTCGGCTAATTCCTAGGCCGCGCTTGGGAGGTGCCCCTTTTTATTGATTAGACTTACGGACGAGCACGAGAAAAGTTATCTGTAGAGAATCTGTAGAGAATCGGAGCGCCAGTGTCGGCATCGGGGTCACATACTCCTGACAATCATTTTGGTGGATCTTTCGGCCCAAATGAATGGCTCGTCGATGAGATGTATGAAAAATTCTTAGCAGATCCCGCTTCGGTCGATCCTGCTTGGCATGAGTTCTTCGCAGATTACGCTAAATCTTCTTCATCTTCTTCATCATATTCATCAACAGATCAAGTAAGCCAGAAGGCGAATCCCACCCATCCCACCCTCGCCCCACTTCCGAGTGCGCCTGCCGGTGGAAATCCGCCAGTGCCAAAAGCTTCTTTACTTTCACCAGCACCGATCCAACCTGCACCCATCCAACCTGCACCCATCCAACCCACTGCGCCAGTTGCTGCCCCAATTGCTGCGCCTGTAACGAATGCGACGACCGTGACACAAGAGCCAACGCCTCCATCACTCTCACAAGATCCTGCAAAGGCGCCGGTCTCAACACCCGCCGATCCGATCGTGAAGCCGCTACCGACATTGGTGACACCAGGTGCCGCGGCAGTTGAGCCAATCCGTGGAGTAGCAGCACGTGTTGTGCAGGCCATGGAAGCATCGCTTACTGTTCCAACCGCAACCTCAGTTCGCGCAATCCCAGCAAAACTGATGATTGATAATCGCACTGTTATTAATAACCATCTCAAGCGCGGCCGCGGTGGCAAAGTCTCCTTTACCCACCTCATCGGATATGCGATGGTGAAAGCGCTACGCCAGATGCCAGAGATGAATGCATTCTTTACTGAAGTAGATGGCAAGCCTGCAATCGGTCGTCCCGAACATATCAATATTGGTATCGCGATCGATCTCGCAAAGCCTGATGGTTCACGTCAACTCCTCGTCCCATCGATCAAGGGCTGCGAGGATCTTGATTTCGCACAGTTCTGGGCTTCTTATGAAGAGACTGTCCGTAAGGCTCGCACTGGCGTGCTCACCGTTGAAGATTTCGCCGGAACCACTGTCTCTCTCACAAATCCAGGAACGATCGGGACTGTCCACTCTGTTCCACGTCTTGTACAAGGTCAAGGGCTCATCCTTGGCGTTGGTGCCATGGATTATCCAGCTGAGTTCCAAGGTGCAAATGAAGAGACCTTGGCGAACCTTGCTATAAGTAAGGTCATCACTCTCACAAGCACCTATGACCATCGCATCATCCAAGGCGCACAATCGGGTGATTTCCTCAGTCGCTTGCATGGCATCTTGCTCGGTGAGGGTGGTTTCTACGACGAGATCTTTGCTGCGCTACGTATTCCTTATGTGCCTATTCGCTGGGTACAAGATATGCAGTTCTCAAAGGATGATCAGATCTCTAAGACCGCTCGCGTTCAGCAATTGATCGAGGCTTATCGCAAATCTGGCCACTTGATGGCTGATATTGATCCGCTTCGCTATGAGCAACGCTCTCATCCAGATCTCGATGTAGTCACACATGGCCTATCCCTCTGGGATCTCGATCGTGAATTTGCGACGGGTGGCTTTGGAGGAAAGCCATTTATGAAGTTGCGCCGCATCCTTGGCGTACTTCGTGACTCCTACTGCCGCCATATCGGTATTGAATATATCTACATGGAGAATCCGATCGAGCGTAAGTGGATTCAAGAACACGTTGAGATCGGTGCACCGGTTACAGACCGTGATGAACAACTTCGCATCTTGCGCAAACTCAATAGCGCCGAAGCCTTCGAATCATTCCTCCAGACAAAATATGTTGGCCAGAAGCGCTTCTCACTCGAAGGTGGAGAATCGCTCATCCCAATGCTCGATGCGATCATCTCGAGCGCCGCGCAAAGCGGACTTGATGAGGTCTGTATCGGTATGCCACACCGTGGTCGCCTCAATGTGCTCGCCAATATCGCCGGCAAGTCCTACGGCCAGATCTTCCAAGAGTTTGAAGGCCACTACGCCGAGAATGAAGTACATGGCACCGGCGATGTGAAGTATCACTTAGGCACAGAAGGTGTCTACACATCTCCTGATGGATCAACAACAAAGGTCTATCTCGCTGCAAACCCTTCACACCTTGAGGCAGTTAATCCGGTCCTTGAAGGAATCGTTCGAGCTAAGCAAGATATCAAGAACATCAAAGATGAATTTGCAACGATGCCGATCTTGATTCACGGTGATGCAGCATTTGCAGGCCAGGGAATCGTCTCCGAGACACTCAGCATGTCACTGCTTGGCGGCTACCGAACCGGCGGAACAATCCATATCGTCGTCAATAACCAGATCGGATTCACAACTTCGCCATGGGCTGCGCGCTCATCGACCTATAGCACCGATATCGCCAAGATGATTCAGGCGCCGGTCTTCCATGTCAATGGCGATGATCCAGAGTCAGTGGTTCGCGTCGCAAAGCTCGCTTACGAGTATCGCCAAGCTTTCAATAAAGATGTCATCATCGATCTCGTCTGTTACCGCCGTCGCGGCCACAACGAAGGCGATGAGCCAAGTTACACACAGCCAATGATGTACAAACTCATTGAGGCAAAACGCAGCACGCGCAAGCTCTATACCGAAGCGCTCATTGGCCGTGGCGATATCAGCTTTGACGAGGCAGAAGAAGTTCTCCGCGATTATCAATCACAGCTCGAGAGCGTCTTCAACTCTGTTCACAATGTCGAACCAGCTCACTCGCGTGACTTTGTTGTACCAACTGCAGCTCTTCCATCAACGGTCAATACCGCAGTTGATGAAGCAACCCTTCGTAAGATTGCTGCAACTCAAGTGGCAACACCTGATGGCTTCACCGTCCATCCACGCCTTGCGCCACAATTGGCCAAGCGCACCGAGATGCTCGATGAAGGAACCGTCGACTGGGCTACCGGTGAAATGTTTGCCATGGGCTCACTCCTGCTTGAAGGCCATCCAGTTCGCCTCGCCGGTCAAGATGTTGGCCGCGGTACCTTCTCGCAGCGTCACGCAGTTGTTCTCAACCAGAACGATGGCTCATTCTGGACTCCGCTGCGCGAACTCGTGAAAGATACTGATAATCAATTCTTTGTCTTTAACTCCCTTCTCTCTGAGTATGCGGCGATGGGCTTTGAGTACGGGTACTCAGTTGTTCGCGATAATGCGCTCGTCATGTGGGAAGCGCAATTTGGTGACTTTGCCAATGGCGCCCAGACGATCATCGATGAGTTCATCTCCTCTGCTTTGCAGAAGTGGGGCGAGCGTTCATCAGTTGTTCTCCTCTTGCCGCATGGTTATGAAGGACAAGGACCGGATCACTCTTCTGCTCGAATCGAACGTTACCTAGCGCTCTGTGCTGAAGAGAATATGACGGTTGCTCAACCATCGAGCCCGGCTAATTACTTCCACTTACTCCGCTGGCATGCCAAGAATCCAGCACGTCGCCCGTTGATCGTCTTTGAACCAAAGTCGATGCTTCGTCTCAAAGCTGCTGGTTCTGGGCTCGCTGATTTCACATCAGGCACCTTCCAGACTTTGATTCCCGATACGACTGTGACAAATGCATCTCGCGTGATCTTCACATCAGGCAAGGTTTATTGGGACCTTCTTGCCGAACGTACAAAGCGTGGCGATACCACTACCGCGATTGTCCGCGTCGAACAGCTCTATCCACTCCCACTTGCCGAGATGGTCGCCGAAGCTGCCAAACATCC
>CANBSP010000012.1 GCA_947372165.1 Actinomycetota bacterium | reverse complement strand
ATGGGAGTTGCCTGGCATAGATTCTTGGCGCCATTTAATATTTATTTCAAACGCAATAGCGATCACACAAACTCTCTGGGTGCCATCCCAGAGATGCTCTCACACGGTAAGCCAATCAACTTTGAAGATCCACAAGAAGATGATGTATTTGGTATTGGTAAAGCAGCGGATATTTCGTGGAAGGGTCTGCTTGATATGGCGAGCTGTACCGAATGTGGTCGCTGCCAATCACAATGCCCTGCTTGGCATACTGATAAACCGCTCTCTCCCAAGATGTTGATCATGGCGATGCGCGATCACGCATTAACTAAGGTGCCAAACGAGGTGCCTTTTGTTGGTAATGCGCATGAAAACGCTATTAATCCTGATGTTTTATGGTCCTGTACATCATGTGGTGCATGTGTTGAAGAGTGTCCAGTTGATATCGAGCACGTTGATCACATTATGAATATGCGCCGATATCAAGTTTTGGTGGAATCGGAATTCCCATCCGAACTTGGTAATACCTTTAGAAACCTTGAAAAGGCAGGGAATCCTTGGGGTGCTAACCGTGCCGACCGCGATGCCTGGATCTCTGAGTGCAACTTCCCGGTCACAGTTATTGATGGTGAGATTCCTGAAGATGTCGAGTACCTCTTCTGGGTGGGTTGTGCAGGTGCTTTTGAAGATCGAGCTAAGAAGACGACGAAGGCTGTGGCCGAACTTCTTTATATGGCTAATGTGAAGTTTGCTGTTCTTGGTAAGAAGGAGACTTGTACCGGAGACCCAGCCCGTCGCGCTGGAAATGAATTCCTCTATCAGATCCTCTCGCGTGAAAATATTGAGACCCTTCAAGAGACCTTTGGAACGCGTGGAACCAAGAAGGTTGTTGTGACTTGTCCCCATTGCTTCACAACTATTGGTCGCGATTACAAGCAACAAGGTTTTGAACTTGAGATGATGCATCACACCCAACTTCTCAATCAGTTGGTGAAAGAGAAGCGATTAGTTCCAGTCGCACCAGCAAATCCCAAGTCATTGACTTATCACGACCCTTGTTATTTAGGTCGCCATAATCAGATTTATGCACCACCGCGTGAATTACTAGAAGCAACCGGGTCAGTTGTCACAGAGATGCCTCGCAACCAGGAGCGATCATTTTGTTGTGGTGCTGGTGGCGCGAGAATGTGGCAGGAAGAGAAACTTGGCACACGTATTAATCTCAATCGTGTTGATGAAGCGATCTCTACTGGGGTTGAAGAGGTGGCTGTTGGATGCCCATTCTGCCGAGTGATGGTCTCTGATGGCGTGAACGCTCGCCAATCCGATATTGAGGTACTAGATGTTGCGCAGGCGCTGCTTCGGACGGTTAAGCCCATTAATCACGAAGGTGACCACAGCACCACCAATTAGCCCACCAAGGTGGGCGTGCCAATCAATATTGAGCCCTGGAATAAATGTGATGAGAACGTTCACGCCAATCACTCCAAGTGTTTGGCGGTAATCAACGCCCATCTTGCGACCAGTGACCAAGATTGCGCCAAAGAGTCCAAAGATCATTCCTGATGCTCCGACTGCGGCCATATTTGAAACAGCAAAGTAGTTGGAGATGTAAGAAGCGGTGAAGAGTGATCCGACCAAGATGATGGCGTATCTGGCGCGGCCAAAGTAATTCTCAACAGCTACACCAAGTGAATAGAGCGCCAGCATATTGAAGAGGATATGGGTGATATTTGCATGTGTAAGTGCCACAGTGAAATATCGGTACCACTCACCGGCTTGGATTCCATGGGGCAAGCCATCGCTAAGAAGCGCATATTTAATAAGGAAGAGCCGCTCTTGTAGCGGTAGTCCTGGGATGATCTGTGAGAAGTAATTTGCAACGACATAAGCGGCAGTGATGACAACAATCAGTATTGATGTCAGCGAATTGCGCTTATGCACGAAAATACTTATTCAGTAATGGTTACAGATTCAATCACAACAGCCTGTACTGGACGATCGCCAGAACCAGTCTTTGTTGTTGCGATCTTATCGACGACTGCTTGTGAAGCAGCATCGATTACTTCACCGAAGATTGAGTGCTTGCGGTTGAGCCATGTTGTTGGCGCAACAGTGATGAAGAACTGTGAACCATTTGTTCCTGGTCCTGAGTTAGCCATTGCAAGAAGATAAGGACGATCGAAATTTAACTCTGGGTGGAATTCATCTGCGAAACGGTAACCAGGTCCGCCAGTACCAGTGCCAAGTGGATCTCCGCCTTGGATCATGAAGCCGCTGATAACGCGGTGGAAGACAGTGCCGTCATAAAGATTTGCAGATGACTTTTCACCAGTGCGTGGATCAACCCATTCGCGCTTTCCAGATGCGAGTTCAACAAAGTTAGCAACAGTCTTTGGCGCATGATTTGGGAAGAGTTCAACAATGATCTCGCCGTGGTTGGTGTGAAGTGTTGCTGTTGACATGGGTGCTCCTGTTTTTGGTTAATGAGTTAAGCGGTTATTGAGTGAAAGAAGAACGATTGTTGAGACTATTTTATTAGTCTCCGGCATTACATTGTGGAGACCAGGGGAATCGAACCCCTAACCCCCGCCTTGCAAAGGCGGTGCTCTACCAATTGAGCTAGGTCCCCGTTTTTAGCGGAGCACCGAATAGTAATAGTTTTTGAGTAATCCTCATAAACCTTCACTATGTCGATGGTGGGCCTAGGTGGACTCGAACCACCGACCTCTTCCTTATCAGGGAAGCGCTCTAACCAGGCTGAGCTATAGGCCCATCTCTCACAACTACCAAGATCAGCAACCGTGAAGGGCAAAGGTTACCTGACTGGGCTCAGGAGCCCAAAACCGGTTATTCGCCGGCTTCAACCCCCTCTGGGAGCGCAGGAACATCCTTCACTTGGGTGATGGATACGACGCTGACGCCTTCATCGAGGTTCACAAGGCGGACACCCAAGGTATCTCTGGAGGTCTCACGAATCTCCTCGATAGGTGTGCGCATCACAACGCCTGAGGATGTGATCGCAAGGATCTCATCGCCAGCGGTCACGATCATCGCCCCAACCAATGAGCCACGTGAATCTTCATCAATCTTCGCTGCCTTTACACCAATGCCGCCACGTCCTTGTTGGCGATACTCATCCAATGGTGTCCGCTTCGCATATCCACCGTCAGTTGCGGTGAAGACATATTGATCAGGTGATTGGCCCTCGATAGCTGCCATTGTAAGGAGCTCGTCGTCGGCGCGGAACTTCATTCCGATAACACCAGCGGTTGATCGTCCCATTGCGCGAAGTGATTCATCGCTCGCACTGAAACGAAGTGACATACCTTTTCGTGAAACTAGGAGAAGTTCATCCTCTTCCTTCACAAGTGATGCCGAAACAACTTCATCATTATCTTTGAGATTGATCGCAATCAATCCACCAGATCGTGGTGAGTCATATTCTGCAAGAGGTGACTTCTTCACCATTCCAGATTTTGTAGCAATAACAAGATTTGGATGTGAGGCATAAGAATCAATAGCGATTACTTGAGCGATGGTCTCATCCGGTTTGAAGGCCAGCAGATTTGCAACGTGTTGGCCTCGTGCATCACGGCCAGCATCCGGAAGTTCGTGAACCTTGGCACGATAGACGCGACCCTTATTAGTAAAGAAGAGCAACCAATCATGGGTAGATGCAATAAAGAAGTGATCGACTAGATCATCTTGCTTTAACTGTGCACCCTTCACACCTTTACCCCCGCGACGTTGCGCTCGATAGAGATCGGCACGTGTGCGCTTTGAATAACCACTTCGGGTGATAGTGACAACAACATCTTGATCTGGAATCAGATCTTCAACAGAGAAGTCACCATCAGTTGCAACAAATTGGGTACGGCGTTCATTGCCATGCTTTTCACCGAGCTCTTGGAGTTCGGTCTTGATAATCTCTCGTTGTTTTGCAGGAGAAGCCAAGATCTCATTGAGAACGACGATATCTGCCATGAGGCCTTCATATTCATCGTTGATCTTCTGGCGTTCGAGAGCAGCGATACGACGCAACTGCATATCCAAGATGGCATTAGCTTGAATCTCATCGACATCGAGCAACTTCATCAAGCCGGTACGTGCCTCTTCTGGGGTGGTAGAGGCGCGAATAAGGGCAATAACAGCGTCGAGGGCATCTAGAGCTTTGAGGTAGCCCTTGAGGATATGGGCGCGCTTTTCGCGTTCGGCCAACCGATATTTAGTACGACGAACAATGACTTCGATCTGGTGATCGATGTAATAACGGATGAACTCATCGAGTCGCAATGTGCGTGGGACGCCATCAACAAGTGCCAACATATTTGCGCCAAATGAATCTTGGAGTTGGGTCTGCTTGTAAAGATTATTTAAGACGACTTTTGGGGTCGCATCCTGTCTGAGAACAATGACAAGGCGTTGACCGAGACGTTCATTTCCTTCATCGCGCACATCTGCGATGCCTTTGATCTTGCCATCTTTAACGAGTTCGGCGATTTTAAGAGCGAGGTTATCGGGATTCACCTGGTATGGAAGTTCGGTGACAACAAGACAGGTTCGCTTGTTAATCTCTTCAACCTCAACAACGGCACGCATAGTCACAGAACCGCGACCAGTGCGATAAGCCTGTTCGATTCCTTCACGACCCACGATTAAAGCTTTTGTTGGAAAATCTGGACCTTTAACAATGGTGAGAAGTTTTTCAAGTGTCTCTTGTGAAGATGCATCTGGGTTTTCTAGCGCCCAACAAGTTCCTTCAATAACCTCACCAAGATTATGTGGTGGGATATTTGTCGCCATACCTACAGCAATACCGGAAGAGCCATTGACAAGAAGGTTAGGGAAACGGGATGGAAGAACAGTTGGTTCTTGGGAGCGGCCGTCGTAGTTAGGGATGAAATCAACGGTATCTTCATCGATATCGCGCATCATCTCCATAGCAAGTGGTGCTAACCGGGCCTCGGTATAACGCATCGCTGCTGCAGGATCGTTACCTGGGCTTCCGAAGTTACCGTTGCCATCAATGAGTGGGTAGCGAAGTGACCAGAATTGAGCCAATCGCACGACCGCGTCATAGATCGCACCGTCGCCATGTGGGTGGTAATTACCCATGACATCTCCGACGATACGTGAAGATTTGTAGTAACCCTTATCAGGGCGATAACCAGCGTCATACATTGCGTACAAGACGCGGCGATGGACCGGCTTTAAGCCGTCACGGATATCTGGGAGGGCGCGGCCAACAATGACTGACATCGCATAATCAAGATAACTACGCGCCATCTCAACCTGGAGATCAATCGTCTCTTGGCGGTCAACTTGGCCGTGGCCAGTTACTTCATTTGATAGATCAGCCATTAGATATCCAAGAACCTAACATCTTTAGCGTTGCGTTGAATAAAACTTCTACGTTGTTCGACATCTTCACCCATAAGAACAGAGAAGAGATCATCAGCAGCTGCGGCATCATCGAGCGTGACGCGAATCAGTACTCGGTGGGCTGGATCCATGGTGGTATCCCACAGCTCTTTTGCTGGCATCTCGCCAAGTCCTTTAAATCGCTGAATACCATCTTCTTTCGAGAGACGTTTGCCGGCTTCATTACCAATTTTGATAAATGCATCGCGTTCTTTATCAGAGAAGACATATTGCACATTATCTTTGCCAGACCACTTCAACTTATAGAGAGGTGGTTGCGCCAGATAGACATAACCATTTTCAATAAGTGGTCGCATAAACCGGAAGAGCAAAGTGAGAAGCAAGGTGCGAATATGTTGGCCATCCACATCGGCATCTGCCATCAAAATAATCTTGTGATAACGAAGTTTTGCAACATCGAACTCATCATGAATGCCTGTGCCGAGTGCGGTGATTAAAGCTTGGACCTCATTATTTTGGAGGACGCGATCAATACGCGCCTTCTCAACATTGAGAATCTTTCCACGGATTGGAAGGACTGCTTGGTAACGGGAATCGCGCCCACCCTTCGTTGATCCACCAGCCGAGTCACCTTCGACAATATAGAGCTCGCACTTTTCTGGATCAGTCCATTGGCAATCTGCAAGTTTGCCGGGCATGCCACGGCCTTCTAGTAATCCTTTACGGCTACGTGAGAGATCACGGGCTTTGCGGGCAGCGGTTCTGGCTGCTGCTGCATCGATTGATTTACGGACAATATCTTTGCCTTCACCAGGGTTCTTCTCAAACCACTCAGTAAGTGCGTCATTCATTGACTTTTGAACAAATGATTTAGCTTCAGTATTGCCAAGTTTGGTCTTTGTCTGACCTTCAAATTGTGGTTCACCGATTTTGATAGAGACGATCGCTGTTAGGCCTTCACGAACATCATCACCAGTAAGACGATCTTCTTTCTTGCGAATGAATCCCCACTCTTCGCCAAATTTATTTACGATAGATGTGAGTGCGGTACGGAATCCTTCTTCATGGGTCCCGCCTTCATGAGTGTTGATGGTATTTGCGAAGGTGTAGACCGATTCAGTAAATGTTGTATTCCACTGCATAGCAATTTCAAGTGACATCTTCTGTTTTGTATCTTCAGCAGTGATATCGATAATTGATTTATGAGTCTCACCTTTGGTCTGATTAAGGTGTTTCACAAAATCTAAAATACCGCCGGTGTAGTGGTAACGAACCGAGACAGGGTTTCCGGTTTCATCAACATGGCCGGCGCGTTCATCGGTGAGTGTGAGGATCAAACCTTTATTAAGAAATGCCATCTCGCGGAATCGTGCCGAGAGAGTCTCGAATGAGAAATCTGTTGTCTCAAAGATTTCGGCAGATGGCCAGAAAGTTACTTGAGTTCCGGATTGAGTTGTTGCTTCACCTTTGCGAACTGGTTGTTGTGGGACACCAAGTTTGTACTCTTGGTACCAGAAGAAACCATCGCGTTGTACAACAACTTCAAGATCTGTAGAGAGTGCGTTAACGACGGAGATACCAACACCGTGAAGTCCGCCAGAGACTGAGTAACCGCCATCTCCAAATTTTCCGCCGGCGTGGAGAACAGTCAGTACGATTTCAAGTGCGGGGCGTTTTTCAATCGGGTGGAGATCGACGGGAATTCCTCGACCGTTATCGATCACTCGAATGCCACCATCGGCGGTCATCGCGACATTGATCTCAGAGCAGTAGCCAGCTAGGGCTTCATCTACTGAGTTATCAACAACCTCATAAACGAGGTGGTGGAGGCCGCGTTCGCCGGTAGAGCCGATATACATACCTGGGCGTTTACGGACGGCATCAAGGCCTTCAAGGACGGTAATCGCACTGGCGTCATATGTCTGCTCGGCCATGCGGACCCCTTCCTTATAAATCGGCCCAGAATGGCTCCTGGCCTCGATTTCCCTCTTACAACCTGTAATCCTAGTCAGAAAGGGACGGCTTGGATAGCCAAAAATAAGGCTAGAGGGTAGATCTAAGGGGCAAACTCAGAGAAGTTGTGGGTGAGTAGTAGGGAGAGTGATTTCTTAGTTGTATGTGTCGCGTGGGCCGCGGGCGCCACGGATTGTCCGAATGCCCTTCTTCCATGATGGGGCGTTGGGTCCCAAGATCGCGAGATCTTCCACCAGGGCGCCTGGGGCGCTCTCTGAGATGGTCTTTACCAAGGTCGCCTTCATAGCGTTTAGCTGGACCGCCCAGGCGGTTGAGGTGGTTTGGATGGTGAGTAGCCCATCAACCAGTGAAAGTGGTGCGCAATGGGCTGCCAACTCTGTTCCTACAACCGAACTCCACTCTGTGAAGAGTGAGCCTTCAGCTATTCCTTGCTTCCAATCCCGTTTTGTCACAATCTCATCCAGGATCGATTGAAGTTTTAATGGGTCATCGACTCGTTCTCGAGCCTGCGCCGTCTCAGCGCTCTGAT
Source organism: Actinomycetota bacterium (assembly GCA_947372165.1). Lineage (GTDB taxonomy): Bacteria > Actinomycetota > Actinomycetes > Nanopelagicales > Nanopelagicaceae > PALSA-747. The sequence goes on along the minus strand of CANBSP010000012.1, from coordinate 23,308 downwards.
TCTTGCGGATTTGATTGCGCCAAGCCCGATACATCTGCCGTGCTAGATCTGGTTTTGCTGGTTTTGCTGGTTTTGGTTCACTCATAGCGCTTTCACACTCCCGCTTTTAACCGCGAAGAATTTCCCAGTGAGTTCGGGGGGTAGGTCGGATTGAACCGCGACTGTGATGAAAGTTTGTTCTGCGCTGTTGGCTAGTGAGATTAACCGGGTCCGGCGTTCTTCATCTAACTCCGAGAAGACATCATCAAGGATCAAAATGGGTTTGGTGCCATCATTTTGCAAGAGTTGATAGCTCGCTAATTTCAAAGAGAGTGCGATCGACCATGATTCACCGTGGGATGCATACCCTTTAACAAAATGATCGCCCAACATTAAAAGTAGGTCATCTCGGTGTGGGCCAAGCAAGGTAAGACCGCGATCGATCTCTTGATTTCGTATCTCTTTAAATTTCTCCACCATTATTGAGGTGTTCTCTTGTGGAATTGTTGAAGCGCCTTCAATACTTGATTTATATGTGATGTGTGCTCGCTTCTCTGGTGAGATTTCAGCATAGACATCTGTGAAGATCGGAATCAATTCATTGAGAGTGGTTAGACGAGCCGCGATGATCTCTCCACCAAAAGCCGCCACTTGTTGATCCCACGATTCCAAGGATGATAATTGAGAGCGGCTCTTTAAAAGCGAGTTGCGTTGACGAACTGCTCGCTCATAATCCGCAATCACTCCAGCCATTCTTGGCGATCGCAAAATAAGAAGTTGATCAATAAAACGCCTGCGCTCTGATGGGTCACCCCGAACTAAATCTAAATCTTCCGGGGAGAAGTAGATTGCTTGCAGAAGTCCATATAACTCTTTCTGGCTGCGGACTGGGTTTTGATTTATCCGTGCGCGGTTCGCCTTCTCGGCATTGATCTCTAATTCGACCAATATCTCGCGTTCACCATTATCAATGGTGCTGCGGATATATGCCGAAGTGTTTCCAAGTTGGACTAATGGAAGGTCGCTACTTGTTCGGTGTGATGAGAGAAAAGCGAGATAGAGAATTGATTCGACGATATTGGTCTTACCTTCACCGTTTCTTCCAACAAAGATAGAGATCCCTTTGGTGAGTGGAAGTTCTAACTCGCTATACGATCGATAGTTCTTGAGCGAGAGTGTGGTGAGGTGCATACCGTGAGTGAGGGTGAATTAAGAGCTGTAACGCATTGGCATGAGTAAGTACTTGTAAGACTCATCCTTTGCACCATTAGCTTCGTGTTTACCCACAAGAACTGCTGGTTTTGCAGCCCCGGTGAAATCAATCTCAACAAAAGGTGTACCAAGGGCTTGAAGACCATCGGTGAGATATTGCGGGTTGAAAGCGATGGCGATTGGTTCGCCGTTGTATGCGATCTCGATCTCTTCGGTTGCTTGTGCCTCTTCACCAGTACCAGCTTCAAGACGGAGAATTCCATTACCGAAATCAAGACGTAGTGGGACTGTTTTATCCGTAACAAGAGCTACGCGACGGACTGAATCGAGAAATTCTCCGACATTGATAGTTGCTTGGGCGACTGATTCTGATGGGAGTAAATGTCTGAAAGGTGGGAATGTGCCATCGAGTGTTCGTGATGTCATTGTTTTTAACTCTGAGATAAAACCAACAAGACGTTCATTACTTCCGGTTGGTGAGAGTGCGAGAGTTACTTGGGAGTGAGTCGCGGTGAGAGATTTGGCTGCATCAGAGAGTGTCCGTGCACGTAAGAGAGTGGTCGCCTCTAACTCAGGATTTTTTGCCTGCCATGAGAGTTCGCGAACAGCTAAACGGTAACGATCGGTTGCTGCAAGCGTGATGTTATTTTTATTAATCTCAATATGGACACCGGTGAGTGTTGGAAGGGAGTCATCTTTTCCGGCTGCAATCGCAACTTGGTTGACTGCTGTTGCAAAGACATCGCTCGCAATAAGGCCGGCGGTATCTGGAACATCAGGCAAGGTTGGGTATTCAAGTGTTGAGAGAGTAGGGAGTGTGAACTTCGCTGCTCCTGCTGTTACTAGGACTCGAGTTCCTTCTAATGTGAATGTGATTGGTTTTGCAGGGAGTGATCTGGAGATCTCAGCCAAAAGCCGGCCTGGGACTAAAACTTTTCCTTTATTTGCGATATCTGCTTTAAGGACTGCCTGGGTTGATGTCTCGAGATCTGAACCAGTGAGGGTGATGGAGGTATCAACATCAATCATGATTCCAAGGAGCTCTTGTTTGATAGGTCGGGTTGAGAGGCTACGGGCGACCCAGTTGACGGCATCGACCAGCTCTTCTCGTTCTACAACAAACTTCATTCTCTTCCCCTGTCCTACAGTTGTGAGAGCCTTTCACAGGTTCTCTCTATCCTCAATCTAAATCTCTTTAATATAGGTATTTGTAATAACCAGAGCCTCTTCCTGTGGAGAAGAGCTATAACCGCAGGTCAGAGAGGGTTTCCTCTCTCCACGGAGTGTGGGTAAGCCTGTGGAGGAAAAGGAGTAACCCCTCACCACCATGAAAAACCCGGCGGGATCTATGAAATAAACCCAAAAAACCGGTCTTATCCACAGTTATCCACACGTTACCCCCAGTATCCTGTGGATAACCTTTCACTTCTATGTAGTTTTTAGTTCTTGCTTGTGCTTGTTAGTTCTTGCTAGTTCTTACTTTGCTGCTTGATCCGGTTGGTCAACTCCGTAACCTGGTTATAGATCGATCGCCGCTCAGCCATCAACTGACGGATTTTGCGATCTGCATGCATAACGGTCGTATGGTCGCGGCCACCAAAACTCTGGCCGATCTTTGGAAGGCTCAACTCAGTGAGTTCGCGGCAGAGATACATAGCAATCTGGCGAGCATTCACCAGAACCCGGCTTCGGTTACTTCCACAAAGATCATCGATTGAAAGGCTGAAGTAGGTCGCAGTCTGGGCCATGATCGTCCCAGCAGTGATCTCTGGGCCAACTTGATCTGGGATCAAATCTTTAAGAACAATCTCAGCAAGACCTAAATCAACCGGTTGGCGATTTAAGGATGCAAAAGCAGTCACACGAATAAGTGCACCCTCAAGTTCGCGAATATTGGATGAGATTTTCGAAGCAATATATTCAAGAACATCATCTGGGGCATTTAATTTATCTTGCGCCGCTTTTTTACGGAGGATCGCAATACGAGTCTCAAGCTCGGGTGGTTGAATATCAGTAATCAAACCCCACTCAAACCGGGAACGAAGACGGTCTTCCAAGGTTGTCAATTGCTTTGGGGGACGGTCACTTGAGATAACAATCTGCTTATTCGCGTTATATAAAGTATTGAAGGTGTGGAAGAACTCTTCCTGAGTAGCTTCTTTATTCTCTAAGAATTGAATATCGTCAACAAGCAAAATATCTAAATCGCGGTAACGGTGCTTGAAAACAGCTGCTTTATCGTCACGGATTGAGTTAATGAAGTCATTAGTAAATTCTTCCGAAGAGACATAACGAACACGCACTGATCCATATAACTCTTTTGCATAAGCACCGATAGCGTGAAGCAAGTGTGTTTTACCAAGTCCAGACTCACCATAAATAAAGAGTGGGTTATAAGCCTTTGCTGGCGCTTCAGCAACAGCAACCGCCGCGGCATGTGCAAAACGATTTGATGCACCAATAACAAAAGTTTCAAAGATGTATCGAGGGTTGAGTTGGCTGACAGTCTCGTTTTGGTTTTTAGAATCAGATCCACGGCCCGTGCCTTGGCGATGTCCATCAGTTGTGACAACAGGAGTTGTTGTGTCTACCTCAACGACATCATTCACAGGAAGATCGAGTGATTCATTTACTTGAACAGCGATGCTGATCGCCTGATTAAATTTCAAAGAGAGAATTTCATTGAGCGCGACTTTAATCTTCACTTCAAGATAATCTTTTGTAAATTGATTAGGAGCTTCTAATAAGAAAGATGCGCCATTTTCACGCTGGAATAAACCTAAAGGTTGTGTGGTGTTAAGGAAGCCACGATTCTGAGGGGCTTGTGAACTTAACTCTTCAACAATCTCTCGCCATACTGCCGCGGCATCCAAGGTTTGAGGTGGGGTGGGGGTTTGGACTGGGGTGGAGGAGCCAGCTGGGGCACCGCTCTCAAGCAACGACATCTCACTCCTCAATAAAAGACCTATGTGAAACTTCAGGTTTTCCCCAAAGATATCCACAACCTGTGGTCTAAACCCAAGGTTTAGACTCCCCTGTGAGAGCCACCCTGTGGATAGAGGGAGAAAGTACGACCCTGGGGGTGAAAAAGCAAGCGGTTATCCACAAAATCTCACCTGTTAGAGCCCTTCATCAGGGATCTCGTTTGACCCTTATCAACAGGGCTCTGTACCCTGCTCCTCTACCCCGCTGTGGCCCGGTCCAGAGCAACGAGATCGCCGAGATCTCGCAGAACCGCTCACCCGGAGAAAATAGGAGTTCATCATGACAAAGCGCACCTTCCAACCTAATAACCGCAAGCGCGCCAAGAAGCATGGCTTCCGCGCACGCATGGCGACTCGTGGTGGACGCGCAGTCCTCTCATCACGCCGCGCCAAGGGCCGCACTCGCATCTCTGCATAACGAGCGTTAACCATCGTGCTTCCCGCACAGAACCGTCTTCGCTCAAGTAAAGATTTTGCCAAGACGACCAAGGTCGGCCACCGCGCCTCAACAGAATCTTTAGTGATCTATCTCCATCAAGATCCCACCATTCAAAGCGCACCACAAGTCGGATTTATCATCTCTAAGGTAGTTGGCGGCTCTGTCACCCGTCACCGCATTGCACGCCAACTACGACACGCAGCACAAGAGAATATTGGGCTCATCCCCAATCACTCTCATCTTGTCATCCGAGTAATTAAAAATGGTGGCGACTTCGCAACCGAACTCCATCAAGGTTTTGTAAAGATCAATCAGAAGCTGGGGGCACGTCAATGAAGAGCCTCTTAATCTTGACCCTTCGAGGTTATCAAAAATTCATCTCCCCCTTCTTTGCACCAAAGTGCAAGTACTACCCATCATGTTCTCAATATTCAATTGATGCGATCCGCGCATATGGATCACTCAAAGGTTTAACAATGACTGCATGGCGGTTATTGCGTTGCAACCCGTTCTCTCATGGCGGGGTTGATTACGCCAATGAGCCATACACATCTCTCACACCATCTAATAAAGTGAAGGCGAGCATCTAATGTCAACGATCCTCAACCCATTATATTTCGCTGTTTCCTGGGTTATTGTCACCCTTCACGATATTTTTGGATTTATCGTCGGTAAAACTTCACACGAGTCACTGAAGTGGTCACTTGCCATCATTGGCCTGGTAATCATCATCCGAATTATTTTGATCCCACTCTTTGTTAAGCAGATCAAATCCCAACGCGCTTTAACTGCTCTGCAACCAAAGATGAAAGAGATTCAAAAGCGTTATAAGGATGATCGCCAGAAGCAATCAGAAGAGATGATGAAGCTCTACAAAGAGCACAAGACCAACCCACTCTCATCATGTCTACCAATTCTTGCCCAAGCACCAATCTTCTTCTCACTCTTCACTGTGCTCAACGGCATCGCGCATAATCATCCACACGGTGTCTTTAAAGGTGGCAATGGTTTAGGGACTGCAGCTTTCATCTCGGCACAGAAGGCTGAATTCTTTGGAGCCAGTCTCTCTGACACATTCCTTAACACCCATGTGACCTCAACAAAGATAGTCACAGTTGCACTTATTCTCTTTATGTCAGCAACAACATTCACCACACAACGTCAGTTGATGGTGAAAGGCATGCCAAAGAGTGATAACAACAATGACATGATGGCTCAGCAACAAAAGATCATGTTGTATGTATTCCCAGTCATCTTCGCAGTATCTGGTGTGAACTTCCCGGTTGGTGTTTTAATTTATTGGGGAACAACAAACCTTTGGACATTTGGTCAGCAGTATTACGTGATCAAGCGAAACCCAACACCAGGATCTCCTGCTTACATCGAACTCATGGAGAAGCGTGCAAAGAAGGGGATTGCTAACCCAGAGGCCGCAGGCACCACACAAACTTTGGATTCAACTTCGGGCTCATCTTCAGATTCACAACCTGATATAAAGGGTGAAAAAGAGGGCCAGAATCCACAATCACCACAACGGAAACAACCGAAAAAACGGAAGCCAAAAAAGTAGTCTAAAACATTACAAATCACCCTAAATACTATTAAAGCGGACAACCCGCGAGAAACCTGAGAACGAGAGGCAGAAAATGAGCGAGAACGAGAGCCCAGCAACCCCATCAAACCCAGAGGCGGCTGAAAAAGGCCCTAAAAAGAGCCAGATCGAACGTTTGGAAGAAGAGGGCGATGTAGCAGCTGACTACCTCGAGGCCCTCCTCGATATCACCGATCTTGATGGCGATATCGATATTGATGTGGAGAATGGCCGCGCAGCGCTCGCAATCGCCGGTGGAAAACTTGGTCACCTTGTTGGAAATAATGGTGAGGTTCTCGATGCTCTCCAAGAGCTCACACGCCTTGCAGTCCAAACCAGCCTCGGTGATCGTTCACGCCTCATGCTTGATATCGATAACTTCCGTTCAGATAAGAAGGAAGAGCTCGCAAAGCTCGCCCATGAGACCGCTGATGAGGTTAAATCAACAGGCACAGCGATCAAATTGAAGCCAATGAACGCCTTTGAGCGCAAGGTTATCCATGACACGATCCAAGAGATCGGTCTCACCAGTGAATCCGAGGGCGAAGAGCCTCATCGCTGTGTTGTCGTCCTTCCAGAGTAAGTACCCTCTGTGAGTGTTTCACGTGAAACCTTGCTCAATGAGTACTTCACTGAGCGGGCCCACCAAACTGAACGCTACGCCGAACTCCTAGCAACCTGGGGGATCGAACGTGGCTTGATTGGGCCTCGAGAGGCTGATCGAATCTGGGATCGCCATATTGCAAATTGCATCCCTGTCTCAACACTCATCCCAGAAGGGGTCACTGTCGCCGATATCGGTTCAGGCGCAGGTCTTCCAGGCATTGTGATCGCCCTCGCCCGGCCAGATCTCCGCGTCACCCTCATTGAACCCCTCCAACGGAGGGTTGATTTCCTCAACGAGGTGATTGAGGAGCTTCAGATCCCCATCACTGTTATCCGAGGGAAGGCCGAATCTGTCAAAAGTGCCTTCGCCATCGTCACAGCGCGGGCTGTAAAACCTCTTCCAGTGCTCTTACCTATGGTCTGGCCGCTGATTGCATCCAAAGGGGCCCTCTTGGCGATAAAAGGGGAGTCAGCACAAGCAGAGATTGATGAGACAAAGCCAAAAACGGCGACCGTGACCACCCTCCACACCCTCACAATTGGCCAGTTAGAGAGCTCTCGGATTATCGAGGTTCGAAAGAGTGTGTAGATTCTCCCTATGAGCAATGAGGTGAATACAGGGGAGTCCACTGTTTCACGTGAAACAAGCCAAACAGCCACAAATAAACCTACTAATAAACCTGTCATTGGCACACGCCGCCTTAAAGAGCCTATGCCTCGCCCCATTAAAACCCGCCTCTTCACCGTCGCAAACCAGAAAGGTGGGGTTGGTAAGACCACCTCTACCGTCAATATCGCTGCAGCGCTCGCAATGGGTGGCCTCAAGGTTCTTGTCATTGATCTCGACCCACAAGGTAATGCCTGCACCGCACTAGGTGTCGACCGTGATGGCGAAGGAATGTATGAACTCCTTGTAGAAGAGAAGCCACTCTCTACCATTATTCAAAAAGTTGCCGGCTTCCCACATCTGGAGTGCGCACCAGCGAATCAAGAGCTCGCCAATGCCGAGATTTCGATGGTCAATATGGTCGCCCGTGAATCTATTTTAAAGTTCGCACTCAATGATTATTTAAAGGAGCGCGAAGCAGCCGGAGATCGCCTCGATTATGTCATTATCGATTGCCCACCAAGTCTTGGTCTCTTAACAATTAATGCACTCACCGCCGCTGATGAGGTCTTAGTGCCGATCCAATGCGAGTACTACTCACTCGAAGGTATCTCACTCTTAGTATCAACACTCTCAAAAGTGCAACGAGCCCTAAATTCAACAGTGCATATTTCAACAATCTTATTAACAATGTTTGATTCGCGAACACGGCTAGCTAACGATGTCGCAAATGATGTGAGGGCGCACTTCCCGCGCGAACTCATTGATATCCCAATCCCTCGCGCGGTGCGCGTCAGTGAGGCACCATCATTTAGACAGACCGTTATGACCTATGACGCATCGTCACCAGGAGCAGTTGCTTATATGCAGGTAGCTCGCGAAATTGCACAACGAGGAAGTAGTGCAACACCCCACGAACCAGACGAACCAGACGAACCAGACGAACCAAACGAGGCAGGAGCGATCACAGCATGAGTTCTCGCAAAGGTGGCCTCGGCCGCGGATTAGATTCACTTATTCCATCAACACCACTTCCACGTATCGAAACAACGGAAGGAAAAGTTGTTGCAGATCGTGCCGAAGTTGATATCAATGCCATCTCACCTAATCCTAAGCAACCACGTACTACCTTTGATGAAGATGCACTTAATGAATTAGCTGCTTCTATTAAAGAAGTCGGCGTCATGCAACCACCTGTTGTGCGATCACTCCCAAATGGGCGTTACGAACTCATTATGGGCGAACGTAGATTGCGCGCATCAAAACTCGCTGGCCTTCTCACTATTCCAGTCATCATTCGTAATACACCTGATAATGAATTACTCCGCGAAGCCCTTGTTGAAAATATTCAACGATCACAACTAAACCCACTTGAAGAGGGCGCTGCCTATCAAAACCTTCTCAATGATTTCGGATATACCCATGATGAACTCGCTATCAAAGTAGGTAAGTCTCGATCTGCAGTAACAAATACTCTACGACTTCTCAATCTTCCAGCATCAGTACAACGTCGGATCGCTGCCGGAGTTCTTACCGCTGGCCATGCACGAGCACTACTTGCCATGACAGATGAAGCAGAGATCGAAAAGCTTGCACTCAAGATTGTTGCCGAAGGATTGAGTGTTCGCGCAGTTGAAGAGTTGGTTGCGCTAGGCAAAAAGAGCAGTAAGCCAAAGAAGGCTTCACCACCAAAATCGATCTCACCACAACTTCAAGAGATGAGTAATCGCATTGCAGATCGACTCGATACTCGGGTGAATGTGGAGTTGGGTAAAGAGAAAGGCAAGATCACAATTGAATTCGCTGATCTAGAAGACCTTGCTCGAATTACTGAAGCAATTCTCTAAACCTCAAACTACTTGAGGGATCTCTTCTCTAACGCTTCAATCTCAGTCTTAACAACACCAGCGAGAGCCTTCACACCTTCACGAATTCTTTCAGGAGTTGGGTAGCAATAAGAGAGTCGCATAGAACGAGAACCAAAACCATCGGCATAGAATGCAGTGCCAGGTACATAAGCAACCTTGGCAGCAATAGCTTTTGGCATCATCGCTTTAGTATCAATACCTTCAGGAAGAGTGAGCCAGAAGTAGAAACCACCTTCAGGATGGGTCCAGGTGACTCCTTCAGGGAAGTATTTCTCAAGGCTCTCGAGCATTGCATCCCGACGGGTCTTGTAGAGCGAGCAGAACTCAGTGATCTGTTCACGCCACGGTTGGTCGGCGAGATAACCACTAATCGAGAGCTGGGCGAAATTTGAAGGGCAGAGAATCGATGATTCCGCCGCAATAACTAATTTCTCTTTGAGGGCCTGTGGAACAAGCGCCCAACCAACTCGGAAACCTGGAGCAATCGTCTTTGAGAACGACCCGAGGTAGATCACATTCTCAGAATCTTCGGCACGCATCGCATCGGGTGAAGGTCCATTAAACCCAAGGAGGCCATATGGATTATCTTCGACGACAAAGATCTTCTCATCACGGCAGATATTTAAAATCTCAGTTCGACGTTCAGCAGGGAGTGTTACACCAGCTGGATTTTGATAGTTAGGGATCAAATAGAGGAATTTAATATGTTGGCCATTCGCCTTGGTGGCAGCAATCGCTTCACGAAGGCGATCCGGAATCATGCCATCGCTATCCATCTCAACATGAACAACATCTGCCTCATATTGTTGGAATGTGCCAAGTGCACCTACATAAGAAGGTGCTTCAACTAAAACAACATCGCCTGGATTGATAAAGATGCGCGAGATTAAATCAAGGGCTTGTTGTGACCCAGTAGTGACGATGACATCGTCTGGATGTGCACGAATACCTTCAAGGGCCATGATGTCGCAGATTTGTTCACGTAATTTTGGATGTCCCTGACCGCTGCCATATTGGAGAGCCTCTTGGCCATTCTCACGAACTAATTTTTGAACAACATCAGAGAACATCTCCATAGGAAGTGCCGAGAGATTAGGCATACCACCGGCAAGTGAGACGATCTCTGGTCGTGATGCAACAGCGAAGAGCGCTCGGATTTCAGAAGGTTGTAAGAGTGATGCTCGTTGTGCAAAACGAAGCTCTAAATTCTCAGGCTGTCCAGTATGGAAGCGGGTGATCTCTTGGCTCATTGGGCAATCTTACTTCCTGATCCCAGCACGGCGGAGATCACTTATCTTGAGCGTCCCGGTCTTCGCATCATCTTCGGCCGAGAGATAGAGCCGCTGGATCGCAATCATGAGGGATTCAACGATCGTTTCACGAAATTCTGGATCAGATAACCGCTTTACATCTCCAGGGTGGCTCGAATATCCGAGATCAATCTGGACGGTCGGAGCCTTGGTCCGCCGCAAAAGATCCCAACTCTTTGCATGCGTCCGGCAATTGAGAAGGTCGGTTCGCGCTGTGATCTCTCGTTGGACCAAGGTGGCGAACCGTTCACCAACGACAGAGTGAACACCATGAGCATCGGCACCATAATAAAAAGTAGCGACTCCACGAGCCTTATCATTTTTATAATGATCAATAGCGAGTGAGATAACAAGATCTGCACCAGAAGAATTAGCCCTATCAATGCGCTCATCATCACTGGGATTACTCCTGGCGCTACGAGTAATAAAGACGGTGACACCCAATGCAATTAATCGACCCTCTAATCGTTGTGCGATATCAAAGGTAATAAATGGATCAGCACATCGAGATCCTGGATCAAGAACAATAACCTTTCCAGCAAGAGCAGGACCTTTACCTTCGCGCGCAACTTGTTCACGAAGTTGGGCCGGTGCACCCCCAGAGACAACCTTCATCAATCGCAAAATCGCCATCACCGTGGAAGGCCCACAACGACCATCAACAACGACACCGGCAGATTTTTGAAATTCTAAAAGCGCACTCTCGGTCAAGCGACCAAAGATGCCATCCACTCGACCAGCATTGAAACCAAGTTCAATTAATCGAGATTGAAGTTGGGCGACATCATCACCGCGCATCAATAAAGGTGTGGTTAAGTGAAGAGTGCGATCGCCGAGTTTCCAACGTGCCTCTTCTAAAATCTGCGCGGTCTCATCATCAACAATTCCAGTAACGGTAAGACCGCGATTTTGTTGGAATGCTTTAACCGCAGATTCCACATCACTATCAAATTCTGATTGCGCAGCCCGAAGTAAACCCAATCGAAAGAGGGTATTACTTAAGAGTGCAACACGATCGCCGGAATCTCCTAAGCGAAGCGGCAACGAGGTCATCACTGTCAACAGCTATCTGCGGATATCAGGGATTAATCAGGTTGCGATAGATAGCGCGTTTTACGCGATGAAGGATTCGAGATCTTTGAGAAGCGCAGGCTTTGGCTTTGCGCCAACAATGCTCTTCACGACTTCACCATTGACGAAGACATTCATGGTTGGGATTGAGACAATGCCATATTTCATGGCAATCGCAGCCTCTTCATCAGTATTGAGCTTTACGATCTTAATCTTTGAACCATACTCATGTGAGATCTCTTCCAAGATCGGTCCAACTGCACGGCATGGACCACACCACTCAGCCCAAAAATCAACGAGAACAGGGGTTGTGCTCTTGAGGACTTCTGCCTCAAAGGTTGCGGTCGTTACTGGTGTTGTTGCCATGAAGTGCTCTTCTCTCATAGATCTGATGTGGGGCGATCATAAATGAAAACAGCGGGTTATTCCCACTTATTCCCATTTATTGGGTTACTGGCGTTTGGGAAAGGTAATCAGCTCTAGTGAGCCAAGAAGCGCTCGGCATCGAGGGCCGCCTGGCATCCTGATCCCGCGGCTGTAATCGCCTGGCGATAGGTGTGATCGACGAGGTCACCACAAGCAAAGACGCCGGTGAGGCTAGTGCGAGTAGATCGACCTTCAACTTTTACATAACCTTCGGCGTCAAGGTCAACCGCTCCCTTAACAAGTTCAGAGCGTGGGTCGTGGCCGATCGCAACAAAGAGTCCAGTGAAAGCTCGTTCTGATTCTGTGCCATCGACTGTATTGCGAAGCTTCAAACCAGTGACCTTCTGATCACCAAGGACATCAGTTACCTCAGTGTTCCAGAGGAATTCAATCTTAGGATTTGCAGCGGCACGCTCAGCCATAATCTTTGATGCGCGCAAGGTATCGCGGCGATGAATAAGGACAACCTTTGATGCAAATTTGGTAAGGAAGTTCGCTTCCTCCATAGCAGAGTCTCCACCACCAACAACAGCAATCTCTTGATCACGGAAGAAGAATCCGTCGCAGGTTGCACACCATGAGACACCACGACCAGAGAGGCGCTTCTCGTTCTCTAACCCAATCTCTTTATAGGCAGATCCCATTGCAAGAATGACAGCCTTCGCCTTGATGGTATTTCCAGATCCATCTTTAAGAACCTTCACATCGCCAGTGAGATCCATCTCAACAATGTCATCAGTAATAAGTTCGGCACCAAAACGTTTCGCCTGCTTACGCATATTGTCCATCAGGTCAGGGCCCATAACACCATCAGTAAAACCAGGGAAATTCTCTACCTCGGTTGTGTTCATGAGTGCGCCGCCAGCTGTGACCGAGCCTTCATAAATGATCGGCTTAAGATCAGCACGCGCTGCATAAATAGCTGCGGTATAGCCTGCCGGACCAGAACCAACAATCACAAGATTTCGAAGATCGCTCATACCATCACCCTATCGCTTTTAGTTTTTTCTTCCGAGTAGGACTCGGAAGGTGCTTCCCACTTCACTTATTTTAAAGAGGCGAGCCAAAGTGAAGTAACCAAGGGCGCTTAATCCAAGAACGACGAGGAGACGTAAGGTGTTACCACCTGGAATCTGCGGGCTTAATAACCGCACTGGAATTGCGACACAGAGGAAGATCCCAGCAAGACGTGAGTAGAGGCCCACAATCTCACCAGTATGAATCACAACTTCATAACGTCGAAGTAATCGAATCGTTGAGTACGCACCAATGTAATAAGAGATCGATAGCGCTATCGCCAATCCAACGGTTACCCACTGAGCTGGAAGAACTACCGCCGCGATAACCGCCAGGGCGCTTGCCGCCAGATTCATAATAAAGTTTGAGAGAACTTGTAATTTCACATTCTCGAAGGCATTTAATCCGCGAAGGGCGATGAGATTCACGCTCAATGGGAGCAAACCAAGAGAGAAACCGGCAAGAACATTCCCGAGGTAATTCCCATCTGCTGAGGAGATTCCAAAGAAGAGTGTCTCAGTAATGAGTGGACCAAAGAGCAATAATCCAATTGCAGCAGGAACGGTAATAATCCCCACTAACCGAATTGTTCGGACAAGTGAGTCATGAATATCTGAAATCCGCTTCTCATGTGCAAAGCGCGATAACTGCGGAAGTAAAGCGGTAACAATAGAGATTGTAATAATTGAATGTGGCAACATCATGATGAATGTTGCATTGTTATAAGGCGTATACCCAACACCTGTAGTGATTCCCTCTTTGAGTGCACGAACCGCTGCATGAGTTGAGAGATTGACGGTCACCAAATAACTAATCTGGCTGATGGCGGCAAAGATCAGCGTCCACGATGCCAAGCGCATCGATTTCTTAATCTCGGGATCACGCCAATCAAAGCGCGGTGAGATTCTGATCTTGGTTGAAGCAATCACTGGGATCAAGACCGCAGCCTGGACCACATAACCAAGAGTGGTGATTATCCCCAGCCAGGTAGCGTCAGATCGACTGATAGATGAGACGGTCCAATGAGGGTTGAGATGTAAGAAAAAAGCGACCCCTGCGATACCGACCAGATTATTGAAGATAGGGGCCCACATCATGGGCCCAAACTTCTCTTTTGCATTGGCGATCTGCCCCAACAAGGCGAAAAGCCCCATAAAGAAGATCTGTGGCAGGCACCAACGCATCAATAAGACTGTGAGGCCAAATTCGGGACGACCAACGTAACTTGTAGCAAAGATCCGAACTAAGAGTGGGGCGGCAATCACCGCAAGCACAGTGATGATGCCTAAAACCACGACTGAGGCTGTGACTAAGCGTGAGATGAAAGCTGATCCACCATCTGCTTCTCGAGTCGCCCGAACAAGTTGAGGAACAAAGACCGCGGTCAGCGCTCCACCAATAATAAGGTTATAAAGAATATTGGGCATGGTGTTCGCAACATTGAAGGTGTCACCAAGAAGCGCTGTTCCTAAGAGCGCAACAATGAGGAGACCGCGCACCAAACCAGTGACCCGAGAGAAGACGGTGCCAATCGCCATGACGGTTGATGAGCGCATCAAGGCACGATCATCATGGCCGGTAGAGCCAGGAGTACTCATCGCTTCATCACCCCTTTTGCCGTCTACGAATACGACGTAAGGATTGCAGAAGTGCAGCGAAGAAGAGTGTGATTGCCGCACCAGTCGTAATCCAGGTTGCAACAGGACTGATCACCTTGAGCGAGAGTGGATAGATCTGAGGATCGCCAATCTGATCACCCTTGGAATTATGCATGACCACACTAAAACTACTTGCACCCGAAGTCAGAACCTTAATCGGCACCATTACCTGTACCTTGGATTTTCCGGCAAGGAGCACCTCATCGGTTTCACCGACGATGATCTTTTCGTTGAGTGAATTGATAACTAAATTAATCTTGGCACTGCCAGGGAAATCATTAATGACTGTGATGGGTAATTTCTGTGATGAAGAGGTAACAGTGAATCGACCTGGCGCCAGACGAATCTTGGTATTTAATAGCGATAGAGATTCACTGAGATCAATAAGGAGTGCATCTCTGTGGGTCGAACTCATTTGACGGTTGAAGAGTCGAATAAGCGAGAGCCGTGTGGTGTCGAGATCAGCAGGTGCCATATAGATCGCACTTCTTTGAATTGTGTTGTAACCATCACGGATATCAATCTCATTCATCCGTGAAAGATGAAAATACTCTTTACTCACATACTCGGTGGCAGCTCCAACATTCTGATGAAGAAGTGTTGCAAGTCTGGTTGTTGAGACCGTAAAGAGATAATTACGTTCGTGTGGTGTGAGATGTAAAACCCAATATTCTGATGGGTTTGCGTAGACCATCGCATCAACCGCGCCAATTCCAGCAAGTGAGCTAATTCGCGCTAAGAAGGCGGTCGCAACTTCTTGACCAAGACCTGGAGTTCCGTCGATGAGTGTGTAACCCTTACTCATTAATTGAACTTCTTCAATGAGCGCTGGATCAACTTCCCATCGAACTGCCTTATTTAAGTAAAGGAGTTTGCCGATCGATCCAGTGGGTGCAAGATCTGTTGCAAGGTTGTCATCGAGAAAATGACCTTTCACATCGACAACTGATGGTGCGGTAATAAAAATTAACTGGCTCTGAGCGGCGTTCACTTGGGTCATACCCAAGATCATCATCAATCCGGCAACGAGCCCAACCAGGAGTGATGAAGCGAAAGCGACCCTCTTCATACGGTGAGCTCTCCCGATTTTGCGATTAATTTCTTCTCATCGGGATATGCGAGCATTGTGACAATCTCTTCAAGAGGGAACCAACCCACTTCATCAACTTCTTCAATCTGCGGTTGGAGTAATCCACCGACCTCTTTAAAGAGGTAATGATGGACTGTCTTATGAATGCGCTTGCCACCAGCCATAAACCAGAAATCAATAACGCCGAGTGCGCGCGAAATTTCGGATTGGATACCGGTCTCTTCAGCAACTTCGCGAATCGCAGCCATCTCTGGAGTTTCACCAGCTTCGATATGGCCTTTCGGAAGTGACCATAAGAGCCGCTCTTTCGTAGGGTCCTTGAGATCTCTGCGACCGATAAGGAGGCCATTCTTGCCAGACTCATCGATTACCAGTCCGCCAGCGCTGACCTCATCAACGCGTTTGGCATAAGGAGGTCGATTACCTGATCGAGGCGGTTTATTCGGGCGCGACTTTTGGCCACCCTGAACTGATGGGGCGGGTTTAGGCGCAGAAGAATCTAAAGTGGTTGCGGTTGTAGCGGGGTTTGCCGAAGAAGGACGTCTACGACGACGTTTCTTCCGCTTCGCTTCGCCACCCGCACCAGGTGCCGGGGTCATACGAGCAGGGTACTCCTCTCGGCAAGCAAGAACCCTCAAGAAGGCGAGCCCGAACCCCTAGCCTTACCCCTTATGAGCACCATTGTGAGAGATCTCGGAGATGAGGCTGCTGGGGCAGATGGACCCAAGGCGCTTGCCATCGCCCTTGCCATCACAACCCTCGCACAACAAGCCCCCATCACTGATTCACTCGCGGCTGCATTTAAAAACGCGGGCTACACCTTGGCTCTTGTTGGCGGACCTGTGCGAGATGCGATCTTGGGACGGCTTGGAAACGATCTTGATTTCACAACAAGTGCCAGACCTGATGCAACAAAGAAAATTTTAAGTAGTTGGGCAGATGCAATCTGGGACCAAGGTGCAAAATTTGGAACGATCGCTGCCAAAAAAGGTGATCTCACTATTGAAGTGACCACATACCGCAGCGATATTTATGATCCCGAATCTCGCAAACCTGAAGTTGATTTCGGAAACTCCATTCTTGGCGATCTTGGCCGTCGAGATTTCACTGTCAATGCGATGGCGCTTGAATTAACATCGCCACAACCAGAGTTCATCGATCCTTTTGATGGTGTCTCAGATTTAGCAAAGCGCATCCTTCGAACTCCAGGAAAAGCAACTGACTCCTTTAGCGACGATCCGCTACGGATGATGCGTGCTGCAAGGTTTATGAGTCAACTCGATTTCACTGTCAACGAAGATGCGATTGCAGCAATGACAGAGATGGCAGATCGAATCTCAATTATCTCTGCTGAAAGAGTTCGTGATGAGTTAGTAAAAACGTTGATGTCTTCAAAACCTCGTCTTGGATTAAATCTCCTCGTCGAAACCGGAATTGCCCAACGAGTTCTTCCAGAACTACCAATGCTCAAGCTCGAGATCGATGAACACCATCACCACAAAGATGTCTATGAACATACGCTCACTGTGCTCGAACAAGCGATTGCGCTCGAAGACCGTCTCGGTGGACCAAATCTTGTGATGCGACTTGCTGCCCTTTTGCACGATATCGGAAAGCCAAAGACGCGCGAGTTAATCCCGGGCGGCGGTGTCTCATTCCACCACCATGAAGTCGTTGGTGCGCGAATGGCGAAGAGTCGGTTGAAGGCGCTGCGCTTTGATAATGAGACGATCGATGCTGTAAATAGCCTGGTATTCCTTCACTTGCGCTTCCATGGATATGGCAGCGGTGAATGGACTGATTCAGCGGTTCGTCGATATGTCCGAGATGCAGGCGATCTACTGATTCACCTTCACCTCTTAACTCGCGCCGATTGCACAACTCGTAATGCAAAGAAGGCTGCGATGCTTGCGGCAACATATGACTCCCTCGAAGAACGCATTGCAGTATTGCAAGAAGAGGAAGAGCTCAACAAGATTCGCCCAGATCTTGATGGAAATCAGATTATGGCAATTCTTGGTGTTAAACCTTCACCGCTGATCGGTAAGGCTTACGCACATCTACTTGAACTTCGACTCGATCGTGGCCCACTCGGTGAGATAGAGGCGACCCGTGAATTAATGACGTGGTGGGAAGCGAACGCTCCGAAGTAGGAAACCACTGGTCCCAAGATATGCGATGGCAATCACGGTCGGTAGAAGCATCGACTTGCCACTCGTCGGAAGAATGAGTGCGGCGATGAGTGCTCCTGAAACAATTGCGCCATTGACACAGACATCATAGAAGGCAAAGACTCGACCCCGGTACTCATCTTCAATCTTTGATTGAACAAGGGCATCATTAGTCACTTTTACTGCTTGTCCACATAACCCAACAAAGAATGCGGCAAGAATGAGTGACCATTGCTTCTGTGAGAGAAGAAAGATGAAGAGAAATGGAATCGAACTCACCATCATGAGGCGAATCCAGATATGACGGCCGACTCGATCAACAAAGATCGGTGTAATGAGCGAACCGATACCAATGCCGACTCCAGCAATTCCGAGCGCAACTGCAAAACCGGATAGACCAGCATCGGGGTTATTGGCAGGGTGGTAAGTATTTCGCTCTAAGAGCAGACCCATCAAAGTAAGAGCTGTTAATCCACCGCGTTGTACTCCGGTTGCAAGGATGCCGCGAAGGGCATCGTTGTGGTCGCGCAGGATCTCGAAGCCTTCCTTCATCTCCCGCCAACCCCGGCTTTCACTGCGAATTTCGTGATCAGCAGGCCCAATCTCCTTATGTTTCAAGCGATGAGCGATTACTGCGGCAAAGAGATAGAGGATTGCCGCGAGGAGTATTACTGCCGCATCACTGAAATCACTCTTCACGGTGTGATCCAAAATCTTCTTCAGACCAATTCCTGCGCCACCGCCAATAACAACACCAATCGTGCCACCTGTGACGGCAAGGGCATTTGCCGCAATCAACTCACTCTTGCGAACAACGAGAGGTAAACCGGCAGAGAGCCCAGCAAGAATCAATCGATTAATTCCAAAAGCAATCAAGACCAAGAGTGTGAGCGCAATTCCAGTCAGACTATTTTTGATAGCCAATGCGATTGCAAGTAAGACCAGAGCTCGGGAAATATTCGCCACTTGCACAATCTTCTGCCGAGAGAATCGATCTAAGAAGACTCCTGCATAAGGCCCAACAAGTGAGTATGGGAGAAGAACAACGGCGAAGGCGATCGCTGCAGCAACTGCATTGGGTTGGCGTTCGGGTGAGAAGAGGACGAAAGAGGCAAGTGAAGATTGGAAGAGACCATCGGTAAATTGACCAAGCCAACGAAGTTGTAAGAGCACGGGCAGTCGGCTGCCTTGGTGGAAAGGCCAATAATTACTCCGCACGGGCATGAGCTAAGCCTAGTTACCGATTATCCTTAGCGGTATGTGGTCAAGACGTGATTCGATTGATTATTCACTCAAACGTCGCGCCACATTAGTTTCATACTTCAAAGGCGCTCAAGCGAAGGTAGATATTTGCGATGCTGACCCTTATCTTCGATTAGCCGCGAAATATCACGGCGAGGCGGTCGAACGCCCATGTCCAGTCTGTCGAGAGCAGGCGATGGTCGTACTTCACTATGCATTTGGTGATCAACTCGGACAATACTCAGGCCGTATTAAGTCGATCAAAGAACTCGATGAGATGCAGAGTGAATATGGAGAATTTCGTGTCTATGTCGTCGAAGTCTGCCGCGGCTGCGATTGGCATCACCTCATTTACTCCTTCAAATTAGGCGATGGCCACGCTCGAAAAGCCCCTCGAAAGAGCCGTTGAAAGACCCGTTAAAGACCCGTTAAAGACCCGAATCACCCCCTGCATAAAGGAGTAACCTTTCACTCATGGTGAATTGGAAGGCATTGCTGATACGTGGCGCCATCTTCACGATTGGCGGCGGCTTTGTCGTTGGAGCGCTCACCTTCGGCCTCGCTTACTTCACCGTCAAGATTCCGGATCCAAATGCCTTTGTTAATAGCCAAGCCACCATCATTCAATACTCTGATGGTTCAGAGATCGGCCGCATCGGTTCTGAGAACCGGACCATTGTTAAATTAGCAAATATCCCTATCTCACTACGTCATGCAGTTCTCGCCGCCGAAGATAAGAATTTTTACTCTGAATCAGCATTTAGCCCGACCGGCATTCTGCGCGCGATCTATCACAATCTCTCTGGCGGAACACTGCAGGGTGGATCGACTATCACTCAACAATATGCGAAGACCGCTTTCCTGAGTCAGAGTCGCACGATCACCCGAAAAGTTAAAGAACTTGTAATCGCGACAAAACTTGAGAGTCAACAATCTAAAGATCAGATCTTTGAAAATTACCTCAACACTATTTATTTTGGACGTGGTTCATACGGAGTCGCAACCGCTGCCCAGGTCTACTTCAATCGAAACGTCAATCAACTCACTGTTGCACAAGATGCAGTGATCGCGGCGATCTTAAATTCACCTGGTTATTACGATCCACAGAGCACTAAGGGTTTGAAGCGTTTGAAACTTCGCTTCTCTTATGTGATCAATGAGATGGTGAAAGCTGGCTGGCTCACGAAGTCCCAGGCAGCAAAAGCGAAGTTCCCATTTATCGAACCACGCACACTTGGTGGCGCACTTGGTGGACCAAAGGGCTATGTCATTTCATGGGTACAACACGAACTTCTGAATTTGGGATTCACTGATCAACAGATGCAAGTTGGCGGCCTCGTCGTCAAGACCACGATCGATAAGACCGCCCAACAGGCAGCCGTAGATGCGGTCGCAAAACGCACCCCCACAAGCGCTCCAACTAACCTGCGAATAGCCCTCGTTGCCATTCGACCAGGTACGGGCGAGATAACAGCGCTCTACGGTGGGCAAGATTATTTGAAGCAACAGCTCAACAATGCAACTCAGGCAACAGCTCAGGCGGGTTCATCCTTTAAACCATTTGCACTTGTTGCGGCACTCGAACAAGGAATCTCATTGCAATCAGTCTGGAACGGTTCATCACCAGCTGTCTTCTACGATGCTGGTGCACAGAAAAATTACTCAGTCTTTAACTACGGCGGTGAACAATTCCCGAAGGTCTCACTCGCTGATGCAACGGCACATTCAGTAAATACTGTTTATGTCCCACTTGGTATCAAGGTTGGCCCAGATAAAGTTATTGATGTTGCTCGTCGTGCCGGTATTCCAGAGAGCGTCTCAATGCTTGCAACTCCATCAGTAACTCTCGGAGTATCGAGCCCACATGTCATCGATGTCGCATCTGCATATGCAACCTTCGCAGCACAAGGGGTCTATGCCAAACCATTTATCGTGAAAGAAGTTCTTGGTTCCAACCAAGGCGTGCTCTATGAATCTCATATTCAGGCTAATCAAGTCTTCGCTGCTGACGTGATGGCCGATACGACCTCTGCTCTCCAAGGTGTGACGAAGTTTGGAACAGCATCGGGTGCACTCGCCGGATTTGGTCGACCATCTGCCGGCAAGACCGGAACAACAACTGATAATGCATCTGCGTGGTTCAATGGCTATACACCACAGATGGAAGCGACTGTTGCAATGTTTAGAGATGATGCGACTCAATCACTGAACGGTATTGGTGGTCTCAATGCTGTAACGGGTGGTTCATTCCCAGCGGGTATCTGGAAGCTCTTCATGAAGGCCGCTCTTGCAAAAGAACCGATCGTTGATTTCCCAGCGCCGGCAAATATTGGTGGGACATCTCCTGTTGATATGACTCAAGCTGTTCCAACACTTGATCCATCACTTGCTGAGAAGCCAACGCCAGTGGCTACCGCCTTTAAACCAACACCTAAACCTAAAAAAACCACGAAATAGTAGGTTTTTAGGGCTATGAAATATGCGACAAAGTCAGTCCTGATACTCGCCTTTATCGCTGCACTCTTCTCCTTTGCCAAGTTTGATCACTGCCTCAATACCAATTTTGCATCTCCTGATGTCTATACCCATGCCTGTTATTCAGATCTGCCATCACTCTTTGGTGCGCGCGATCTGATCCATCACACATGGCCATATTCCAGTGCCACCAACTCAGTGGAGTATCCACCTGTTACTGGTGTGGTGATGTGGGTGACTGCACTGCCCACTACAAGTGATAAGACTTACTTCTTAATAAATATTGCACTCATCGCACTGCTCTTCATGGGCGTGGCCTTACTTGTTGCAAAGATGAAACCAGAACTCTGGTACCTACTTCCACTTTCCCCAGCCGTGATTGCCTCGCTCTATATCAATTGGGATTTATGGGCGGTCGCATCTGCGATTCTTGTTGTCTATTACTTTGATCGACGCAAGTATGATTACAGTGCACTTCTTCTTGGCTTATCAATTGCCACAAAATTCTTCCCAATCGTCTTACTCGCACCTATTGCGCTCATCTTCTATCGCCGCCAGCAACTTAAAGATTTGCTTCGTTACCTTCTTATATCCGTTGGCGCGTGGGTGATCATCAATGCACCATTTATGATCTTTAACCGAGCCGGCTGGTGGCGCTTCTTTGCGATGAATAAAGATCGCGGCGTGGATTTTGGTTCGTTCTGGTATGCACTGAACCTCTTTGGGATCTCAACAAAGAATCTCAACTTCTTATCGCTCTTGCTCTTTCTTATTGGGATCGCCGCATTCGCGATCTACTTCTTTGGCCTCCCCGAACTTCCGACTCTTGCAACAATCTCCTTTATAGTCGTTGCGATCTTTACGATTTCAAGCAAGGTCTACTCACCACAATATGTTCTCTGGCTTACCCCACTTGCGATCTTGGCGATGCGTGGCACTCGAGATCGCAGCGCTTTCTGGGTCTGGCAGGGCGCCGAGCTTCTCTATCACCTAGCGATCTGGGAGTACCTGGCTACCTATACCGGCAGCCATTTTGGCCTGCCCGCCAAGGCATATGCCGCGGCAACCCTGATCCGGATCGGAGCCACCCTCTACTTCCTCGTGCGGGTATCCACACGCTCAACGGCCCCACAGAACCTCGAATTTCTCATCTCGCAGGTCGAGGGATACGCTTAGCCTTCCTCTTACAAGGTCAGGCACCCGCCAGGCCCATAGTTTGGGGAGTAGTAACCCTCCTGCCGCAGAAATCCTGCGGCCGCTTTAGTCCAGAGGAGGTTGGGTTAACTCATGCGTCATTATGAAATCATGGTCATTCTCGATCCTGAATTAGAAGAACGCACAGTCGCACCGAGTCTTGAGACATACCTCAAGATCATCAAAGACAGTGGTGGCACCGTCGACAAGCTCGATATCTGGGGCCGTCGTCGTATGACTTTCGAAATCAATAAGAAGTCAGAAGGCATCTACGCTGTTGCAGATCTGCACTGTGGTCCAGAAGCGATTAAAGAACTTGATCGCCAACTCAATTTGAACGAAGCAGTGCTTCGTACCAAAGTCGTCCG
>CANBSP010000011.1 GCA_947372165.1 Actinomycetota bacterium | reverse complement strand
GAGCGGAGGATGAGGGATTTGAACCCTCGAAAGGTTGCCCTTTACACGCTTTCCAAGCGTGCGCACTCGGCCGCTATGCGAATCCTCCTGTGCTGGCCGCAGTCACCCACCCCAAGGGGGCCGATCCTGCGCGTCATTACGGGTCGTAGCCTATCGGCTCTAGAAACTATGATTACCCTCAGATCCTCCGTGCGGCGTCACCGTACTGAACTCCCCCAGGGCAGGAATGCAGCAAGGGTAGGTCCGCTCTGGCGGGTGTGCGGGGGATCCCAATAATTAGCTCGATATGTCCCGATAAGTAGAGAAGGAGATGGCGATGTCACTCGCGTTATATCGCAAGTATCGGCCATCATCCTTTGGCGAAGTCATCGGCCAAGATCATGTCACCGAACCTCTCTCTAATGCTCTGACATCTGGTTCGATCCATCACGCTTATCTCTTTAGTGGTCCTCGTGGTTGCGGCAAGACTTCATCTGCACGCATCATGGCGCGATCACTCAATTGCGAAAAGGGCCCAACACCAAATCCATGTGGCGAATGCCAGTCCTGTCGTGATCTTGTTGCAAATGGTCCAGGATCTATCGATGTCATGGAACTCGATGCTGCTACCCACGGATTAGTTGATGACGCACGCGATCTTCGCGACAAAGCTTTCTTTGCCCCTGTGCAATCGCGTTACAAGATCTACATCATCGATGAGGCGCACCAACTCGGACCCGGCGCTGCAAACGCCTTACTTAAAGTTGTAGAAGAGCCACCACCACACGTTCTCTTTATCTTTGCCACTACCGAACCAGATAAGTTGATCTCAACTATTCGTTCGCGAACACATCACTATCCATTCCGCTTGGTACCACCATCAGTTCTGGCCGAACATCTCGAAGGTGTCTGCAAGCAAGAAGGTGTTGCTGTCGCTAAAGGCGTTATTCCATTAGTGGTTCGCGCATCTGGTGGATCTGTCCGTGATGCACTCTCTGTCCTTGGTCAGCTCCTTGCTGGTGCAGGTAAAGATGGCGTCACATACGAAGTCGCTACCGCGCTCCTTGGTTATACCGATGGCGCACTTCTCGACGAGGCCATTGATGCCCTTGCTGCTCGTGATGGCGCATCGCTCTTTGACACGGTTAACCGTGTTGTTGAGTCAGGGCATGATCCCCGACGTTTCACGCAGGACCTCCTAGAACGTCTTCGCGATCTCATCATTGTGGGTGCATCAAAAGATAATGCCTCACATATCTTGCGCGAATATCCAGCAGATCAACTCGAACGAATGAAGAATCAGGCCCAATTATTAGGTGCCGGCACGCTCATAAGATCAGCAGATATCGCTGCCGATGGCCTTACCCAGATGCGTGGCGCCACTGCCCCTCGCCTCATTCTCGAACTTATTTGTGCTCGAATCTTGCTCCCGGGCAATGATGACCAAGGTCTGCTCGCGCGCATCGAACGACTTGAGAACGGTATTGCTATTACGGCACCTGTTGCAAAGGCAGCACCTGCTCCAAAGATTGAAGTAGCCGCACCTGTGCAACCGAAGGCAGAAGTCAAAGCTGAGCCACAGGAAGAAGTGAAGGCAGCACCGGTTGCTGAAACACCAGCTCCTGTTGCGCCAGCCGCATCGACTCCTCGACCAGCAGGACCAGTAGATATCGCGGCATTGCGTAAGTTCTGGCCCGAAGTGATCGAGAATGTTAAAAAGCAGCGACGCCTTACTTGGTCATTGCTCTCGGCAAGTGCTCAAGTCCTTGCAGTCGACGATAAGGCGATCACAATCGGTATCGTCAACACTGGCGCACGTGATTCATTCATTCGCTCTGAATCAGATGTTATTTTGCGAAAAGCTTTCGCCGAAGTTGTTGGCCTTGATATCAAGATTGAATGTATTGTTGATCCAACCGTCAATGCATCGACAACTACCCCCGAGCGCACTGTCGAAGATCCATCTGACCAAGTCGAACTCAGTGGTGCTGCGCTCCTTGCAAAAGAGCTCGGTGCTAAAGTGATTAAGAAGACCAACAACGATGTATGAAGGCGCGATTCAAGATCTGATCGATGAGCTAGGTCGTCTCCCGGGAATTGGCCCAAAGTCAGCACAACGTATCGCCTTCCA
The DNA here is from genome assembly GCA_947372165.1 of Actinomycetota bacterium. Lineage (GTDB taxonomy): Bacteria > Actinomycetota > Actinomycetes > Nanopelagicales > Nanopelagicaceae > PALSA-747. The sequence continues at coordinate 33,644 of CANBSP010000011.1, read as the reverse complement.
CATTATTCAATCCGAACGCGTTGATGTGTCGCGCTTGGTCGATGTTCTTCGCACTGTAAAAGAACGCGTGAAGTTCTGCACCGAGTGTGGCAACATCACAGAGGAAGAGACCTGTCGTATCTGCCGTGACCCACGTCGTGATGGCACGCTCATCTGTGTCGTTGAAGAGTCAAAAGATGTGATGGCGATTGAGAAGACTCGCGAATTTCGCGGGAAGTATCACGTTTTAGGTGGTGCGATCAGCCCGATCGATGGAGTTGGCCCAGAACAACTCCGTATTCGCGAACTCATGGTTCGCCTTGCTAACCCTGATATCGCAGAAATCATCATCGCTACCGACCCTAATCTTGAGGGCGAGGCAACAGCTTCCTACTTAATCCGACAGATTCGCCCTATGGGAATCAAGGTCAGTCGTCTCGCTTCGGGCCTACCGGTTGGCGGAGATCTTGAATATGCCGATGAAGTAACGCTCGGCCGCGCCTTTGAGGGTCGAAGGACGGTTGATTAAGAGTTAACGGAAGGGGCAGATATCGAGCCTCGATCAACAAAGTCACCAACCCAGAGTTCGCTCCGCTTAGAAGTGCTTCCCTTACCTGCCTTGATGATCTCCACCATGATCTTTCCGCACGATTCAGCCATCTTGTAAGCATCGAAGGCGATCGTAGAAATCTTTGGCTTCGCGCTCTCTGCCTGCTCTTCCAACATATTTACACCGATAATCGAGAGATCTTTTGGGATTGATATTCCACACTCTTCACACGAGGCGACAAAGCCGAGTACAGCTAAGTCCAAAAGTGAGATGACGGCGGTGACATCTGGGTACGCTTGCTTGAATACCTTTGCTAATTCGCTTCCAGCTTGAAAATTGTTCTTTGATGTCATTAAATGTAAACGTAGATTGTGTGTCTTTGCTGCCTTCTTGAGGTAGTTATTTATCTCGGTGCTGCCAGATAAGACTCCGACATTTTTATGCCCTGCTTCTTTTAATTTCTCGAGGGCAAGCAGGTACACAGTTTCGAAATCGCGATCTACATAGTGATATTCAAAACCAACATTAGTTCGACCTAGGACGAGAAATGGGACTTTCTCTTGATTGAGAAATTGAACGCGGTGATCGTTATCCGTGACACCCATGAGGATCACGCCGCCGGAGAAATTAGATTCCAACAGCATCTTTACATCTGAGTCATCATCGTTTGAAATCGGCCAGATAACGCTATGGAAGCCATCGCTTTGAACTCCGCTCACGATTCCATCGATGAGGGCACCATCAATCTGCGACGGTGGAGTACGGAACAAGTTTGCGGTCATCATTGTGACCATCCGCGGAGATCCGCCTGCTAGAGCAGTTGCTGCGTAATTCGCTTTGTACCCGAGTTGATCGATTGCATCCTGGACGCGGCGCTTCGTATCATCGCTGATGGGACGTTTGCCTGAAAGAACATAGGAGACTGTGCTCTCAGAGACCCCAGCGAGCTTTGCGACGTCAGCGCGGGTACTCATCTCGGCTCAGCTCTCCTTTCAATCTCTAATCAATCTTCTCTTGAACCTCTTTATAAAGGTTCCGTTATCTTGAAATCCTTGGAAATCCTTGACTCTTTATGCGACGGGGCTTAGAGTACCTCATTATCGACGCGCGTCGATGATCTAACCAATTAGGGGGAGTTATGAAGCTTAGACATGTGGGAGTTGGGCTCCTGGGTCTATCGATAGCGTTAACGGGAGCTGTTGTGCCTGCGCACGCGGCCGGAACATTGACCATCTGGGTAAACGGTGGAGAAGAAGCCACTTATAAGGCTGCTGCCGCATCATGGGCTGCAAAGAATTCTGTCACCCTGAACATCGTTGCCAAGTGTGGCTTGGGCGATTGCGGAATGGCAAAGTTGGCACCAGCAGGCGCTGGTCCAGATCTCGTCGAACTTACACACGACAACACTGGTTCAGTCGTTGCATCAGGTCTTGTTGAATCATTGGGTTCAACGATTAATAAGAGCGCATTCCCTGCAGCAGTTCTCCAGGGTGTGAGTTTTAAGTATCAGACTTGGGGTATCCCACTGAGCGTGAGCAATATTGCATTGGCTACAAACCTTGCATTAGTACCAGCTGGCGCACCAAAGACTTGGAAAGATCTTGAAAGCACATCAAATTCACTTATTGCTTCTGGAAAAGCATCTGTAGGAATTGTTACCCACCTTGATGGATACAACCTCCAGGCATTCTTCGACTCAATCGGTGGATATGTCTTTGAAAACAAGTCTGGTTCATATATCAACACCAGCAAGGTCGGAATCTATTCTCCAGCTCTTGCTAAGCAAGCCTCATTGATGGATAACTGGCTTGCCGAGAAGCTCTTTGACAAGTCGAATACATATGACAACTCTGCCTTCACAAACGGCAAGGCTCCATATGCAATCGTTGGACCTTGGTCAATCGCAGGTCTTGACAAGGCCGGCATGAAGTATGACCTTTCAGGTATCCCTTCAGTCAATGGTGGAACAGCTCGCGCATTCAGCGGAGTAACTGCGCTCTATCTCAATCACTTCTCAAAGCAGAAGTTGCTTGCAAAGCAGTTCCTCTCTGAGGTTGCACAGACAGCTGACTTCCAGAAGACATTGAGCGCAAAGTTCAGCAACTATCCTGCAAATAAGGAAGCTGCTGCAAGCCTCGATAGCACCAGCGTCGGAGCAAAGTTCGGTGCCTATGGCGCCCTCTGTATTCCAATGCCAAATATCGCTGCGATGAACAGCGTCTGGACCTATTGGAATAACGCTTTTGCAGATTGGGCAGCTGGTAAGTCAAAGTTCGGCCCAGCAATGCAGACAGCAGCAAGTAACCTTAAGACAGCTCTTAAGGGTTAGTAATTAAGTAAAAGAAGGGTCCTGGGTCTCTTAGGCAATACCGTAGAGGCCCAGGATTACTTCTTAAGATTTCGTTATTGTTTTAATCTGTCCGTCCTCTGAGAGATCGGTAAATCATTCCAATGAAAGTTCGAAACTTAGGGGCGAAGTCCTTCAAGTTCGTACTTTCTTATTCTGTGATCGTGGCCTTACTGCTTATGGCCCTCCGATTCATCGAGAATCGCTCGTGGTTTCTTGGTTTCTTCTTCCTAATCTCAGCGGGTCTAGTCGCTTACATCTACACACTTCAGAAGAAGATACCGAGCAAATACCTTCTGCCAGGATTCCTTTTGCTCTTCCTCTTCCACATCTATCCAGCAATCTTCTCTGGTTATGTTGCATTCACCAACGACTCCAATGGTCATCAGATATCTAAAACCGATGCGATCGCTTCAATCATTGAGAACTCGAATGTGCCGGCAAGTGATATTGCCCCGATCGAATTCAAAGCTGCGATCGAAGATTCATCAAATAAATTATTTGTGGTCTTTCAATACCCAGTCGGAAAGTTTTGGGTCGGGAATAGTTCAATCTTAAAGGAGACTCCAAACGCGCAGACTCCTGGATTTAGAGTGCTTAATTTTTCTCAGACTCAGGAAGTTGCAAGTGATCTTGGAAATATCCAGGTGCACATGAAGGGTGGGCTCCTCTTCCAGCCTCAAGATTTCAAGACTCTTCAGGCTAGTAAGCCAGTGATGGTGTATAACGCGAGCAAAGATGAGTTGATCAATAGTGAGAGCGGCGTTATCTATCGTCCTAATGACAATGGTCAGATGGTGAGCGCAGCCGGTGATGCCCTCTATCCAGGCTGGAAAGAGAATGTTGGCCTTCGTAACTTCACATCCATCATCCAGAATAAAGAGATCCGTAAGCCACTTTTGGCGGTCCTGGCGTGGACGATTGTTAATGCCATTCTGCTTATCATTCTGAGCTTCCTCTTTGGACTCGGCCTCGCCTTGATTTTCAATTTTCCGCGGCTGGCCTCTAAGCGCATCTACCGAACGATCTTCATTATTCCAATGGCCATTCCTAATGTGCTCTCGGTACTCGTGTGGGCTGGGCTCTTTACTACTCAGACCGGAGTGATTGATCGACTCTTTCACATCAATATCGCCTGGCTGACGGATCCGTTCTGGGCACGTATTGCGGTCCTAATCGTTGAACTCTGGCTCACCTTCCCTTATATGTTCTTGATTACGACTGGAGCGATCCAGGCGATACCAAATGAGATCGTAGAAGCTGCCGAGATCGATGGCGCTTCCATCTTTAAATCCTTCAGAATGATTAAGTTGCCTTTAGTCTTACGGACACTCGCCCCGCTCATGGTCGCTTCGATGGCGATGGCGCTCAATAACTTTGGTGCAATCTATCTTCTCACTGGTGGTGGACCGACTTTCCCAAATACCAACGGAAATGCAGGCGCCACAGATATCTTGATTTCCTATACCTACAAGCTCGCTTTCAATGGCCAAGAAGGTAACAACTACGGATTGGCAAGCGCCCTATCCATTCTCAACTTCATCTTGGTGGGAGCAATTTCCATCTATGGTCTACGCCGGATGAAGACGATGGAGGGGATTAACTAAATGAAGAGTTATACCTTCCCAGATGCCAAGCGCCGTCGATATTGGATGAAAAAGATCTTATGGCGCCATATCGTCGGCATTGTCGTTGGAATCTTCGCAATCTTTCCGTTAATTTGGATGGCTTCAGCGGCCTTCGATGTCACCGGACAATTAAGCACGCAGCAGCTCATTCCTACCCATCACGGATTGAGTAATTTCACTGATCTCTTCGGAAATAAAGAGAAACCATTCTTTACCTGGGTTCGCAACTCGTTAGTGATCGCCTTTGCCGCCGCTGCGATGCAGATCATCATTGGCGCGGCTGCCGCATATCCGTTGAGCCGCCAAAAGTTCAAGGGCCGCAAAGTCACACTCACCATGATCCTCATCGTGCAGATGTTCCCTCAACTCTTGGCCGCCACCACTCTCTTCCTAATCATTAATACCTTCGGAAAATCCTTTCCATTCTTAGGTTTAGGCCACCAGCTTCCGTTGATCTTGATCTTTGGTGGCGGGGCTTTGGGCGTGAATACGTGGATGCTCAAAGGATTCTTCGACACGATTCCAAGTGAGATTGATGAAGCGGCGACTATCGATGGTGCGAGCCATTTCTTGATCTTCTCAAGAATCATTGTGCCACTGGCTGCCCCGGTCTTCGTTGTGACTTCGCTGCTCTCCTTTATCGGCATCCTTAACGAGTATCTGATCACCTCTGTGATCCTTGGTCTTGATGGAAGAAATATGACTGTTGCGGTTGGCCTCCAACAATTCATCTATGGCCAATATGGAAAGAACTGGGGACCATTCGCTGCCGGTGCACTTCTTGCAACTATCCCAGTCTTCACCTTATTTATCTTTTTGCAGAGATTCCTTATCTCTGGGCTAGTCAGCGGATCGGCGAAGGGATAAGCGCACAATGATAGAGATTGAGAAGTTCCAAGTCAGAGGCCTTCCTGGCTATGTTCATAAGGTTAAATTCGGCAATCGCACAGTGGATTACTGGGCACCACAAGAGCCAGGCGAACATCTTGTCGTCGCCCACGATGGCCAAGGCGTACTAGATAAGCGAAACATCGGTATCAATCCCCACCAAAGGGCAACTTGGGAACTTGGTAGATCGGCTTTTAATGCCGCGCAGGCTCGCGGAGTCACTCCTCCAACTTTGATTTGTATCTATCACACACCTTATGCAGAAGATAATAATGGCCGGCTCAAGGAGTACACGCCCGAGATCTATATGAACAAGGATGAGAACTGGTTACAAGAGAGTTATGGCGTCTATCGCGATAACGTTGCAACCTTTGTGACCGAACTTGCGGGAGAAAGATTCCTTGATGAGATTACCCAAGTGATAGTCCCTGAGATCACTGATCGCGTAGGCCAGACCGCACTACCTGAGAAGAGTGCGGTGCTCGGAGCTAGCATGGGAGGACTGGCATCTATCTACGCCGTTATACGTAGACCAGAGTTCTTCCATACCGCTCTGAGCTTCTCGCCCCATTGGGTTATTGGTGGTGATCTTCTTGCAGAGAAGATGATGAAGGAATTCCCTGCGCCCGGTCATCACAAACTATGGATGAGTCGCGGGACAAAGGGTCTTGATGCTCGTTACGAGCAATCCCAAGATTTAGCTAACAGACTCATTCAAGAGAGAGGTTACCGAAGCTCAATCGATTACATCGGGCGGACTCTTAATCGAGGCGCTCACTCCAACGCAACCTGGGCACGTTATCTGCCTTCGGCGCTCAACTTCTGGTTAAAGGATCACACATCATGACACGACGTATTGTTTTTGCAGGCGACAGCATTGTCCACGGCGGCCCTTGGCAGGATTGGCTTCCTGGACATACCGTGACGAACTTCGCCTTCCCTGGACACACTACGAGCGATTTAGTGGCACTTGTGGATTCGATCGTGGATGCTGATCCCGAACTCCTCATCGTCATGATTGGTACCAATGACTTTGGTAAATATCGACTGACCGAAGAGGAAGTCATCAAAAACGTAATGGATGTCGCCAAGACTTTGAGATCACGACTTCCTGGAATTCCAATAGTGTGGAACTCGCTCTCACCACGAAGCGATGAATTCTCCGAAAGCGTTATGGCCGTCAATGCATTCATCAAGCCGGCACTCGAAATGTCAGATATTGAATACTTTGACGTCTTCACTATCTTGAAGGATCCAGAGAAGAACGTCATCGAACGGGTCTACTGCGAAGATCCAGATACCTTCGGACTGCACCTTACCCTCAGCGGGTATCAGGCTTGGTTCTCTGCCTTAGCACCAGTCATCGCTCAGCACGTGAGGGAGTAAGCCTCCACTTTTACGAGATCCAGATCTACTATGATCCATGGAATTGCGGTCTAAGCCACTCTTGACTTTAGTCACGATCTCGCTTTTCACCCTCTCATTACATTCAACAGCAAGAGCTTCAAATCCTGCGGATGGTTACCCAGAAGGCACTGCCGCCCCAGGTCGCACCTGTCCGGAAACGCCAGAGGGAATGAAAACTGTAAGCGATTACAGTGGCAAGACTTTGATCTGCACCATCATCAACGGTGAGAAGAAGTGGTGGATAGATGGCGAACCATTACCTGCTCCAGAGGTAATTCCCACTCCCGCAACACCAAGTTCACCGAGTTCACCTAATACAAGTTCACCGAGCACAAGTTCACCAAGCACAAGTTCACCGGAGATTCAATACACTCCAACGTACATTCTTCCCAAGAGCTCATTGGCGAAGATGCAAGTCTTTGAAAATGTTGTGTATGCCACCCAATCTGCTACTCAACGATTAGATATCTATCTGCCGAAGGGCGTTAAAAATCCTCCGCTCATCGTATGGACTCACGGTGGTGGCTTTGTCTTTGGCGATGAAGATTTTATGAAGTATGACGAGAGCGCAAGGTTGTTAGAGACCTTTATCAAAAATGGCGTGGCGGTGGCATCAATCAATTACCGCCTGGCACAGGAAGCAATGTTCCCTGCAGCGGGCGTTGATGCAAAGCGAGCGATACGTTTTCTCAGAGCCAATGCAGCAAAATATGGTTACAACCCCAATAAGTTCGCAACTGCTGGTGATTCAGCGGGCTCCTATCTTGCGCTGATGGGAGCGATCACCGGAAACCAATCTTCACCTTTTGATGATCCCACTGACCCCAATCGAAAAACTTCAGCATCAATTTCTTTGGTCATTGATCTCTTCGGAAATGTGGACTTCTTTGAGATGACAGCGAACAAGATCAAATACCCATGCGATCAGAGTAAGAATCCCTTCCCACCTGATTCCGGAAATATCAATCCTTGGTTCGGTAACACCACTGACCCAAAGGTGCAGGCAGCTATGAAGACGGCTGGCCTTTATCCATACCTAAAGAGCCTCAGAGCGATTCCAACTTTCTATATCTTCCATGGTCTCGATGACTGCTCGGTGAGCCCTTACGATTCAAGAAATCTCGATAAGGCAGTGAAAGCCCTGAAAGGAAAAAGTGTTTTAACGCTTATTCCTGGAGCGATCCACGGAGGGGCGGGCGTCTGGACGGCGGTCATGAAGGCTGTGCCGGCAATCAAGAAGGCACTTCTGGCGAGCAATTCGTGAGAATGAAGATTTTGCGGGATAACCCTTCACAATTATTTAACTCGATATTAACCATGTAAGCCTTGTAGGAGCACGCCCACCGAGCTAGCATCCCGTATGAGAAAAATTTCCTTAGCGGCGGCTCTAGTGCTTGCAACCTCACTTCTACTCCCCGCCCATGTTTCTGCCGCAACTCCAGTTGCTGGCGCTGCATGTTCAAAAGCGGGCCTGACAAGTTCGACTTCAACTAAGAAATTTACCTGTATCAAATCTGGAAAGAAGCTTGTCTGGGATAAAGGAACAACGATTGTGAAGCCTGCAGTCGCACAATCTCCAAAACCCACTCCAACTCCAACTCCAACAGCAACTCCTCCGGTCTCTACCCCACCAGAAGTCGGAAGCCCTTGCATAGAAATTGGCGCCTTCTTTGATACCCCGAATACTCGTTATGTCTGCAATCAGGAGTCGGGAAAGAATGTGTGGCGAGTCTGGTCTCCTAATCCAACGCCAACACAAAGTTCAACTCCAACTCCAACACCGACTCCAACTCCAACTCCAACTCCAACACCGACAAAAGCACCATTTAAGGCGCTCATTCCATTGACTTTGCCTGTAGCTCCAATGGGCCCAATCACCTTCGCCAATGCAGCAAGCATGGCCTCGAGCATTCCTGCTCAGGCGTGGCAGAATATTCAGAAAGAGATTGCAGCGCATGCTCCTGTAACTGTCCCAATCACAATTGATATTGGACCAAACACCAAGACAACTGCCGAACAGATGATTCCCAGCATTAATCGCGAGTACCAACTTCTCAATGGCTTTGCTGTCCCACCTACATATCACGGCGTTGTATTCAGCGCCTTTGACGAGAAGTGGGGCGAAGAGCAAGCTGTGAAAGTTGCACGAGATCTTGGTTGGACTCCTTCGAATGCTGTTCCTGTAGACGGTATTCTCTTTAACGTTAGAAACCAATGCGGATTCAATAATGGCGTTGCCGAGGATTGCTACGGCGGGAATTCATTAGGTGGAATCTTGGCGAAAGATGGCTTCTCTACCTATGGCGTGCAGAGTGGCGGAGGCTTCGATGCCTGGACTATTCAAAACCAATACGCGGGCCCGATGACGCAAGTGACGCACGAGTTAACCCACAATATGCAATTCGCCCAATTCACTGGCGTGGCTATGAAACCAGGCGAATTCACTCGATCCGATCAATTCCACCATTCATCCCCTTGCTGGTTCCATGAAGGTCAAGCGAATGCGATCGGAATTCCAGTTTTCCAACCGACACTCAATGACTATCTCAACGCTCGTGATGGCAATATTCAAAGAGCAATTAATCCTGGCACTACCGTCTCGCTTACTGACTTCTCTGCGGCGGGGATCACTGCCTTCCTCGTAGGACAAGATCCCTTGACCTGTTCGAATCCGAGCAAGAATCAGGATTACCAACTCGGGTACTCGGTTGGCTATGCCGCCACTGAGGCGCTTATTGCGATCGGTGGTGCGCAAGCAACGATCGCCTTGATCGCCAAGGGCGCTGAGGGAAATACCTGGGATCAAGCTTTTCAAGCGGTCTACGGAATCTCGTGGGCCGAGGGTGCGAACTACCTAGGCCAGATTCTCGCCGCAGAGTATGCGGTGAAACCGATTAAAAAGAGTTAAATAACGCCTTCTCTGGTTTATCTCATTATGTGGATTGCACACCCTATCCACATAATGAGATTTTCCAGGTATTTCTCGTTTCAGGGCTTTTCCATCTGATTTCATTACGCCATGGGATTAATCGTTCAAAAGTATGGCGGCTCATCAGTCGCTGATGCCGAGGGGCTCAAGCGCGTAGCGAGCCGCATTGTCGCCACCAAGAAGGCTGGCCACCAGGTTGCCGTTGTTGTTTCAGCGATGGGTGACACCACCGATGAGTTGATCGACCTTGCCGAACAAGTGACCCCGATGCCCAATGGCCGCGAACTCGACATGTTGCTCACCGCAGGCGAGCGAATCTCGATGGCACTTCTTGCAATGGCGATCGGAAATTTGGGACATGAGGCCCGATCCTTTACCGGTTCACAAGCTGGCGTTCTGACAACATCAACTCATGGCAAGGCGCGCATTATCGATGTGAAGCCAGGCCGCATTGTTGAAGCGCTCAATGATGGTGCGATTGCGATCGTCGCCGGTTTCCAGGGAATTAACCAAGATACAAACGATGTCACCACGCTCGGTCGCGGTGGATCCGATACAACAGCGGTTGCGCTCGCCGCAGCACTTGATGCCGATGTCTGTGAGATCTACACGGATGTCGATGGTGTCTACACCGCCGATCCGCGCATCGTGCCAACAGCTCGCAAATTAGATTCCGTCACCTATGAAGAGATGCTCGAACTCGCAGCGAGTGGTGCAAAGGTTCTGCACCTTCGCTGTGTCGAGTATGCACGTCGCTATGACTTACCGATTCACGTTCGATCATCATTTTCAAATCTCGAAGGCACATGGGTGGTTAAGGATCATCCTGAAGGAGCAAATATGGAACAAGCAATCATCGCAGGCGTCGCACACGATAAGAGCGAAGCAAAGATCACGATCGTCGGCGTTCCAGATCGCACTGGTGTCGCTGCCCGTATCTTCCAGACAATCGCCGATGCTGATATCAACATCGACATGATTGTCCAGAATGTCTCGGCTGCAGCAACTGGCCTGACCGATATCTCCTTCACACTTCCAAAGAGTGATGGTGCAGAAGCGACTCGCATTCTCAAAGATATTCAAGGTGAGATTGGTTTCCACTCACTCCAATATGACGACCAGATCGGCAAGCTCTCCTTAGTCGGCGCCGGAATGCGTTCGCACCCAGGCGTGACAGCAACGTTTTTCGCATGTTTGGCTGATGCTGGCCTCAATATCGAGATGATCTCGACCTCTGAAATCCGCATCTCAGTCATCGTGCGCGAGATAGATCTAGAGAAGGGCGTAAAGGCTGCCCACACTGCATTCGAACTCGATGCAGAGTCAGATGCTGTTGTATATGGAGGTAGTGGTCGATGACTCTCAAAAATAAGAAGAACCTTCCATCACTCGCTGTTGTCGGGGCGACTGGCGCAGTTGGTACCGTCATGCTCGACATTCTCACCAAGCGTAAGAATGTTTATGGCGAGATCCGCCTGATTGCATCAGCACGGTCGGCTGGCAAGAAATTAATGTGCCGCGGTGAAGAACTGACAGTTGTCGCTCTCTCTCCTGAAGCATTCGATGGCATTGATATTGCCATGTTCGATGTCCCTGATGAGATCTCAGCAGAGTGGGCACCGGTTGCTGCGGCTCGCGGAGCGGTCGTTGTCGATAACTCAGGTGCTTTCCGAATGGATCCCAAGGTGCCACTTGTTGTCCCTGAAGTGAATCCAAAAGATGCGCAGAAGCGACCAAAGGGAATTATCTCTAATCCAAATTGCACAACTCTCTCGATGATCGTTGCAATGGGAGCACTCAATAAGGCTTTCGGTCTTAAAGAACTCGTTGTCGCTTCCTATCAAGCTGCATCAGGCGCCGGTCAACCAGGCATCGATGCGCTTCGCGAACAGATCACTGCAGTATCTGGAACAAACGCTGGTGAGGCAACAGGTGATGTTCGCGCCCTCGTAAAAGATTCTGGACCATTCCCAGCACCACTTGCTCTCAACGTTGTCCCATGGGCAGGTTCACTGAAGGAAGAGGGATACACCTCTGAAGAACTCAAAGTCCGTAATGAGTCTCGCAAGATCTTGGGTATGCCAAAGCTCAAGGTTTCGGCGACCTGTGTTCGAGTCCCTGTTCTCACCACTCACTCACTCGCTGTCCATGCCACCTTTAAGACAGAAGTAAGCCGAAAAGCAGCGCAAAAGGTGCTTTCTAAGGCCCCTGGCGTGATTCTTGAGGATGATCCAGAGAATAAGAAGTTCCCGACTCCTAACGATGTCGTCGGCACAGATCCAACCTGGGTGGGCCGAGTCCGCCAATCACTCGACGATAAGAAGTCGCTCGATCTCTTCTTGTGCGGAGATAATCTGCGTAAAGGTGCGGCACTCAATACAGCTCAGATCGCCGAACTCATCGCAGCGGAATTCGGTAAGGCTAAAAAGAAGAAGTAATTAAATACTTGCTTCCAGAGTAATAAGACTTACCTCTGGCGGTGATGCAACACGGATTCGCGCAAAGGGTGATGTCCCCATTCCGGCTGAAACATTGAGCCAGGCCTCACCCTTTTGAACGCTCACACCACGGGCTCGCCATTTCGGTAGATCACAGTTGGTGGTGAGTGCCTTCGAACCACCGGGCCATGGCAATCGAACTTGGCCACCATGGGTATGGCCAGCAAATATCAGATCAAGATCATCGCGATTCATGGCATCAAGTACTCGCTTATATGGCGCGTGCGTTACTCCGATTGCTAGATCGCATTCTGCTGCAGGACCTGCGACGAGGTTGTAATCATCGCGGTTGAGATGCGCATCATCGGTACCGCGAGCCTCAATCTTTGTCCCATTGATCGTGATGATCGCTCGCGCATGATTGAGATTCTTCCAACCCCGACGCTCGAGTCCGTAGGCCAAATCTTTAAAGGGGAGTTCGTCGCCAAGGATTCGCGGGCCATGATCTTTGCGGAGGTAGTTCAGAGGATTTTTGAACTTAGGCGCGTAGTAATCATTGGAACCAAAGACGAAGAGGCCAGGAAGTGCCAAGAGTTCATCGAGTGCGTGAAGTGCAACAGGGACAGCCTCTTTGTGGGCCAGGAAGTCGCCAGTGCTAATGACGAGGTCGGGCTTGAGGTTGATAAAGGATTTGATATCAGCGACTTCTTGGCTGCGCGCGGGTGTCAGGTGCAGGTCAGAGAAGTGCAGGACTCGAATCGGCGCCGCCCCAGGGGGGAGCACCGGCAGGGTCGCCTCGCGTAGTTGATAAGCCATAGGCGTGAGAAGATACTCTCTATGAGTATCAAAGAGAGCCTCCAGCATGATTTAACCGAGGCGATTCGCTCTCGTGATGAGTTGACATCCGGAACCATTCGCATGGTTCTTACGGCCATCACGATGGAAGAGGTCGCCGGTAAAGAAGCACGTGAACTCAGCGACGCTGAGGTCATCACCGTCCTTTCCCGCGAAGCGAAGAAGCGCCGCGAGGCATCCGAGGCATTTGCCGCCGGTGGCCGCGCTGATCGCGCCGAACTCGAATCGAAAGAGGGCGAAGTCATCGCTCGCTATCTTCCTGCTCAACTTTCAGAAGCCGAGATCAAGCAATTGATCGCAGATGCGATCGCCGAAACCGGTGCATCAGGTCCAGCAGGTATGGGTCAAGTTATGAAGATCATCTCACCAAAGATTGCAGGCAAGGCCGATGGTGGCACTGTCTCAGGGCTCGTCAAAGCAGCACTCACCGGAGGCAACTAATGTCAGATCACACAAAGTTTGAATATGTCACAGTTCCACTTCTCTCTCATGCAACCAAGCAGATCTTGGATACATGGGGATCTGAAGGTTGGGAACTCGTACAAGTAATTCCAGCACCAGGTACCGGAGAACAATTAGTCGCCTATATGAAGCGTGAGGTTAAGTAAATGGATGTTCGTGCCAAGCTTGCAGAGATCGGTTTAACACTTCCAGTAGCAGCACTTCCTGTTGCGGCATATGTTCCATCAGTACGCACCGGCAACCTCGTCTTCACCGCCGGTCAGCTTCCTGTTGTTGATGGCAAGATGGCCGAGACCGGAAAAGTTGGCGGCACAGTCACACCAGAACGCGCTAAAGAGCTGGCAACAATCTGTATCTTAAATGCACTCGCAGCTGTCGAACTCGTTGCACCAGTTGACTCGATCGTTCGCGTAGTCCAAGTCCGTGGCTTTGTTAATGGCGTTGCTGGATTTATCGGGCACCCTGGCGTTGTGAATGGCGCATCAGAGACACTGATTCATATCTGGGGCGATGCGAATGGTAAGCATGCACGTACCGCTATCGGCGTTGCAGAGTTGCCACTGGATGCACCAGTAGAGATCGAGCTTGTTGTAGAAGTTAAGTAAGTACTACTTACCGCGCTTGGCGATACGTTCGTAGTCAAGAACTACAACTGCACGAGGTTCGAGTCTGACCCAGCCGCGTGCGGCGAAATCTGCGAGAGCTTTATTCACGGTCTCTCGTGATGCACCAACGAGCTGTGCAAGTTCTTCTTGAGTCAGATCGTGATTGACGTAGAGCCCATCATCTTTCTGCTGGCCAAAACGTGCACCAAGATCGATGATCGCTTTAGCGACGCGACCCGGGACATCTGCAAAGACGAGGTCGGCCAAGATTTCATTAGATTTACGAAGGCGCTGTGCAAGACGACGGAGCAATTCAAGTGATGCCTGTGGGTGCGCGGTAACCAGGCCAATAACTTGATCATGAGCGAGTGCGAGCAACTTTGCATCGGTAACAGCAGTTGCTGTGGCAGTACGTGGTTCTGGATCAAAGAGTGAGAGTTCGCCGAACATCTCGCCGGGTCCAAGGATAGAGAGCAGATTCTCGCGACCATCGATAGAAGATGTGCCGAGCTTTAATTTTCCTTCGAGAACGACATAAAGACGATCGCCTTCATCGCCCTCTTTAAAGAGCGTGTGGCCTTTTGTGACCTTGACCTGGGTCATTGATGCGCGAAGCGCTGTGGCCTCATCATCATTGAGTGCGCTAAAAAGAGGTGCGGAACGAATAACAGATTCATCGGCAGCTTTGGTCACGAATCCACTTTACTCAAGGCAGGCCCAGATCACCAACCGAGCGCTAGCGGGCTAATCTTTAACCCGTGAGTACCTTGAAGAGCGCAAGCGAAGCCAAGGCTATGTACCAGATCCTCACAACGCGTTATCCGAGCGTCCGCTGTGAACTCGATTTCCAGACTCCTTTTCAACTGCTGGTTGCCACGGTTTTGAGTGCGCAATGCACTGATAAGCGCGTGAACTCAGTGACTCCGCGACTCTTCAAAAAATTCGGATCTCCAAAGAAGATGGCTGCAGCGAAGATCCCCGAGATCGAAGAGATCATCGAGCCACTCGGTTTCTTCCATGTGAAAGCCCGACACCTCAAAGGGTTGAGTGAGATATTGATGCACGAATATTCCGGTGACGTGCCACCAGTTCAAACTGAACTCGTGAAGTTGCCAGGAGTTGGTCGCAAGACTGCGAATGTCGTCTTAGGCCACGCCTTCGATATTCCCGGAATTACCGTCGATACGCATTTTGGAAGATTAGCGCGCCGATTTGGCTGGACTGATCTCGAAGATCCGGTGAAGGTGGAGTTTGCCGTGGGTGCATTGATTCCACAGAAAGAATGGACCAATCTTTCCCAGCGCATGATCTGGCATGGCCGACGTATCTGCCACAGTCGCAAACCTGCCTGTGGTGCTTGTCCGCTGGCAAAGTTATGTCCATCGTATGGAATCGGCGAAACCGATAAAGTTAAGGCCATGGCGCTGGTAAAAAGTGATGAGGACTTTCGATGAAGCTCGCCTTACTTCTCGCTCTTGGTTTAGCATTCGCATCACTCACACCGGTCCAGGCAGCGAGCACGCCATCATGTTCATCCATCAAAGTAGCGACCACTTCTTACTCCAAGGGAATATCTCTGCCCTGCCTCAACGGAAGTGGCTCGATTACATTTGAGGCGATCCGCGGACCTGTTCTAGTTAATGTCTGGGGTTCATGGTGTGAACCATGTAAGCAAGAGATTCCGCACCTTCTTGATATCGCCGAAGAGAAGAAGATTGCAATCGTCGGCATCGATGTTGAAGAACGAAATATGGCTGCCGGGCAGAAATTTGTTGCCACTCACAAGATGACGTGGCCCCAGTTATATGACGTGAAAGCAAAGACCCGCGCCATCTTTGGCATGGGGGTGCCAGTCACGTGGTTTATCGATGCGAATGGCAAAGTGGTCTACAAGCAGATCGGACTCTTTACATCAGATGATCAGATCAAATCTCTGGTGAAGAAGTACCTTAAAGTGACGCTATGAAGAATTGGGTTGATTGGGTCATCGCCGTGGCTCTCTTGGGGGCTCTGATTCGCGGTTACCGGGCTGGACTTCTCGCTACTCTCTTTAGCGCTGTTGGCTTTATTGGCGGAGGCTTTGCTGGACTCGTCACAGCCCTTCACTTCGTTACAACCTGGAAGAGTGATCTCAATAAGTTCGCCGTGATTATTATTGCTATCTTTGTGGGCGCATCAATGGGTGAGGCAATCTTGAAGCGCTTTGCAACGGCCTTTCACAGCAAGGTTCTCTTCGGACCATTCAAGTGGGCAGATTCGTTACTTGGGGCAGCTCTCTCTATCGCCCGCACCTTGATCTTGATCTTTATTGTTGGCAAGCTCTTAATGGCGATGCCATGGAGCATCGGCCATAACGAGATTCCGCAGAGCGCGCTATTTACAAAGATTGAGAAGAACGCGCCGAAGGTGACCTTTAATCTTCACTCTTTGCCGTCTGTAAACCTTCTGAAATAAGTTTCATGACATTTGGATCGGCCAGTGTGGTGGAGTCACCAACGGCGCGATTCTCCGCAACGTCACGAAGTAGGCGACGCATAATCTTTCCACTTCGAGTTTTTGGCAATTCATTCACAACCATGATCTGACGTGGGCGAGCAATAGCGCCGATCTCTTTTGCCACATGGGCTTTGAGATGCTTCGTTAACTCTTCGCCACTCTCTGGATTGGCATGATCAATACCACCACGCAAGATGACGAAGGCAACGATCGCTTGCCCGGTCATTGCATCATTTGCGCCAACAACTGCTGCTTCGGCAATCGCTTCATGAGAGACGAGTGCTGATTCAACTTCGGCGGTAGAGATGCGGTGACCAGAAACATTCATCACATCATCGACTCGACCCAATAACCAAAGCGCACCTTCGTCATCCCATTTCGCACCATCGCCAGCGAAGTACTTTCCTTCAAAGCGAGACCAATAAGTTTCGCGATAGCGCTCGGGTTCGCCCCACACACCACGCATCATTGATGGCCAAGGTTTATTGATTGTGAGATATCCACTGTGGCCATTACCAACGATATTTCCCTCATCATCAATCACAGTTGCATCAACGCCAGGAAGTGGGCGCATTGCCGACCCAGGCTTCGTTGAAGTTATTCCAGGCAGTGGTGAGACCATGATCGAGCCAGTCTCGGTCTGCCACCAGGTATCAACGATTGGGCAATTGTTGTGACCGATAACTTCTCGGTACCACATCCATGCTTCTGGATTAATCGGTTCACCGACAGAGCCAAGCAGTCGTAGCGATGAGAGATCACATGAGTTCGGGAACTCATCACCCCATTTCATCCAGGTACGAATCAGAGTAGGCGCGGTATAGAGAATGGTCACCTTGTACTTTTCAATGAGCTTAAAGATGCGATCTTTATTCGGGGTATCAGGAGTACCTTCATACATCACCTGAGTAGCACCATTAATCATTGGTCCATAGACCATGTACGAATGGCCAGTAATCCAACCGACATCAGCGGTGCACCAGTAGATATCGCTCTCTGGCTTGAGGTCAAAGACCATCTTGTGAGTAAAGGCGGTCTGCGTCAGATATCCACCAGTTGAATGGAAGATCCCCTTCGGCTTTGCTGTGGTTCCGGATGTGTAAAGAATAAAGAGGACATGCTCGGCATCAAAGGCCTCGGCTTTATGGGTTTCTGATTGGGAATCAACTAATTCGTGCCACCAGATATCGCGATCAGAGTTCCAGGCCGTCTCTTGCTTGGTACGTTGAACAACTAAAACCTTACGAACATTTGTCTCGCCCTTAAGAGCCTCATCAACTACTGGCTTGAGTGCAAATGCTGCGCCCTTTCGGAATCCTCCATCGGCAGTAATAACGAGGGTCGCATCTGCATCTTGGATTCGTTGCAACAGGGAGTCGGCGCTAAATCCGCCAAAGATTACTGAGTGAGCCGCACCGATACGCGCGCAGGCCAACATTGAGATCACTGCTTCTGGAATATGTGGTAGATAAATTGCGACGCGGTCGCCAGCCTGAACACCAAGTGCGGTTAGAGCATTCGCCGCTTTAGAAACTTCGCGCAACATGTCGCGGTAGGTCAGTGTCCGTGTATCACCGGGTTCACCTTCGAAATGGAATGCAACCCGATCTCCACGTCCTTCGATGACATGGCGATCAATACAGTTGTAAGAGGCGTTGATCTTTCCGCCGATAAACCACTTAGCAAAGGGGAGTTGCCAATCGAGTACTTGATCCCACTTCTTATCCCAAGCGAGCGCACCAGCTTGCTTCTCCCAGAATGCGGTGTGGTCAGCTGCCGCTTCGTCATAGAGCGAAGGTTGGGCATTTGCCTGTGCAGCAAAGGCGGCTGTAGGTGGGAAGTGGCGATTCTCGTTGCCGAGGTTTGAGATCTCTTCTGTAGTCACCTTTCGAGATTACCAGCCGACGGTTATCCACACTATGGGTTTTGGCTATGAGTTTTGATCGATCACCACTTGTACCTTCGCCGTTGTTCAGATCAACACAAACTACTGAAAGATAGTGAAAGGAGATAAGAGATGTGGTGGATGCGACTTATTACGGCAGCTTCGCACCTGCACCTTGCCAGTTCGGCAGTGAAGCTCTTGGCGAAGGGCAGCCAGTCACTGCTTCACACCAATTTTGGTCTCTTGGGGCTTGATCGCCTCTTGACCAGAATCGGCTTCTAGTCCAGTTAGACCCAGCAAACCCTTTGGCGGCCCCGACATGAGCGTGTGGCGGGGCTCCAAATTCCAATCCGCCCCAAAATATGGTGGGATTAGCCGTAAGCCTGCGACCCCAACGAAGCGTCTCGCTAGAAACTTACGCGGAATTTCTCGCTATCACGACTGGGATCAAGGAGATCTGAAATGCCAATTGCAACCCCCGAAATTTATGCCGAGATGTTGGATCGTGCGAAGGCTGGATCATTCGCCTACCCAGCAATTAACGTCTCCTCTTCACAGACGCTGATCGGTGCAATCCGCGGATTCGCAGAGGCTGCGTCAGATGGCATCGTCCAGATCTCTTGGGGCGGCGCGGAGTATCTCTCAGGATCGACTGTGAAGAACATGGTCGATGGCGCAGTTGCGCTCGCTGAGTATGCACATATCGTTGCAAAGAATTACAACGTCAATATCGCCATTCACACAGATCACTGCCCAGCAGAGAAGCTCGATGGCTTCATGCGCCCACTTCTCGCTATCGGTGCCGATCGCATCAAGGCTGGCCAGAAGCCACTCTTCAACTCACATATGTGGGATGGATCAGCAGTGGATATGCCAGAGAATATGAAGGTTGCTGCAGAACTCCTTGAAAAGTCAAAGGCTGCTCGCACCATTCTTGAAATTGAAATCGGCGTTGTCGGTGGCGAAGAAGATGGCATCGAGGCTAAGCACGATGCAAAGCTCTACTCGACTCCGGAAGATGCACTCCTTACCCTCGAAACTTTGGGCAATGATGCAAATGCTCGCTACATGGTTGCCGCAACATTCGGAAACGTTCACGGCGTCTACAAGCCAGGTAACGTCGTTCTCCAGCCAAAGATCTTGCGCACCTTGCAGGATGCTGTTGCTGCAAAGCTCGGATTACCAGCAGGAGCAAAGCCAATGGATCTCGTCTTCCATGGTGGTTCTGGTTCACTACTTTCAGAGATTCGCGAATCCCTTGATTACGGCGTCATTAAGATGAATATCGATACCGATACTCAATATGCATTCACTCGCCCAGTTGTTGAGCACATGTTCAAGAACTACGACGGCGTCTTGAAGATCGATGGCGAAGTCGGCAATAAGAAGGCCTACGATCCACGTGCTTGGGGTAAGGCTGCTGAAGCCGGTATCGCCGCTCGTGTTGGAGTTGCCTGCGAAGATCTTCGCTCAACTGGCACCACCCTTTCGAAGTAATACGCGACCATGCCAGCACTAGTACTCGTCGGCGCCCAATGGGGCGATGAAGGTAAAGGTAAGGCGACCGATCTTCTTGGCGACCAAGTTGATTATGTTGTGCGCTATCAAGGCGGAAATAACGCCGGCCACACTGTAGTCATTGGCGATCAGAAGTATGCGCTTCACCTCCTTCCTTCGGGCATCTTGAGTCCGAACGTTGTACCTGTGATTGGCAATGGCGTTGTGATTGATCCATCTGTTCTTCTGGAAGAGATCAAGGGTCTGAACGAACGTGGGATCGATACATCGAAGTTAAAGATCTCGACGAACGCTCATCTCATCACGCCGTATCACCGCACCATCGATAAAGTTTCAGAGCGTTTCTTAGGCAATAACAAGATCGGAACAACTGGTCGCGGAATCGGACCTGCTTACGCAGATAAGATCAATCGCATAGGTATCCGAGTCCAAGATCTCTTCGATCCGTCAATCCTCGAACAGAAGATCTCTGGTGCATTGCGCGATAAGAATCAGGTATTGATTAAGGTATTTAATCGCAAGGGCATTGATGTGAAAGATGTCCTCGAGGAGTACCTTGGTTATGCCGAGATCTTGCGCCCTTATGTCACCGATACGGTCTTGCTTCTCGACAACGCTCTTAAAGCCAATAAAGTCGTACTTCTCGAGGGATCGCAAGGAACTCTGCTCGACGTTGACCACGGTACTTACCCATTTGTTACCTCATCGAACCCAACAGCTGGTGGCGCATCCACTGGGTCGGGTATCGGACCTACCAAGATCACTCGCTCAATCGGAATCTTGAAGGCCTACACAACCCGCGTTGGCTCTGGCCCATTCCCGACCGAACTCTTTGACGCAGATGGTGAAGCACTTCGTGCCATTGGCGGCGAAGTCGGTGTCACAACTGGCCGTAATCGTCGTTGTGGTTGGTTCGATGCTCCGATCGCTCGATATGCAGTTCGCGTCAATGGACTTACCGATTTCTTCCTCACCAAGCTCGATGTCCTCAGCACATGGGAGAAGATTCCTGTCTGTGTTGCATATGAGATCGATGGCGTACGCGTTGAAGAACTTCCTGCATCACAATCTGATTTCCATCACGCAAAGCCGATCTACGAATACCTTCCTGGTTGGATGTGCGATATCTCTGCCGCCCGAACACTTGAGGATCTGCCAGAGAATGCTCGCGCCTATGTGAAGTTCTTAGAAGATATCTCTGGTGCACCAATGTCAGCGATTGGCGTTGGTCCAGGCCGCGATCAGACGATCTCAGTTCGGTCGCTCATTTGAAGGTTCTGCTGATTGGTTCAGGCGGGCGTGAACATGCACTCGCAGCTGCACTAAAAAGAGATCCGTTACTCGAAGAACTCCACGTCGCCCCAGGTAATCCTGGAATATCCGAGATTGCGATCTGTCACGCGACTAATACCGATGACAATGCTGCCGTCATCGCCCTCGCTGAATCACTCACCATCGATCTTGTTGTCATCGGTCCTGAAAAGCCTTTAGTACAAGGGTTATCCGATGATCTGCGCAAAGCTGGATTCGCGGTCTTTGGCCCATCACAAGCTGCCGCGCAGATCGAAGGATCTAAGGATTTTGCGAAGGGTGTAATGCGCGATGCCGGTGTTCCAACGGCGCGAAGCTTTACTTGCATCAATCAGGATGAGATTGAGAAGGCGCTCGATACCTTTGGTGCGCCATTCGTCGTCAAGCATGATGGGCTTGCTGCCGGTAAAGGTGTAGTTGTCACCGACGATCGCGCTGCTGCACTCGAACACGCGCTCTTAAGTCCCCGGGTTGTTATCGAAGAGTTCTTGGATGGTCCCGAAGTTTCACTCTTTGGAATCTCTGATGGCAAAAATATTCTCGCAATGCAACCAGCTCAAGATTTCAAACGTGCCTTTGATGGTGACCTTGGACCAAATACTGGTGGAATGGGTGCATACTCACCACTTCCTTGGGCCCACGATGACATTGTGGAAGAGACGCTCGAACAAGTACTGAAGCCAACCATTGCCGAGATGGCTGCGCGAGGCACACCATTTGTTGGATTGCTCTACGCCGGCCTTGCACTCACGACTAAAGGCACGCGGGTTATTGAATTCAATGCGCGATTCGGTGACCCAGAGACCGAAGTGCTTCTGCCAAGGTTGCAGACACCACTTGCGCAATTACTTCTCAAAGCGGCTACTCGCGATTTGAAGGATCATCCACCACTTATCTGGTCGGCGGAATCGGCAGTGACGGTAGTGCTCGCATCTGAGGGCTATCCCACTGCACCAAAGATCGGTGAACCGATCATGGGCCTTAATCCTGTCGATGGGTCAGATATCTTCCACGCCGGGACCACCCTTGATGGTTCGGTACTGAAATCTGCCGGGGGTCGAGTTTTGGCCGTCACCGGGATGGGCGCCGACCTCACTGAGGCGCGAGATAAGGCGTATCGAGTCATTTCTGGAATCACTCTCCACGGTAGCCATTACCGCAGCGATATCGCTCTCAATGCTTCGATCGCCGAAAAAGGAAACTAAGAGTTAAAGATAGGATTACCTCATGAGCCTGCTCGCTGACCGTTATGCATCAGCCGCGATGCGCGCAATCTTCAGCCCAGAAGAGAAGATCATCTCCGAACGCAAGCTCTGGATCGCAGTGATGAAGGCGCAATCTCATCTTGGCCACGCGATCGATCCATTAGTGATCGCAGCCTATGAGGCAGTCTTAACAAAGGTTGATCTTGCTTCTATCGATGCGCGCGAGCGAGTGACGCGACACGATGTGAAGGCACGGATCGAAGAGTTCAACGATCTTGCCGGCCACGAAGCGATTCATGCAGGAATGACATCACGCGATCTCACTGAAAATATTGAAGCGATGCAGGTCAGAGATGGACTCATCCTTGTTCGCGATCGTGTTGTTGCAGCTCTCGCTCTCCTTGGATCACGCGCATCCGAATATATTGATCAACCAATCGCCGGTCGTTCGCATAACGTGCCAGCACAGGTCACCACTCTTGGTAAGCGCTTTGCATCAGCTGCTGAAGAATTACTTTTTGCGTATGAGCGCCTTGATAATTTAATTTCGCGTTATCCGATTCGTGGCATCAAGGGTCCAGTTGGAACAGCACAAGATTCAGTGGACCTCCTTGGATCAGCAGGGGCGCATGCACAGCTTGAGAATGAAGTCGCTGCCTATCTCGGATTTAATCGAGTACTTGATTCAACTGGGCAGATCTACCCACGATCCTTTGATTTTGATGTCGTGACAACACTTGTACAAATCGCTGCAGCACCATCATCTCTTGCTACATCTATTCGCTTGATGGCTGGCGCCGAACTTGTCACCGAAGGATTCAAGGCCGGCCAAGTCGGATCCTCTGCGATGCCTCACAAGATGAATACTCGATCATGTGAGCGGGTAAATGGTTTGGCAGTTGTGCTCCGTGGTTATTCATCAATGGTCGGGGAGATGGCGGGCGATCAATGGAATGAAGGCGATGTCTCCTGCAGCGTTGTCCGCCGCGTGGCTCTGCCAGATGCGTTTTACGCTATCGATGGCCTCATCGAAACCTTCCTCACCGTTCTTCAAGAGTTTGGTGCCTTCCCTGATGTGATCGCTGCCGAACTCACGCGCTACCTTCCTTTCCTTGCGACTACAAAGATCTTGATGGCCTCCGTTAAAGCAGGCGTCGGCCGAGAAGAGGCCCACGAGACCATTAAGGAACATGCGGTCGCTGCCGCTCTCGGAATTCGTGCTGGAAAGCCAAATACGATGGTTGATGCGATTGCAGCAGATCCGCGCATTCCACTCAACAAGAGCGAACTTGAATACCTGTTGCAGACTCCACTTGAGTTCACCGGAGATGCACATGCTCAAACCCTGCGAGTTGTGAACCGCATTGAAGCGATCACTTCCGCACACGCTGCCGCGGCGCAGTACCGACCAGGTTCTATTCGCTAATGCTCGAGATTGCAGGTTGGAATCACCTGCGTTCTGGCAAGGTGCGCGATCTCTACACCAACGACTCAGGTCATCTGCTGATCGTCGCATCCGATCGCATCTCGGCCTTTGATTTCATTCTCCCAACACAGATTCCGAAAAAAGGCGTGCTCTTAACCCAGCTCTCACTCTTCTGGTTCGATTTCCTGAAAGATATTGTTCCGAATCACATTATCTCGACTGAAGTTCCTGAGGTTGTTCAAGATCGAGCAGTCGTAGTGAAACCACTTAAGATGTTTGCGATTGAATGTGTTGCTCGTGGATATATCACCGGTAGCGGATGGGTTGAATATCAGAAGAGCCAATCGATCTGCGGAATTCTCCTTCCCGAAGGGCTGAAGGATGGCGATAAGTTGCCCGAACCCATCTTCACGCCAGCAACAAAGGCGGAGATGGGCGATCACGACGAGAATATCGATTTCATTCAAGCAGCCGAGATCGTGGGTTATGCAGCAGCAGAGAGGCTGCGCGAACTGACTTTAGCGCTCTACACCAGGGCTCATGATTATGCCGCCACACGCGGAATCATTCTTGCCGATACCAAGTTCGAGTTCGGTATCGATGAAGAGGGTAATATCTGCTTAGGCGATGAGGCCTTAACTCCAGACTCATCGCGATTCTGGTCCACCGAGTCACGATCATCCTTCGATAAACAATATGTTCGAGATTGGTTACTGAACTCTGGGTGGGACCGCGAGAGCACACCACTTGCATTACCTGATGATGTTGTTGCAAAGACGCAAGAGCGTTACAACTCAGCTTTTACGCTGCTCACTGGAAGGTCGCTGTAAATGGGAAAGATCATCGTAGAAGTTATGTTGAAGCCAGAAATCTTGGACCCGCAGGGCCAGGCAGTCGGCAATGCGCTCCCTCGACTTGGCTTCTCCTTCGCCCAATCAGTGCGCCAAGGCAAGCGATTTGAAATTGAAGTAGCAGGCGAACCAACGCCGGCAATGCTCGCCGATGTCGAGAAGGCTGCCGAAGAGTTCTTAGCAAATACCGTCATCGAAACCTTCGTTGTAAAGGTTGAGAAGTAATGCGGGTTGGAGTCGTCACCTTTCCCGGAACCCTTGATGATCGTGATGCTGCTCGCGCAGTCGAATATGCCGGCGCCGATGCAGTTTCCCTTTGGCACGGTTCAGATGACCTCAAGCATGTTGATGCAGTAGTTCTGCCCGGCGGATTCTCGTACGGCGATTACCTTCGTTGTGGCGCGATTTCAGCGAAGGCACCGATCATGAAGTCGATCATCATCGCTGCCGAGCACGGCTTCCCGGTTCTTGGTATCTGTAATGGTTTTCAGGTATTAGCCGAAGCCCATCTTTTGCCAGGTGCGCTGACTCGTAATGCTGATATGCACTTCCTCTGCACTGATCAGACTCTCAAGATTGAGAACAATAAAACCCTATGGACTAATGGCTTTAGCGTCGGCCAAGAGATTGTGATTCCCATGAAGAATGCCGAAGGCAACTTCAACTGTGATGATGCAACGTTAAATGAGCTAGAGCAAGAAGGCCGGATCATCGCTCGCTATGTAGGTGTTAATCCAAATGGTTCCCGTGCAGATATTGCAGGTATTACTAATAAGCGTGGCAATGTGGTCGGCTTGATGCCGCATCCAGAACATGCCATTGATCTCCTCACTGGTCCTAGTAAAGATGGCCTGACCTTCTTTACCTCTGTCTTGAATGCGATGGTGAAGTAATGGCACTTGATACCGTCACCAATGCAGCCGCGACACCTGATTTCGTTCTGCCATTCGAACAACTCGGCTTGAAGGCCGATGAGTACGAGAAGATCAAGGCGATTTTGGGTCGCCGCCCAACAGGATCTGAACTCGCAATGTATTCGGTCATGTGGTCCGAACATTGTTCTTATAAATCTTCTAAAGTTCATCTCAAGCAATTTGGCGAGAAGGCTCCACAATCTGATGCCCTCCTTGTTGGTATTGGTGAGAATGCCGGTGTTGTTGATATCGGTCAGGGCTATGCCGTTACCTTTAAAGCCGAGTCCCATAACCACCCATCATTTGTCGAGCCGTATCAAGGTGCCGCAACCGGCGTAGGTGGAATCGTTCGAGATATTTTGACTATGGGTGCTCGACCAATCGCCATAATGGATCCGCTCCGCTTCGGTAAGGCGGACGCTCCTGATACTCGCCGCGTCCTTCCAGGTGTAGTCGCAGGTATCGGTGGATATGGCAACTGTCTTGGCCTGCCAAATATTGGCGGCGAGATTGTCTTTGATGAGACCTACGCCGGAAACCCATTGGTTAATGCACTTTGCGTGGGTGTCATGCGCCACGAAGATATTAAGTTGGCCCAGGCACATGGCGCCGGCAATCTGGTCGTGCTCTTTGGTGCGAAGACAGGTGGCGATGGAATTGGTGGTGCATCGATCCTGGCTTCTGAGACCTTCAATACATCAAAGCCAACGAAGCGTCCGGCAGTTCAGGTCGGTGATCCATTCGCTGAGAAGGTTCTGATTGAATGCTCATTAGAGATCTTTGCTGAAGATTTAGTTGTCGGTATTCAAGATCTTGGCGCCGCTGGAATCTCTTGTGCTACATCAGAGCTAGCATCTGCCGGTACTGGTGGCATGAATGTGCAACTAGAGAAGGTTCCATTGCGCGATCCATCACTCTCTCCTGAAGAGATCTTGATGTCGGAATCACAAGAGCGTATGTGTGCGATTATCGAACCGAGCAAGCTTGCCCGCTTTATGGCGATCTGCAAGAAGTGGGATGTCACAGCAACCGTTATCGGTGAAGTGACATCGGGTGAACGTCTACACATCACCTTTAATGGTGAGTTAATTGTTGATGTACCACCACGCACCGTAGCCCATGATGGACCAGTACTCACTCGTCCAATGGCTCGTCCCGAGTATCTCGATTCATTACAGCCAACCGTTCTTGATCCAGTCGAGAGTGCAGATGCAATCAAGGCAGCAATCCTTCGCTTGATGGCATCACCAAATATCGCTGATAAGTCTTGGGTCACCAAACAATATGACCGTTATGTTCAGGGCAACTCCATTCTTACCCAGCCTGAAGATTCCGGAATGATCCGAATCGATGAGCAGACCCACCTCGGTGTAGCGATCTCCACCGACGCCTGTGCTCGTTGGAGCTACCTTGATCCTTATAACGGCGTAAAACTTGCACTTCTGGAGTCCTGCCGAAATATCGCGACCTCTGGTGCCAAGCCATTGGCAATCACTAATTGCCTGAACTTTGGATCACCTGAAGATCCTGGTGTGATGTGGACATTCGCAGAGACCGTTCGCGGCCTGGCAGATATCTGTCTTGAGATGGGCCTTCCTGTTACTGGCGGCAATGTCTCGTTCTATAACCAGACCGGCAAGGTTGCGATTCTGCCAACTCCAGTTGTCGGTGTTCTGGGCGTCATTCAAGATGTTCGCACTCGTACATCTATGTCCTATACCGATGCTGGACTCGAACTCTTCCAACTTGGAAATACCGATGATAATTTCAGCGGATCAGAGTGGGCTCATCTGCACGGCCAGATGGGTGATCGCGCACCGACTCCTGATGTCGACCACGAGACTCGCCTCGTCAAACTTCTTTTAGAAGCCCAAGAACTTTTCGCTGCAGCACATGACATCAGCAATGGTGGATTCGCAGCGACAATTTCTGAGATGGTTCTCAAGAGTGAGATCGGTGCAACCATCGATCTGCCTGCGCAATACATTCCAGGTGGAGTGACCGCTGGTCTCTTTGCTGAGACACCAGGTCGTGTCGTTGTCGCAGTGAAGTCAGCTGATGGTGCAGCCCTCAATGCACTCTCTACTAAACATGGCATCGCCTTCCACAAGGTAGGAACCACTGGCGGAGATTCACTCACGATCAACGGTGCAACAATTCCTCTCACCGAACTTCGCGCCGCTTTCACCGAGACCTTCCCGAAGCTCTTCGGATAAAGGACCGGATACCTACATCATGAGAGATCCGATCATCATGGCGAAGGTAAAAGAGATACTGGGCGCGCTCCAAGAAGCCGAGCCTGGTCATGCTGTTGAAGTGCGGGTTCCGCCGTACTCTGCGATCCAATGTGGGACTGGCCCCAAGCACACCCGGGGGACTCCACCCAATGTCGTCGAGATGAGCGCCGAGACGCTATTTGCCATGATGAGCGGGGAGTTGGTCTGGGCGAACGCCGTCTCAACCGGTGCCATCCATGCCTCGGGCGATCGTTCTGATTTATCTGCCCTCTTCGAGAAGATTAGGATTACCTCATGAGCCGCCGCCCTGATGGACGATTAACCCACGAGCTCTTTGCCGAAGAGCATATGCCGCAAGATGAGTGCGGAGTATTTGGCGTCTGGGCGCCGAGCGAAGAGGTCGCAAAGCTCACCTTCTATGGCCTTTATGCGCTCCAACATCGCGGCCAAGAGTCAGCCGGTATTGCCACATCAGATGGCGAACGCATCTTTGTTTATAAGGATATGGGTCTAGTCTCACAAGTCTTTACTGAGAGCGACTTGGCGACGCTGACCGGAAATCTCGCAGTGGGTCATTGCCGTTACAGCACGACTGGTTCATCAAATTGGAATAACGCCCAACCAACTCTTCGCGCAACCAATCATGGCACTTTGGCACTTGCTCACAATGGCAACCTCACAAATACGGGTGATCTTGCAGAGTTCTTGGCAAAGAATGTCCCTGGTTATGACGAGCATGGCAACCATGCAACGACCGACACCGAGATCATGACGGCGCTCATTGCATCGCAAGAGGGCGAATCATTTGAAGTCGCAGCGATGAAGGTCTTACCAATGTTGCGAGGCGCATTCTCACTCGTCTTTATGGATGAGCAGACTTTATATGCCGCTCGTGATGCGCATGGCGTTCGCCCATTAGTACTTGGCAAACTCGATAACGGTTGGGTATTCGCATCAGAAACGGCAGCGCTCGATATTGTTGGTGCATCTTTTGTTCGAGAGATCGAACCTGGTGAATTCGTTGCAGTAGATGCCGATGGACTTCGCAGTTATCGCTGGGCCGATGCCACACCAAAGGGTTGCATCTTTGAGTATGTCTATCTTGCTCGTCCTGACACAACAATCGCTGGCCGCAATGTTCATGCCACACGCGTCGCAGTCGGCGAAAGACTTGCGAAGGAACACCCGATTGAGGCTGATCTTGTTATCCCGGTCCCAGAATCTGGCACACCCGCTGCAGTGGGTTATGCACGTGAATCTGGAATTCCTTATGGCGCAGGGTTGGTAAAGAACTCCTATGTCGGACGAACCTTTATCCAACCAAGCCAGACGATCCGCCAACTCGGTATTCGTCTCAAGCTCAATCCGCTTCGTGAAGTGATTGAGGGCAAGCGCATCGTTGTCGTCGATGACTCGATCGTCCGAGGCAATACCCAAAGAGCTTTAATTCGCATGCTTCGTGAGGCTGGCGCCCTCGAGATCCACGTTCGAATCTCAAGCCCACCAGTGAAGTGGCCATGCTTCTACGGTATTGATTTCGCCTCTCGCGCCGAACTCATCGCATCAGGACTCGAAATCGATGAGATCCGCCGTTCGATTGGTGCCGATACTTTGGGATATGTATCGATGGACGGGTTAGTTGAAGCGACCACGATCGCCGAATCAAAGCTCTGTACCGCTTGCTTTACCGGCACATACCCAATTGAAATCCCTGAAGATATTTCGAACGGTAAGAACTTACTTGAGATTGTGAGCCACTACGAGTGAGCACTTATGCAGAGGCAGGCGTCGATATCGATGCTGGAGATCGCGCCGTTGAATTAATGAAGAAGCATTTAGCAAAGGCTCGTCGCCCAGAAGTAGTTGGCGATATTGGTGGCTTTGCTGGACTATTCGATGTCAGTGCTCTTAAAGATATGAGGCGTCCGCTGCTTGCAACATCAACCGATGGCGTCGGCACAAAGACTGAGATCGCTCGTGCAATGGGTAAGTACGACTCCATTGGCGAAGACCTCGTCGCAATGGTTGTCGATGATCTCGTCGTCTGTGGTGCCGAACCTCTCTTTATGACAGATTACATCGCGGTCGGAAAAGTTATTCCAGAACGAATTGCCGAGATTGTTAAGGGCATCGCGATCGGTGCAGCTAAAGCTGGGGTCGCATTAGTGGGTGGCGAGACTGCCGAACATCCTGGATTACTTGAAGAAGATGAATTTGATATCGCAGGTGCCGCGACTGGTGCAGTAGATGCCGATCTCTTACTTGGCGCAGATAAAGTGCGCGAAGGAGATCTCATTATTGCGATGCCAGCCAGTGGCTTTCATGCAAATGGTTACTCATTAGTGCGCCATATTGTTGCAACGCAGAAGATCTCACTTGAATCTCGTCTAGAAGAGTTGTCGAAGAGCGTTGGCGAAGTACTGCTCACACCGACTGAGATCTACTCACTCGATTGCCTCGCCCTCTATAAGGCGATGCAGGGGTCACTTCACGGATTTAGCCACATCACCGGCGGCGGCATTGCCGAGAACACCGCCCGAGTCATGCCCGATCACCTCATGGCGACCTACGACCGTTCTACCTGGGCGCTGCCGCTGGAGATGGCCTACCTGGCTAAGGCTGGCGGGGTCCCACAGGCGGATATGGAGCGGACCTGGAACTGTGGCATCGGAATGAGCGCCTTTGTGGCGCCCCAGGATGCCGATCGGGCGCTTCGGACCCTGGCTGCCCGGGGAATGAAGGCCTGGATCGCAGGCGTAATTGAGCCTAAATCTGGTTCTGCTGGCTCTGCTTTGGTGGGTTCCTACCTTCTCCGATAATCTTCGGGTCTGACGAATTTTGATTTCAGTAAGGGGGTCTCACTATGGGTAGAGGCCGTGCGAAAGCCAAGCAGACTAAAGTCGCAAGAGATCTCAAGTACAACGGACAAGAGATGGATCTTGAACGCCTAGCTAAAGAATTACATGGCGAGGTTGATACCGATAATCAGAACGATGATGACCCGTTCGCAGAGGGCAACTACATCCGTCGTGCGTAATCGCGCGAATTAGATAATTCGCTCATGCGTCCAACACCGTACGTCGCATCCCTTCGGGTCTATGAGCCGATCGATGCCTTCGCACCTGTAGATCGACTTCGCTGGGATTCAATCCCGATGACATCACTTACTGGTCGCGATGAACAGATTCGCGCACTGAAGCGAACTATCTTTACCGAGCCACCAGTCCTTCAAGCAGATGGTGCACACCTGCTTGAATTTGAAGGAAAGAAATTTGTTGCTCCGTGGTCGACGGCTGCACGTTGTTGGGCGGCGCTAGAAAGTTTTAAGGATTCACTTCCAGCCCCATTGGCAAAATTCTTTCTCCCCGGGTCAATCGAAGAGGCAATCACGATTAATGTCGAACGCGAAGGTCTCGATGAAAAAGTCCCACACATTATTACCGAGACTTGGGTAATCCCACCTCGTTGGTTCTCGCTCTTTTCCACCGATGAACGTCTTCGTGGCACAACTGCAGATGGTGCCTACACGGTGATGCGCACATCGATCGCGAATGCCAAACAGCGATGCATGTTCACGCACCAAGCGGTGCTCTCATCCTTTGGAAGTGGTCCGATCGAAGAAGAGATCGCTGATCTCCTTGAGTGGCTCTCCATGTTCCATGCCGAATCAATTCTTGAATGTGATTACGGCGGACTCGCGGACTACCTCGAGCAGGCGCTGATCGCCAATGGCGAGGCCGGACTTGAAGCCGATACCTCAATCGAAGATATCCACCTCTCACTCGCCGGCCTATCCCAAGGCGATGGTGCGATGGCTGGTCAGGGCTATGAACGCCTCGTTTCACGCTGGCGCCGCGTAGCTGCATTCGAACAAGCTATGTAAATCCTCTTCACATTTCTTGGCAGGCACGGAATACTCCTCTCATAACGGACGATTCGGACAAGTGATCGCAGTTGAAGAAGGGAGTGGCCTATGAGTGAAGAGATTCCAGCACAAGAGAATCTTCTGACCCCATCAGAAGTTGCCGCGCTCTTTCGCGTTGATCCAAAGACCGTAACTCGTTGGGCAAAGGCCGGCAAACTCACATCGATTCGTACGCTCGGCGGACATCGTCGTTATAAAGAATCAGAAGTCAAAGCGCTCTTAAATAAGATCACCGCTGACTAATTACTTTAATCTTCACCCATCTATGAAAATCTCACATATTCAAGTTCTCCTCCTTACCCTGGGATCCTTCGTTCTCGTTGGCGCCATTACGCCGTGGATGAGAAAACTTGCAATCAAACATGATGTGATGGATTCACCCGTTCACTCTCATAAGACTCATAAAGAGCCAGTCCCTTATTTAGGTGGCCTCGGAATCATCATCGGAGTTTTTGTCATCTCCTTCGGCGCACTTATCGTCAAAGGATCTGAGAGTAAGAATTATTGGCTCGCCCTCACAGTGCTTGGACCTGCCTTGATCTTGGGAGCCATCGGGCTCTGGGATGACATTAAGAATTTGCCGCCATTACCCCGCTTTATTGCCCAGACCGTCGCCGGACTCTTTACATCAGCGCTCTTAATCGCCTCAAGCACTGTTGGTACTCCGATCGGGTCAAAGGTCCTCGATGCGGTCATCACAACTATCTGGATTGTTGGTATCTGCAACTCAGTGAACTTCTTCGATAATCTTGATGGCGGCGCAGCTGGCACTATTGCAATCTCTTCAATCGCTCTGACCACGATCGCAATTGATGGCGGACAGTATTTCGTTGGTGGTCTGGCTGCTGTGACAGCCGGTGCAACCCTCGGCTTCTTATTGTGGAATAAGAGTCCAGCACGTATTTATATGGGCGATGCCGGCGCACTCTTCTTAGGAATATTGATTGCATCACTCACTATTAGATTGCACCCAGATGCGCAGACCGAGTGGACATCACTTGCCACGCCATTACTTCTCCTTGCAGTCCCAATTCTCGATACCTCGGTCGCGGTGATCTCTCGGCTGCGGCGTAAGGTCTCACCCTTCCAAGGCGGCCGCGATCACCTCAGCCATCGCCTCATTCGTGCCGGCTTGCCTCGGCCAACAGCGGCGATCGTCTTATGGATTCTCTCGGGTCTCTTCGCTGGATGTGCGGTCTTGATTCCCTTGATTGGAAAGGGCAGCGAGGAGTTGCTCGCAGCGATCGCTGGCTTGGCGTGGCTTGGATTGTTTAGCTACTTCATTCGCACTGCTGATCTTTAATAGTCTTTGATAATAAGAGATTAATTAAAAACGAGAGTGGCTCGGGACAGGATCGAACTGTCGACCTCACGATCTTCAATCGCGCGCTCGTACCAACTGAGCTACCGAGCCAGACTTGCCGTGCTTACTTCACTTACTGGCTGAAGAAATCAACCGCGACCCAGACGGGACTTGAACCCGCGACCTCCGCCGTGACAGGGCGGCGCGCTAACCAACTGCGCTACTGGGCCTAACCGAGTGCCGGGCTTCTGCTATTACGCATTCAATCGGCATCTCATTCGATGAAGAATTTCTCCTCCACCAAAGCTAGGTAAAACTATGTAGAACTATGTAGAACTATTTATTTATGAACCCTTTTAAGGGGGTTGTGCCCCCAACGGGGTTCGAACCCGTGTTACCGCCGTGAAAGGGCGATGTCCTAGGCCTCTAGACGATGGGGACGTTTAGAGCGAGCGCTAAGGGTATCGGAGGAAGGGCCTAGGGCA
>CANBSP010000010.1 GCA_947372165.1 Actinomycetota bacterium | reverse complement strand
TCCTTCAACGAGCGACTTAGCCACCCTGCAAAGATCAGTGTTGCAACCGGGAAGAACATCGCCAAGGGCAAGTTGAACAATTGGGCTAAGCCACCAATCAGTGATGGGCCAACAAAGTAAGCAGCCATTCCAATGATGGTGATTCGACTCAGGGCAACAGATGGTGCGATACCTGGAATTGCGGCAGCGGCGACAACCATCGCCGGAATCATTGGGCCGATACCAAGACCAGCCAAGATGAAACCAAGATTGACGATAATCAAAGCCGGCATTGGGTGATGGTGTGAGAGTGGAACGCCAATTGCAATACCGATACCCATACCAAGGCCACCGATATAACCGCCAAGCTTCACCGTTTTCTCTGGCCCGAGGGCAGTCAAAATCTTGTCACCGGTTAGGCGAGATGCGACCATTGCTAGTGCGAAGCAACCAAAACCTGTCGCATTCAAACCCTTACCAATACCCATACTCTCTTTAAGGAGAAGTGCGCTCCAATCACTGACTGCACCTTCTGGCAAGAGTGCGCCGATCATTCCAAACCCGAATAACCATAAGATGAAATACTTCTTTGAAAAGAGCGAAATCTTGCTCGTCGCCTCGTCATCACCTTCGTGGCCATCCTCATTATTGCCCAAAACAAAGCGGAGAATATATAAATGAGCGATTACTCCAGCGACGGCTATGAGCAGCAAGTTGGTTTCGGGAGAGATGAAATGCGCTACAGCCCCGCCAAAGAGAGTCGATGTGAGTGCCCCGACTGACCACATGCCGTGAAAGCTCGACATATAGCGGCGGCCAAGATGATTTTCAATCGCGACTGCCTGCACATTAATACTCAAATCCATCGAGACCAGATTGAAAGCCATAAAGAAGAGTGAGAAGCCCATTGCTATCACGCTGTGAGTTGAACGCGAGATGAGAGCCACCCCGACCGGAAGCCCAATTGTGACAAAGCGCAGAATGCTCTTGCTTCCAAAGCGATGAACCAACCGACCTACGAATTGGGTTCCAAAAATTGAGGCAGTCGATGAAGTGAGAAGTAGTAATCCGAACTGACCATTGTTAATGCCGAGCGAGAGTTTTATCTCGGGAATTCGTGGAACCCATGCCATTGCCAGCACACCTAAGGTGAAAAAGAGCGCCCAAATCGAATTACGTGCACGCGTTGCACGTGCCTGAAGCGTTGACACTAAATCTCGACGCCGATGAACTTAGTCTCCAAGAATTCGTGGATGCCGTCGAAACCACCTTCGCGGCCAAGTCCTGATTGCTTGACGCCACCGAATGGTGCGGCGGGGTCTGAGATCACACCACGATTAATAGCGACCATTCCAGCCTCAAGAGCCTCAGCTGTACGAATCGCGCGAGCAAGATCTTCTGAATAAACATAGCTGATGAGTCCGAAGGGGGTGTCATTGGCGAGTGCGATTGCTTCGGCATCAGTATCAAATGTGACGATCGGTGCGACCGGCCCAAAGACTTCGTTTTGCAAGATGGCGTTGTTCTTCTCTACCGAGATAACAGTGGGCGGGTAAAAAGCGCCAACACCATCAGGGGTTGATGCACCGGTGTGGACCGTGGCGCCAGTAGCTACAGCCGCATCAACGAGTTCGGCAATCTTGTTTCTCTCTTTCAGAGAGACTGAAGCACCGAGTTGGGCTCCTTCGGTGAGGCCGTTATCCATCTTTAAGGATGCCATTGCGGCAGCAAACTTTGTGGTGAATTCTTCGGCAACAGAGCGAGCGACATAGAAGCGATTTGCTGCAGTGCATGCTGCGCCACCATTGCGCATCTTGGCAATCATCGCGCCTTTGACAGCCTCATCGATATTGGCATCATCAAGAACGACAAATGGCGCATTGCCACCAAGTTCCATTGATGTGCGAATAACAAGATCTGCAGATTCTTTAAGAAGGACGCGGCCAACTTCTGTTGATCCAGTAAATGAAAGATTGCGAACTCGTGGATCGTGAAGCATCTTGGAGATCATTGGACCAGTCTTCGATGGCAAGATCACATTGAGAACACCTTTAGGAAGACCTGCACGTTCCAAGATATCTGCGATAGCGAGCGCAGTAAGTGGAGTCTCACCCGCAGGCTTCAAAACCATTGTGCAACCAGCAGCAACTGCTGGACCAATCTTGCGAGTAGCCATTCCGGCCGGGAAGTTCCACGGTGTAATGAGTAATGAGACACCGATTGGTTGATGGGTCACCAAGATCCGCTTATCGCCACTGGGGCTCATGCGGAAATCCCCTGGCGTGCGGACCGCTTCTTCTGAGAACCAACGGAAGAATTCGGCGGCATACATAACTTCACCGCGGGCATCGCTAAATACTTTGCCATTCTCTTTCGAGATGAGAGTTGCGAGGTAATCAGCTTCTGCGACCATCAATTCGAAGGCTTTGCGAAGGATTTCAGCGCGAAAGCGTGGGGCGCTCTTCGCCCATTCTGGGAAGGCGTTGTGGGCAGCAGTTACAGCGGCATCGCACTCGGCATCACCTGCGGTTGAGACAGCAGCGATGACAGTGCCGGTGCTGGGATCCATGACATCGAGGGTTCCATCCCCCGCAACCCAACTTCCATCAATATATAAGCCCGTTTTCAACTCCATACAGGCAAGCATACGCCCGGGTAAGTAGTTAAAATAGCGATCTCAGCAAGTGCCACATAAGGTCGACTAGAGGATGAAAAGTGCCACAATCTTGGAGCGATAACGCCCCCGCACCACAAGCTTTGCAGGAACATGCACATCTGAAAGATTCGCTCTCATACCGGATCAAGAAGACCCTCCTCGGTGAACCACTGAACCGCCACTCACTTTCGCACCAGCGACTCAGTAAGACCTTCGCACTCGGTATCCTCTCCTCTGACTGTATTTCGTCTTCGGCCTATGGCTCTGAACAGATTCTCTTGGCTCTTCTTCCAGCCTTTGGATTGGCCGCATTCAATATTTTGATGCCAATGACAGCGATCGTTCTCGCCGTCCTCGTGATCGTTACATTCTCATATCGCGAAGTGGTCCAGGTCTATACAAAATCTGGCGGTGCATATGTTGTATCGCGAGATAACTTAGGCCCGATCTTCTCGCAGATCGCGGCAGTTGCATTGATGCTCGATTACATCGTGACGGTGGCGATTCAATCCTCGGCCGGTATCGATGCGATCATCTCAACTTTCACTGGGCTCCAGTCTTACAAACTCTGGATGACCCTTGCCGTCATTCTCTTACTGACATTTGGAAACTTGCGCGGCGTGAAAGAAGCGGGCGCAGCTTTTGCATTCCCTACATATCTCTTTGTGCTCTCACTCGTCACAGTCTTTGGCATGGGCATCTATCGCATGGCACAAGGAACACTTCCTAAATTTGATCCGACCGCACTCCATGGCGCCGTTGCGATCGGTCATGCAAAGGGCCTCCTCAACTTTGCTGCGATCTTCATCTTGCTTCGTGCATTCGCAAATGGTGGATCCTCACTCACTGGCCTAGAAGCTATCTCTGATGGCGTCTCACTCTTCCGCGCACCAGAAGGCGTTAATGCCCGTAAAACACTGGTGATCATGTCCGCCATCTTGGGATCACTCGTCTTTGGCGTCTCATACTTCGCACACCGTACCTGGGCCACGCCTTATGAGACTGGCACACCAACCGTTATCTCTCAGATCGCTAAAGCGACGCTTGGTTCTGGCGGCTTCGGCACCGTCATGTTCTATGTGGTTCAAGGAACCACGATGTTGATCCTGATTACCGGCGCCAATACCGCCTTCTCGGGCTTCCCATATCTTGTGAACTTTGTCGCCAACGATGGCTTCCTGCCTCGCCAATTAACAAAGCGTGGCCATCGCCTCGCCTTCTCTAACGGCATCATCGTCCTTGCAACAGGTGCGACCTTCTTAGTTCTCATCACTGGTGGTTCGGTCAACCGATTGGTGGCCTTCTACGCTCTCGGTGTCTTCACCGGCTTCGCACTCGTCGGATTCGGCATGGGCAAACGCGCACTCCACCTCA
This sequence comes from Actinomycetota bacterium, assembly GCA_947372165.1. GTDB lineage: Bacteria > Actinomycetota > Actinomycetes > Nanopelagicales > Nanopelagicaceae > PALSA-747. The sequence goes on along the minus strand of CANBSP010000010.1, from coordinate 41,361 downwards.
AAGGTTCTGGTTGGGTTTATAAGGTTGCAGTGAACTGGATCTCTGGCGTCGTCTCTGCCGCGATCATCGTGATCTTCGCAGTTGTGAAATTCACTGAAGGCGCGTGGGTGATCCTCGCAATTACGCCGATCATCGTCTTCGCACTCATCCGATTAAATCGTCAATATCGTCTCGAACAGGCCGCACTTCGCATCAGCGATTCAAGTGCTCGTGCAACATCAATCTCTCGCCACGACGTTGCAGTCTTAGTCGACTCAGTCGATGTGGCAACCGTTGGTTCAATTCGTTATGCCAGATCACTCAAGCCACGTGATCTCACTGCAGTCCACTTTGTCATTGATGATGTCCGAGCTGATGCAATTAAGGAAGCGTGGGCATCAAACCCAGCGCTTTCGGATATCCCAATTGAATTTATCGACTGCCCAGATCGTCGTATTGCTAACGCGGCAGTTGATTATGCGATTCGCGCAACCGCTTCACCAGATGTCGAACTCACCCTGCTCTTGCCGCGTCGATCTTATTCACCACTTCTTGGTCGCCTCTTGCACGACCAGACAGCAGAAGAGATTGCTCGTCCGATCTCCCAGCTCTCTCGCGTTGTAGCAACGATTGTGCCATTTGATGTCGAGAAGATCATCTCAGGTGAGACTCAACTCGTTCATCCAGAGGATTTCACTGCTGCGAAGACCGAACAGGCCCCGAAGCCACAGACTCGTCGCATCGATGAACCAGCGGCCGAACCATCGGGTGAAATCTCACATTATGAAGAGAATCGCATCGCCATCAATCAAGCTACTTGGCGCAAACGTGCACATATCCGCGGAACAGTCTCATCGATTCGCACGGCACCTTCAGGCGGGTCACCACGCGTTGAAGTGGAAGTCTGGGATGAGACAGGCGGAATCACACTGCAATTCCTTGGCCGTCGTCAGATCGTAGGCCTCGATGTTGGATCAACTATTTGTGCAGAAGGAATGGTCGGCGAAGAAGATGGCGCGCTCACGATCCTCAATCCTTCTTACGAACTCATTCTTTAATTCTGGCGGTGGCGGTGGGATTTGAACCCACGGTGGAGTTTCCCCCACTCACGCTTTCGAGGCGTGCTCTTTCGGCCGCTCAGACACGCCACCATGGGCGAGCCTACATCTAACGCTGTTCTTTAAAAAAGTTCGTGAGGAGTTCTGCGCATTCAACTTCCATGATGCCAGAGACCACTTCAACCTGATGAAGCGCCCGCGGATCCCGCAAGATATCCCAGACCGAACCAACCGCGCCGGCCTTCTCATCCCATGCACCAAAGACCAGAGTCTTTACGCGGGCTTGGGCAATTGCACCTGCGCACATCGCACAAGGTTCGAGTGTGACAACAAGTGTGTGATTATCTAACCGCCAGGTGCCAGCTTTAAGTGCTGCTTCGCGCATTGCAATGATCTCGGCATGAGCTGTTGGATCGCAGTCACGTTCGCGCAGATTATGTCCGACACCAACTAACTGACCATTTGCATTAAAAACAACCGCGCCTACTGGGACATCGCCACTTGCGGTTGCAGACTCTGCGACCTCAAGGGCTTCAAGCATCGCCTTCTTAAAATCAATCATAAAGTTCGTCGAACTGTGCACCGAAGCCAAGGCGATGTGCGATTGCCGATATTGCCTCATCAGGGAATAAGTCCGGATCTGATGCAAGCGCTTCAATCTCCATCACATTCACACCGAGATCGACGAGTAGATCGATATCTCCACCTGGCTGTGATTCATCATCTTCTTCTGGGAATGGCAGATCTAATACATCAACGAGGTCAGCGGCGAGATCGTTATCGAGTGCAAAGGTCACATCGCTGATCATCATCTGGAGCGATGAGCCAAGGGCCCTGGCAACGATGAAGAAATCTTCATCAACAGAGATGAGCGCGACGGCGCCACCATTAGTGCGCTGGCCTTTGAGGCGATCGATCACCTCGGTCAGATCATCAGTAGCGAGCTCGGCGACCGACCAGCGGCCATCTTCGTGCCATGCAACCACACCAATGTCGTTAGCCATGTGCTCATAGTAGGCTCAGAATATGAAGATTCACATAGCAGCGCACCCCTTGATTGGCCACAAGCTCACCGTTCTTCGCGACCAGAACACGAAGTCGCCAACTTTTCGCCAATTAACTGAAGAGATCGTGACACTTCTCGCCTACGAGGCGACGCGCGATATCAAAACTGCGCCAGCAACAGTCATGACGCCGGTCGCACTCTTTGAGGGAATCGAACTTGCTGAGCCTCGCCCGGTTGTTGTGCCGATTCTTCGTGCCGGCCTTGGCATGCTCGAAGGAATGGTTCGCCTCATCCCGACCGCTGAAGTCGGCTTCCTTGGAATGGTTCGTGATCACGTCACACTCCAAGCATCAACATATGCCAATCGCCTGCCCGAGAATTTAGAGGGGCGCCAATGTTTTATCTTGGATCCGATGCTCGCTACTGGTGGCACACTCATCGCAGCGATGGAATATCTCTTCGAACGCGGTGCGACCGAAGTAATTGCGATTACAATCTTGAGCGCTCCTGAAGGAATCGCTGCAGTCGAAGCCGCTTTTGCGCATAAAGATCACAACATCACATTGGTGACTGGCGCAGTCGACGCTAAACTCAACGAGCACGGTTACATCGTCCCAGGACTTGGTGACGCAGGAGATCGCTTATACGGAGTTGTATAAATGTCATCAACAAGCCCCGGCTACGGAATCACTATCCGAGTTGAAGGTCCACCTTCCGCCCAACCTGTTGCAGAAGTAACGAATGCAATTGTCGCTGCAGGTGCAAGCATCACCGCACTCGATGTCGTCGAATCTCATCTAGATCGCGTCGTCATTGACGTAACCTGCGATGCAATCGATGCCGACCATGCCGAAGCGATTAGTGCCGCAATCTCCCTGCGCCCGGATCTCACCGTCCGCAAAGTTTCAGATCGAACCTTCCTTCTCCACCTCGGTGGCAAGATTGAGATTCAATCAAAGGTGCCACTCAAGACCCGCGATGATCTCTCCCGCGCCTACACACCAGGTGTTGCCCGCATTAGCCAAGCGATTGCTAACGATCCATCTGATGCCCGCCGCCTGACAATCAAGCGCAATACTGTCGCAGTCGTCACCGATGGCTCTGCTGTTCTTGGCCTTGGAAACATTGGTCCTGCTGCAGCCCTGCCTGTTATGGAAGGAAAGGCTGCGCTCTTTAAGCGCTTTGCAGATGTCGATGCCTGGCCAGTCTGCCTCGATACCCAAGATGTTGAAGAGATTGTCCGTACCGTTCAGATCATCGCTCCGGTCTATGGCGGCATTAACCTAGAGGATATTTCAGCACCTCGTTGTTTTGAGATCGAGGCTCGTCTTCGCGACCTGCTCGATATCCCGGTCTTTCATGATGATCAACATGGAACAGCGATCGTTGTCTTAGCTGCATTAAAGAACGCCTTGAAATTTGTGAAGAAGGATCTGGCATCGGCGAAGATCGTGATGAGTGGCGCAGGTGCTGCTGGTACAGCCGTCGCCAATCTATTGCGAACAGCAGGTGCGACCTCAATTCTCGCCTTCGATATCACAGGTGCTGTGGGCGATTACCAAGGGACTATCCATGATGCGATGGCCGGTGCCGATATCTTTATTGGTGTGAGCGCACCCAATGTCATCACTGAAGAAGATGTGAAATCAATGGCTGCGGGATCAATCGTCTTTGCTCTCGCTAATCCTGATCCAGAAATTGATCCAGTGATTGCTCGCAAATATGCTGCGGTTGTTGCGACCGGTCGCAGTGATCAACCCAACCAGATCAACAATGTCCTGGCATTTCCTGGCATCTTCCGCGGCTTACTTGATGGCCGTATTACAAAGATTACTGATGCGATGTTAGTGGCAGCATCAGATGCGATTAGCCAATGTGTCTCGGCCGATCAACTCAACGCTAACTTCATTATTCCGAGCGTCTTTGATCCACGCGTTGTTGCAGATGTTGCGGCCGCCGTCAGAAAGTTCGGTTAACCCAACTCTTCTAAGGCCGTGGTTGCGATTAACCATTGCTCTTCGAGTTCGGCGCTTCGGGCAATGTTCTCTTCTAACAACTTGGATACCGCTGCCAACTTCTCGTAATCCATCGCGAACTCTGCTTGTTCGCCCAACAAATTAGCGTGCTCGATCGCCGCCTTCTCCATCTGGCGATCAAGTTTGGTGATCTCTTTCTTAAGATCACGTTGCAACGCCGCATTCGATACGCCACCAGATCCTTTAGCGGCGGGCTCTGGACTTTTGCTTGATCGACGCAGCTGCAGGTACTGATCTACCCCGCCAGGCAGATCTCGCAGAGTCTTGTTACCGAGCAATCCAACAAAACGATCGCAGACGCGTTCGAGGAAGTATCGATCGTGCGAGATCACAAGCATCGTCCCGCCGAATGAATCTAAGAGATCTTCCAAAGCGGTAAGGGTCTCGACATCGAAGTCATTGGTCGGCTCATCGAGAATCAAGACATTCGGGCTATCCATCAGAAGACGTGTGAGCTGCAGGCGCCGTCTCTCACCACCTGAGAGATCTCCAACGGGTGTCCACTGGGCATCTTTAGAGAACCCAAGACGTTCGCATAATTGAGAGGCGCTCAGTTCTTTACCGTTGCCGAGTTGAACTCGATTCGCGACTTTCTCGACCGCCTCGAGTACCCGCCAGGTTGGATCTAACTCCTCTAAATGCTGGGAGAGATAGGCCGGTTTCACCGTAACGCCGGTGACCAGCTTGCCGGCGCTCACCTTGTTCTCACCGATCAAAGTCCGAATCAGAGTTGTCTTACCGGCACCATTGACGCCAACAATTCCGATGCGATCGCCCGGTCCGAGATTCCAATAAATATCTTTAAGTAATTCCTTATCGCCAGCTTTGATATCAGCTTGGTGTAACTCATAGACCGTATTTCCGAGTCGGTTCTGTGCGAAATTCAAGAGCTCGGCTTCGTTACGTGGCGGTGGCTCATTCGCAATCAGTGTATTCGCTGCTTCGATTCTAAACTTTGGCTTCGCTGTCCGTGCGGGTGCACCGCGACGTAACCAAGCAAGTTCTTTTCGGATCAACATATTGCGCTTGCTATCTTCAACGCTCATCTGTCGTGATCGCTCAGCCTTTGATAAGACAAAGGCTGAGTATCCACCTTCATAAGTCTTTATCTGACCATCAACGACTTCCCAAATCTGTTCGGATATCTCATCCAAGAACCAACGATCGTGTGTGATAACCATGACTGCTAACTCGGGCCGACCCTTAATATGTTCGGCGAGCCAGGCAACGCCTTCGACATCTAAGTGGTTTGTAGGTTCATCAAGAAGCAAGAGATCAAGATCTGCAACCAAGAGCTTGGCTAGATTAACGCGGCGGCGTTCGCCACCACTGAGTGAGTGAAAATCTCGATCCAAGAGATGATCATCAAAACCACCGAAGAGGCCGGTAAAGATCTCGCGAATATCGGCATTTGATGCCCACTCGTGCTTCTCGGTCTGACCTAAGACCACATCACGAACGGTCGCACCTGCTGCAGCACTATCTGATTGGCTCAATATTCCCATCGACAGTGATGATCCTTGGGCCACTCGTCCACTATCTGCTGGCTCGATTCCAGCAAGCACCTTCATGAGAGTGGATTTACCGCCACCATTGCGACCGACAACTCCGATGCGCTCACCGGCATTAATACCGAGGGAGACGCTCTCCAGAAGTGGCTTGATACCAAAGGACTTTGAGACCGCTTCTAGGTTAATTAAATTCTTCGCAGCCACTAGGGGATTCTATTCGAGCGGGGGTAGGGTAAGGAAATGGCCACTTCACCTGTTACAGATCGCGAATATGCGCTCGAATTAGATCGAAATGATCCACTCGCAAAGTTCCGCGATGAGTTCATAAATAACACCCCTGAGATCTGTTACCTCGATGGCAATTCACTCGGCCGACTTCCTAAGAAGACTGTCACGGCGATCAATAATTTCTTACTCGAAGAGTGGGCGACCGAAGTTGTTGAGGGATGGTCGCATTGGATCGATGAGGCGCAACCGACTGGCAATCTAATCGGACGCGCGGCACTCGGTGCAGCCGAAGGTCAGGTCCTAGCCTGTGACACAACATCGGTGAATTTCTATCAACTCATTGGAGCAGCGCTTCGTGCCCGCCCAGATCGCAAGACGATTATCGTCGACGCCGCAAACTTCCCGACCGATCGCTACATCTTGCAAGGCTATGCAGACAGCCTTGGCCTAAAACTCATCACGATTAATAATGAAGATGGCAGCGAAGCAGCACACGAGCGCATCACGCCAGAGATCCTAAAAAAATATCTCTCTGATGATGTGGCTGTAGTGACGCTTGAAGTTATTCAATATCGATCTGGTGCTCGCAACGACATTAAAGGTCTCACTGATCTCTGCCGCGCTCATGGCGCACTTGTCGTCTGGGATGCATCTCATGCAGTTGGTGCAATCGAGATGAACTTTGATGCTAATGGCGTCGACCTTGCAGTGGGTTGCACTTATAAGTATGGCAATTCCGGCCCTGGTGCTCCGGCTTGGCTCTATGTCGCCAAGCGGATGCAGGCCGAACTTCAGGTGCCAATCCAAGGTTGGTTTGCCCAAAAAGATCAATTCGCAATGGGCGCCACCTTTGAGAAGAGCAGCGATATTCGCGGATTCCAGATCGCCAGCCCATCGATCATGGGGCTGCGCGCTATCAAGGCCTCATTCGAGATCATCGAAGCAGCTGGTATCGATGCCATCGCAGCGAAAGCAGCAAAGGGCACAGAGATGATGATCGATCTCTTTGATGCATGGCTTGCACCACTTGGCTTCACTTTGAATACATCTCGCGATGCGAAAGAACGCGGCGGGCATATCTCACTGGTGCATCCAGAAGCTAAGCGCATTGCAGTAGCACTTCGACAATTTGCTCACGTGATCCCTGATTATCGCGAACCAAATTCCGTACGCGTCGCGATTAGCCCACTCCCAACAAGTTATGTTGAAGTATGGGATGGTTTCCAGCGGTTACGCGACCTAGTAAGTACCCGCCAATACGAGAAGATCTCCGTTGAATCGCAGCGCGTATCGTGAGTGAGTTTGATGCAGCACTGACCTACAGCTCATACCTGGCTGTCGATGAACTTCTTCAACTGCAATGTCCGCTCTCAGATGGCCCCGAACATGATGAGATGCTCTTTATCATTATCCATCAGACATACGAGCTCTGGTTCAAACAACTTATCCACGAGATAAAGCGTGCAGCAATCGATATTGAAGCGGGTAAGACATATCCAGCACTCGCAACACTGGGGCGCGTTCGCACGATCCTCAAGGTCTTAGTCTCACAAGTAGACATCTTGGAGACGATGACGCCATTGCAGTTCAACTCTTTTAGAGATCGTCTCGCTTCATCATCTGGCTTCCAATCAGCCCAATTTCGCATGGTTGAAGCGCTCTTTGGTCGCCGGGATGCCAAGATGGCTGGCCACTTACCACCCGCCGATCAAGCAGCCGTTGCAGAGTTAACGAAGATTCGCTCGATCTGGGATTGCACTTTGGTCTATATCAATGGTCGCGGATTCACTATTCCTGCAGCCTATTTAGATCGTGATTTTTCAGAGCACTACACACCTAATGACGATGTGCAGAAAGCTCTTATTTCATTACATAAGAGCGACCCAGAAGGTGCAATGGTCTGCGAACGATTACTCGATATTGATGAAGGTTTACAAGAGTGGCGCTATCGCCATGTGAAGATGGTGGAGAGAACGATCGGCCATAAATCTGGGACTGGTGGATCATCGGGAGTGGGCTACCTCAGCAGCACACTCTTTCATCCAGTCTTTCCAGATCTATGGCAGATTCGAGATCAGCTTTAAGCCTTCAACCAGACGGTTGTGTTCTTTGGAAGTTTGCGACCCTTGAGTGGGCTGCTGGAATGCAAGATCTCACCCTTCGGTAGAGTGAAATCGGCACCATCAAAGTTTGTGATGCAATGCCAACCATTCTTACGGCTGAAGTGCACAACCTGAGGATCGCCAGTCTTTACCCATTCAAACTCTTCTGTTGTCTGTAACTTCTTGCGAAGCTTCAGTGCGGTGCGATAAATATCAAGAGTGGATCCCTTGATCTTCGATTGGGTCTGCATCGAGAGTGTTCCAAATGCCAACGGTTGAGGTAGGTGCCCCTTCCCTCTTCCGAATCCAAAGGATGGACCAGATGCTGTCCACGGTAGTGGCACACGACAACCATCGCGACCCTTCTCGAGATGGATCTCTGCAACACCATTGATGACTTTGTTATTGCGCTTGAAGAAGACGCGTTGACGCTTCAGGACCACGTTGCGCTTCCAGGTTGGATCCTGGAGATCGGCATGCTTGAGATCGGCGACTTCAAAGAGGCCGAGTTCTTCGCCTTGATAGATATAGGTACATCCTGGCAAGGCCATGATGAACATCGCTGCGGCACGTGCTCGGCGTTGGCCTAATTCAAGGTTAAGCGGTGCTGATGTGCCATCGGAGAGAAGATATTGGCTGAAATCAGTGCCATCAGGAAGACCATACTTCGTGACGGTACGGACGACATCGTGGTTATTAAGAACCCAGGTCGATGATGAACCGGACTGCGCAGCCAGTGCAATGTTCTCGGTAACAATTCGTTTGAAATCTTTAGCTGAGTATTTAGCACCGAGTAGATCGAAGTTAAATGCCTGTCCGAGTTCATCTGGCGTCGCGTAGAGAACGCGTCGTACTGCTGGAACATATGCCTCTGCGACCGCAACACGTGGTGGGTTATATTGATTGAAGAGCTTGCGCCATTCGCGATAGATCCCATGGACTTCATCGCGATCAAAGAGAATATCGCGACCGGTAGTCGAAATGGTCATGGTGTCTTTCTTTGAATGTTCGTGACCAAAGCGCTTGAAATCTTTCTTCAGCGCATGCGCGACATCGATGCGGAAGCCATCAACGCCACGATCAGACCAGAACTTCAGGGTCTTTAAGAAATCTAGTTGAACTTCGCGGTTATCCCAGTTGAAATCTGGCTGTTCTGGTGCGAAGAGGTGGAAGTACCACTGACCCCATGTGCCATCTGGATTCTTCGACCGGGTCCAGGCAGATGGTGCGAAGTGCGAAACAAATTCATTCGGTGGGAGTTCGCCATTTTTTCCGCGGCCATCACGGAAGATGTAACGAGCACGCGCCTTTGATCCTGGCTTGGAAGCGAGCGCTTCTTGGAACCAGACATGTTGATCTGATGAATGGTTAGGGACGATATCGACGAAGACGCGAATTCCTTCGGCATGCAAAGCTTTGAGCATCGCATCGAAATCTTTCAGTGTGCCAAGACGTGGATCGACATTGCGATAATCAGCAACGTCATAACCACCATCAGCGAGCGCCGATGGATAGAAAGGTGAGAGCCAGACCGCATCAAGACTCAAGGACTTCAGGTATTTGGCACCTTCGGTAATTCCTCTAATGTCGCCGAGACCATCGCCATCTGAATCCTTAAAGGAGCGGGGATAGATCTGATAGATGGCCGCTTGGCGCCACCAGTTTTCATCTTTTTTCATCATAGGGCGATGCTAGAGGCTCATCCCCCCGATTATTTGAGCGTGGGTTCACTTTCAGAAATCTTTACCGTACCTTTATCTTCTTGTGGTTTCTTGCAGGTATTTGCAGACTCACTGAGAGGTATGAATGTCGAGCTTAAAAGAGGTCGCTGACCTCGCCGGTGTCTCAGAGGCAACTGCCTCCCGGGCGCTGCGCGATGTCTCGCACGTCAAGCGTGAAACGCGGAACGCCGTTCGCGCTGCCGCGAAAGAGCTTCTCTATGGCCCCTATGCCCTCGATCCAGATTTTGATGGTGTCCCAGCAAAGGTCAATGCCATCGGTGTGATCGCACCATTTCTCAATCGTTGGTACTTCTCTCACGCGATTGCCGGTGCCGAACAGACACTTCGCAGCGCTGGTTTAAATCTCCTTCTCTATAACTTCGATCAAGTTCGTGGTCGCGAAAAGCTCTTTAAGGCTGAACTGAAACAGAGTCGAGTTGTCGCTCTCTTAATCGTCAGCGTTCCACCAACGGAAGAAGAGTTCCAAGCGGTTCTTAATTTAGATATCCCCCTTGCACTCATCGGTGTTACGCACGAAGGACAATCAAGTGTCAGTATCGATGACGTTGCGGGTGGAAAGACTGCAACTCAGCACCTCATCAATCAGGGACATCGCAAGATCGGCCTCATCACTGGGCCTCGCAATAATCCTTTTAACTTTGCAGTCTCTAATAATCGACGCAATGGTTACCTCGCGGCACTCGAAGAGAATGGCATCGAATTCAATCCAGACCATGAGGTGATCGGTGACTTCACCTTAGCGACCGGTCTTCATGCAATGAATACCCTCCTTGCGCGCAAAGATCGACCTACTGCCGTCTTCTGCGAATCAGATGAGATGGCAATCGGCGCGATCCACTCAATTCGCAAACATGGCCTACGCGTACCTGAAGATATATCGGTTGTCGGTTTTGATGATTACGAGATGTCCGAGTTTGCCGATCTCACAACGATTCGCCAATCAGTCTCACAATTAGGCGAACTCGCTGCTTATCAAATCCTTGAAAAGCTCAAGAAGCCTTCGACCATCTCGCGCCAGATCACTCTTCCAACCAAGCTGATTGTGCGGGGATCGACCCAAAAGCTTTAAGAGTTTAAAGGCGGAAATAAAACTAACTCTGTGAGAGCCAGACTGTGGTGTGTGCTGGCAGATTCAAGAGATCGGCGGCAAAACTGACGCCTGAGCCGGATTCATGGATAATGCTTGCTGCCTGAACTGGAATGCTGGCTTCACTGTCCGTTGTATTTGCGAAGACGATCAACCCCGGCAGACGTGTAAAACCAAGGATTCCTGGATTGGTATCGAGGAAGGTGATCGACCCCTCGCCGCCCAAAGCTGGATGATCACGGCGAATCTTGAGTGTCTTCTTATAGAAATTAAGTGAGCTTTCGGAATCGCGAACCTCGGTGGCGATCGCGTATCCACCGTAACTCGCCATTTGTGGCAACCATGGTGATCCAGATGTGAAACCGAAGTTCTTTGCATCAGCATCCCACGGGAGTGGCACCCGGCAACCATCGCGGCCGAGATCCGCACCTTGTGACCTTAATGCGATTGGATCTCTTCGCGCCGACAATGGCATCTCGCCATCAGGTAATCCAAGTTCTTCACCTTGATAGATATATAACGAACCAGGAAGAGCTGCAGTCAATAATGCAAGTGCTCTTGCCTTCGCGACCGAACCAAGCCTTGAAACCAATCGAGGAGAATCATGATTGTTGAGAGCCCATGTCGGAGGTGCGCCAACAGTTGCGAGTTCAGAGATCACTCGCGCAGCAGCTTCTTTAATCTTCTCGGCGTTCCACTCGATCAACAAGAAATCAAAGTTAAAGATCTGGTGGAGCTCATCTGGACGGACATAATTTGCCAGACGAGAGGTTGGATAAACAAAAGCTTCACCAACAGTCATGCGGTTCTTATATTCATTAAATAGTTTTCGCCAAGCGCGATAAATCTCGTGTACGCCGTCGCGATCAAAGAATGGCATATCACTGAGTAAATCTGCGCGTTGATCTTGAGTCACATCCTTTGTATCAATGCGGAGCGCCTTCGTCAGCAGATCTGGATCACGGTGATCGAGCAAAATATCTTCTTTGACTAGACCATGGGAAACATCGATGCGAAAACCATCGATGCCACGTCCGAGCCAGAAGTGAAGTGTCTTCTCAAAATCCGCGTGGACTTCCGGGTTATCCCAATTGAGGTCGGGCTGAGATGAGTCAAAGAGGTGCAAGTAATACTGGCCATCTGGGGTGCGAGTCCAGGCCGACCCTGTGAAGAGTGAGTTCCAGTTGTTGGGTGGGAGCTCGCCATTTTCGCCGCGGCCATCATAGAAATGGAAGCGGGCTCGTTCTGGCGATCCGGGTCCTGCGGCAAGTGCCGCCTTAAACCACGCATGATCGGATGAGAAATGGTTCGGAATAATGTCGAAGATAACTTTGAGTCCGCACTCATGCGCCTCTTTAATAAGGAGTTCGGCATCAGCAAGAGATCCGAAGAGTGGATCGATATCGCGCGGATCTGCGACATCGTAGAAGCCATCGTTATTTGGTGAACGATAGATCGGTGATAGCCAAATGGCATCAATGCCGAGCGATGCTAAATAAGGCAGCCCCTCAATGACACCTGCGAGATCTCCCTCGCCATCGCCATTCGCGTCACGAAAAGATCGGGGATAGATCTGATAGATGACAGCATCTCGCCACCACGACTCTTCATGAAACATCGGAACCTCTTTCGCTCATCTGCATCTTCCAGACTACTGGGAAGGCGAGCATCACAGTAGTGACAATCGCACAGAGAGCGGCCATCCAGAGGAAAGTACTTCGTAGACCAATTGCGCTGGCAAGTGGTGCGGCCAAGGCAACTCCGATTGGCCGAGTCATAAGACTGCCCATGCCATCAAAAGCTGAGACACGCGAGAGGGATTCTTTCGGTACTTCACGTTGAAGCGCAGTGCTCCAAATGGCTCCCCAAAGATCGAAGTTCACACCGAAGAAGAAGGCGAAGATCGCAATAATCCAGACTGAGTTGCTAAAAGCCAGCGCGACAAAATAACCACAAATTGCATAGGTGCCAAGAAGTAAGAAGCGCATTGGATATTTAGGTCGAATCTTGATGGCGATGAGCGATCCGGCAAGGTACCCAAAGAACTCAACAGCAACGATTGTTGCCCACGAAGATGCGCCGTGGAATTTCTTCAAGGAGAGCAGCGGTCCAAGCACGGAATCAACTGCGGACCAACACATGATGACCGATGAGAATCCAACAACCACAACCACAATCCAGCGGAAGGATAGGAAGACCTTCCAGCCATGCAAGAGGTCATCGATCATGGTGTTCTCAGTCGGTTCGGGGGCGATAGTGAGATGTCGCAGCGTCAATACCGTGAGGCCAGAGATGATGAAGGTTGTTGAATCAATGATCAGCGCCGTCGAACTTCCTTGAGTCGCGATAATCCAGCCACCTACCGATGATCCCAAGATCAACATCAGATTAGAGGTCATCTGCGTTAAGGCATTGGCAGTCATTAACTGCTCTTCTTCAACCAGAACCGGAACCACACCGGTGAGCGCCGGCCAGAAGATGGCCCACATCGCACCGAAGTTCACCTGAGCAAAGAGTAAGAACCAGAACGGAACGTGGCCGGTAGTGAACCAGATCGCCTGCACGAGAAGCACAATTCCGCCCCACGTATCGGTAATAGCCGCCATACGGATTCGGCCATAACGATCGGCGATTACCCCACCAAATGGGCTGAGAATAAGAAAGGTGAGTGATGTCGAACCCACAACAAGGCCGAGTTCGGTCGCAGTGCCACCTCGCATATGCAAGATACCGAAAGCCAGGGCGATCGTGCCCATGCCATTTCCGAAGTTAGAGATTAACCGTGCCGCAAGGAACCTTTGAAAGTTGCGACGCGAGAGAATCGCGCGCGCTGAATTCACTTATCGCGACCTTCAATATCCCTTAGGACGCGGTGGATATCGGCTGCAATCGCCTTAAGTTCGGTGAGCTCTAACTTAGCCAATACCCGTGCCTCTTTCGCGAGTTCAAATTCACCAAGAGAGGCTTCGTGTGTCTCGTTGATCTTCTGTTCGACAGAAGCAGATGCAACGTTCTGGCCCACCATGATGATGGAGAGCAAAACCAGTTGGAGGAAGGTCTGGGCGATCCACCCAACAATAGTGATCAGGTTATGGCTATTAATTGCTGCTGGTAGCGAGATCAGTGCGATCGCAGCAAAGAGATAAGCACACCACATCGTGGAAACCCCGCTGGTGATCTTCGCAGCAAGCTTTCTATTGAAATCATCGACTCTGCTCATAACCATGATTTTACGTCGCTTTCCTGCAATTCTCAGGCTTCCACGTCGCCTTATGGGCTGGCAGTTCTTGCCCACCCACTACAATTGCTCAAATGCGTGCACAGCCTTCAAAGATTTTCGCCGGATTATCGATCGGTGTCGTTCTCCTATCGGTCGTATTCGGTTTATTTGCGAAGACCGCTGGTTCTGCAATTCCTAGATCGCACGCGCTCAAGGGCGCTGCCCAATCAGGTGGTGGCGATACCAATATCTTGCTTCTGGGCTTGGACTCTCGCCGGGCAAATGATGGTTCGAACTTACCGCGCAAACTTCTAGATTTCATGCACGTTGGATCGAGTAGTTCGGTTGGTGGATATAACACCAACACCATGATCTTGATCCATATCCCAGCGAACGGCAAGAAAGCAGTCGCGATCTCTATCCCGCGCGATGATTATGTTGATGTCCCAGGACAGCGGTCGAAGAAGATTAAAGAAGCTTACGGCTATGCAAAATATATGTCGGAATCTGCCCTCTATAAGCAAGGTGTGAAGAATCCAGAACTTGAATCACTTTCACGCGAAGCTGGTCGTACCGCGACGATTAAGACTATCTCTGCGCTCTTACAAGTACCGATCGATCACTTCGCTGAAGTGAACCTCGTCGGCTTCTACGACCTTGCTAATGCTGTCGGCGGCATCCAAGTCTGTCTCAATCACGCTGTGAACGACTCACAATATTCTGGTGCGGTATTCCCAGCTGGGCTTCAAACAATCTCTGGTGTCGATGCCCTTAAATTTGTTCGCCAGCGTCACGGTCTGCCAAATGGCGACCTCGATCGAACCCACCGCCAACAAGCCTTTATCACCGGCGTCATCACAAAGTTCAGAAGCCAAGGAATCTTTGGCGATCTCAGCAAGGTCTCTGCGCTCTTGAACGTCGCGAAGAAGGATGTCGTGATCGACTCTGGTTGGGATGTCCTCGGCTTCTTGCCGCAGGCGAAGGCGCTCACCGGTGGAAATATCACCTTCCATACGCTGCCGATCGAGGGTTATGCGATGATCAATGGCCAATCGGTCAACAAGATTGATCTTCCGACTGTTCGTAAATTTACTCACGATCTCTTCTATCCACCGAAGGTGACTGCATCACCATCTGCTTCGCCATCAACCAGCAAATCGACCAAGCCAGCCAAGATCAATTATGGTCACTTGGCTAATGGCTCAAGCGTCGATGGATCAAAGATTCCGTGCGTTAACTAATGCTCTATCCAGCATTAGCAATATTTGTCGGAGCTCTCACTGCAATTCAATCTCGCCTCAATGGCCAGTTGTCGAAAGAGATTCATAACGGTATCGCAGCAGCTCTTATCTCCTTTGGCACTGGTTGGATAGTTCTTCTCATTCTCTGTTTTGGTATTAAGAATGAACGTATTGGACTTCATAATATTTGGAAGGCTGTGCAATCAGGACGGCTTCGCAAGTGGGAGATCATAGGCGGAATGGGCGGTGGCTTCTTTGTCGCGACTCAATCCATCACCGTCCCTAAATTGGGCGTAGCCATCTTCACCATCGCAACAGTGGGTGGTCAGACTGTCGCATCTCTTCTCGTTGATAAATTTGGCATCAGTCCTGCAGGAAAGAAGCAGATCACTGTCCCACGAATATTCGCGGCGATCATGACGCTCTTCGCTGTGACAATTGCGGTCTATCCCGATCTCTCTAATGCAACAATCTCAATCTTCGCAATCGCTCTGACATTAGTGGTGGGTGTTGTGATCTCGTTCCAACAAGCGATCAATGGTCGCGTCAATGTTGTTGCTACAAGACCACTGGCAACTGCATTTCTCAACTTTGTCATGGGCTCAGTTGTTCTCGTAGTCGCGCTCACAATTAATCTCAGTAACGGTGGCAGCATCGGCCATCTACCATCCAGCCCCTGGCTCTATATCGGTGGGCCGATTGGAGTCATCTTCATCTCAGTCTCTGCATTCACTGTGAAGCAGATGGGAATCTTAAACTTCGTCCTCACCAGCGTCACAGGCCAGTTGATTGGTGCGCTCTTGCTCGACTGGCTCGCACCAGCAGCGAACACCTCGGTCAGCAGCTATCTCGTAACCGGAGTCTTGATGACGATCGCTGCGATCCTCTTGGGTCGCTATTTTGAGTCCCGAAAGCGATAATTAGCCCGTGCCAAAGATCGCCGCTCCCACACTCATTGCTCACCGCGAACTCCGCCGTCAGCAATTAATGGGCGCAGCGCTTGAACTCGCTATGGCCGAAGGCGCGTCAGCGATTACAGTCGCAGCTGTTGCTGCAAAGGCTGGATTGGCCCGATCTTCAGTCTATGAATATTTTGAGAGTTCGGCTGATCTCGTCGCCGATCTCGTTCTCGAAGAGCTCGACTATTACACCGATCGTCTTGCTACTGCCATTAAGGATGTCACTGATCCCTTTGATCAAATCGCAGCCTGGATTGAAGAAGGCCTTCGTTATGTAGCCGATGGTCGCCATATGTTGGTGAAATCGCTCAATACGATTGATGCCCCGGATTATCGTAAAGAAGAGATCGCAGTTGGCCACCGCAAAATGTTGGCGCCGCTTCGTAAAGCACTCATTGAGACGGGTGTCCCAGATCCAATGGCTGCTGCTGCATTCTTGCAAAGTGTTACTGATGCTGCATCTGTCCGCATTGATGCCGGAAATGAAGCAGAGCTCGAAATCCAGAGTGCAACTAAATTTGCACTTGCTGGACTCCGAGCCCTCGATTAAGAAGTGTAAAACTTACTTCTTCACAGTTACGACAACACTCGTGCTCAGCGCTGCGTAGTTCGCAGTTCCAGCAGCAGTTGCAGTCACAGAACATGTTCCGACAGCAAGTGCCTTCACAGCTGATCCCTTTACTGAACAACTCTTTGATGCGCTCTTGTATGTAACTTTCTCACCGAATCCGGTTAACGCAGAGAGAGTTGCACTCTTCCCTATCTTCAGTGAAGCAGAGGTTATTTTGATGCTCTGGACTCCTGGTGAGACTATCAAGGGGAAGTGAGCAGTAATTGGGCCATGTGTGGCATCACCTGCAGATGTGATTGCGATATCGCAGGCGCCAGTTCCCTTGAGCGCATCAACGACATTGCCGGTTACTGGGCAAAGATCTGGTGTGTATGACTTGAGGGTCGCCTTCACACCGGAACCAGTGGTCACGACGAAGGTGAGAGGCGTGCGATAAGAGATTGTTCCAGGCACATTTTGAGCTAAAACCTTGCCGTTTGCTGTCACGGTAAGGAGATCTGGGCCTAGCCCCGTTCCTGCACCAGACGCAGGTGTTGGTGTGGTGCTACCCGTTCCGGCGCTTGCTGCAAAAGTAAGTGGAATAAATTGATCTTCTGAAGTATCTGCTGTCGCAGTGTGATCTAGGCGAATGAAGATGCCACATTCTTGGTGGAGGCAATCTGCGCCCCATGAGTGACCATTATCAACAACGAGTACAACATCGCCCTTAATCGATGCGGCTCCACCTGAGGTATCCGAAGATAACCAAAGTTGGGTTGCAGCATTAGTCGTCATTGGACGTTGTCCAGTAGCAGGCTTTACAGCCTCAAGAACATAGATTCCGTGGGTCGTTGGATAATTTGTAAAAGATAAATGAATCTTCGTCGTAGTGTCAGATGAGATCCCAGTGTATGGACCGCCCTGGACCATTGTTGCGGCGTGTGCTTGTGGTGCAATGACTACACCAAGTGTTGCAACTGCAACCGCTGTCGTTATTGAAAGGATTCTCTTCATCTCTCCTGCTTTCATCTAAGTTTGTTATGAGCTATTTTTTAAAGGTAATCGGAAGGGCTAAGTCATAGGATCGATCATCGCCGCGAGTGTGATCGGCCCGGGTATAGATCGCACACGCAACTTTGCGACAATCGATTGCCTTTCCCTTAGGTACTGCGATGATTGGCGAAACCTTGACATTCACACTGAATCTGCCGCCTGGTAGGTAGGGCTTTGCAAGACCGACTCCATATGATGGTGGATTCGAACTAATCCACTCGGAAGCGCCGGCCACACCTGTTTTGTCAGCGCCACCACCGCATGGGCTTGGTAACTTTCCTTGCGGAACTACTTTGCACATTGCGACATATATGCCGATCGTCTCGTCATAGTGTTGACCCGAGACCACAATCGTTTCACCGCTCTTAATGCCAGTGACTTTCGATGCTTTCAGGGTCTCGCCATGTGATCCCGTGACAATGCTCGATGCGGCAAAGAGCCCCGCAACGGTCATCGCCAGTATCTTCATGAGCGTGAATATAGGACTTTTTTAGGCATCGGGCTCCGACACTTTTTGCTTTCCAGTCGGGATAAGAGATTGCACCTTCTGAAAGACTATTCCCTATGAAGAATTTGAGCGCGGTCGCACTCATGGCCACCCTCTTTCTCACAGGTTGCACGACATCCACGCCCACAGTGTCAGATATCTCTGCAACCGATATCACATTGCCAATTGTGCATTCGGGTGAAATCCCAACCGTTAAACGGGTCGTTGCACTTGCTAATGGATCGGCAGAGATTGTTGCAGCACTTGGTTATGCATCGATTCTGGTGGGCCGCGATGTTGCTTCGACAATGCCAGAGTTAACAAAGGTCCCGATTGATAATCCTGGCCACAACGTCTCAACTGAGACGGTATTGGCGCAGAAACCCGATCTCATTCTGATCGATTCAAACACATCACCAACATCGGCGCTCACGACTTTGAAGAATTCTGGAATCAGAATCGTGACTATTCCTTCTACTTTTGATCTATCGACGGTTCGCGAGAAAGAGTTGGCTGTTGCATCGGCACTTGGGACTCCTAAGGCTGGCGAATTGTTAACCAGGTGGCATAGTTCGCCATTGATTCAGGTCAAGCCAATCAAGGTCGCATTCCTCTATCTTCGAGGAACAGCGAGTATCTATCTCATTGGTGGCAAAGGGAGTGGCGCAGACTCACTCATTGACGCAATGGGCTTTACTGATATCGGTGCAAAAAATCTCGCTCAACCATTTAGCGCCTTGAGCGCTGAAGAGCTCATCAAGTTAAACCCAGATGTGCTCTTGTTGATGACCAAGGGACTTGAGTCAGTCGGTGGGCTCACGGGTCTCACTCAGTTGCCGGGTATCGCCCAAACGAGCGCGGGGCAGCATAAACGCGTGGTGACGGTCGATGACTCGCTCTTACTCTCCTTTGGACCTCGAACCATCCCGCTGATTTCAAGACTTCGGGCCGATATTCTGAAAGCATCTACCCTGTGAAGAAGTCAGCGCTCTACATACTCTTTCTGACGATTGCCTTGGCGCTCTTCGCGCTCTCACTTCGCACAGGTATCGTCCAACTTCACACATCGCTATGGCACTTACTTACCAATCATTCGGGCGTCGATGGCACAACGGTCTGGCAGGTGAGATTCCCACGCGCACTAGGCGCGGTCATTATCGGCGCCGGACTTGGTATCGCCGGTGCAATTGCCCAAGGGATCTTTCGCAATCCACTCGCTGAACCGACTTTGATCGGTCTTTCAAGTGGTGCGACTCTTGGGACTATCGCAGTAATTTCAAGTGGCGCTGCTGCTTATGGATCGCGTACGAATGCTGAAGCGGCAATTCTCTGTGCCATTCTGGCAGCTCTCTTGGTGCAACTCTTAGCACCCACGAGAGGTTTTGGATTTCTTCTCACCGGGATCGCGATCTCTGCGATTCTCACAGCACTTGCCGGCATCGTAATATCTGTTTCACCAAAGCCTGGTATTCAAAGTCTCTCGTTCTGGAACTTTGGTTCGCTATCGCTCTTAACGAATCGAACCGTCCAGGTCATTGCGCCATTTATTGAAGTGGGCATCATCATCTCCTTCTTCGTCTCTCATCGCCTTGATGCATACTCACTGGGTGAGAGCAGTAGCCATTACATCGGTGTAAATCCCAAGAAGTTACGCCTGCTTGCGATTATCGGGATGGCTTTCTTAGTTGGCGCATCAGTAAGTGCCGTCGGTTCCATCGCATTCTTAGGACTCTTAGTCCCCCATATTGTTCGGTTGTTAATCGGTCCAGGACACCGTCGAATGCTCACCTTCTCGGCTTTAATTGGCTCGACGCTCTTACTCTTGGCTGATCTCTTAGCCCGCACTCTCTTCCAACCACATGAGATTCCACTCGGACTCATTACGAGTTTGATTGGTGCACCTGCTTTGATCATCTTGTTGCGAACCAAGAAGAGTCAGTGGATCGCCAATGATTGAGGTTAAGCAGATCTCCTTTGCTCACGGGGATAATCAGATCTTTAACGGCTTTTCAGCCGTGATCCCCAATAAGGCTGCCACTTTGCTTGGTGGTCCAAATGGCTCTGGCAAGACGACCCTTCTTGCGTTAATTGGCGGTATTCATAAGCCAAGCGCTGGGTCAATCGTGATCAATGGCCATGACATCGCAAAGCTCAAGACGAAAGAACAGGCCGAACTCCGTTCCGTAGCTCCTCAACGTCGGATCTTCGAGCTCGCCTTTACGGTCGAGGAGATCTTCGCCATCATCAGAGGAAAGCACCGAGCAGCTCATGCCGATGAAGTCTTTGAAGCACTCGGTCTCTACGAATTATTTGGCACAAAGGTCACGGAGTTATCTCTCGGACAGCAACAGCGTGTGAGTGTTGCACTCGCTCTTATTCAATCCGCTGAGTACTACTTGCTGGATGAGCCACTGAGTGCACAAGATTCTGGATATACCCAGAAGCTTCTCGACCTCATTACCCACTTAAGCAAAAAGACCGGCATTATGGTTATTAGCCATAACACCGGTCATATCGCTCAATACTTCGACGAGAATATCTATCTCGTTTAAGTTCTACTTAGTACGAGGCTTCTTCTTTCCAACTGCCTTCTTACCAGCTGCTTTCTTACCGGCAGCCTTCTTCACTGCGGGTTTACCAGGACGACCTGGCTTTGAAGTCTTTGGTCCAGCCTTCTTCCCGGCCTTCTTTGCCGCTGACTTCGCACGGAAACCTTCGGTTGGCTTCTCTGCCATTGGATCAAACTTATTTGTGCGATAAGGCTTTGCTGCGGCGCTCTTCTTTGCAGGACGCTCACTACGGTCACTTCGTTCAGCGCGTTCGGGGCGAGCATCACGTGATGGACGTTCAGAATTGCGGACCTCTTGTGGTGTCCACTTCTTCTTAGGAGCGCGATCACGTGGATCAAAGTCAGCGCGTGCTGGACGCTCTGATCGATCGCTTCGAGATGAACGATCATCACGAGCCGGACGTGCCGGACGATCATTACGATCATTGCGATCCCATGAACGGGCAGCAGGGCGTTCCTCTCTTACGGGACGATCTGTTGCTCGTGCTGGACGATCATTGCGCTGTGGGCGCTCGTAATCGCGAACTGGACGTTCGTTATTACGGAATTCAACGACTTGCTCTGGCTTCTCTTTCTTCACGAAGCCGCCACGACCACCACTGCCGCTATTACCCTTATAAGGAGCACGTTCGCGCTTTGGATAATCTGGACGATCTTGATTACGAGCCGGACGGTCGCCTCGATCCCCGCGATCCCCGCGGTTACGGCTGCCTGGCTTACGAGCACTCTCGTGCTTCTCTGGTTCGGCCTGAATTGGAATACCTGATGGCTCTTGTGCGCCAGTGACGCGGATGAGTTCTTGATCAGATGGCTTCACAAAGACTTCAGCGAGCTTCACTGCAGCGCGTGATGCGAGGCCGTGAATGCCCTTCTTCTGCTTTGAAGTTGCGAGTGTGACGACTGTGCCAGACTCACCAGCGCGAGCGGTACGGCCAGCGCGGTGGAGGTAATCCTTATGGTCGGCAGGTGCATCAACGTGAACAACAAGTGAGACGCCATCTACGTGGATACCGCGTGCTGCGACATCGGTTGCAACGAGGGCATTGGTCTTGCCATCCTTAAATGCTGCAAGTACGCGTGTGCGTTGGCCTTGTGACTTACCGCCATGAAGTACGCCGACCGGAACACCGGCTCGAAGCATCTTCTCTGCGAGTTTATCTGCGCCATGCTTGGTGCGAACGAAGAAGATCGTGCGACCTTCGCGAGCAGCAATCTGTGTAGAGATTAAATCTTTATGTGCCTGATCCATGATCAAGATATGGTGGAGCATGCGACCGGCAGTGGACTTCTCATTTTCAAGTGAGTGTGTGATTGGGTTCTTTAAGAACATTTTCACGAGGGTGTCGACATCGCGATCGAGGGTCGCAGAGAAGAGTAGACGTTGGCCATCTTTCTTAGTGAGTGCCAAGATCTCTTTTACTGAAGGCAAGAACCCCATATCAGCCATCTGATCTGCTTCATCAAGAACAGTGATCTCTACTTCGCTGAGGTCAATGTGGCCCTTATCGAGAAGATCCATCAAACGACCTGGTGTTGCAACAATGATTGGTACACCGCGCTTCAAAGCTTGGATCTGGCGCATATAGGGCATGCCGCCTGCAACAACTTGTGAGTTGAGATTTACAGTGCGAGAAAGTGGTGCGATAACTTCGCTGATCTGAACTGCGAGTTCGCGAGTAGGAGCAAGAACAAGGCCGAGTGGGCGATGTGGACGAGCGGTGCGACCAGCAAGGCGGGTCATCATTGCTAGACCAAAGGCGAGTGTCTTACCTGATCCAGTCTGACCACGGCCAAGAATGTCGCGACCTGAGATAGCTTCGGGAAGTGTTGCTTCTTGAATAGGGAATGCGCTGGTTTTACCTTCAGCAGCAAGTGCCTGCGCTAGAGCAGGGTGAACGCCAAGTTTTTCAAAAGACATAGTTATACCTATATACCAATCGGGACATCAAGCGCGTCTCGATGGTGCTATTGAATAAGACTCGCATTCGGGGTTGTTGCAGTGGCAACAATGAGACGAGTTTACCAGTGTTAACGAGGGTGAGTTACCGCGAGCCCTACGGCTAAAGCAATGATGCCGATCGCCGATATTGCAGTGAGCGACCTTCGTACAGCGGGGCGACCGAGAAATGTTGATGATTTATGGACCGCCATGATGAGGGATGTGTACCAGAGCGCAGATGTCATCGATTGCACGCAGGCGAGAAGAAAGATTCCAATACCAAGCGGGAAGTTCTTTGGCACAAATTGTGGAATGAATGCCACAGCAAACACTGCCGCCTTCACATTCGTGAGGTTGGTGAGAAGTCCTAATCGATAGGCGCCAAAGAAAGAGGTCTTTGCGCCACTATCGATATCAAATTTGCCGAACTCTTTCCGCAATTGCCAGAGCGTTTGTAATGAGAGTGCAGCCAAGAATGCAACACCACACCATTTTAAGATGTTGAAGGCGAGATGGGACTTGGCAAAGACTGCTGATAAACCGATCCCAGAGAGTGCGCCCCAGATCAGTAAGCCTGTGCTATTTCCCGCAACGCTATAGAAAGCGGCGCTTCGTCCGCCGACAAGTGATTGGCGCAAGACCATGGCGACACCTTGGCCAGGGACCATCGCCAAGATGAGTGCCGTTAATGCAAATGCTGGAATAACAGAGAGCACTACTTCACAACTTCGCGTCGAAGTTCGGCATAGCTATCTGCCAGTGGATCACTCACCTTTACTGGCGCGCCATGTGCGCGTGAGAGAAGTAGATCTGCAAATTCTGGATTGCGAGCAAGGACTGGGCCATGAAGATATGTGCCAAAGATATTGCCAGAGATGGCGCCATCTACCCCACCATCACCATTTCCGGATCCAACTTTCACACTTCCAAAGCTTTGCGTACCTGCACCAAGAATTGTTTTACCGCCATGGTTTTCAAAGCCAGTGAGATCTATCCCTAAGAGATCAGAGTGGATCTTTATGTCACCGACATAACGATCTGGTCCTGGGACTGTCACCATGTTGAGTAAGCCCAAGCCACGCTGCTCTTGGCCATTGGCAAAGTAGCTCTTGCCTAATATTTGGAAGCCGGCGCAGATAGCAAGAACGACTGCACCTTTTTCGACCGCGCCATGGAGCGCCCCACCGCTTAAGGCGTTGCAGGAGAGGATCTGTGCCGCATCTTCGGCGCCACCTAAGAAGTAGATATCGCCGTCATGAGGGATCGCATCGCGGTAGGAGATATCAATGACCTGGGTACTTATCCCAGCTAATCCAGCGCGATAGGCGAGAACGTCACCGTTTCCGCGGTCGCCATATGTACCAAGAAGCTCATTATGGATACGGATGATCTTCATCGGTTCACCAACCCAAAGAAGGCGGTATAGGCCGCTAATACCTCAACCGAGCCAATACCAAATACTTCAATCGCCTCATCAAAGGTATCGACCAATGTGCTTTCGACGCCTTCTACATGGAGGCGATAGGCAAGATCTGCCCCTCTTTCACCAGTAACAACGACCCGCTTGCCAGCAAGAGAAGCATAAGAGACATCCCAGATCCACGATGTATCGATACCATCAACTTCACGAGCATTCAAAACCAAGATCACATTATTACCAGTGACACCCGCAAGTGCTTCACTCCATGATGCTGGATTCTTCGTCAGGCGAACTCTTACTTTAACTCCAGCAAAGTTCTTCTCAGTGGCTCGCTCCATCCCGCGATAGTCACTTCGAAGTGCTATGTTAGACATCGCGTTGTGAACTCCCACTAAATCTGCAGCGACAGATGCCAAGACAAAGTTTCGATATCCCGCTGATCCGCCATCGAATCTGTGATCGGCATACTCGTTACTCAATCCGCAATCGCAATGGTAAGAACCGTTATCCCAATCCAGGTATCGACCACAGGATGGGCAGACAGCGCCATCGGGATGACGACCGCCGGCAGCGCCACCAAATGAGACGCGAACTGCAGATGCCGCACCAGTAATTGCGTAATTAACAAATGGATCATCAACATCGGCGACAAAGAGTGTCACTGGATCAGCTTCGAGGCACATCTGATGCCATCGTGATGCAACGCGTTTTACTTCATGCATCCGGTGGAGTTGATCGCGTGTGAGATTAAGAAGTAAGACCACGGCCGGTTTGGTTGCGGCCACGACCGTTGGGAGGTGTAATTCATCTACTTCGAGCACGGCAAATACTGAATCCTGCATAAGTGCACCAGCAACGCCTCGGGTGAGGTTTGATCCTGATGCAGATGTGACAACGGTGCCGACTATTCGCACCTGCGAGACAAGCTCTTTTGTGGTCGATGTCTTTCCATTTGTGCCGGATACCAAAATAACAACTCTGGATTGTGAAAGAAGTTCGATCGCGTTGGGGCAGAGTGCAAGAAGTACGCGACCTGGCAGGGTTTCACCAGATCCTCGGCCAAGTGCCTTCGAGAGAGCGCCAGCTGTCTTTGCGATCGATATCGCAAGGTTTAGGCGAGGACTCTTCACTCCCAAAGTCTACTTGGAGCGCCGCAACTTCTTAGGAGTAATGAGAAAGTAAAACTGGAGCCTCAGGCCGGGATTGAACCGGCGACCTGTCCATTACGAGTGGACTGCTCTACCACTGAGCCACTGAGGCCGATGTATCTAGTACTAGGAAATTACTGCACCATTGCTGAATGCAATGGAGACGATTCCAGATTCGCCTTCAGCGCTCGATGGGTCAACCCATGAGACATCTAAGTCGCGAAGTGCTGCGTGAATATCATCCTTGAACCATGAATCATCGAGTTCGCCCTTTGCAGCGATTTCGATCTTCGTGATTTCGGTATGTGCCTTGCCATCAACTGATGGGTGATCACTTGTGAGCCACTGGATAAAGAATGGGAGTTCTGGTTGGTCGGCGATCTCAAGGACGCCAAGTTGCTTCCAAGAAAGTTCGGTGCCATCAGGACGCTTGCGGTGACCTTCAGTTGCAGGGCGACCAAACTTAGATTCAATTGGTGAAATATCTTTAGTTGAGAAGACCCAGGTAAGCCATCCGCCACCTTCATTAGCCTTCTTGGTGACTGCCTTGCCCCATGGTGTTGCCTCTGCTGCTGGGTGATCGAGCGGGCAGACAACTTCGATGTATTGGCCATTTAAAAGTGAGGCTGTGAAGTTGCGTGTACCAAATCGTGGGTGGATGCCACCATCAACAAAGGCGGTTCCGAGCTGGGACCCAATTCTCTGGACCACATCTGAGATCTGGTCGTGGCTGGCAACGTATGAGACGTGGTCTAGGCGCATATGCAAATAATGCACCATCTAAAGGGGTGCTCTTTACCAACTTCTGGCCCAAAAGGGGCTCAAATTGTGCGTAAATTCGCCGCTTTGCAGGTCACTTGGCCAGTCGGAAGGGCCCCAGTCAAGAGATAGGAATCAACCTTCGCATCGATACAGGATGAGCCACGGTTGTGGCCGGTATGGCCATCGCCATCGAAGGTGAGCAGTATCGACTTCGCAAAATCTTTATGGAGTTCGATCGCCGACTTATATGGCGTCGCTGGATCACGGGTCACACCGATCACCAAAATCGGATCGACTGTTAAAAGCGGTGTGAAATCCTTTGTGACAACCGCTGGCGCTTTCCAGAACTTGCACGAGAGTCCGGCATACCCCAGATATGGCCCAAAGATAGGCGCAACCTTTCGAAAGGCACTTTGGTCCGCGGTCATCTGGGCAATTGATCGTGTGTCAGCAAAATCAAGACATGAGATAACACCTTGCAGGTCACTTTGATTACTTGTGAAGTGGCCGCTCTTATCGCGACTGTTATAATCATCGGCCATCGATAACAACTTTCCAGGCGATGATCGCTTAATGAGATCAATTAATGCCGAGTTAAGTTGTGGCCAGCCGGTCTGGTTGTCATAGAGACCCGATGCGATTCCAGTAACTGCTAGTGCTTGGGTGAGTTTTCGCTTCCCCGATTGCATTGGCTTCTTCTGTAATTGATCGAGCGTGCTCGAAAGTTCTTTGACTGTAATCGCAGGATTGGATGCGATAAAACTTTGAAGCGCGAGTTCGAATCCCTTCGCTTGATCAAGACCCGAGTTAAAGACTGACTCCTTCGGATCGACTGCGCCATCCAAAATCATCTTGCCGACACGAGTTGGATAGAGATTGGCATACAAGGTGCCAAGGTATGTCCCGTAAGACTTCCCCATGTAATTCAATTTTCTATCACCAAGTAAGCCGCGGAGTAATTCCATATCGCGAGCACCATCTTGGGTGGAGTAATGGCCAAGTTTGCTGCCAGCAGCAACCGCGCACTTATTCGCAAAATCCTTTGCTGACGCTATCGCCGAGGCGAGTGAGGCCTTATCTGTGACCTTGCCATCGCTACTTAAGAAGGCATCTTCTTGGGCATCGGTGAGGCAGCGGATTGGGTCAGAGAGGCTTACTCCGCGTTGATCAAAGCCAACGATGTCGTATCGATCAGAGATCGCTTTGGAGACGATCGAATCCCAACCGTAGGCGTAATCGGCGCCAGATCCACCTGGACCACCTGGGTTCACTACTAATGACCCAAGGCGCTTGGATTTATTAGATGCCTGATGGCGCAGTACAAAGAGTGAGAAGTATTGGCCTGGGACGATATGGGAGTAATCGACTGGCACGACCATCGTTGTGCATTGCACGCCATTGTCGCAATTTCGCCACTTCAGATTCTGAGATTGATAATCGGCAAGAGTTGAATACTTTGGTCTCGCAGCTATTGCCGTCGTTGTGATGGTTGAGGTGATTGCAACAAAGAGAGCGAGCGCAGCACTTGCGAGCCTCTTTCTCAACGTAGTTGCACCATCATCGCTTCAATGACTAAGAGCGGTGCAGCATTAAGTAAGAGGTTTGCGCGAGTTTTCATGATAATTTCAATTTTTGCGAGCGTGCGTTCTGGCGTCGTCGATTGCGCAAAGTGGTTGATGACATCTGCAAGATCGGTGTTGATGAGTTCATCAGTGCCACCGGATTGTGTCAGCAAGATATCCCGGTAGAGAGTTGCGATATCGAGCAGTGCCCGATCTAAGTAATCACGGACCATCCGAGTCTGACGAGACTTCTGTTCTTTCTCTAACTCTTTGATTGCTTTCGCTCCGCCGGTAACAACTTTGGTTCCTTGTTGTCCCCAAGCCTCTTTGAAGGCGGCGAGTTCGGCATCATTTTTCGCCTCGGCATCAGATTCAGCTTGTGACTTTGCCGCATCGACTAACTTTGCAGCGGCAGCGAAAGCTGATGCGACATCAACGATCGTGGTCGGTAACTTTAAAATGTCGTTGCGGATATCTCGGGCCGCTTGATCGCGGGCCAAGTAGCGGGCCCGGCCAATATGGCCCTGGGATGCAGCCGCTGCAAAGGTGGCGAGGTTGGCTGAGATGCCTTCGGCCTGAAGTAAGGTCGCTACCGCCTTTGCCGACGGGGTACGCAAGGTGAGGTTTCGGGTGCGAGACCTGATGGTTGGCAGTACATCGGTAACGGTTGGGGCGCATAAGAGCCAGATTGTGCGGGTAGAAGGCTCTTCAACCGCCTTCAAAAGGGCATTTGCCGCCGATTCTGTGAGGCGATCGGCATCTTCCATCACCACAACCCGATACGTAGCGACCGATGGGGTCCAGGCAGCGCGGGTAATGAGTTCGCGGATCTCATCGATCTTGATCGAGAGCCCTTCGGTCTGGATGAGCTCGACATCGGCATGGGACCCGGTCAGCGCCGTCCGGCAATCAATACAGGCGCCACAGCCGCCACTTGGGCAGACGAGAGATGCCGCGAATGCGAGAGCGGCGTTAGATCGGCCAGATCCAGGTGGACCTGTAAATAACCAGGCATGGGTCATATCTTGTGATTCATCGGTGCTATCTCGGGCAGCAGTTACTGCACGTTGCAAGATGGTGACCGTCTCACTTTGATCGATCAAGGTATCGAAGATTGACACGCTTACTTCTTCTTTGCGTTGATCTTCAATAATGGAATTGTTGAGACGCGCTCTTGAATCTGTTCGGCGATCGCTTCAATCGATTGGGTTGCATCGATGACGGAATATCTCTCGGGATCGACATTCGCAAGGTTTAAGAATTCGCCACGAACTCTTTCGTGGAAGGCGAGTGGTTCTGACTCCAAACGATCCAGATTTGATCCAGCACGTTTGATTCCGATATCGGCTGGAACATCCAAGATAAATGTGAGCGTCGGTGTGAGCGATTCAGTTGCCCATCGTGAGATTCGTGCAACCTCTGCTGGTGCAAGGACTCTACCCGCGCCTTGATAGGCCACTGAAGAATCTACATAACGATCAGTGATCACAATTGATCCAGCATCGAGTGCTGGTTTGATCAATGAGTAGACATGGTGGGCACGATCTGCTGCGTAGAGCAGAGCTTCACTTCGTGGTGCGATATGGCCGGTCTCATTGGCAAGCAAGATCTCGCGGATCTTTACACCGAGTTCTGTTCCACCTGGTTCGCGAGTCAAGACGACAGTTTCACCAATGGATTCCAAATACTTTTTAAGTATTTCTGTCTGTGTTGATTTTCCTGAACCTTCGCCACCTTCAAAGCTGATGAAGATACCGACTTGAGTAGCACCTGTGATGCCACCGAGTTCGCCACGGACCGCTGATTTGATATCCGACCACAGTGAAACGGATGGTCGATCCTTCATGCGTTGGTAAGAGACGATGCCGACAACAACACCGATTACACCTGCAATGAACATGGTGAATGCGGCGCCGTTATAGGTGAGGGTATATCGGCTGACCTGGAAGGTATGGCGGCCAATCCATGCGGCAATAACGGGTGAAATCGCGAGAACAAGGACGAGTGAGATGCGGATCAGGCTCTGAACGAAGGCAAAGGTACGTCCGCGGACTTCATCTTCGACCTCAAGGCCAAGCATTGTGAAGCCAGTGACCCAGGAGAGGCCGGCAAAGGCGCCCAATAAGACGACGAAGAAGATGGCGAGAACGAGGTTGGTGACGGTCGCCAAGATAATCAAGAAGAAGGATGAGACGGTGAGTGATGCGCCGAAGATCCGTCGACGTGAGAACTGACCAAATAACTTTGGGCCAACCGAGATGCCAAGTGCGAGCCCTGTGAAGACCGATCCAAAGAGCACACCATAGGCCGCATCACCGGCATGAAGATCGCCGACAAAGGTACGTGCCAATCCGATGACCGCACCAGCTGCAAAGAATGCACCGAGCATGCCAAGGATGAGCCCAGAGATGATTTTAGATTTCGAGACAAATTTAAAACCAGAGATGAGTGAGCCGAAGATATTTTCATTGGTCGCACTCTTTGCGACGCCGCCTTGTTTCAAACCGCGAATCTGCGAGACAACCCACGCGGTATAGAGGAAGGAGAGCGCATCAATATAAAGAGCGAGATCGGCGGTCGATGCATAACGGTGCGGAATGATCTTCTCGAGCCCAGAGGCAAAGAGTGCAAGTAGGGAGAAGACGATCGCTGCGACCGGTGCGGTGCCATAAGAGGCGAGCAAGGTGACTTGATTTGCTGATTCCAATTTGTTCTTCGGTACCAAGTTCGGGACAGATGCCTCTTTCGCTGGTGACCAGAAGAGTGTCACGGATTCAACCAAGACAGTTGCGGTGTAGAGCCAGAAGTAATTACCGACAAGTGGAATAGAGAGATAGAGCGCAAAGCGAAGGATGTCGCAGACAATCATCAATCGTCGTCGATCAAATCGATCGGCGATCACACCAGCGATTGGTCCCAAGATAACGGCCGGTAGTAGTCGCACGATAAAGACGCCTGCGATTGCAAAGTTCGCCTTGGAGTAATTGCCACCAGCAAGTTGTTGAGCAAGAGCGGTCGTTGCTAAGAGGCCGAGCCAATCACCAAATGATGAGAAGGCCATGCTGTTCCAGAGCTTGCGAAAGGCGGGAATCGAGAGGACCGAGCGCGAATCAGCCTGGCCAGGCGCCCCTGGATATGGCATCGATTGCGACATGGGTGGAGTCTATCGGCACCCTACCGACAGGGTTTTGGGCGTGAATTGGAGCGAGACAGTGGCAAAGGTCGCACCCCCTAACGCCCGTTGAGGTTAAGCCACCCCAAGACCAAGGGTAAAATTAGAAGGTTGTCTGGAGGACTCCAGGCACGAGCCCTCGAAATACGTTTATTGGAGAAGTCATGTCATTTAAGAAGAGAGCGCTTAGCGCCCTTGCAGCATCAATCGTCCTGGGCAGCATCTTTAGCGCCCCAAGCCAAGCGAGCACGACCATCAACCTCAGCATCGACTGTGTCACTAACACAACAGCTCGTGACCAGTACGTCACAAATGGTTACATCGTGGTTTATACCGTCACCCATTGCAACGGTATTGGAATGAACTGGCCAACAGGCACTACATACTCCCTCAGTAATGGTTCTAGCGTGATTGCCAGCGGAACCGGCACTTCTACAGTCTTCGGAACGCTCTCCGCTTCCACCACTTACACATTGACACTCACGCTTCCTGATCCGATTCCTGCACTTTTCGTCGCAAATAGCATGCACTCCAGCACTCAAAGCGGTGGCAAGAGCGGAACTAACGGATCTGTCACTGGTAGTTTCTCAAGTGCAGTCATCTACTTCGTCCCCGATCCATCACTTACCGCTGGTTCTTCTTCTAGCTCAACCCCTACGGTTGTAGCTGCACCATCGATGACAGCATTAGTTCGCCCACAGGCAACAGTCGATGCCAAGAACATAACCTGCACATCAGGATCATGGATCTACCTATCTGCTGGTGCAACCACTTCATCAACATCACCATCATCGATCACCTACACCTTGCTCAAAGATGGCGTGAAGGTAACATCTGTGACACCAACAACCGTCACAGCCTCACAGACATTCTCAGTAGAAGGTCTTGATGCATCATCAACCTATTCATGCAGTGTCACCGCTCTCTACGCCGGCACATCGGGTGACTCCGTATCAAACGGTGACCTTGGTGCAACAGCAAAGATTGCTGCAACATTGCATGACGCCAAGCTTGCCGCCGGTGCCGCATATTGGGCATCAATAAATAAGATCAACACTGCCCACGGTTCTGCTCTTGCAGCGCTTTCAACAGTGACTGGCACAACTGCAGATGCCCGCATCGCAGCCCGCGCCAAGGCATTCGATGCAATCCAGAGCGCCTTCAAGGCTGCAAAGGCGAAGGCCACGGCTGATCGCAAAGCCGCAGAAGCTGCTGCATTTGTGGCATATGCCAAGGCGATCAATGCAAGCAAGACCGCAGTGATCTTGGCTGGCAACTAGTACTTAATAGGTACTTGATCAATAACTGGCTAATTCAAGAAGAAGGGCCCTCGCAGATGCGGGGGCCATTCTTCTTTAAACTCATATTTCTTGATATCTTAAAATATACTAGTTAGGGAAGAAAAAGAATTCCTAACTTGGATCTAGACAAATCTCCAATAGAGTTTGTGTGGCCTTGCCACCAAATACATCAATGTCAAAGTCAAAATTCTCCACTCTCGCTCGATTCATTGCTTCAGAGAGATCATCTACTTCGAGAGAAAGTGAAATAATTCCCGTTAACCGATCGCGTACTTGTTCAGCCAATCCACCAACTGGCGTGATCACAACCGGCCGATTTAGCGAAGTTGCCAGGGGAATTATGCCTGACTGCGATGCCTCAATATAGGGAAGTACAACAACATCTGACGCAAGTATCAAATTAATGATTTCTGAATCTGACAACCAACGGTCTATATGACTCATCCGGGATTCTTTAAGAGTAAGAGAATGGCCTTCACCCGCTACCGTTAATCGCGATTCTGAATCGCCCACAGACGGCCAAGCAGCAAGAAGCAGCTCAAGGCCTTTGTACTTTCGACCTCGACCTAAAAACAAAAAGTTTTGCCGAGGTAAAGTTCTCATGGGTTCGTTAATCTGGGTAGTTGTTACGCCCGGTAACTTACCGGTGACAATCTTTTCCTGCGGAGCATAATTCCGAAGGGTAAGCTGCCTCGCAACATACTCGGATAAGGCGACAATTTTGTTTGAATCAAAGCAAAGAGCCTTTATCCAGAATCTTGGCGGAAATCGATCACCCGGGTGAGGGGTTGCATCATGGATTAACCGGATCACTGTTATCCCTGATTTTTGCAATTTTTTTCCTAGAAAAATATCCCAAGGGCTTGCCATTGGGATAATCATGACTTGAATATTTAAATTAACGCATTCGAGCATGACTCGACGACGCTCTCTTATCCACATCAAAAAGGACAAGCTGCTTACATAATCTGAGGCAGCTTGGGCTTTGATGGGCCGAAGAAAAATTGCGGTTGGAACCCCTTGGTCTCTGGCCTGACCTATCAATTGTTCAGTCAGGAGTTTTCCACCACCGCGACTTCCCCAGTAAAGAATGCCTACTTTCTTTGTACCCTCACCCATAGACTTATAATAGAGGCGTAAAACTCGCAGAATCCAAAATCGGAGGCGTTTGAGCACTATGGCACGGCCTTATGCGAGAGAAATAGAGAGCTTCCAGAAGTACCTCGCGGGGAAAATTGAACGTGGGGAGGCAGATTATTTATACGAAAAAATCCTGAATGAGATTTCTATTGTTTCACAAACGCATGACAAGCCGCAAATAAGGAACCAAAATCTATTGCTTTACAAGGTTCCCCAGGATTCACTTTTGACATGGGCAGATACCCTAAGAATTATCTTTGCCATTCTTAGAACTCGCGGACTTCTTCGATGGCTTTCCCTCAATCTATTTTCAAATGAAATCAAAGGTTTAGATCAAAGCTATTTTCTCTCAAGGTTGGAAATTATTCAGAAACTTGGTGTTCATCACAGGCTTATACTGCGAATAATTCGAAAGCATTTTTTGTTTTCAAGTGAAAAACAACAAACAGCTAGTCTAAATAGGATAGATATAAATGATTATGTCAGAGCGATGACTGTTGGAAAAGTGGAAATTCAAGAGATAAATAATTTGTCATATGAATCTGAGTATATTTCGAAGGTAAAGTATTTCGGTTTTTCCATACTGCTTTCTAAACTTGCAAATCTTGATTCTCATGCACTTTTAAATTTTCTGCGCGAATACGGGCATAATGGTGAAATCTATGAATATTTGAAAGCCCACTATCCCAGTGGAATCGACTATCTACAGAGCAAAGAAATGTTAAATGTAGTGAAAATGGAGACCTCGCACCGCACTTTTGATGAAATAAGAACATTACATGGCCTTGGTTATAAAGGAGAAACTTTCTCAAATGTTGATATTTGGCACCAGCGCTTTTTAGTAAAAGATAATTCGCTCTTAGAGTTTGATTCCACGGGTGCTCATTATCTAGCTTTTGTCGCAGGACATTGGCAACACCTAAGTCCCGGAAAATTGGCTTCGGATTTTGCTTTTCTAGAGAAGCCCGAAAAGAAGTTACCTGACATCGATGAAGCCATTTTTCTCTCTGGACGAGCGGATGAGAACTGGTACCATCTTCTATTGGACACGTTACCTCGATATCTCTTAATGAAGGATTTGCCAAAAAACATCTCTGTCTTAATTCGTGATGATCTCCCTGCAACGACATTTGAATTTCTCGCAAAGATTATTGATCGTCCAATTCTCAAGTTAACCCCAAAATCAATCGTTCGGGTCAGGCAATTACATTTTGTTGCTGCTCGATCTTCGGTATTTGACTCTGAAGATCACACCTCGGATCGGCGCGTTTATTTTTCCCCCATTACAACAGTTGAGATGGCCAATTGGATTAGAGAAAAGCTGGAAATCGATTATACCGAGACTTGTTCGAGCATTTCTTTCTTTAAGCGCCGATCGCGCCAACGAAGAATCATTAACAGTCGCCAAGTCGAGCGAACGACGCGCAAAATCGGATATGAAACGGTCGAGGACAACGATGATTTTTATAGGAACCAAGTTCAGATTTTTTCAAATTTATCTGTAGGGATAAGCGCTGGTGGAGCGATGCTTGCGAATATGATTTTTATGCCAAAAGGATCGACGATGGTTTGTTTACGCAGTAGCAGACAAAATGAACTTGAATTATGGAAAAATCTTGCAGAGGCCGTAGGTATCAATTACTTTGATGTTGTCGGTATTCCTACGTATCATGGAAAAAATCCGTTAAAGAGAGATCACGCTAATTTCTATATCTCGCCCTGGAAATTACGTAAAATCTTGGGAGATGTAACACACTCCAGTACATAATCAATCTGTTCGTTATTCAACCAGGGGCTTAATGGAAGGCTCAAAGTTTTGGCGGCTAGTAATCTCGCCGAATACGGTTCTGAGGAACTGTATGAAGAAATCCCCGCGTACGAGTCTTCCGCGCATTCGGGATAATGAATTTCTGTGATAATCCCCATTTCTTCGAGGTCGGTTCGTGCATTGTCACGATTTTCCGGCAAAACGATGAAATGATGCCATACAGAGAGTTCCGGATCTGTCACAAGCATTTTTACGTTAGCCTGAACTAAGGTTTCTATATAACGAGTTGCAATTCTTCTCCGATTGAGATTCCAATCATCCAAATATTTTAGGTTTACTCCAAGAGCGGCTGCTTGCATTGGATCAAGCCTGGAGTTGATCCCAGGGCGGTCATAAAGGTATTTGTTCGTTGGGGTAGAGCCGTAGTTGCCTAAAGACCTTACTTTCCGAGCGAGATCCTCATTACTTGTGACGACGATTCCGCTATCTCCCAGTGCGCCAAGATTCTTAGTTGGATAAAATGAGAACGCACCTATGTCTCCCCATGTGCCAGCAAATCGACCGTGAATATTGGCACCGTGTGCTTGGGCGCAATCCTCAATAATCTTGATTCCCTTTGGATTGGCCCAGTCTGAAAGTCTCAACATATTAACCATTTGTCCATGCATATGAACGGGAATCACAGCATCAATTTTTTCATCGAGTGATTCCAAAACTGATAAATTCATTAGACCAAGGTCATCACAATCAATTCCTACTGGGGTTGCTCCCACGGCTTCGACTGCAAGCCAAGTTGCGATGAAGGTATGGGAAGGGACCGCTACTCGAGATCCTGGTCCAATATCAAGAGCTCTGAGTCCTAAGATAATCGCATCAAGCCCATTTGCAACGCCGACAGCATGTTCAAGTCCAAGGTAACCTGCCCAATCATTTTCAAATTTTGTGACTTCTTCACCGCCTATGTATCGACCGCTCGCTATAACTTTCTCTATCGCGTTTCGCCACTCCGACCTCAAGGACTCCGGTGCCTGTTTGAAATCAAAGAAAGGGACCTTCATTTTAATGCTCTCCAATTTCTGAATTCTTCATAATCGTGTATGTAATCAGACTTGTCATAAGGTTCAGATGCTAGAACCAGACAAACACAATCACTACTGAAATTATCTAAATCTCGCCAAAGTCCCGCGGGCAGAAAGTAACCATTGCTCATCTCACTCACAGTTACAGAATCAGTATTCACGCCATCAGTCACCATGAGATGAAAGGATCCTGAGAGGGCGTAAAAAATCTGTTGAAGTTGCTTATGACCGTGCGCCCCGCGACTTGCTTCGGAAGGGACACGATTTATGTAATAGATGCGTTTAATTATGAATTTTGGGTTTACTCCCAGTTCAGACACTCCAAGATTCCCACGCCTATCTATAAAAGATTGGACCTCGACTTTCTCCAGGAAATGCATCGACTTCATGAGCTAAATCCAGCCTTGATTCTGAGCTGCTTCAAAAGGATCACCAATTTTGGAATTTTGGCGTTCTTCAACGATGCGAATATAGGAGGAGGCGTCATGTAAACCTTCAAAAGTTCCCGTATCTAGCCATGCGGTTCCTTTAGATAATACAGTCATTTCTAGAGAAGCCTTTTTCAGATACATTCTATTGAGATCTGTTATTTCAAGTTCACCTCGTGCACTTGGAATCAAACTTGCAGCGAGATCCGATACTTCTTCATCGTAAAAATATAGTCCAGTAACAGCTAAATCACTCGGCGGAGACTTAGGCTTCTCGTGTAGGTCAATAATTTCCCCGCTTGTGCCTAGTTCTACGACTCCATAACTTTCAGGATTTCTTACTTGATAGGCGAAAATGTGCGCCCCGGTAACGTTCTGATGCTCTGCAAGTTGTCGCCCAAGTCCTATCCCATGAAAAAGGTTGTCGCCCAAGATAAATCCAACTTTTTCTCCAGAGATGAAATCTTTTGTGAGAGTCAACCCTTGCGCAATTCCGGCAGGTTTAGATTGTTCTACGTAGCGAATTTCGATTCCGAATTGGGATCCATCGCCTAAGAGCTTGCGAAAATTGTCCACCTCAATAGGTGAAGTAACAAGGGCGAATTCTTGAATTCCCGCAAGAATTAATGTCGTAAGTGGATAATAAATAAGAGGCTTATCGAATATAGGCAAAAGATGTTTATTTACTGATTTCGTCAATGGGTGTAGCCGGGTTCCAGACCCACCAGCCATAATTACGCCACGCATCCCAGAATTATAGTGAATTCGCCTCAGATGACTGAATAATTGATGATAAATGCATCAAATCGATTTTGGTTCGGCCCTGGCCCACGACTTCTGCTTTTATGACCAGTTTCGTTGCCTTGCCATCTGTTCAAAGCCTACGCTCACGGTAACATTCCCTCATGAAAATCCTCGTAACGGGTGGAGCTGGTTTTATAGGCTCGAATTTCGTAGAAATGGCACTGCGTGGCGATTTTGCGGATATCAGCGAAGTCGTGGTCCTAGACAAGTTAACTTATGCTGGAAAGTTAGAAAATCTAAAATTTGCATTCGGGAATCCTTCTTTTTCATTTATTCAGGGTGATATTTGTGACGCGGTGGTCGTAAGTAAGGCCGTCGAAGGCGTCGATGCCATATTGAATTTTGCTGCAGAGTCTCACGTTGACCGATCAATTGAAGATTCTTCTGAATTCGTGCGGACGAATATCTTGGGTGTCCAGGTCTTACTAGAAGCCAGCCTAAAAGCAGGAATAAAGAGATTCCTACAAGTGTCAACGGACGAAGTTTATGGCACCATCGACACTGGATCCTGGAATGAAGCAGAACCATTGCTTCCCAACTCACCATATGCTGCAAGTAAGGCTGCCGCAGATTTGCTCGTGCGTTCGTATTTCCGTACTCACAAATTGGATGTCGTCATAACTCGCTGCAGTAACAATTATGGCCCTAGACAGTACCCTGAAAAATTGATTCCCTTTTTCGTATCACGTCTGGTTAAAGGGGAAAAGGTACCGATCTATGGCGATGGAATGAATGTTCGTGATTGGTTACATGTTGAAGACCACTGCCGCGGGATCGCGCTTGTGCTCTCTCGTGGAATCGCTGGCGAAATTTATAACATAGGGGGCGGGACCGAGCTAACAAATATCTCCCTTGCAACCAAACTAGTGAAGCTTCTGGGACTTAAAACAGGCTCTATTGAATACGTGGCTGATCGGAAAGGCCATGACCTACGTTATTCGGTTGATTGGTCAAAGATCGCTTCGCTTGGATATTCCCCTTTGAAAGAGTGGGATGTAGGAATCGCAGAAACCGTGGAAAGTTATCGCGAGGCTTTGAAAAATGGGTAGCGGTATATTTGTTCACACACACGCACTTTGTGAATCTAAAAATATTGGTATAGGCACTCGTATCTGGGCCTTCGTGCATATTCTTCCAGGTGCTCAAATTGGAGATGACTGCAATATTTGTGACCATGTATTCATCGAAAATGATGTAGTTGTGGGTCGAAACGTAACTATCAAATCAGGAGTCCAACTCTGGGATGGTGTTCGCATTGGTGATAATGTATTTATCGGGCCAAACGTCACATTCACAAATGATAAGTATCCGGTAAGTGGAAACAGAGATTACAAAAATTTGCCCACAACTATTGGGGATAACGTCTCCATCGGGGCTAATGCCACAATTCTACCTGGTATCACTGTTGGTCGGGGGGCGGTCATCGGAGCTGGTTCGGTTGTCACAAAAAATGTGGAGTCAGGTATGACGGTGTACGGCAATCCAGCGATTCCTCAGGCATAAAACTTGAATTCAGAGGTCAGCATGGACAATATTAAACGTCTTTTTGTGAGCATAAACGGAAGAAATGAACACAAAACGAATAGTCGTTCAACTCGTGAAACACTTTTATTCACAACTCTCTGGGTTATTTCTCTCCTGATGATTTCACTTCCTCAGGGCGTCAAGACAAGAATCGGCACCATAAATCTTCCCAATAACGCAGCGCCAGAACAAATTCGCAAAGCATGGGGACCGGGGGATGCTGGATCGTTGATGGATACAGCCTTAGCGTGGGCAAAGTTCCATCACATAGATCCAACAACTCAGTATTGGATTGTTCATACCTGGACTCCCGGTATGTCACTTCTTGAAGTTCCACTAATTTGGGCATCGCATATAGGCGTACCCATGTTCTGGTCCCTGCTTTTCACGACAGTCTTGCTATGGGGCTCCATCTTTTGGCTTATGTGGAAACATTTAAGTCCATTTACTGGCAGGCTGATCGCTCTAGCTATTTCTGCCATGCTAATCACAAGTTGGGATTTCCGGTATTTTTTTAGAGACGATTTGTTTTATACAGAAGGTCTTTCGTTCGGGTTGCTGATCCTTGCGCTTGGGATTATTTCTTGGGCAGTGCTCATCTCAAAAAATAAATCATTTCTATTTATAATCTCTGGCACATTAATAGGGCTCTCCATCTTAATTCGCCATGTTTCAGATTCGGGATTATCGCTCTTCACTTCGGCGGCAGTTTTTGGGTTGGTTATTCAATATCGTAAAGCAACAAAAATACTTCATAACTCCTCAAATAAGAAGAAGAATAAGCAGTTACAACTTACACGGAAAATTGATCTATCTGAATTCAGCCTTTATGGCCCTGCTGTCGCCGGGCTTACTGCAAACCTTGTATTGATACCTTGGAGATTTGTTAGTCGTATTGTATTTGGTGGACCCCTTTGGTTACTAAGTTCAGCCGGCGGCGGTGTTGGAGTTGGGGCCTGGACCCCGAATTCAAAAATCGGTTTCTGGGCGTTTTCTGGTATGAATTGGGCGTGCAATATCGATCCAAAAAAATGTGATTCAGTATATCGATTGCCTCAAAATATTCACAATGACGCAGTGAGACTTAGTGACGCAATCTTGGCAGCTATTCAACACCCGATGGCCTACATCAAATTCAGAGGCCACTTCCTCCACTCCAATTGGATCCCAATTGGGGTGCACTCGATTTTCAGTATCCAAGTTATTTCTTCCCTTGTACCTATTTTCCTCTTTGTCTATGGCGTGTTCATCCTGATTCGCTCAAAAACATCGTGGACTAATTCCTGGATTTGGTTGCCATTTCTTGTTATGGAATTTGTTCAGCTACTCCTGATTCAATACGAGAGTAGATATTTCATTCCCGTAAGACTCTTTGGGCTTGGTTTCTTTATTTCAGTGTTGATAACGCAAAGGGCAAAAAAGAAGATATTGTTAGAGCCTGAATAGTGAGAATTAAAGGTCCCTTAGGGCCTTCCGTGAGGGTCAAGAGATATTGACTAGATTAATGAGCATAGTGGGGGTTAAAGATGAGTCAAGACCTTGAAGCATTACGCAAGGAGATTCTGGCACTCACCTCCCGTTACGCAGACCAATTGCTCGCAACGAAACAATTCATCCCGGGCGAAGACCCTGTCCCTGTGTCTGGCAAAGTGCTTACCTCTGAAGACTTCTCCTCTCTGGTCGATTCTTCTCTTGATGGTTGGCTAACTGCTGGCCGATTCACAGTGGACTTTGAACGCCAACTCGCCCAATTCGTCGGTGCCCGATCTGCACTCTTCGTAAACTCAGGTTCGAGTGCCAATCTCGTTGCGCTCAGCGGCCTAACGAGCAAGAAGCTTGGCGATCGAGCATTGAAGCCCGGTGATGAAGTTCTCACTGTGGCGATGGGATTTCCCACAACCGTAAATCCGATCATCCAAAATGGTCTCCGCACGGTTGTAGTTGATGTGGATCTCGACACCCTTGATGCGAACTCCGCGCGACTTGAAGAAGCCATTTCTCCCAAAACCAAAGCCATCATGATGGCTCACACACTTGGCAATCCATTTGATCTAGACACAGTCCAGCGCCTTTGCAAAGAAAATAATTTATGGCTTATTGAAGATTCGTGCGATGCTCTTGGATCTACCTACCGTGGTCAGCGAACCGGCAGCTTTGGTGATACCGCAACGCTCAGCTTCTATCCTGCACATCACATCACTACCGGTGAAGGTGGCGCGGTCTTCGTTAAATCTCCACTTGTGAAGAAGCAGGTCGAATCTTTCCGCGACTGGGGTCGCGATTGTTATTGCGAGACCGGCAAGGACAACACTTGCGCAAAGCGTTATGGATGGAAGCTTGGCGATCTGCCTGAGGGTTATGACCATAAGTACACCTACAGCCACATTGGCTACAACCTCAAATCAACTGACATGCAAGCGGCACTTGGAATAACCCAGCTCGCGAAGGTCGAACTCTTCATTCAAAAGCGCAAAGAGAACTACGAA
>CANBSP010000009.1 GCA_947372165.1 Actinomycetota bacterium | reverse complement strand
CCTCATTTCCTCCTTCGTGAGCGATTGATTGAACGAATCAACCGTCCAGCTCCTCGATCAACATTCGCTGTTGCCCCCGGTGGCTTCGGAAAGAGTGTCTTAGCTTCTCAGTGGGCAGCTCGTATTGATGGTCCCGTTTTCTGGTACAACATCGATGCAAGAGATAGCGCGCGGGATTCCATCT
This sequence comes from Actinomycetota bacterium, assembly GCA_947372165.1. Taxonomy (GTDB): domain Bacteria; phylum Actinomycetota; class Actinomycetes; order Nanopelagicales; family Nanopelagicaceae; genus PALSA-747. Next base: position 54,860 of record CANBSP010000009.1, on the reverse strand, counting down.
TCCACATCATTCAAGGCCTGCGAAGAGTTCTTTCGAACTTTGCGCCATGGGCAGAAGAGTTGGTTACGTCCGATCTTGATTATGTTGAGATTACTCGAAAATTGGCAAATGATCTGGGGAGAATCGACCAGATGATTACGTTGATATGGGATGGCGTCGATCAATTCTCGCCAGAATTTACTCCAGCACTACAAGCCTTCGCTGAGATGTCACCTCTGAACATTCGCACACTCTCCCTTCGAACTTCTATGCCAGTTCAATCTTTTGCGAGAGCAGCCAAATTAGATGCTCTGGACTTCCTCACAGCCGTAGACCTTCGCTTTAATGAATCGGAACTACGCGCGATATTGGCGCAACATGACCTTGATTATGCCGATCCAGAAGTTCGCCGAATTTTCGATGATCTTCAAGGCTGGCCTGCAGGCATTCAAATGCTCATCAATCGTCAAAGCAATAAGGAAACTCCGGTTTCTCAAAAAATCACCGAATCCCTCATCGTCGCTGCCACAGTTCAAAGCCTCTCAGAGAGAGATCGAGAGTATCTCGAACATTTGATTTTCATTGAAGAGATCACCTTCGACATCGCACAACGTCTCAATCATTCACCCATTATCTCGAGTGAGGATCATCCCCTACTGCGGTTAAGCAACCAGGGTGTATTCCTTACCGAAGTTGAACGTGGAATTTTCAAGATAAATCCAATGATTAAAGAGGAGTTACTTCGTGGATTGTCAGCCAATCGCACGGCGTTCCTCGAATATGCGATGAAATCAGCGGCTCTGCTTGAAGAAAAAGGAAGCCCAATCGGGGCGATTGAGGTCTATGGACTTATTGAAGCGGATGATCTTGTGGCAAAAAAATCCCTTCACTATTTGTCTCGCATCATCAATGGTGGAGATATCGCACTCCTCGAAAAATGGCTAGCACGTATCGCACCTCTCATTAATTTGGGTGGCACGACAGCGCTCAATGAAGATACGTTGCGGACCTATATTGAATTAATGAAGGGCAATAATCTTGAAGTATTGGCACTGTGCAACCTCATTGAATCAAAATTCCCAACCATCTCTTCACCCGAACAGTACATCGTTGAAATTCGAGGCTTACGCGTCAGAGCTCTCTTCAACCTAGGACGATTCCAAGAGGTAATCGCAATCACGGAGGAGATGCTCGCCTCCGCAGATTCAAAGTCTGAGTATGGGTCGGCAGGAATACGAGTTACGAATGTACTTCGTCTTGCGGCATCCGTAGCTTTTCTCCGCGAAGATTACGATGGCCTTATTCGCTATGCCTCACTCATTGAATATCCTGAAGATACTTTAGTTACAGAAGTGATTGCTACCGCAACGCAGTCATTGGTAGCTCTCGCTGAAGGACGATTTAAGAGAGCTTTTGACTTTGCGCATGTTACTCAACGCGCAACAATCGCACATAACATCGTTGGAGTTTATGGTTCATTTGATTCAGCCTATGTACTTGCTGAGTACAACAGAGAATCGGGTGAAGAGGTCCTTGCTCTGGAGATTCTCGATAACTTTGAACCGCTTGCCCTTCGCCATAAGGTATGGCCTTGGTACGTGGCTTATCGTGCAAAGCGCGCGCTTATTTATGCATCTGCAAATCGCGCAAGTGAAGCACTCAATATTTTGCGGTCAGCTCGGGAAAGGCTTGCTGGATCAGAGTTTGACCCAGAGATTTTCAGAATTCTTGATGAACATGAGCTCTTGATCCGGGTCAAACTCAATGACACAGAGAGAATTGGAGAACTTCTCTACCGAATGTCTGATACCCCGACAACTATTGCTTTCAAGAAGACGTATAGCGCGCTGGCAAATCCATCTTCTGCACAAGCAATACTTGACGAGTATCCGAGTGCTAATCCTCGAGCTGAGTTGATTAAAGCGCTCATCTCTGCCGAGGTTTACAAGAAATACCCACATGAGGCGCTAGAACACTTGAAGCGTGCTGTCGATCTCGCAATGGCACAGGGCGCCAAAGCGATATTCCTCAACCAATCGCCAGAAGTTCAACATTTACTTTTAACCCTTGCCAATAATCAACCAACAGTCTTTATGGAACAACTTGCAATGCTTGTGAGAAAGAATCAAGCGGACTCGCTTCGGGGATCGATGGGATTGCGAGAGCCTCTCACAAAGCGCGAACTAGATATTTTGCGCCGGTTATCAACGGGGTTACCGATTACTCAGATCGCCTCTTCGCTTCACATCTCCCACAATACGATCAAGACTCACCTTAAGAATGTTTATCGAAAGATCGGGGTCGAATCTCGAAGTGAGGCGATCGAACGGGCAGTTGAACTATTTCTCTTGTGAGTGGCGCAGCGCTAATCCCGAATAAAAGTCTCTAATAACTGCTAAAGCAAGTTCGGGTTTATCTTTCATCACCGAATGGGTTGCACCAGGAATGATTGCGAGATCGGCATCATTGAGTGCTTCATAAAGATCAACGGTGTGGTGATTACTGAATGGTTCTTCCTCACCCGCCATCACAAGAACTGGGCAGGTGATCTTTGCTAGATCGCCTGTAGTGAGGTTTGGCTCGCACTTCCAGACTTCCATCGCTTTACGGATGATTCCGATCTGTGTCTCTGGGCTATCGGGGGAGAGCTCGGCATATTCGGCCGCATCTTCTTCTGAGATCAGAATCTCACCATCAAATTCATCACCGGAAAATCCAGCATCCCAATGGAAGTTGGCACCAATCGCAACGATCGATTTCACTAAATCAGGTCGGGTAATCGCAACCATGAGGGGAATGATTCCGCCATCGCTATGGCCGATCATATGAGTCGGCTCCTTAATAACATCTTCGATATAGGCGATCGCTTCATCGCGTTGAAATTCAAAGTGATAGAAACCTGGACGAACACCAGTGCGGCCATGGGCTGTGCGATCGTAGGAGTACATATGGAATTGCTTCTCCACCGCGGGCAGAATGGTCCAATCCCAACGATGCGATGCGCTTAAGCCGCCATGTAACGAGAGCAGTGGTTCACCATTATTAGCGAACTCATTGGACCAGACTTGATGGCCACGAAGGTCGATGTAGGCCATGCGTGCTTGTTAGAGCGAATCCATGATGTGGCGATTGCCACGATCGAAGGTGAGATAGTTCCAGGTCCAATCGGCGATAGTGCCAATGCGCTTCTGGCCACCCATTAAGTAGAAGACGTGGAGGAAGAGCCAGGCAAACCAAGCAAGTGGTCCCCAGAGACGAAGACCCTTCACTTGAACAACTGCTTTGTGGCGACCGATGGTTGCCATAGATCCCTTATCAACATACTTAAATTTCTGAATATCTTTACCCTTGATCAATCGCTTGATCTGCTTTGCAACAAAGGTTCCTTGCTGCATTGCGACAGGTGCAACCATGGGAAGTGGACGGCCATTATCGCCGATGACACCTGCGTTATCGCCGACTCCCCAGACATATGGGTAGTTCGCGACCTGGCAGGTTGGTTCGCAGACGAGGCGGTTGCCCTTCACAGGGAGTGAGAGATCATTTATAGCAGGAGCGCCCTTTACGCCTGCTGCCCAGATAACAACTTCAGAGGTGATTGATGATCCATCAGCGAGAGTTGTCTTACGCCATTCGACCTTCTTCACAGCAGTATTGAGCATGACCTTTACGCCCATATTTTCAAGCTGTCGAAGTGTCTTCTCCGAAAGACCAGGTGTGAACATGGGAAGAAGACGTGGTCCAGCTTCTAAGAGATAGATATCGATATGTTTTGACGCGTGATAGTGATCGTGGCGAAGTGGACCCTTCACGAGTTCGGCAAGTGATCCAGCCATCTCAACACCAGTTGGCCCACCGCCTACGACGACGATAGAAAGTCGAGTCTCATCTTCAAAACGAACGAGATCTTCAAAGCGGCGCATGATTTCAGAGCGGATCGCGAGCGCCTCGTGAATATTTTTCATGCCGAGTGCGAACTCTTCAACTCCGGGAATTCCAAAATCTGTTGTTGCTGAACCCATTGAGACGATCAAGTGATCAAAGTGAAGAACTTCGGATGAGTCGAGCTTGACGGTCTTATTCTTATGGTCGACTGAGATCGGTGTTCCCATGCGGAACTTCGCACCAGATTTACGGAGTGCACCACGAATCGGATAGGCGATGTGATCTGCTGCAAGTGAGGCGGTTGATACCTGATAGAGAAGTGGGAGGAAGGTCTGGTAATTGTGGCGGTCGACTACGGTGACATCGGCTGACTTGCCGAGTTCGCGCGCAGCATTGAGGCCACCGAAGCCGGCTCCGAGAATGACAACCTTTGGCTTGTTGCTTCCAGACATCAGTTAATCCTTTTATGGTTAGCAGGGCGACCAAGCGACTTGGAGGTAGCTGGGCCCTAAGCGATGATCAACTTTGATCAGTGCTGAAGTGGATATTCTAGTCAATCAAGCACAATGACCAATTCCAAATCATCACTTCGCCCGATTCTGCAGCCCCGAGTATCTGGAATCACATGAATTCTTGCCAAACTCGGAGAAATCACGAGAAAAGTCAGCCCTCACGCATAAGATGCGGCTATGGAAAATCAGGCTTTCGGACCAGATATCGATCAGGCCCAGGCTGGGGCTTCGACCCTGACCGAGCTTGAGAGTCGCATTCTGGAGTTCGAACGCCAATGGTGGCGTTATGCCGGCGCGAAGGAATCTGCCATAAAAGAGCTCTTCGACCTCACCCCACCTTCCTATTACCAACTCCTCAACAACCTCATTGATCGTGACGATGCCCTCTTGGCACAGCCAATGCTCGTCAAGCGTCTGCGCCGTCTGCGCGAAGCACGCACTACCCAGCGCACCGCTGGTTTCTCGCTCTAGTCTCAATAGTCTCAATAACCTCACTAACCTCGCTAACCTCTCTATACTTTTACGATCATGAAGACTGGAAGTAGCGGGCAACTCCTCTTCGACATTGGCCTCGTCCTTGGCTTTATCCTCGTCGCTGGCATCTTCGTTGCCGCTGAAATTGCGCTCATCTCCCTTCGCGAATCCCAAGTCCGCCAACTCGAATCCACTGGCAAACGTGGTGCTCGTGTTGCTGACCTCGCCAAAAATCCCAATCGATTCCTCGCAGCAGCACAGGTAGGAGTCACCTTCTGTGGCTTCCTCTCTGCCGCGCTTGGCGCCGATCGCATCGGCACCGACTTTGTTATTCCGCAATTAGAGAAGTGGGGAATGGGCCACGGCCTCGCTACCTTCCTCTCATTGATCGGCCTCACCACTGTTATTGCTTATATCTCGCTGGTCTTTGGTGAACTTGTTCCAAAACGATTGGCACTCTTTAGGACCGAGAAGATTGCGCTCGCTAGCGCGCCAATGATCGATCGCATTGCGCGAATCTTTGCTCCGACGATCTGGCTCTTATCTAAATCGACAGATACGGTTGTACGAATCTTCGGATTAACTCCTGAAGAAGTTCGTGCGCAGATGTCTGAATCCGAACTCGTCGAACTTGTCACGGGCCACAATGCTCTTACCGTCGAAGAGCGAGATATCTTGGAAGATGTCTTTAACGCCGGCGATCTCTCACTTCACGAGATCATGGTGCCGCGTATCGAAGTTGATTTCTTGGATGTAGCCCTCACGATTGCAGAGGCGAAGAAGTTTGCGATCGAGACTTCACATTCGCGTTATCCAGTCACTCGTGGATCAAGTGATGAAGTGATTGGCTTCTTGCATATTCGTGATCTCCTGAAATTGAGCGAGAGCGATTCATCGAAGAGCATCTTGGAATATATGCGCCCGATCGTTTATCTGCCTGGTACCAAAGGGGTCTTGCCCGCACTCACGGAGATGCGAAGCAAGCGATCACATATCGCAGTTGTGCTTGATGAGTACGGCGGGACCGATGGCATTGTGACCCTTGAAGATCTCGTCGAATGCTTCGTTGGCGATATTCACGATGAATACGATGCAGTGATTGGCGAGGTTACGGCGCAGAGCAAGGTCGGAGATTTCGAAGTTGATGCGCTCATCTCCCTAGAAGACCTCTACGAGCAGACCCAGATTGCCCTCCCAGAAGGACCGTATGAGACAGCTGGCGGCTTCGTTATGCACTCCCTTGGACGTATTCCAGACGCTCATGATGTGATCAAGATCGATGGCCTAACGGTCACGGTCCTCACAGTTGAGGGTAAGCGTGCGGGTCAATTATTGATCTCGCGTACGGAATGGAAAGATGAGCACCATGAGTAAGGCGCGCGCACTTTCTGGAATCCAGCCGACAAGCGGTTCATTCCACCTCGGCAACTACTTAGGTGCTGTTCGCCAATGGGTCGCCCTGCAAGAGACACACGATACTTATTACTGCGTCGTTGATTTACATGCGCTGACTGGCGGGGTCGAACCAACCAAGCTCCGTGATGCCACGCTCGCTTCGGCTGCCCAGTTAATCGCATTGGGTATTGACCCTGAAAGATCGACGCTCTTTATCCAATCTCATGTACATGCCCATAACCAACTTGGTTGGGTGATGGAATGTATTACTGGCTTTGGCGAAGCAAGTCGAATGACTCAGTTCAAGGATAAGTCTGCAAAGAGTGGCAGCGATCGTACCGTCGTTGGACTCTTTACCTATCCGATGTTGCAGGCCGCCGATATTTTGCTCTACCAACCACAATATGTCCCAGTCGGCGAAGATCAGCGTCAACATATCGAACTTACTCGTGATCTTGCCGGCCGATTTAACACAACCTATAAAGAGATCTTCACGATCCCTGAAGGCTATATTCTCAAAGCTGGCGCAAAGATTTATGATTTACAAGATCCAACCGCAAAGATGTCTAAATCTTCTTCATCCACTTCTGGGATCATCGAACTTCTCGATACATCTGCTGCAAATACGAAGAAGATTAAGAGCGCCACAACAGATGATGGTCGCGAAGTGAAGTTTGATGAAGCAAATAAGCCAGGGATTTCAAACTTGCTCACAATCCATTCAGCCTTCTCGGGTCGATCGATTGCAGATCTCGAATCAGATTTTGCTGGTAAAGGCTATGGTGATTTCAAAGGCGCCGTCGCCGACGTTGTGACGGCCCACCTTGATCCCATTCGCATGCGAACTGAAGAACTTCTGAAGGATAAGGGCGAGCTCACTCGACTCCTCAAGGTTGGCGCCGAGAAGGCTGCCGCAGTTGCCGATGAGACAGTACGTAAGGCGTATGACGCGCTGGGGCTGATTCCTCGTGGCTAGCCGAAAGCGGCTACTTTCACTTCTTTTACCGCTGGTCCTGAGCACCGCTCTTCTCCCAGCAGCGAAAGCTGATACACCCATAAAAATCGCTATCGCCTACGACGTTGGTGGCCGTGGCGATAAAGCAGCAAATGATGCGGTGGCGATCGGCGTTGACCTTGCCAAGAAGAATTTGAAACTCACCTCTCTCAATGTTCGCGAAATGGTTACTGATGGCACCGAGAAGGATCGAGCCAGGCGGCTTCGCTTCTTGGCTAATGCTGGCTACACGACCATCATCGCGGTGGGTAGCGGCTATGAAAATTCAGTGAGAAATGTCAGTCGAGAATTTCCGACACTAAATTTTGAGATCATCGATGATGGTAATATTTCCCTTCTCAATGTGCAATCACTCATCTTTGATAGTCAGCAAGGGGCATATCTCGCTGGGGTATTAGCTGCAAGTGCATCGAAGACCAATAAAGTTGGATTCGTTGGCGATGTCTCATTCCCATCATCTCCTGCTCAAGGTGCCGCTTTTGTCCAGGGCGCAAAATCAGTGAAGCCAAAGATCGTCGCGACAATTACCATCCCGTTAGAGAAGTCGCCTGCCGCGGCGATTTCCACCATGCATGCAAGTGGCGCCGATGTGCTCTATTCAAATTGGGAACAGAATTCATCCCTACTCGATTCAGTCCTTGCTGTTTCAACGGCTAAGAAGCCGCTTAAGTTGATCGGCGTCCTACCTGATCAATATTGGTTGCAGAGTTCAAAATCGAAATCAGTCTTGATCGGTGCCTTTACTAAGCACCTCGAAAGCGCTTCATATGATGCGATCTGGTGTGCAATCAAGGATCAACCAATTGGTGATGTGATCTCCGAGAATCCAAATATCTACGGGAAGATGTACTCGGTTGTAGATGCCGGAGTCGGAATGGCGTTAGTCGGTGATGGCAAGAATTATTCGAGCGCCATTAAGGCGGCTAGTTCACTTCTTAAAGCTGGCAAAATCTCCATCGCAGCCTTCTGAGGCGCACAGAGTTCGATATAACACTTCAACTTCGCTTCAGTTCCACTTGGCCTAATAATCACGCGTAAATCGGCACCAAACCAGTAGCGCAGGCCATTTGTAGGCGGGAGACCATCTGTGGGATTTTCCAAGTCATCTGCTTGAGTGAGGGCATAGCCACCGATTGCTTGTGGGGGATTCTTACGTAAGTTATTGAGGAGCGTATCGACTTGGGCAAGGCTCTTTACTCGAATAGAGATCTGCTCGGTTGCATGGAAGCCATAGGTCGCCCAAATCTCTTCCAAGTATTCGGCCATCGTTCGGCCAGCAGCTTTTAGCTCACCCGTGCATTGCGCGATCAGAAGTGCGGCAGAGATGCCATCTTTATCATTCACACTAGTAGGGTCAACTGCATAGCCCAAGGCTTCTTCATAACCGAATCGCAAATTTTCGATCTTTGCGAGCCACTTAAATCCGGTCAGCGTCTCTTTAAATTCGATTCCATGCTTGCCTGCAATCTTCTTCAAGATTGATGAGGAGACAATGGAGTTCGCAAATGCTTTGCCGTGAGTTGATTCAGGCATTGTGGTTGCGATGTAGTGGCCGAGAATTGCCCCTACTTCATCACCGCGAAGCATGCGCCAACCAGTAACTGGATCATTGATTGCAGCCGCACAGCGATCCGCATCTGGATCGTTCGCGATGACGATATCGGCATCAATTTGTTTGGCAAGAGCAAGTGAGAGATCAATTGCACCAGGCTCTTCCGGATTTGGGAAGGCGACAGTTGGAAATGCTGGATCTGGTTGGCGCTGTTCTTCGACAAAGGAAATCTCAGAGAATCCGGCCGCTTTAAATACCGCCTCGATACTCTCACTGCCCACACCATGCATTGCAGAGTAGACCACTGAGATTGGATTATGAGAACGAGTGAGTGCCGCTGTCTTTGCGACATATTCATCAAAAATTGCATCATCGAGATCGACCCAGCCACGCTTCTTTGGTGCAAGCTGGTGAATTTTAGATATTTCGGTGGCGATCTGAATATCTGCAGGTGAGACGATCTGTGACCCGGCATAGCGAGTGCCATCAACAGTGCCCCCGAGATAGACCTTGTAGCCATTATCTTGCGGTGGATTATGGCTAGCAGTCACCATGATTCCAACATCTGCGCCGAGCGCGGTTGTTGCATAGGCCAAGACAGGGGTCGCCATTGGGCGGGGAAGTACGTAGACCGCCATCCCAGCACCCATGAAAACTTCAGCACTTTCGCGCGTGAAATCTTCAGATCCGTAACGAGCATCTCGGCCGATGACGACTTTAGTGAGGCCGCGGGCCTTCATATAAGCGGCGATGCCAGCCGCTGCGCGATGGACGACGGCACGGTTCATGCACGATGGACCCGGGCCGATCGGACCGCGTAGACCAGCGGTACCAAATTGCAAGAAACCGTTGAATGAACGCCGAAGTTCGCCCTCGTTGTTCTCATCGAGCCACCTCTGTAAGAGCGCAGCATCTTCTGGAGATGGGTCGAGTGCAATCCACTCTCTCACTTCATTGATGAGTGATTGTTCGAGCGTCATAGTTGAGGAAGTACTTTCGCGAGTAGTTCGCCCATGCGACCAGCAGCTGCCTTGCCTGCCGCCATAACCTCTTCGTGATTAAGTTTTTCGCCAGTAACTCCGGCTGCAGCATTGGTGACTAGTGAGATGCCGAGAATTTCTGCGCCAAGTGCATGTGCCGCGATTGCTTCCGGAACGGTCGACATTCCGACCAAGTCGCCACCGATGGTGCGCACATAATTGATTTCGGCCGGTGTTTCATAGGCCGGACCTCGTAGGTGGACGTAGACACCTTCTGCCAGCGTTGAATCGGCACTCTTCACAATTGCGCGAATTCGCTTGCTATAGAGATCGGTCAGATCAACAAAGGTGGCACCAGAGAGTGGGCTCTCGGCAGTGAGTGAGATATGGTCCGAGATAATGATGGGTTGTCCCACGCGGTAATCGAGATTGACTCCACCAGAAGCATTGGTCAGGACGACAACCTTGCAACCAGCTTTCACTGCAGTGCGAGCACCATGAACAACAGGTTCGAGACCTTTACCTTCGTAGAGGTGAGTACGTCCAAGGAAGACGAGTGCGTGAATAGTTCCATTCGGTCCTTGAAGATCATACGAGCGAATAACACCGCCATGGCCAGCGACAGTTGGAGCGAGAAAGCCAGGGAGATCGGTTGCTGCGAATTCATGTGTTGGTGTGCCAAGCGCATCGGCTGCCGAACTCCAACCAGATCCCATCACAAGAGCTACATGATGTGCGCTCTTGCCCGTTAATTCTGCGAGCTTTGCAGCAGCATCTTCTGCCGCACCGATTGGGTCTACATAGATATCGCTCATAGGAGCAATTTAGTCGGCATCCTCAATCAGGCACAATGTTGCTCCGCTTGCGACAGTCTGGCCGACCGAGACGGTGAGCTTCTCGATCACGCCATCGCGGTGAGCGGTGAGGGGTTGCTCCATCTTCATGGCTTCGAGGACCACGATGAGATCGCCAGCCTTTACCTTCTCGCCATTTGCCTTGAGGATCTTTACTACTGTGCCCTGCATCGGCGAATTGAGTGTGTTGCCAGAGTTCGCGCTCAAGACATTTGAGCGAATCTTGTGGCGACGATGTTGTTCTTCCTCTGAGTGCACAACAACTTCAAAGCGCTTGCCATTTACTTCTGTGACAATCTTCTGTGAGATGACCTTAGTTTGAGCGACGCCAGCCTTGTACGAGAAGGCAGGGATCTGATTATCGAATTCATTCTCGATATAACTTGTGTAGACCTTGAAATCTTCAGTGAAGTTTGGATCTTCCAAGATGGCTCGGTGGAATGGCAGTGCGGTCGCGAGACCACCAATCTGAAATTCTTGGAGCGCACGCCGTGCGCGCGAGATCGTCTCTTCGCGAGTTGATCCAGTAACGATCAATTTTGCGAGTAATGAGTCGAAGTGCGAACCGATTGTGTGGCCATAGTCAAAGCCCGCATCAATGCGCACGCCCGGCCCAGATGGGACTTCCCAATGAGTGATAGTGCCGAGAGAAGGTAAGAAACCATTTCCTGGATCTTCACCATTAATACGGAATTCAATCGAATGTCCACGAACGATGGGATCAACCGGGTTGATCGCCTCACCCGATGCGATGCGGAACTGTTCGCGCACGAGATCGATGCCAGTGACCTCTTCTGAGACCGGATGCTCTACCTGCAGGCGGGTATTTACTTCTAGGAAAGAGATGGTGCCATCGAGACCAATGAGGAATTCGCAGGTGCCGGCGCCGACATAGCCAGCCTTCTTCATGATCGCCTTACTCGATGTGTAGAGCTCTTCTTGCTGAGCGGGCGTTAAGAATGGGGCAGGTGCTTCTTCCACCAACTTCTGGTGGCGACGTTGAAGCGAACAGTCGCGGGTTGAAACGACAACGGCATTCCCGTGGCTATCGACGAGAACCTGAGTTTCGACATGTCGCGGCTTATCTAAGTAGCGCTCAACGAAGCATTCACCGCGGCCAAAGCCCGTGATCGCTTCGCGGACAGCAGAGGCAAAGAGTTCGGGGATCTCCTCGATGGTGCGTGCAACCTTGAGCCCACGTCCACCACCTCCGTGTGCCGCCTTGATGGCAACGGGGAGGCCGTGTTCTTTAGCAAAATCAATAATCTCTTGTGGATCGTCAACCGGGTCGATCGTGCCAGCGACGAGCGGCGCGCCAACATCTGCAGCAATTTTGCGAGCCGATACCTTGTCGCCTAAGTGGCGAATCGCTTCAGGTGATGGCCCAATCCAAATCAATCCGGCATCAATAACTTTCTGTGCAAAATCTGCATTCTCAGATAGGAATCCATATCCAGGGTGAACTGCATCGGCACCAGAACTCTTGGCGATGGCGATAATCTTTCCTTGATCGAGATAGCTCTCAGCAGCAGAGAGACCATTGAGTGCAAATGCTTCATCGGCGATTGCAACGTGGAGCGCATTGCGATCTTCATCAGAGTAGATCGCGATTGAACGGATGCCATGGTCGCGGCTGGCACGAGCAACGCGGACTGCGATCTCACCTCGGTTTGCGATAAGTACCGCAGTGATCTTCTTCGATGTGCTCACAGTAGATCGCCCCATTCCAAGCCGAGATTAATCATAATTTTACGTAGCGTCGGAAGTGATAGTCCAATGATTCCGCTTGGATCACCATCAATATGCGAGATAAATGGTGCAGAGCGACCATCAAGGGTGAAGCCGCCGGCAACCTGAAGGGGTTCGCCGCTATCAACATATTGCTCGATCTCATGATCAGTCATCTCGACAAAGGTGACCTTGGAGGTTGAGATATCTGATACTTCAATATTTTGTGCAGTATCAATGACGCTATGGCCAGTGTGGAGGTAACCACTCTTACCGCGCATCATCTGTGCGCGAGCAATTGCAGCTTCACGAGTGAGGGGCTTACCAAGGTTCTCGCCATTAAATTCAAAGGTCGAGTCACATCCGATAACAAGGGTGTTATCTCCAACGGGGTGCGAATTGCGGACTGTGTGAGCTTTCATAATGGCTAAGGCAATGACCATCTCCGATGGCTGTAAGGCTAAGAGATCTGGATCCTCCTCATTTACTCCACTCACAAAGATCTCGGGTGAGATTCCCGCAGACTCTAAGAGGCGCTTACGCGATGGTGAGGCCGAAGCCAAGATGATGCGACGTTTGCTCATGAGGGAGTAGTGCCCCATTTACGGGGGAGCGAGTTCTTAATCTTCAGACGTGCCCACGAGGTGCGGTACTTCTTCTCGGGATTCTCTTGCTTTTGAATTTCGCGAATTGCCCGCGAGATCGCCACATACTCTTCTCGAGTCGGGTCTCCACTCACAATCGTGAGGCGCTTACCTTGCAACATTAGAGCGGTATATTTCCATGCTTGCGAGTTGGTAGATCTACGCGCTTATTGCGAAGTGCACGTAGCGCCAGAGTGATCTGCCGACGAGTTTGGTGCGGCTCGATCACTGCGTCGATGAGTCCTTTATCTGCAGCGATATAGGGATTGAGAAGTTCATCTTCATACTTCTTGATCAAAGTCGCTGCAACTGATGGATCAGCGGCAATCTCTCGACGATGGAGAACATTTACTGCGCCTTGCGCACCCATCACTGCGATTTGTGCTGATGGCCATGCCAGATTGACATCGGCACCGAGCTGCTTGGAACCCATCACGATGTAAGCGCCACCATAGGCCTTACGAGTAATAACAGTAATAAGAGGTACAGATGCCTCACCGTAGGCGTAGATCAACTTTGCGCCGCGACGAATGATGCCATCCCACTCTTGTTCGGTTCCTGGCAAGAATCCTGGAACATCCACCAAGGTGATGACCGGAATTCCGAAGGCATCACAGAGGCGGACAAAGCGAGCTGCCTTCTCGGATGCATCGATATCGAGTGTGCCAGCAAATTGTGAAGGTTGATTTGCGATGATGCCGACCGAACGACCTTCGATACGACCAAAGCCAACCAAGATATTTGGCGCAAAGAGCGCATGGACTTCTAGGAAATCTGCCTCATCTAATAAGGCTTCAACCAAGATTCGCATGTCATATGGCTTATTCGCATTATCTGGAACCAGTGAATCCAAAGCGCGATCTGATGGCGAGAAATCCATCGACTCGGTTGCCTGAAAAACAGGTGAGTCATCGAGATTATTTGATGGCAAGAACGATAGGAGCGCCTTCACATAATCGAGGGCATCATCTTCATTGTCGGCGAGGTAATGGGAGTTACCGGTCTTTGAACTGTGGGTGAGACCACCACCAAGATCTTCCATTGCAACAGCTTCGCCGGTAACCGCCTTAATGACATCTGGGCCGGTAATGAACATATTCGACGTCTTATTCACCATGATCACAAAGTCGGTGAGTGCAGGTGAGTAAACAGCGCCGCCAGCGGATGGCCCCATGATCACTGATATTTGAGGAATAACGCCTGACGAACGAACATTGCGTTTAAAGATCTCGCCATATTGGCTCAGTGCAACAACGCCCTCTTGAATGCGAGCGCCACCTGAGTCATTGAGACCGATCAGCGGAACGCCACTCTTGAGTGAAAAGTCCATGACCTTAACGATCTTCTTGCCAGTCATCTCGCCCAGGCTGCCGCCCTTGACGAGGAAATCTTGTGAGTAGAGCGCAATGATTCGACCATCAACGGTTGCGTAACCGGTGATCACACCATCTTCGATCTGGGCATCAAATTCTACGAATGAGCCATCATCGACCAGCGCATCAATACGTTCGCGTGCGGTCTTCTTACCTTCTGCATGGCGTTTTGCGATTCTCTCGTCAGTCACGGTTATAGGGTACTACGGTGGAACTAGAACACACGAGTATCAATGATGCGCTTGCCCAGGGCTACTGGTCAGTAAAAGTAGTTGAGAGCATTGATTCAACTCAGACGGCACTTAAATCTTCATCACCCACGCACGGTGATGTGATTGTCGCTGAATATCAGAGCGCAGGTCGTGGCCGACTCGACCGCACCTTTGAATCAACCACTGGTACTGGACTTCTCTTCTCTGCATTTGTGAAACCCAATCGCGATAAAAGTGAATGGGGATTTATTCCACTTCTTGTTGGATTATCTGTTGCTGAAGTTTTAGGAATCGAATTCTTTACAAAGTGGCCCAATGACATTTTGAGTGACCTTGGAAAAGTTGGTGGCATACTTTGTGAAATGCATGGCGATGGAATCGTAATCGGCGTGGGGCTCAATATTTCAACGACTGAAGATCAACTTCCAGTCCCGACCGCATCATCTGTATTTATCACCACAGGTCAATCTCCTGACCGCAATCAACTCTTGCCAGCCATTTTGAAAGAGATTGCTTTCAATCTCTCGGAGTGGGAAGCGGGGGATTCGATGGAAGATTTGATCGATGATTATCTCGATTCGAGCGCGACTATGGGCAAACGCGTGAGCGCGCAGTTACCTGATGGCAATACCATCGTCGGAACTGTCACGGGAATCTCTAGTAATGGTGAATTACTGCTCGATAGTGGGGCAATCATCAGCGTGGGCGATATCCGCCATCTATCGATAAACTAAGGCAGTGAGCTTTCCTACAGTTGGCGTAATCGGTGCGGGTCAACTCGCACGCATGATGGTTGCACCTGCTACCGAGATGGGAATATCGCTTCGAGTCTTTGCAGCGACTCCTCATGACTCTGCTGCACAAGTATCTGATTACCTCGTCGGCGACTACACCGATTCGCAAGCCGTCCTCGCATTTGCCAAGAGCTGTGATGTGGTTACCTTTGAACACGAACAAGTACCGCAATCGGTGATCCGAACTCTTGAAGCCAATGGCGTTCGTGTCTATCCACGCGCTGATTCTTTTATTTATTCGCAAGATAAGTTGGCGATGCGCGAGAAGATGGATGAACTCGAACTTCCGAATCCGCGTTATCAGAAATATGTCGGCGGATCACCGTTGATTGATTTCCCCTTGATCGCAAAAGCCCCAACAGGTGGTTATGACGGACGCGGAGTCTGGGTCATCAATAATCAGGAAGAGCTCGATGCTCTGCCAACCCCATTGTTACTGGAAGAGAAGTTAGATTTCATTCGAGAAATCGCCATTATGGTTGCGCGATCACCACATGGCCAAGCGGCGACCTGGTCACCGACCTGGACAGTTCAGAGAGATGGCATCTGCACGACAACTGTGACGCCCGTCCCCGAACTTTCAGATGAGCAAGCGATTGCGGCGAGCAGCATCGCTCTCACAATCGCACAGGGAATCAACCTGGTCGGCGTCATGGCAGTCGAACTCTTTCAGGTTGGCGATCGGTTCATCATCAACGAATTAGCCCTTCGTCCACATAACTCTGGGCATTGGACGATCGAAGGATCAGTCACTTCACAATTCGAGCAGCACTTACGTGCCGTATTGGATCTCCCACTTGGCGACACTTCTCGCACGAGTGATTGGGCGGTCATGGGCAATATCTTGGGTGGCGAGAAGACCGATATGTATCGGCCATACCTACACCTGATGGCACGCACCCCGGGTCTGAAATTCCATCACTACCGCAAGGAAGTTAAGCCTGGCCGCAAGATTGGCCATGTCACATTGCTCGGTAGCGATCTCGTAGAATTAACCCAGGAAGTCGACCATGCAATTGATTATCTGAGCGGAGTTATTGATGAGTAAGCCAGTTGCGATTGTTATGGGTTCAGATTCAGATTGGCCGATCATGCAGGAAGCGGCCGCAATCTTGGATGAGTGCGGCATCGAATATGAAGCCAATGTCATCAGCGCCCATCGCACACCTGATGAGATGCTCACCTTCGCACATTCAGCAGTAAGTTCGGGATTCAAAGTCATTATTGCCGGCGCCGGCGGAGCTGCTCATCTGCCTGGCATGATCGCAGCTGCTACAACTCTCCCGGTTATCGGAGTCCCTGTTCCACTGAAATATTTAGATGGCATGGATTCACTTCTCTCAATCGTGCAGATGCCTGCTGGTATTCCCGTGGCAACTGTCGGCGTTGGAAATGCAAAGAATGCTGGACTACTTGCCGCGCGTATTCTCGGAACATCTGATGTGGCCATCTCAGTAAAGGTCGCAGGGTTGATGGAGAAGGCTCGTGTTGAATCACTTCAGAAAGGCCAGAATCTCAACGCTAAGCGCAATCAGAAGACCGGCTTTTAATTTAGCTGCGATTTTCTAGCCAGAATCCGCCTCTCTGCCCTATTGTTTAGACATGACCTCTAAAGAGGAACTTGCTGCCCTGCGTACCGAGCAGGTTGATGAAAAGTTTGCACTTCTTGATGTTATGACCGTGGGCGAGCTCCTTCAGGTAATGAATGAGAGCGATACAGAAGTCCCCAAAGCAGTTGCATTGGTACTGCCAACAATCAAAGTTGTTATCGATGGAATTATTGATCGCATGCTGCAAGGTGGTCGTCTGATCTACCTCGGCGCCGGAACGTCAGGTCGACTTGGCGTACTTGATGCAGCAGAACTCGGCCCCACCTTCTCTGTCGCGCCCACTGAAGTCATCGCATTTATCGCTGGTGGGGAAGTTGCACTGCGCCAGGCGGTCGAAGCTGCGGAAGATAATGAAGAAGCGAGCATCCTCGAGCTCAAAAGAATCAGTGCGAGTTCCAAGGATGTCATTCTCGGCATCGCCGCTAGTGGTCGCACTCCCTACGTGATTAGCGCACTCAAATATGGAAATGAGATCGGGGCACTCACGGTTGGCCTCACCAGCAACCCTGGCTCGGAAATCACTAAAGTGGCAACGCATGCGATCGCCGTGGATACCGGCCCCGAACTCCTCGCCGGGTCGACCCGATTGAAGTCAGGTACAGCACAGAAGTTAGTTCTCAATATGATTTCGACGATCACCATGATCAGACTTGGTAAGACTTTTGGTAACTTGATGGTCGATCTTCAGATCACCAATGCCAAGTTGAAGGATCGGGCGGTGCGCATCATTCAGAATGCCACCGGGGCTGATTGGGCGAGCGCTCAGGCAGCGTTGGAGAAGTCAGATCATCGGGTAAAGGTCGCGATCTTGATGATTCTGCTCCATGTCGATGTTGCAGAGGCAGAAAGCCGTTTGAAAACAGCCTCAAACCACATTAGAGCGGCGCTGGATCAGGGCTAATCCTGGTAAAGCTGGCAAAACCATCACGAAATCGTTACCTGTTGGTGCTTGACCCCCACTCTATGAGGCGATAATTTTCATCAGGTCAACGATGACCTGAAAATGTTTTTCGCCGAGAGGAGTGGAAATGAAATCTCTCTCGTCTGCCCAAGCCACTCCTGCTTCAGATCTCCTCGGAGAGATCCGTAACTCACTCGACTCATTCCACGCCTCCGAGCTACTTATTGCTCATGCGGTTATTGATGACCCAGCCTCCTGCGCGAAGATGAATATCTCTCAGATCGCTGCCCACTGCGATACATCAGTCTCTTCGGTTGTGCGCTTCTCAAAAGCAATTGGTTACAAGGGTTATCCTGAATTTCGAATGGCACTCGTTGGAGAAGTTAGCCGCCTCAATACATTCGATACCACGATGCGTGATCTCGATGGCGGTATCACGATGGAAGATGGCCCAGCTGATGTCATCCGGAAAATTGCAGCAGCAGATGCTCTTGCGATTGCGACAACAGCTGAAAGATTAAATCCAGAGATCTTTACTCGCGTCGTTGATGCCTGGGAGAAGGCCCCAACTATTGCTACCTTTGGTCTTGCATCAAGTGGTTATGTAGCGATGGATCTTGCCCTTAAATTGAATCGACTTGGCAGAGCCTCAGTTGCTTGGCGTGATGCTCATACCGCCCTCACCTCGATCTCGCTCTTAAAGAAGGGCGATGTGCTTGTCGCTATCAGCCATAGTGGAACAACACTTGATGTAGTTGACGTGATGAATGAATTTAAAGCCCGCGGCGTCACGGTCATTCTTATTACGAATGGTCTACGCAGCCCCGCTGCCTCAATCGCCAACCTTGTCCTCTTTACATCTGCTCGGGAAACCACCTTCCGAAGCGGAGCAACTGCGAGTCGTATCGCACAGTTAACGGTGGTTGATTGTCTCTGTGTTGCATTGGCACAGAGAAGCTGGAGTGGTACCAAATCTGCTCTAGAAGAATCTAGGGCGGCGATATCCAGTCGTTCTGGAAAGAAGGTGAGTGATTCTGAGAAGGGTCAATCATCTACCAAATCCCGCACATCCCTCAAGCAAGGAGAAAAATAAGTGAAGAAAGCACATCGCCACATCCGTGGTCTTGTTGCTGCGATGATCGCAGTTTCAGCAATCGCTGTTCCTGTCGTTGCAGCATCTTCTGCTCACGCTTCTGTAGAACTTTCGTTCTGGAGCTGGCGCCCAGAGGACACCGCGTTTTGGACAGCTGAAACAGCTAAGTTCCAAGCGGCAACAGGTATCACTGTTAAATACACACCTTATGTAGCAACTGACTACAACGCGACCCTCGCGACAGCTCTTACTGCTGGAAAAGGCCCAGATGTTATGCAGATCCGTGCATACGGCGGCATGTCTAGCCTTTCAGATGCCGGTAACTTCATTCCATTGACTTCTAAGGAAGTTCCAATGCTTGCGAAGATGGCTCCTGGAACGCTTGCTGGCGCACAGGGATATAAAGATAAGCGTCAATTCGGTGTCCCTTACTCAACTTCTGTCCTCGGTGTCTTCTATAACCCTGACATCCTTTCAAAGGCAGGCGTCACCGCTAACCCAACAGGTTGGGCTGGACTCCTTTCAGCGATGGATAAGGTCAAGAAGGCTGGATACACAGCACTCGCTGTTGGAACCGGTTATGCCCCAGGCTTAGAGCAGATGTGGGGAGCTATCTCACCTGCCTTCTATGGAGGAAATGCATTCTTCAAGTCAATTGTTGCTGGTTCAACAAACTTCAATGACCCTGCATTCGTCGCCTCACTCAAGGCTGAAACTCAGCTCTTCCCTTACATGCCAGCAGGAGCAAGTGGTCTCGACTACAACACTCAGCGTGCATTGTTTGCAAACGGTAAGGCTGGCTTCTATATCGGCGGTAGCTACGAACTCTCGTACTTCCGTTCATTGAATGCTTCTGCAAATATCGGCTGGTTCCCTTCACCAGCAGCTGTTGCTGGCGGAGCTCGCTATGTTACAAACTGGGCAGATGGTGCATATGCAATCAATGCCAAGACCACACATAAGGCCGAAGCAATGAAGTTCTTGAACTTCATTGCAAGCAAGCCATTGATGCAAGATGGTGCAAATCAACTCGGTTGGATTCCACCAGTTGCTGGTATCTCTTCATCTGAGCCTGCGATCACAGCAATGCAGCGCAAGATTCCAACTATGGGTACTCCGTTCCTCACCCTCGTTGGCTTCCGCTACGGAGCTCCAACTAGCTCATCTATCATGCAGCCTGGTTTCCAAAAGGTTGCAAGCGGTGCGCTTACGGTTGAAGGACTGGCCAAATCGATCCAAGATGGCGTAGCTACCTGGTACGCGCCATTTACTAAGTAATAAGTAAGTAATCCCGATCGCTTGAGGTGTAGAGGCAGCGTTGCCGCTACACCTCAAGCGATTTTCACTACAAGTAATGATTTGAGGCAAGATTCACTCATGGCAAAGCAAGGATTAAAGCGCCAGCAGAACCGTATGGCTCTCATGCTGCTTACGCCCGCCTTGGCAACCATTCTGATCTTTACCACTATTCCTGCCTTTACCACCTTGAGCTATGCCTTCTTTCATTGGGATGGTTTTCAAAGAGGTAGCTTCGCTGGTTTTGAAAATTTCTCACGACTCTTTCACTTCCCATTCCGTGAACAGTTCTTGATTGCCTTACGCCACAATCTATTGGTCTTCGTAGGCATCTTTCTTATTCAAACCTCACTCGGCATCTTCCTTGCTTATGCACTCTTCAAGATTCGTCGTGGGCAGAGATTCCACCGAACAGTTGCATTCTTCCCGGTTATTTTCTCACTCGTGATTGTGGGATACACCTGGCAGATCATTCTCAATCCCTTCTTTGGGCCAGTAAATTACATCTTCCATTCCTTGCACCTTGATACATTTGCCCGCTCGTGGCTAGGGGAGACCTCAACCGCTCTTCCGACTCTGGTCTTTATCAATCTGTGGCGCTGGGTTGGATTTCCAACAATTATTTTCTTAGCCGGGCTCAATGCAATCAGCACCGATTATGTTGAGGCAGCTCGGATCGATGGCGCATCTGAAGGCCAAATTTTCAGAAAGATTCTCTTCCCACTGCTTGCACCATCGATGACGATTGTGACAATCCTGACCTTCATCGGTGCATTTGAGTGGTTCGATCTTCCCTATGTCTTGGGTGGATCAAGTGGTGGACCTGCAGGAGCAACAGATACCTTGGCTCTCATGTTCTACCGACTCTCCTTTGGATCGGTGGACTCAATCGCCAATCAGATTGGTATTGGATCAGCACTTGGGGTTCTCATCTTCCTCATCGTAGGTGTCGGTGCGACGCTCGGTGCTAAATGGCTTCGCGGAAGAGAGGTCGAGGCATGATCCGGATTATTGGTTCAAAGCTCTTCTGGCGCTCGGTCCTTATTTTCAACGCGATTTCAGTGCTCTTGCCCGTCTTCTTCTTGGTTAACTCTTCATTGCGATCAAGCACAGATTTTGCCAACAACCCGATGCAGCTTGCCAAGCACCCTTATTGGCATAATTTTGCACAGGTCTGGCAGAACGGTGACTTCGCTAATTTCTTAAAGAACTCTCTCGTTATTACTGGCGGTTCACTCGTATTTATCTTGGCCTTTGGCGTTGGAGCAGGATTCGTCTTGGGCAGGTATCAATTCCGCGGACAGAATCTCATCCTCGGTTTTGTTCTAACTGCGATGCTGATCCCGGCCAAGCTCATGATCCTTCCGCTCTTTATCCAGTTGAAGTGGATGCATCTGCTCGATTCCCAAATTGGCTTGATCTTGGTTTATGCATCAGGCTCGCTACCTGCAGCAATCTTTATTCTGAGTGGATTCTTCCGAGCTCTACCGGTAGATCTTGATAATGCCGCACGCATGGATGGTGCAAGTGAGGGTCAGATGATTCGTAAAGTCTTGATGCCCCTTGTGAAACCCGGCTTAGCGATTGTGACAATTTATGCTGCCATTCCCATTTGGAATGACTTCTTCTTGCCACTTGTCTTCATTCAATCTCCTGAGAAGAAGACCATTATGCAAGGGCTCACAATCTTCTTCGGTGAATATGCATCTCAATGGGGCGTTCTCTTCGCCGGCTTGATGATCGCCTCACTTCCATTGATCATCCTCTATCTGATTCTCTCTGAGCAGTTCATTAAAGGTCTCACTGCGGGTGCGGTGAAGGGGTAGAGATGACTCTTCTTGGAATTGATGCTGGAGCCACTGCAACAAAATGGTCGGTTCTTGACGAAACAGGGGCTACCTTCTCTGGAAAATCCCAAGCGATGGATGGCCACATCTATCGACCAGAATCTGAAATTCGAATTAATGAGGTGCTTGCCGACATGGCCGCTCAGACCGCAGCTCACGAGGTAACAGCAATCTGTGCCGGCTTCACTGGCCTAGCTCATTCAGGAGCCGACCAAGAGGCCCTTAAAGCCCTATTTAACAGGTACTTCCCGAAGGCCAAGGTCTCTCTGATGTCAGATATCGAGCTTGCTTATCGAGCCCATCTCCAACCTGGCGAGGGAATTCTGCTCTATGCCGGCACCGGTTCGGTTGCAATGCATATTACGGAAGATCAAAGAGTCATTCGTATTGGTGGATGGGGTTACTTGTTGGGCGATGAAGGTGCTGGCTACTGGATAGGCCGGGAAGCGATCCGACATACAGTGATGACCTTGGAGAATGGCACAAGTAATGCACTCTCAACTGCCATCGCAGAAGCGCTCGGAGCTTCGAATTGGGGTGAGATGCGAACAGCCATCTATGGCCAGGATCGATCTATCGTGGCTGCACTTACTCCAACTGTCCGCAATTGCGCGCTCGAGGGTGATCAGTCTGCGATTGAGATTCTCGCCCATGCATCAGGTGAACTTGCAGAATTGATTTACCGCACAGATCGCGTGATCGGAGAAGATGGATTACCCATTATCTTCTCCGGCGGTATCGCACAACAAATCCCGGAAATCTTCAGCGATCTGGTATCAATCTTTGGAAGTCGAGTTCTCCGAGCGAATGTTGATATCGCTGCCGGGGCAGCTACGCTTGCTGGAAAACTAGGATAATTTCTTTCCAGGATTAAGAATATTTCGAGGATCAAAGACGCTCTTAATTAATCTCTGCAACTCTTGCACCTTTGGTTCGGTCTCTTGCCCGGCAAGGTTTCGCTTGATTGATCCGATTCCGTGCTCACCGCTTGTTGTTCCACCAAGTGCTTGAGCTGCAATCACAATCTCTGTAAAAGCGGCAGCGGCTCTGGCGGCAGCATCCGCATCACCATGCGGATAGACAATGGTTGGATGAAGGTTGCCATCGCCTGCATGTCCGAAGACAGCAATAGTGAGTTGGTGCTTTGCTGCGATTGATTCGACCCGTCCAACGAGCTCTGCAATCTTCGTCAGCGGCACTGCAACATCATCGAGAAGCGTCATCCCCATCCGTTCGAGCGCTGGATAAGCCAGTTTTCGGAGGGCAATGAGATCGGCGGTATCGGCAGGATCACTCGAGAAGAAGGCATCTATCGCCCCACGCTGGGTGCAGAGTTCAGTGGCAGCGGTGAGGTCAGAGCCATCATCCACCTGCATAATCAATACGGAGCCCGCCGATTCAAAACCGAGCGGTTTCCACGCCTCAACTGCCTGAATCGTCGTGTGGTCGACAATTTCTAGCATTGAAGGGGAGTACTTAAGAAGTTCGGTGCTGGTGGCGGCAGCCTCTTGGATACCGGGAAAGGTTGCGATGAGAGTTGAAGGAGTGGCTGGCCGAATCGCAAGTGAGACCGTTATCTCTGCGATGACACCAAGAGTCCCTTCCGAACCAATTATAAGGTGAGTGAGATCCAATGTCGTTACAGCCTTCTTTGTTGCACTTCCAAGATGAACAATCTCTCCGGTCGCAAGGACAACGGTCATAGCTCGTACATGTTGCGAGGTGACTCCGTATTTCACACAACACATACCACCAGCGTTGGTTGCAGCATTGCCGCCGATGGTGGACCATTCTCGACTGGCAGGATCAGGTAAATACGCAAGACCGAGTTCTTTAGCTGTCTGATCTAAATGACTATTGATCACACCTGCCTGAACGCGTGCAATCATATTTTTGGAATCGATTTCAAGAATTTCATTCATCTTCTCGAGTGAGAGCACGATCGAATCCGCAGAGGAATTTGCACCTCCTGCCAAACCTGATCCACCACCTCGAGTAACAACAGGAATAGAATTGTCATGAGCGAATTTCAAAAGTTGTGAGATCGTCTCGACCGAACGCGCAAGAACCACAGCGATTGGTGCGGCCGCTTCTGCAAATGGCGCCTGATCTCGTGAATAGGAAGGCGTGATAGTCGGATCAGTGACAATAGCCGCATCTGCACCTAACGTGCTCTTGAGGGCTGAAATGATCTCATCATTATTCATAGCTTCTCTCCGATGAGCGCGAGCGGGCGAGTTGTGGCTGCCGCCCAAGATTCTGATTGATTGACGCCTATTTCAGCCAATATCTCGAGAGAGCGGCTAAGTGTTCCGACTCCGCCGGCGAGAGTGCCGTCAAGACGGCGTGCTTGCCCAGCATTTACTTCGATCTCCATCTCACCGAAAGAAAATCTGCCATCTCCAATGCCTGCGGCAGCGACCGTGTCATTTGTTAAGATAAATCGGTCGGCTCGCCCGTTGATTGCCTGAAGAACATTCTCTCGAGTGACATGAAGATCATCGACAATAATCTGGAAGGTTATATCGTCACGTTCGAGTGCGGCTTGCGCCAGTCCTGGAAATTTCGACATCGCGTTATAAAGATGGGTTACGGTCTTCGCCCCGGCATCGAAGCCAGAATGCGCTTGGTCGAGTGTGGCATCTGAATGACCCAGGGAAGCCACTATGCCGTGATCAACGAGATAACGAATGAGCTCAAGTGCGCCTGGTAGCTCTGGAGCAAGTGTGACGATCTTTACATCATCAATGGAGAGGTACTCCTTGAGGAGATCAAGTGATGGATCTGCAATGAAGTGTTGTGGATGAACACCGCACTTTGCATGCGAAATAAAAGGTCCTTCGAGATGAAAACCGAGAATCTTTGCTTCATCTGGTCCTTGGTCGCCCTTCACTCCGTTGATGATGGCTGCCGCCTCTTTGAGTTTGGCGAGATCAGAAGTAATAAGGGTAGGCAGGTAGGCCGCGACTCCAGCCTGATATAGCGATCGCGAAGCTTTCCGAACATCATCGAGGTCTTTGACTGAGAGAAAATCGATACCGCCATGACCATTGATCTGAAGGTCTACGAAGTGTGCATCGCTCATTCTTAATAGGTCAACGTAACTTTAGAGAGGCCAGCGGGGCTATCAGGATCGAGACCGTTCTTTACACAGAGTTCGAGGACAAACCGTTGAATCAATAGCGCATCTGCGATCGAGGCAATGATCTCATCTGGCGCCGTAGCACCGCCGACGATTACCTCACCGGATATAGCCAAATCACTCTTTCCGAACCAGAATATCAATGGCGAGTTGGTTCGAATCCGCTTTACCTCTTCACTCATCGAGTGCGATGGCATGTGATCTGGTGCGATGAAAAATACTTGAGTCGCCTCGGTTAAGGCTGAAATAGGACCGTGAAGGTAATCAGCAGTGGAGAGGCCTTGTACTGAGACCTTATTTGTCTCCTGGATCTTGAGGGCAGCTTCGCGTGCATTTGGGTATGAGAAGCCTCGACCCAATATGACAATTTCTCGTGAGATCTCACAACGCGAGACCGATTCACTTATGTCTAGAGCAAGGAGACTCTTCGCTATCTCAGGCAATTGGGTAGCGCGATTCTCGCGACCACTCCAAGCACAGACCAAAAGGTAGGAAGCGAGAAGTTCGGCAGCGTAGCTCTTAGTGGCAGCAACAGCGAGCTCGGGTCCGGCTTCGAGTGCAATATGGAGATCGGCGCTTTCGGCAAGTGGTGAGTGCACATCATTTGTGATTGAGATCAGTGTCGCCCCTGCACTTTGCGCAGAACGCGCATAGGCAATCAGATCTGGAGATTGTCCACTCTGGCTAATGGCGACTACAAGAACGTTCTCAAAGTGCAAAGAGGTGTTATAGATCGTTACCGACGAAGGCGAGGTGAGGCCAACCGGTATGCCCATCTGGGTCTCAATCAGATACTTGAGAAAATGTGCTGCATTATCTGAAGTGCCTCGCGCCAGAATGAGAGCCGAGGTAATGGACCGAGAAGCGAGGAGGCTCTTTACCTCGATGAATGTTTCAGTACTTGCGAGCAGTCGAGCAAAAACTGCTGGGATCTCATTGATCTCGCTTCGCATGATCTCTCCAGCCATGCGTAGAGTCTACTAACGAGAGTCTGCTCGGCCAAGAGCGCGAACGTGCCAACCAGCGGCCTGCCATGCGCTGCGATCTAACATATTGCGGCCATCGATCAAGATCGCACTCTTTACTAACCCCTTAACAGCCACGGGATCAAGTTCGCGATAGATCTTCCACTCCGTCAGATGCAGAACGATCTCTGCCCCCTTGAGGCATTCATTCAGATCTTCGGTGAAGGTGAGAGCCGGGAAGCGCTTTGCCGCTGGCCCAGTTGCCTTTGGATCATGGACGACGACATTGGCACCCGCTGCGTGAATTTGAACTGCGATATCAAGTGCAGGGGAGTCGCGAACATCATCGCTATCTGGCTTGAAAGCTGCGCCTAAAACTGCGACCTTCTTGCCCACGAGATCTTCTGATAAATCTTTGCGAACCAGATCGATCACGCGTTGGCGGGCCCGCAGGTTGATGGAGTCGATCTCACGTAAGAATTCAAGTGCTTGATGAGCACCCAACTCTTGAGCACGAGCCATGAAGGCACGAATATCTTTTGGAAGACAGCCGCCACCAAAACCGATACCAGCTTGGAGGAACCTATTTCCAATGCGCGGGTCATATCCGATCGCCTTGGCAAGCACGGTGACATCTCCACCAGCTGCTTCGCAGATTTCAGCCATGGCATTGATAAATGAAATCTTTGTCGCGAGGAATGAATTTGCTGCGACCTTGACGAGTTCGGATGTTGGTAGATCAGCGCGGACCCATGGGACACCATCTATCAGATTTTTGGCATAGACCTCTTTGAGAATATTTTCAGCACCATCATTTGTCACACCAACGACTAAACGATTGGGATGAAGTGTGTCATCGACGGCAAAACCTTCTCGCAAGAATTCTGGGTTCCAGGCGAGATCAGTTTTAGGATTAATCTCAAGAAGTCTGGTGCGAAGTGCCGCAGCAGTGCCAACAGGAACAGTGGATTTACCAACAACAAGTGATCCGGCCTTAATGATGGGGGCGATCGCTTCGAGCGCTCCTCGAACATATGTCATATCTGCAGCTAAACCATCTTTGACCTGCGGGGTACCAACACAGATGAAGTGGACATCGGCATCTTTAATTGCCTCGAAATCAGTACTAAAGGTGAGACGACCGGAAGCGATCTCTTGCGAAAGCAGATCTTCCAACTCCGGCTCGTAGAACGGAACCTTTCCCTGAGAAAGCGCCGCAATTTTCGAGGCATCAGTATCGATCCCGATAACCTCAAAGCCGAGGCTCGATATGCAGGCAGCATGAGTCGCACCGAGGTATCCGGTGCCAATCACAGAGATTTTGAGTGCCATTGCAGAGATAGTAGTGCCCCGAAACGGTACGGTGGGCATCTATGCAGCCGGGTGTCAGCGTCGTCTTACCGATCCTCAACGAGGAGCGGTTCCTTGCCGATGCCATCACTGCGATTCTGGCACAGGAGTATTCGGGCGAGCTGGAAGTGATACTTGCACTCGGACCTTCGAAAGATCGTACAAATGAGATTGCGCAAGCCCTCGCCGAAAAGGATTCACGAATTGTTCTTGTTCCAAATCCAACCGGACGCACCGCTGCTGGTCTCAATGCAGCCATTGCCGCCTCGCACTTTGAGGTTATCTGTCGCATCGATGGCCATGCCGAAATTTCGAGGACATATATTGCTGATGCTGTCGAGATCATGGCTTCCAGCAAGGCTGTCAATGTTGGTGGAGTTATGGCGGCAGTTGGTCAGACTGGTTTTGAAAATGCTGTAGCTCGCGCGATGCGTTCACCGATTGGTGTTGGCGGTGCTCGTTTTCATATTGGCGGAACAGCAGGACCAGCAGATACCGTCTATCTCGGCGTCTTCAAGAAATCTGCCATCGTCGATGCAGGTGGGTATGACAGCCGTTTTATCCGTGCGCAAGATTGGGAGTTGAATTTCCGACTGCGTGAGGCAGGTGGAACCATTTGGTTTGATCCACGTCTCGCCGTGATCTATCGGCCGCGCCCAAATCTGAAGGCGTTAGCAAAACAATACTTTGAATATGGACGATGGCGCCGCGCGGTTACCCGCCACCATAAAGGAACAATGAATTATCGCTACCTTGCTCCGCCAGTCGCCACCATTGTGATTGCGACATCTCTGATCGCCGGTGCACTTCTACATCCACTCTTTCTCATCCCAGCCCTCACCTATGCATCCGCGATACTTCTTAGTTCATTGATCATTGGCAAGAGTTGGGTTGAGCGACTCTGCCTCCCTGCAGTCCTTGCAACAATGCATATCTCATGGGGAATAGGTTTTCTCTCCTCCCCAACTCACCTGGTCGAATAAGTATGGCCATCAGAAAACTCCTTGCTCTGCTTATGTTTTTGGCGATCCCAATCACTGCAGCAACTTCATCTTTCGCTGATTCATCACCTTCTCGTTTCATTATTACCGGATCGGGATACGGTCATGGTGTCGGCCTCAGTCAGATAGGCGCGAAAGGTCTCGCCCTCGAAGGTAAGAGCGCGTCAGATATTTTGGGGTATTACTTTCCGGGCACGCAGATAAGTGCTGCCCCCATTACGCAATCAATCCGCGTGAATATTGCACATCAATCCACCTATCAGGCGATCACAGGATCAAACCTCCAGCTCTTCAGAGGCGATCTCACCTCTCCGATCCCTGTGCCGCAAGGTGCGACTCTTAAATTTTCAATGGTCGGCAAGACGATTTCGCCATCGATCTCGGCAAAGGGATCTCCCACTCTCGTTCCCGCATCCGGATCACTCTTTACCGTGAAGTGGGATGGCACGATCAAAATCGCAGGGTTGACCCTTAAATATGGATCAGTTGCCCTTCGCGCCGTTGCTGGCAAGATGGAAGTAACCACAACAATGGCTCTCGACACTGAATATATTTATGGAATCAGCGAGATGAGTTCGGCCTGGCCACAAGCTGCAATCCAGTCGCAGGCGATTGCATCGCGCACATATGGATTGGCCCATATCGCAACGATTCGCAAAGAGTGCGATTGCAACGTCTATAACTCAATCTACGATCAAAATTATGTTGGTTACTCAAAAGAGTCCGAAGTCAACTTTGGCGTTTTGTGGAAAGCTGCCGTCGATGCAACATCGGGAATGAATATTAGTTATAACGGTTCACCCATTAACGTCTACTTCTTCTCATCAAGTGGTGGCATGACTCAACGGAGCGAAGATGTTTGGGGGACTGCCTATCCTTACCTGGTCAGTGTCGCTGATCCATATTCACTTGATCTCGTCTTAAATCCCACGTATTCACATTGGCAACGAGTTATTAATCAGCGAGATATGAGCGCCACCTTTGGGTTGCCAGATGTGGCAAGTATTGCGGTCGATGCTCGAACCCTCACAAATAGCGTGTTGAGTCTTACTGCGACATCAAGCACTGGGGTAAAGGCGAGTTTGCCGGTTGGCACCTTCAAGACGAAGTTAAAGATCCCTTCCTCGTGGTTCCAGATCAATACAAACTAAATTGCAAATTAATTAGCGTGGAGTATTGAGTTCAGGCCATCCCATTGCCCAGTCTTAGGAAGTGCTTCAAGGGCGCCGCTCTGGGAGTTACGTCTGAAAATGAGATTGTTTGCGCCAGAGAGATCACGGGCTTTCACGATCGAGCCATCAGGAAGTGCAATCTTTGAACCAGCAGTGATGTAGATACCGGATTCAACGATGCAATCGTTGCCGAGTGATATTCCCACTCCGGCATTTGCGCCGAGAAGTGAGCGTTCGCCAATGGAAATAACTTCTTTTCCGCCACCGCTGAGGGTCCCCATGATGGAGGCTCCGCCACCGATATCGCTGCCATCTCCGACAACGACACCGGCACTGATTCGACCTTCGACCATTGATTTACCAAGAGTTCCGGCGTTGAAATTCACGAAACCTTCGTGCATCACGGTGGTGCCAGAGGAGAGGTAAGCACCGAGTCGAACTCGATCAGCATCAGCGATACGAACACCTTCTGGAATAACGTAATCGACCATTCGTGGGAACTTGTCGACACCAAAGACCGTCAGATTTCCATATGTCGCGCGCAGTCGCGCAGCGGTAGCAGGGAAGTCGACGAGTGAACATGGGCCAGCAGATGTCCAGGCGACATTTGTGAGCAGACCAAAGAGGCCGTCAAGATTCTGACCATGTGGTTTTACCAACCGGTGAGAGAGCAAGTGAAGTCTGAGATAGGCATCTTCTGCACTCTTCGGCGCATCAGAGAGTGTGATCTCAAGATCAACAATCTTCTTCGTGACATTGCGAATGACATCAGGAGCGAGAAAGGCGCTGCGATCAGGTGCGGTGGAAGTAGAGAGCGAACCTAATCCAACTTCGAGAAACCAGGTATCAAGTAGATCGCCATTTGCCGCGATCGTCGCGACGCCATATCCGAAAGCGCTAACCCCTGTACTCATATCCGAAACCTATCAAATTGACGCAGCGCTCGTTTGGGAGACTAGAGTTCGAGGCATGAAGATCTCTGTGTATTGCTCCTCAGCCCCAGATCTCGACCCCGCACTGATTGATTTTGCCTACGAACTTGGCAAGGGAATTGCACTTGCCGGTCATGATCTTGTCTGGGGTGGCGCGAAGGTTTCCATGATGGGAGCTGTTGCACGAGGTGCTCGAGATAATGGCGCGCAGACTATTGGCGTGATTCCTCGCAACCTGGTTGACCGTGAGATCCAAGATCCAGAGGCGAGCGTTCTCCATCTCGTAGACACGATGCGCGAGCGCAAGGCCATGATCGAAGATCTCTCCGATGCCTTTATTGCTCTGCCTGGCGGAATTGGGACGCTCGAAGAGTTCTTTGAGATCTGGGTTGGTCGTTATCTCGCCTTCCACAATAAGCCGATCGCGATCCTCGATCCGATTGGGGCATACGGGCCCCTTAAGAGCGCACTCGATCATCTGGCTTCGCACAATCTGATGAAGAGTGGTCAGAACGAACTCATCTCTTGGACTACCGAGGTGGGGCAGGCCCTTACCGCCCTCTCGCGCTAGTAACCTGACCCTGTGTCCGAACCATCCGCGAACCCAGAAGGGACCCTCTCCGAGCTGCTCGAGGGGTTACCCGAGGAAGAGCGATTCATTCTGACCTTGCATTACGTGAAAGGACGGACGAGCGCCGAGATCGCCGGGGCGCTCCTTGTTCCCCAGAGAGCGGTTGATTCCGTGATTGCCCACGGCAGAGCACGAATTCTTGCCGCTATTACAAAAAATTAATCTTTCGACCCCGCCGTGCAAGCGTGATCACGCGAGATTTGCACTTTTCTCGATTTCCACTCTTACCCGTAAGTAAGGGATACTTCTCCAATGGCAGCGATGAAACCCCGTACTGGTGATGGTCCTATGGAAGTCACAAAGGAAGCTCGCAGCATGGTTATGCGGATCCCTCTCGAAGGCGGCGGACGTCTCGTCGTCGAACTCAATATTGAGGAAGCTACAAACCTCGGTAATGTCCTTCAGGCCGCAGTAGCCCTCGTAAAGAAGTAATTTTCTATAAGGTCGGGGTGTGAAGACCGCAACCCCACCGAGCATCTCCCTGATCTCAAGCCCTACCGCGTTGACCTTTGCTGGTCTTGATGCGGTCGCCTTGGCAGCAGAGACCGCTGATGGCCAGATCCGATTACTCGCCAACCCAATCAGTGATCTCGCGGTAAAAGAGTTCGCACTCGATTTTTCTGCCGTACTCACCCAATGGCCAGAGTTCACTGCCAAAGCTGGCGAGTTAATCGAACTCCCCATCTCGAACGGTTCGGTAAAGCGTATCTACATCATTGGTGTCGGTTCGGGTCTTGCTGCGGATTATCGTAAAGCCGGAGTAACGCTTGGTCGCAAAGTTAAAGGCAAGTCAGTCAAAGTACTGAACGGAATTCTTTCAACAGCTGAGCACGCAGTGGTTCATCTCAATGCGCTCGCTCTCTCGCAATATATCTGGAACTACAAGAGCGAGGCGAAGCCAAAGAGTTGCACCTTTATTCATTACGGCAATTTCGCTGATGAGATTGCATATTCATCTGCCCTAGTTGATGCAGTCTGGCTAGCTCGCGATCTCATTCACGAGACATCTGCTGAGAAGAATCCTGCATGGATGGCATCGCAGACAAAGCTAGCGGTAAAGAAGATCAATTCGTCGGCCTTATCCGTAAATGTTCTCTCTGGTGCAGCGCTCAATAAATTCGGTGGCTTGCAAGCCGTTGGTGGATCACAACCAAACCCTGGGCCTCGCATGATCGAAGTGAGTTATGCACCACGAGGATCTGCAAAGTGGCCACATGTTGTCTTGGTTGGCAAGGGCATCACCTTTGATACTGGTGGATATTCACTCAAGCGTGGTTGGGAAGATATGGCACCCATGAAGACAGATATGTCGGGTGCAGCAATTGTGATGGCGACTACGTTAGCGATGGCAGAGATAGCACCAAAGGTTCGAGTAACCGCTCTCATGATGTGTGCAGCAAACTTTATTTCGGGTACTGCCCAGCGACCATCAGATGTGATTACTCAATATGGCGGAACAACTGTTGAGGTACTCGACACAGATGCCGAAGGTCGACTCGTCCTTGCTGATGGCTTGGCCTACGCAGATCTTGAACTCAAGCCTGATTACCTCGTCGATGTTGCGACGTTGACAGGTGCTGCGCGTGTAGGTCTTGGCCGTCAATATGCGGCCATGTATTCCCGCGATTCAAAACTTGCTTCTGACCTTCATGAAGCTGGAAAACGAATTGGCGATAATGTCTGGCAGATGCCACTCGTTGATGATTACGCCGGGGCTCTGCATAGCGATATCGCAGATTACGCACATATCGATCGACAGAAATTTGGTGCCGGTTCAATTACTGCTGCGCTCTTCCTAGAAAAGTTTGTTGGAAAGCGTCGTTGGGTTCATTTAGATATTGCTGGTACTGGCCGATCTGATTCTGATTCGGGTGAAAATCCAAAAGGTGGCACAGCATCCGGTGTCCGTGTACTTATTGATTGGATTAAGAGCCTGTGACAACAATCGGCAACCGCGGAGATATGACGGCATACTCTGAAAGTTATGTCCGTGAAGATATCTTTATGCAGCAAGCTCGTGCATATGGTGTCGAGTGCGGAGCGAGCGATCCATCGCCTGCTGTCGGCGGCCTACTTCAATTTGCAGCGAGCCAAGCAGAAGCGAAATCGGTTGTTGAGATCGGAACCGGATCTGGCGTAAGCGGACTCTGGCTCTTCCAAGGAATGCCTCGCGATGGCGTACTCACATCGATCGATACCGAACGCGAGCTCTCAAGTGCGGCACGTGAAATCTTTGAAGATGCTGGAATCCCAGCCCAGCGCTTCCGCCTTATTACTGGAACCATCAACGATGTAGTTGGAAAATTAGCTGATGGGAATTATGACTTAGTTGTTATTCGCGTATCCGCCGATCTCATGGATCTCATTCATCAAGCCCACCGACTGCTGCGCAGCGGCGGAACACTCGTGATCGACCACGCCCTCAGCGGCGGCAAGGTCGCTGACCCTACCCAACGCGACTTCGAGAGCATCTCTCGGCGCGATGGCATTCGGGCGATCAAGGAAGATTCTCGTTGGCGTTCAACCCTCTTACCACTGGGCGCCGGAGTTCTGCTCGCAACCAAATCTTGATTTAAGGCTCTTTTAAGGTTCGCCTTATAAGATCGCCATCATGAGCGAAGAAGAGATCACCCCCGCCGCATCAACCGAACCAGCTGCACCTGTAGTCCCGGCCGCGAACCAGCCTTGGTGGTTATCAGCAACCGAAACCCCAGCCCCTGCACCTAAATCACGCTTCTCGGGCAGCGGAGCCATCGGAATTCGCTTGGCACTCGTTATGGCTCTCGTTGCAGGCGGTGCTGGTGCAGTCGTAGATCGCCTCTTCTCTATGCATAACAGCAACTTGGTATCGACTCACTCATCTATTCAACGCGCACCCGATTCAATCGCCGGCATTGCAGCCCGAGTCTTGCCATCTGTCGTCTCGATCGATGCTCAGACCTCATCGGGTGGAGATACCGGATCTGGTTTCTTCATTCAAAGCGATGGCACCATTTTGACTAATAACCACGTGATCGAAGGTGCAGTTACAAGTAATGGTGAGATCACCGTCAATCTTCAGAACGGCAAGAGCTATCCGGCGAAATTAGTTGGCCGTGACGCCTCTTACGATCTTGCGGTCTTAAAGATCGATGTCACGGATGCACCGGCACTTCAAATCGGAAACTCTGATTCAATTCAAGTGGGCGATACGGTCATTGCGATTGGCTCGCCACTCGGTCTTGCTGGCACAGTGACATCAGGAATTATCTCTGCCAAAGATCGACCAGTAACTTCTGGCGGCGGTACCGGCGAGAACTCATTCATTAATGCGTTACAAACAGATGCAGCAATCAATCCAGGTAATTCTGGTGGACCACTTGTCGATGTTAATGGTGCAGTGATCGGTGTGAACTCGGCGATCGCCTCTCTTGGCTCAAATTATGCAAGCCAGACTGGTTCGATTGGCCTTGGCTTCGCAATCCCGATCAATCAAGCGAAGAAGACAGCCGAACAAATCATCAAGACAGGTAAGGCGACCTACCCAATCATGGGTGTATCTGTTGACTTGGCATTCACCGGAACAGGTGCTCGAATCACCTCGCGCGGAACTGGCATTCTTGCCGGTGGTCCTGCGGCGAAGGCTGGTCTACGTGCCGGGGATATCATCATTGAGTTTGATGGAAAGGCGATCACGACATCAGATGAACTCGTCGTCGCAATCCGTTCACACAATGTTGGTGACCGAGTCACGGTGAAGTTCATGAGAGGGTCATCCACTCTCACCAGCTCATTAACCTTGATTGCCGGTAAGTAGATCTGAACGAGTAGGCTCTGCCTATGTTCAATATCGGCGCAGGGGAGTGGCTCCTTCTTGCGGTTCTCGGGATCGTATTGGTGGGTCCTGAGCGCCTCCCTACAGTTGCCGCCGATGCTGCCAAGTTGGTGCGACGGTTTAAAGAGCTCACCTCGCAAGCGACGCACGAACTACGCGAAAACCTGGGACCAGGCTTTGAGGATCTCAACGTGAGCGATCTCAATCCAAAGAAGTTTGTCATGAAGACTTTGAATGAGGCGGTCGAAGGCACTGTTCCGCTCAATGAGATCCGTGAAATCACACAGAGCGCGAAGATTGATCCGGATTTACTATGAGCCAGCAGATCATTGAGAAGATCACCGAGGCTTTAAGTAAGGTCTCGGATCCCGAACTCCATCGCTCGATCACCGAACTTGGAATGGTCGAATCTGTTCAGGTCGATGGCTCGCGCGCATCCGTCCATATTCTTCTCACGATCTCTGGCTGCCCAATGCGTGATCGACTGGATCGCGATATTCGCGCCGCAGTTCTTACAGTCGATGGCATTACTGAAGTAAATCTTGAATTTGGCGCAATGAATGAAGAGCAGCGCAACAACGTCAAGAAGTTAATGCGTGGTGGGCGAGATAAGGCGATTCAATTCGCCGATCCAGCATCACTGACTCGTGTAATCGGCATCGCATCTGGAAAAGGTGGTGTCGGAAAATCTTCGGTCACGGCAAATCTTGCTGTAGCTGCAGCTCGCAAGGGATACAAAGTCGGAATTCTCGATGCCGATGTCTACGGCCACTCCATTCCACGATTGCTGGGAGTTCTTGGTCAGCGGCCAACGGCGATCGATCAATTCTTTATCCCGGTTGAAAATTATGGCGTGAAGATTGTCTCGATGGAGATGTTTAAGCCAGAACGCTCTGATCCAATTGCCTATCGCGGCCCACTCTTGCACCGAGTTCTCGAACAGTTATTAAGCGATGCCCACTGGGGCGATCTCGATCTCTTGCTCTTAGATCTTCCGC
This sequence comes from Actinomycetota bacterium, assembly GCA_947372165.1. Taxonomy (GTDB): domain Bacteria; phylum Actinomycetota; class Actinomycetes; order Nanopelagicales; family Nanopelagicaceae; genus PALSA-747. Next base: position 18,711 of record CANBSP010000009.1, on the reverse strand, counting down.
CAGGCACTGGCGATATCGCAATTTCACTTGGCCAATTACTTCCGGCTTCAGAGATTCTTGTTGTGACAACACCACAAGTTGCAGCGGCCGAAGTTGCCGAGCGTGCCGGTCGCATCGCACATCAGTTGAAGCAACATATCCTCGGCGTCGTTGAAAATATGAGTGACATCGCCTGCCCAACATGCGGTGAGTCGATTTCGATCTTCGGGTCAGGCGGTGGCCAAGAGACTGCAGCCCGCCTCTCCACACTTGTGGGCGGAGAGATCTCGCTCTTAGCCCAGATTCCATTTGATGGCGCCCTGCGAGAGGGCGGGGATAACGGTGAGCCGATCACCTTGGCGAAGCCAGATGCCCCCGCAAGCCGTGCGATAGATGAACTCTTGGCAAAGTTAATGCAGCGTCCTCGCTCATTAGTGGGAGTGCCACTCACCCTGCACACGTAAGATTGGGGCATGAAAACGCCACCAGCTAGCACCATTAATACTGTGGCGAAGAAGATTGTGGGTCGCTCAGATAATGCGCTCACCAAGAAATCTATTCGAGAGTCATTGGTTTCGGTATCTGGCCTCATTGGTCGACCAGTTCGAGATGAAGATGGTCGCGAGATCGGACGCCTCGTCGATATCGTCGTCCGCAATGATGATGCGACCTATCCACCAGTATCTGGTTTGATCGTAAAAGTTGGTCAACGCAAGTCCTACATCAACGGCGCGAAGATCTCAGTTCTCACTCATGATGAGATCCGAATCTCCTCACTCAAGATTAACCTCGAAGATTTCCAACGTCGTGATGGTGAGTCATTACTTGATGCAGATGTCTTAGATCATCAGATTGTCGACGTCGATGGCCTTCGTGTAGTTCGATCATCAGACCTCTATTTGGCAACACTCGATAAAGAAGTACGACTCGTAGGAGTAGATATCTCTTTCCGATCATTTATTCGAAGACTCTTTCCTGGATCTTTAAGCCGCGTCCCAACCCCTGATCACGTTGTTGACTGGGCAACTATCGCCTCGCTGACAAGTGGAACTGGCGTCGTTCGCACTGCTGGTCACCGTTCAAAGCTTTCGCAATTGCGACCAGCCGATCTCGCCGATCTACTCGAAGATCTTGCTGGCCGTGAACAAGGTGCCTTTGTTGATCTCTTAGATCCTAATCTTGCAGCAGATGCGCTCGAAGAGATGGAAGAAGAAGATCTTCAAGGTCTGCTTCGAGGCCTACCAGCCGAGCGTGCCGCCGAACTCCTCGCTCTTATGGAACCGGATGAGTCAGCAGAAGTTATGCGTGATCTTGAGATCGAGCACCGCGATGCAATTCTGGCGATGATGGATAAATCCACCGCAAAGGCGCTGCGCGAGCTGATCTCATTCGACGAGAAACTAGCCGGCGGAATGATGACGACACATATGCTTGTTATTAAGCAGTCAGATACCGTTGAGACCGCTATTAAATTACTGATTGAGCATAAAGAGCGCGATGTCGTCGATGGTGTCTTAGTCGTTGATTCAAAGGGGCGATTGGTCGACCATATTCAAACGATCGAATTAGTCGCAGCCAAATCGAGTGCACTGATCGAATCGTTGATCTCAGCACCCTTCCCAACTGCAGTACATATTGATACGCCACTCGATGAGGTTATTGAAGAGTTCTCCAACAACCGCGGTTCCTCGATCGTTGTCGTGGATGAGAAGGGTCGGCCAATCGGACGAATCCTTGCCGATGACTTGGTCGATGCACTGACCAGTGATGAAGGCCGCGCATGAGCACGAGCAAGAGCACGCGTGAGAAGCCAGTGATCTCACCCAAGAAGATTCGACTCGCAGCTCTGCTTGGCGTAATGGGTCCTGGTGTTCTTGCTGGACTTTCTGATGATGATCCAGCAGGTATTACGACCTACTCCCAACTCGGCGCGCATTATGGATACCGGTTGATGTGGGTTCTCACGATCTCTACCCTGGCCTTAATCATCTTCCAAGATCTTGGTGCGCGCATTGGCGTTGTTACTCGTCAAGGTTTGCTTGGATTAGTCCGCCAGAAATATGGCGCTCGTTCTGGAATCTTGAGTGCAAGCGCACTCGTCGTCGCAAATATCGGCACAATGACAGCTGAATTTGCTGGTATCGCCGCAGCGGGCCAACTCTTCGGTCTCTCTCGATATATCAGTGTTCCGATCGCAGCAATCGTCGTCTCGGCACTCGTGCTTCGCGGATCCTTTGCTCGAGTTGAGAAAGTCTTCTTCGCACTCTGCTTAGTCTTCTTCGCTTACATCGTTGCTGGTTTTATGTCTCACCCTCATTGGGGCGAGGCCTTTAAGGGGCTGGTTGTTCCATCGATACCTCTCAATCATGATGCGATTTATCTTGCGACTGCGACATTAGGTACCACTCTTGCACCGTGGGGTCTTGCCTTCATCCAGTCCTATGCAGTGGATAAGCGGTTATCAAAGGATGATTTGAAGTTGCTTCGAGTGGATGTCTGGACCGGGTCACTCCTGACTGGCGTCATTGGCTTCTTCGTCATTGTTACGTGTGCGGCCACTCTAAACGCACATGGCATCACTAATATCACTGAGGCATCACAGGCCGCCGCCGCTCTCAAACCTCTTGCCGGCACGCTCGCTAAAGATCTCTTCGCCATCGGCCTCATCGGTGCAGCCCTTCTTGCTGCTTCAATCTTGCCGTTATCGACCGCCTATTCGATTTCTGATCTCACTGGTCGACCAGCAGCGCTCGATGATTCATTTAGCGAAGCACCACTTTTCTATTCAACCTTTGCCGCGATTACTGTCCTAGCAGCCTCCCTCATTCTGATTCCAGGTGCGCCACTCATCACGATTTTGATCGTTTCACAGATTATCAATGCCGTGCTCTTGTTACCGCTCTTGCTCTACATGTTCGGAATAGCACGCGATAAGCGCTTGATGGGTGATTTCGTTGCAACAAATCGGATGAGCGCTATTTACACGATCATCATTGCTATCGTTGCAGTATGCGTATCTGCGATGGTCTGGTTCACCTTCTTCTAACCGAGAACGCGACTCGATGAGTAAGACCCAAGACCACACCGCGCTGCCGCAAGGTCGCGATATCCCAATTCTTCTCCTTGGCATCTTAGGTATTGGTACATCTGGTCCACTCATTGCAAAGAGTGCGATGCCGATCCCGACCCTGATTTTCTGGCGCAACCTTGCCGGATCTCTCATTATGGCGCCATTTGCACTTCGCAAAGGGGAGTGGAAGAACCCTGCTCATCGCCCCGCGATGAAAGTTGCCGCGATCTCGGGAATCTTCCTTGCCCTTCACTTCATTGGCTTCTTTTTAGCGATGCGCTTCACAAGTGTTGCGGCTGGTACTGCCCTCACTGCCCTACAGCCAATCTTTAGCGCGCTCTACATCCGTTACAAGGGTGGGCATATTGCCAGACTCTCACTTATCGGAATGTTCATCGCCTTTGCCTCGGTAGTAGTTATCACCGGCGTAGATCTCAAGCTCTCAGTGCGCGCCTTTGAGGGAGATCTCTTCGCGATTGTCTGTGCGGCACTTGCCGCGATCTACGTGATGATTGGCTCAAAAGTCCAAAGCCAGATTTCGACATCTACTTATACAACGATCTGTTACGGCATTTGCGCGTTAACTGTCTTGCCCGTCATCTTTCTGACTGGCTCACGCTTCATTGCCTTCCCGAAGGTCCAATGGCTTTGGCTCTTGCTGCTCGTACTTGGTGCCCAACTTCTTGGACATACGATGTTCAATCTTTCGCTCAAGCGGCTATCACCGGTTGTTGTCTCTCTTATTGTCTTCTTTGAAGTGCCAGTGGCTGCCATTGTTGCTTGGATCTGGCTCCACCAGAAGCCAAGTGTTGGAATCATTCCTGGCGTAATCGGAATTCTGATTGGCTGTTCGATCTTCGTCATGGGACGCAATAGCAAGTGAGGATTGATCTCCATACCCATTCACTCTTTAGTGATGGAACCGACCGGCCAAGTGAGCTTGTGAATAAGGCGATGTCCCAGGGGATCACAACGCTAGCTCTCACCGATCATGACACGATCGCTGGTTGGGATGAGGCGATTGAATGGTTACGCCCTGGATTAGATCTCGTCCTTGGGTCAGAGATCTCCTGTCAGACCGAAGATGGAATCAGCGTTCATATGTTGGGCTTGCTCTTTGATCCGAAGAACCAACCGCTACAAGAGATGATGGCGCAGACTCGCGATAACCGCATGGGCCGCATGGAACGCATCATCGGGCGAATGAATGGCGCGGGAATTGAGATCACCATTGAGGAAGTGCACGCGCAACTGAGTGAAGGTGCGACTCTTGGTCGACCACACCTAGCCGATGCACTTGTCGCAAAAGGATTAGCAAAGAGTCGAGATGAAGTATTTGCGGATTGGCTCGCAAATAGTTCACCCTTCTATGTTGCACATTATTCGCCGACTCCTGAAGTGGCGATTGCCACGATTAAAGCTGCTGGGGGAGTAGCGGTGATCGCCCATCCACTTGCCTCACTTCGTGGACGAGTTGTTAGCATCGATAGCTTTGATTCCTATATTGCCGCAGGACTTGATGGCATTGAAGTGAAACATCGGGATCAGACGCCAGATCAACAACAACTTCTCTTTGATATCGCTGCCGGGTCAGATCTGGCCATGACCGGTTCGAGTGATTATCACGGCACGGGCAAGATGAATGAACTCGGCGAGTTCACGACCGACCCAGAAGAATGGGCGAAGCTTGAATCAAGGGCGGAGGCTCGTCGAGTCATCCGACTTTAATTAGCGGCCAGCAGCCTCGACTGCATCAAGCATGACGTTCCAGAACTTATCGAAGTCAAGATCAAGGGCCACGTTCACATTTGCCTTGCCGTCAGTCCGGCCGTAGATATCCACGACGGTTGCACCACGAGTGTAAGTTCCTGTTAATTCGACCTCTACATTTGCAAAGCGATTCTTGGTGATCGTGCTATCGATCAAGACAGCGACCGCAATCGGATCATGCAGAGGTGGGTCAGGCATCTCGAAGACATCGTTATAAGTTTGAGCAAAGAAGCGCATTAAGTCAGAGAGCGTCTTTGCAAGATCAGTGTTGAGGCCATCGAGCCTGGCGAAGATCTCCTTCGTGATCAAAGCCTGATGCGTGACATCCAACCCGATCATGGTGAGTGGCAAGCCCGACTTTAAGACGACATCACAGGCCTCTGGATCCATCCAGATGTTGAACTCGGCATATGGTGTGCGATTACCGCGACTGGCACTTCCGCCCATAAAGACGATTGCTTCAATTCGATCCTGTAACTGGGGATACATCTTAAGGAAGAGTGCAATATTTGTGAGTGGACCCGTGGCGACAAGAGTTACTTTCTCTGGATGTTCTTGAACAAGTTTTGCGATCAAGTCGACACCGTGGCAACTCTCAAGTGCGAAAGTCGGTGCAGGAAGTGGCGCACCATCGAGCGCAGTCTCGCCGTGGATATCGGATGCCGCTTCGACCGCTCCGAGAAGAGATGCACCTGCACCTTGCGCAACTGGAACATTGATCTTTGCTAGCGCACAGACTCGAAGAGCATTTTCCGTCACCTTATTGATGATGCCATTTCCGGAGACTGTTGTGATTCCGAGCAAGTTAATCGCTGGGTTGTAAGCAGCGAGAATCATCGCCATCGCATCGTCATGGCCGGGATCGCAGTCGAGAATAATCGGTGTTGGCTTCATCAGAATCCTTCTTGAGTATTGGTGACTATTGGTAAGAGGTGGCTAACTTTCTCGGTAAATGCGGTTTGAGTCAACGATAATCTGTAACGAATAGGAAGAAATAACACCTTCTCGGGAGTGAATTGACACGGTATGCTTGCGACGTGCAGGTGATTGATGGTTCCGCGAGCTCTATCAAGAGTTTTCTTAAGACGCTCTCCCCAGTAGATCAAGTAGGGGCCGAGTCTCGCGCTGCAATGCTTGCGACCCGAAGCATTAAGACATCAAGTAAGAGTTGGGCTATCGATATGGCTATCTCGATGATCGATCTCACCACTCTTGAGGGCGCAGATACCGCCGGTAAAGTGAAGGCAATCTGTAATAAGGCGGTCCGCCCCGACCCAAGTGATCCCACAGTTCCACACGTGGGTGCAATCTGTGTCTACAACGATATGGTGAAGATCGCCCGAACCCACCTCGATGCAGCAGGCGGAAAAGATATTCCGGTTGCGGCAGTTTCAACGGCATTCCCATCCGGCCGCGCCTCACTTGAAGTAAAGCGCGTAGATACTGAAGATGCGATTGCTAATGGCGCAGCTGAGATCGATATGGTGATTGACCGCGGTGCCTTCCTCTCTGGTGATCTCGAGAAGGTTTATAGCGAGATTAAATATATTAAGTCGCTCTGTGAGGGTCGCGCCCATCTCAAAGTAATCCTTGAGACTGGCGAACTCGTCACACTCGACAATGTTCGCAAGGCCTCTTTCTTGGCAATGGCCGCCGGCGCAGATTTCATCAAGACGAGTACGGGCAAGGTCACCCCTGCCGCTACTGCCCCCGTCGTCCTTGTCATGCTTGAGGCAGTGCGCGATTGGTATGCAATGACTGGTGTAAAAATTGGCGTTAAACCCGCAGGTGGTATCCGAACGACTAAGGATGCGATCAAGCAATTGGTTCTCGTCAATGAGACTGCCGGCCCGGAATGGCTCACCCCCGAACTCTTCCGAATCGGTGCGAGTGCACTTCTCAATGATCTCTTGATGCAGCGAATGAAGCTACGTGATGGACACTATGCCGGACCTAACTACGTGACATTGGATTAATGATGACCTTTGAATATGCCCCAGCCCTAGAAGCTACTTCCGTTGTGAAGATCAAATCCGAATACGGACTCTTCATCAACGGCAAGTTCGTCCCGGCCAAGGGTGGAAAGAGTTTCCCGACCATCAACCCAGCGACCGAAGAGACGCTCTCTAAGATCGCCTTCGCCAGCGCCTCTGATGTCGATAAGGCAGTGGCTGCTGCGCGAGCCGCCTATAGCAAGGTCTGGTCAAAGATGCCGGCCGCCGAGCGCGGAAAGTATCTCTTCCGAATCGCTCGCATTTTGCAAGAGCGTGCTCGTGAATTCGCAGTCCTTGAAACTCTCAATAACGGTAAACCAATTCGCGAGACGCGCGATATCGATATTCCACTTGCCGCATCACACTTTTTCTATCATGCAGGATGGGCGGATAAGTTAGATCACGCCGGTATGGGATCTTCACCAAAGCCGCACGGTGTTGTTGGTCAAGTTATTCCTTGGAACTTCCCACTCCTCATGCTCTCGTGGAAGATCGCACCAGCTCTTGCGACCGGTAATACCGTCGTTCTCAAACCCGCAGAGACAACTCCGCTCACCGCACTCTTATTTGCTGAAGTCTGTCAGCAGGCTGGCTTGCCAGCAGGCGTCGTCAATATCGTCACAGGTGATGGATCCACTGGATCGGCCATCGTTAACCATCCAGGAATCGACAAGATCGCCTTCACTGGATCGACTGCTGTCGGTAAAGGAATTGCCCGCGCAATTGCTGGGACGAAGAAATCCGCCACACTCGAACTCGGTGGCAAAGGTGCAAATATTATTTATGAAGATGCAGCGATCGATGAGACTGTGGAAGGAATCATCTCGGGTATCTTCTTTAACCAAGGCCATGTCTGCTGTGCTGGTTCACGATTGCTTGTGCAAGAGAATATTCAGGATGAGCTACTCGAAAAGTTAAAGCGCAGAATTTCTATGATTCGCGTTGGAAACCCATTAGATAAGAACACAGATCTTGGTGCCATCAACTCAGCTGCCCAACTCGCCAAGATTCGCGAATTGGCGGATTCTGGTGATACTGAAGGTGCCGAACGCTGGAGTCCGCAGTGTGATCTTCCTTCGAAGGGTTTCTGGTACCCACCAACCATTTTTACTGGCGTGACTCAGGCACACCGCATCGCTCAGGAAGAGATCTTCGGACCAGTTCTCTCCGTCCTCACCTTCCGCACCCCACAAGAAGCGATCGAGAAGGCGAATAACACTCCCTTTGGGCTATCTGCAGGAATCTGGACCGATAAGGGTTCTCGCATTCTCTGGACCGCCAAACATCTCAAAGCAGGTGTTATCTGGGCTAATACCTTTAATAAATTTGATCCAGCGAGCCCATTCGGTGGTTACAAGGAATCTGGCTGGGGACGTGAAGGCGGACGACATGGTCTTGCGGCTTATTTGAAGGGCGATCACTAATGCGTATCGATGTGAAGAAGACTTATAAATTATTTATCGGAGGATCCTTCCCACGCAGTGAATCTGGTCGTTGCTATGAGATCTCCAACGCTAAAGGAGTTTTCATCGCTAATCCTGCCCAAGCATCACGGAAGGATCTTCGCGACGCAGTAGTTGCGGCACGATCAGCCTTTGGTGGTTGGTCGGGTGCGACAGCATTTAATCGTGGCCAGATTCTCTATCGCGCTGCCGAGATTATGGAAGGCCGAGCTGCTCAGTTTGTCGATGAGATAGTCGCAGTCGAAGGAGTTACGTCATCTGCTGCAAAGAAGCAGGTGCAAGAAGCGATCGATACCTGGGTCTGGTACTCAGGATGGTGCGACAAGATCGGTTCGATCTTTGGTTCGACGAATCAGGTCTCTGGCGCTTTCTATAACTTTACGATTCCAGAACCAATGGGGGTCGTTGCGGCATTTGCGCCACAAAAGTCTTCGCTCTTGGGATTAGTTCAGACCATTGCGCCAATTATTGCGACTGGAAATACCGTAGTAGCAGTTGCTAGCCAAAAGTTGCCGCTCTCAGCTATCACTCTGGCTGAAGTTCTCGCCACAAGTGATCTACCTGGTGGTGTCGTCAATATCCTTACCGGAATGACAGCAGAGCTCGCGCCATGGATCGGCTCTCATATGGATATCGATGCCGTGGATGCAACAGGCCTAACATCAGCGCAGGATAAGGAGTTGCGGGTCGCCGGCAGTGAGAATCTCAAGCGAGTTTCGACCTTCAAGGCAGAGCAGTCACCACAACGGATCTTGGCCTTTATGGAACATAAGACCGTCTGGCATCCAATCGGGATTTAAGAACGCGAAAGCGTATCCATCCAGAGTTCGCGGAGCTCATCGACCTTGATCGTCTTACAGACTTGTACTGTTAAGTTCTGTTCGAGCCAAGACTTGGTATAGCCAAGTTCTTGATATTCAATTGGGCGATGGTCGCAGATTGTTGCGCCGCGATTTGGGCCAAATGTGGTATCGACCATGACCTTCATCGTCTCTTGCGTGGAGAGTTCTGGATAGAGAGCAACAGCGACAGCGCCGTAATCGCCAAGGGTGATCTCTTCCTTATGTCGTGCGAGCATCGCATCAATGAGCTTGGCACCGAAAGTAGATGGGGCATGGCTCTTCTCGTGTAATCGCTTGGCGAAAGAGTTATCCATTTTTAGATCACCGAAGACATCGAGGCCATACATAGTGATGGGAATACCACTTTGGAAGACGATCGCTGCAGCTTCTGGGTCGTGCCAGATATTAAATTCAGCAGATGCAGTGGCATTTCCTTGAGATGCAGATCCACCCATAAGAACGATTCGTTCGAGTTTCTTTGCAGTTTCGGGGAAGGAACGCAGGAAGAGCGCAATGTTGGTGAGGGGAGCCAAGGGAATCAAGGTGACTGGATCCTTCGAACCTTCAACGAGATCTCGGATAAGTTCGACAGCTGGGCGTGGATCAACTGTGCGAGTCGACTCTGGATAATTCAGATCTCCTAAGCCATCTGCACCGTGCACATACTCGGCATAGCGTGGCTCATCGATGAGTGGACGCGTTGCACCAACTCCGACTGGAATATCGCCAGCCTCGGCTGCATCGAGAACCTTGAGAGTATTGATAACTACTTGCTTGAGATTGGTATTTCCATCCACACAGGTAACACCGAGCAGGTTGATCTCTGGGTGGCGGGCAGCGAAGAGCAGCGCAAAGGCGTCATCTACTCCGGTATCTACGTCGAGAATAAAGTTTTTCATGATGTCCTTGCTGGTACGGCTTCGTACCCTCGAAGTGAGAATGTATTGCGACGTACTGGTGGATCTGTGAGTTCGAGCTTTGGGAATCGCTTAAATAATTCAGGGAGGGAGATGCTCATCTCAAGTCGTGCAAGAGGTGCACCGATGCAGAAGTGGATACCGGCTCCAAAACCAATGTGCGGGTTTCGTTCTCTCGAAATATCCATCCGGTCAGCATCCGGGAAGACCTCTTCATCGCGGTTGGCCGATCCCAAGAGGCTGACAATCTTCTGGCCAGCCTTAATAGCGACTCCGCCAATCTCGGTATCTTGAGTTGCAGTGCGGTCAAAGAATTGCAGTGGTGCATCAAAGCGGATGAACTCTTCGATTGCAGTCGTTGCTACTTCATCAGGGCGTTGTTGCAACTTCTCCCATTCAGAAGGGTTCTGGAATGCGGCAACCATCCCGTTGCCAAAGCCATTGACGCTGGCTTCATGGCCGGCGTTGAGCAGAAGTACGCAGGTTGCAATCAATTCATGAGTGGAGAGCTTCTCGCCTGCTTCTTCAACTTGGGCAAGCTCTGTGATCAGATCCTCTGTTGGATTGGCCTTACGTAAGAGCATTAAGTGATGAACATAATCGGCAAATTCAGTAGCGGCCCGTTGGGCATTCACCTGATGCTGGGTAGTCGGATTGACCTCATACATCTTCACAATCGCCTGTGACCATGGGCGGAGAAGATGTTCGTCTTCATCTGGGAAACCAAGAAGTGCTGCGATCACCTTTACGGGGAGCGGTTCGGCGTAATCGGTAATGATGTCGAATTCGCCTCCCTTAGCCTCGATCTGGTCTAAGAGCTGGTTGGTGAGCCCCACGATATTTGGCCGAAGCGCCTCGATGCGATTCTTATTAAATGCTTTCATGACCAGCGAGCGAAGCCGGGTGTGTTTGGGAGGTTCGCTATCAAGGATTGAATCAGAGTGGAGGTAGTTAAAGACATTCCACTCAGATGCTGGTTCCTTAGCTACAAAGATTCGGCCGAGTGATTTATTGCGTAAGACTTCGTTGGCATCTCGATGGTTTGGTGCGAGAAATAGGCCAAGACCCTCATGCCAGATCGGTCTCCCATTCTTTCGAAGTTCGGCAAGGTGTGGGTAGGGATCATTGATGACATCAATATTGGTGAAGTCGATCATAGGTTTTCAACTTTCTCGTAGCCTGGTCGAATCTGACTTTCGAGAATCTGCGCGATCTCATCCGCCGAAATAAAGGCAGCGTTCATGGCATTCTCGGTTACATCCTGCAGGTCCTGCAGCGTCCAGTTATGAGCTGTCGCAATATGGGTCATTTCGGCAACCATAGAGGTATCACTCATCAATCGGTTATCCGTATTGATCGTGACATTGAAGCCAAGGTTTTTCATAACGCCAATCGGATGATCGGCATATGAAGCCGCACCACCCGTCTGAAGATTTGAAGTCGGCGCCATCTCAAGTGCAATCTGCTTATCCAAGATCTCTTGGGCGAGATCACCCAAGCGTGCTTCACCATCTATAAAGGTGATGTCGTCAATAAGGCGAATTCCATGGCCGATTCGCTCGGTCTGGCAATCGCGAACTGCAAGTGCGATCGATTCCAGCGGCGCTGCTTCTCCGGCATGAATTGTGTAGTGAGCGCCATTCTCACGGAGGAAGTTAAATGCCTTGATGTGATCGGTTGGTGGGAAGCCCATCTCAGGGCCTGCGATATCAAACCCGACGATCCCGCGACCCTGATATTTCACTACTTTGGCGGCGACTTCATTGGCACTGGTTGTGTGTCGCATCGCGCAGAGCAGACCTTCAACTCGAATCGTATTTCCTTCACTCTTCGCTTCTGTCATTCCTTGCTGATAACCCTCGACTGTGTATTCAATGACTTGATCGATGGTGAGGCCTTTGCGAGTGAAGAGTTCTGGTGCGCCACGTACTTCGGCGTAGACCACCCCAGATCGAGCCAGATCAATCGCACATTCACGATTCACACGGATAATCTCTTCGGCAGTCTGCATGAGCGAGATGGTGTGTTCGAAGGTCTCTAGGTAGAGCTCGAGTGTTCCCTCGCTGCAAGCCTCAACAAACCATTTTTGGAGAGCATCTGCTTCATAGAACGGTAACTTCGTATACCCGGATGATTCGGCGAGCTCGATCATCGTCTGCGGACGCAACCCACCATCGTTGTGATCATGAAGTAAGACTTTAGGTGCGCGAAGAATTTGTTCGGTCGAGATTAATAGCGCCATTTACTTGAGGTTATCCGGACCAAATGCCCACGGCAGCATTGATGCCATGGTCTGTGGTCCGTCAGGTGTCATGAGGAGCAACTCTGGACCGCCATGTTCAAAGAGCAATTGGCGACAACGACCACACGGGGCGAGATAATTGCCAGCGGCATCAACACAGACAACAGCGATTAAACGGCCACCGCCTGAATGCGCGAGATTTGAAACAAGCCCGCACTCTGCGCAGAGCCCAAGACCATAACTAGCATTTTCAACATTGCAGCCGGAAACGTAACGACCATCGCTGACGAGAGCCGCCACACCAACTGGAAAGTTTGAATAAGGCGCATACGCCTTCGTCATAGCCTCTTTAGCGAGATCATGTATATGGGACCAAGCAATGGAGTCTGTGTGAGAATCATTATTCGTATTAGTCATAGTGATCCTGAGTCTAAAGGGCTGGCTTGCCTTTTCCAAGGGGTGGGCGAGCCCCAACAGTTGAAACACAAAGGCTTGCTTGTGAGATGCCGCTCTCGACCGCCTTGGACAAAACGCCTTCGTTAAACCACGATGAGATGAAACCAGCAGCAAAGGAGTCGCCGGCACCTGTTGTATCAATGACCTCTACATTCTGGGCAGGTGTTTCCAACGTCATTACTTGGTGGGAGATCACGGTCGCTCCTTGAGCACCTCGCTTAACTACGACAATAGGCGCAGCATGTGCGAGTTCTACGAGCGACCCCTGAAGGTCACTTGCTTGAGCGATGAAGAGCGCTTCTTCTTCGTTGAGTAGCAAAACATCCATTAATTGAATCCACTCATGAATAAGTGCATGCGGGATACTTCGGAGCGCGCCAACAGTTCCTGGGTCAAAGATAAGGGGAATCCCTTGCGCCTTGATCAATTGGATCATTTCAAGGACATTACTTCTCGACATGGGATTGATGAGCGCATATCCCGATAGGAAAGCTGCTGTGAAGTTTTCAAGCGGCGGCAAATCTGCTGCACTCAAACCAGAGTTAGACCCAGAATCAGGGAACATTGTCCGTTCGCCATCGGCGGTGACAAGAACAACCACCGTTCCGGATTTCTCATTCGCGACTCTTTTACCCGAATGCCTCACGCAATACTGATCGAGTTCGTGTTGAAGAGCAATGCCATTCGGATCATCAGCAATGCGTGAACAGAGAAAGGTGTCGTGGCCTAGATGTGCAAGCCACCGGGCCACATTCGCTGCTGCGCCACCACCTTGAGTGGTAATAAATGCCTGAGTATCACCGCCAGTATGTATCTCAGAATCAATAACAACGCTGACATCCATCATGATGTCGCCAATACATAGGAACTTCTTCATGGCCGTAGAGGTATACCGATCTCGCTAGAGCGCGATTGCGATCTCGGCCGCGAGCTGTGAATTAGCCTTAATAATCTCCACATTCACATCAAGGCTCTTACCTTCACTCACACGGTGGAAGTACTCGAGAAGGAATGGCGTCACTGCCTTACCCGTGATGTGATTGCGTTCGGCCTCTGCCATGCCGCCTTCAAGCAATCGATCATGGAGCGTCTTATCGAGCTGCACCTTAACGGGATTGGTCACAACGATCGCGCTTGATGCAGTATTTGTTGAAGAACGTTGATGCCAAATAGCAGCGATCTCGGTTGCGCTATCTACCCGGTGCTCGATCTCGAAGCCGGATTCAGTGAGGTAGAAGCCAGGGAATTTATTGGTCTTGTAACCAAGGACTGGGACTGCGAGTGTTTCTAATCTCTCAAGAGTTGCTTCTACATTGAGGATCGACTTCACACCTGCACAGACAATCACAATCGGCGTGATAGACAATCCACGTAAGTCGGCGGACTCATCAAAGCCATCACCACGGTGAACTCCACCAAGACCACCGGTTGCAAAGACTGATATTCCTGCCATGGCGGCGATATGTGCTGTGGCAGCAACCGTCGTTGCGGCACTCTTCTTCGTAGCAGCTAGGACTGCAAGGTCGCGAGTAGATGCTTTAACAACGCCATCTTCATTTGCGATGCGATCGAGTTGATCACTCTCAAGTCCGGCATGGATTTTTCCATCCAGGATTGCAATCGTTGCGGGTACTGCTCCAACGGCACGGATGATCTCTTCGACCTCGCGAGCTACCTGCAGATTTCGCGGCCTTGGCAATCCATGACTAATAATTGTTGATTCAAGTGCAACGATGGGTTTCTTGGCCGCTATCGCCGCGGCGACTTCCTTCGAAAATGTGATCACCAGGTGAGAGTACATCTCCCGCGTGCGTGCTTAAAGAACCCGATTAGACCCCTAGAGGTGCCCTTCGCTACTATTCGCAGGCTGCAGATTGACCCTGGCGGGTTGCCCGAGCGGCCAATGGGAGGGGACTGTAAATCCCCCGGCTCTGCCTTCGAAGGTTCAAATCCTTCACCCGCCACCAGTTCTAGAAAATCACATTCATTACGGCAGTTCGAATAATCGTCGACCCTCGGCCATGATCTCAGGCTCGGTCATATTGGGAATATCCAAAGTTTCAATCCGACGGACTCGTTCTGCGGTCTGAGGATGTCGCTTCCGTAAGTATGAAACAAAGTTGGCGACGGCGCTAGCTTTTCCTTTACCGGCGCCAACCAGATACAACTCGCGAACTCCATCAATAGCCGTCACGATCTGCTCTGCAAAGGCAGGGGAGAGCTGAGAGCGATCGCGCCCATTGAAGAACTTATTGAGGATCGTCCGATATTCAGTGCTCACTGATTGCTCTTCAAGAACGACCGGTGAAGTATGCGGCTCGAGGCCATCTGTCCAGACTCGTGCGTGATTTCGAGAGATAACAACAAATACTTTCTTATGCATAGTAAAACCTCCATGTGCAGGTTACTCCCAGAGGCAGATTGTGAACCGATAAAAGCTGAGTGCTAATTCTCTTTCAAGACCTTCAAGATCTTGCGATCCTGAGTGCTCTTCTTGGGTTGGATATGGCAGGCTTCGTGGCATGAGCCAGAATGAAGTACTCGATCTGCTGAGTACCGCGAAGACGATTGCGATCGTCGGCGTCTCGGATAAGACCGATCGCCCCAGCAATCAGGTTGCGCGATATCTGCTAGAAAATAGCGATTACGCGGTCTACTTTGTTAATCCGCTCATTAAAGAGTTATTTGGCCAAGAGGTCTTTGCCTCCCTCGCAGATATTCCCGTGAAGATCGACATCGTTGATGTTTTTCGTCGCATCGAAGATATGCCTGAAATTCTTGAGGAAAGTATTGAAATAGGGGCAGGCGCCTTTTGGATGCAACTAGGACTACGCGACGAGGTTCTTGCAGAAGTCGCAAGAAGTGCCGGTCTCACTGTTATTCAAGACAAGTGCCTCAAAATTGAGCACCAGAAACTCTAAAATCCTTAAAGGTTCTTAAAGGTTAACGATTATTTCGCTTCCAAGATGAGTGAGACTGAGTTGATGCACCAGCGCTCATCGGTAGGAACGTCATAGCCTTCACCCTTAAAGACGTGGCCAAGGTGTGAGCCACAGTTCGCACAACGGACTTCAGTGCGAATGCGTGGCGCAAGTGAAGCATCTTCAATAAGTACTACTGCATCATCTGCAGTGGGCGCATAGAAAGATGGCCAGCCGCAGCCTGAGTGAAATTTAGTCTCACTCTTAAAGAGTTCGTTGCCGCAAGCCTTGCAGCGATAACTTCCGACCGTATCGGTGTCGTTGTATTCGCCAGTGAATGGTCGCTCGGTTGCACCATTACGTAAGACATCGTAAGAGAGTGGATCAAGCGTTTGTGCGAGAGCACTCTCATCGAGTGTCACTGGAAATGCGAGTGCATCTGATTCCTTTTTGATCTCAGTCATGGCCAAAGGCTACAACACATATTTTGCGCTTGCAGGAGGAGCTTGATGCGAATGGATCGCTTTAAGTTGGCACAATATTTATACCCACCTAGGATTTGCACATGCGCAAACCAGTCGTGACCTCTGAGCCAATCCATCCAGTCCTCGCCGAACGTTGGAGTCCTCGTTCCTTCGAAAGTGGTCTCGCACTTTCCGAGAGCGACTTGATCGCAATCCTTGAGGCAGCTCGCTGGGCGCCATCTTCAAATAATCTCCAGCCTTGGAAATTCATCGTTACTCATCAGGGCGATGATCGATTCCAGGCAATCTCATCAATGCTTGCTGGCTTTAATCAGGAGTGGGCGCCAAACGCCTCTGCATTGATCGTTGCCTGTGCCGAAGTGGTTAATGCTGATGGAACTCCGCGGCCTTCTGCCTTGTATGACTTGGGTCTATCGGTCGGATTCCTCACAGTGGAAGCCCATCATCGCAACCTTGTGGTCCACCAAATCGGTGGTTTTGATCGTGATGCTTTGGCCCTGCACTTTGCGCTTCCTGATTCACTTCAGCCAATCGTTATCATCGCTCTCGGCAAACAAGCTGCGAGTTCGGCATTGAAAAATGATCAGTTGAAAGAGCGTGAAGAGTCACCTCGTACTCGAAAGGCACTTTCGGAAATTACGCTCTAACTTAATTGATTCTTATTTGAGACTCTTTCCAATTGCCTTTGTCTGCCAGAGAGTCAAGACTTGTGACGTCACAGATTGCAAGAGATTCTTAGTCTCAGTGCCAACTGTTCCTTCGGGGCAGGTAGCACTCACTTCACATGGCCAGTAATCAATCCCAGCAACAAAAGTTGCGGATCCACTTGGTGTCGTAAACCAAATAGTTTGTGCCATAAGCGAACGACCTAATTTCACCGCTCGTTGCGTAGGGTTCACAAGTTCAAATTTCCCAGAGAAGATCAGATTCACTTGGGGAGGAGCGGCCGGCCCAGAAGCGATTGAATCAATCTCTGAGTTATCTGCCCAGCCCGTTAACGACGCAGACTGCGGAATTGTTAGCCATCCCGGAATCGTCACAGCATTCATGGTTCCTGTGACGTGCACGCCGGCAGTCTTTTCACCAGTGAGAAGAGATGGCTGAGTATTGATGCGGCGATTGCCGAAACCAGTTGTAACTTTCTGCCAATCGGTCTGCGGATCAAGTAATGGATTGCGGTAGATGATTAAGTGACGATCTGGACCAGTAGGTGATGGCTCCACTCGTGACTGCCAATAGGCACTATTTGCACCCATGAAGGCGATATTTATACCGAGGTTTCGAGCCGCCGTCACGGTGTTAAATTCAGTGCGAGTCATATATTCCGGGTGGCCGCTAAAGATAATGCCATTATATTTCGTCACGATTGATGGCGAATTATTGATATCGGTATCGGCAACCTGATCAATATTAATTCCCGTTGACTCTAGATATTGAACAAAGGAAATTGCATCCCGACTTATGTGGTTAATACTGCTGCCGGCATATGGTCGATCAAATGAAGAGATTTGAGATCTTTCAGCTTTTTTATGAAAAGCAGCCGAGTAGGTGGAGTGGCCGCCAAAGGAGTTATAAGCCGCCCAGGTGAGTGTGGAATGGATAAGTACCAACTTTGAATCTCCTGGAGCAGAACGAAGAATAAAAGGTGCGACGTTTTCGATGGCACCGCTCTTATTGACCGATGCAACGAGGTAGAGACCCGGAACCCACTCGGGACCAATATCGAAAGAGGTCGATACGGGCCATTGCGTTTCAACGGTACGGGTGGCATTTCTTGGAGTTGGAGTATTTCGATACTTTAATTTAATTGGTCCAGAGTTCCAGACCATTCGAGCACCTGATCCGTTATACCAACCGATGCGAAGCACCTCTAAAGTTCGAGGCGATGTCTCTTTTGTTTCATCAGATTTTCTTAGAAAGAGTGATGCATGTATTCCGATGCGATCACCACAAGTAGCGGATTGGCGATCAATCCAGAGAACAGAACCAGATGTTCTTCCAAGGCGAAGTGATCTCCAAGTGGCTGGGGTTGATGAGATGCCAGGGCTCTGGTTTTCAGTCGTAACCCAATCACCGATCAGCTTTCGGCATTTGGATGGAACCTTTATTGCATCTGCAGGGATCTGTTGGTTGAGAGTCTCGGCGAATGTCGTTAGCGGACGTTCTGGAATATCTGCGTGAGGCAAGAGAGAGGGGATTGGTGCCGCGCTACGAACGCTGCGAATGTGGGAATAGACCGCGGTGCCAACTGCAACGGTTCCGAGAAGAGTTGCCGAAAGAACTACTGCCAGAATCTTCCTCGTAGGCCGCCTCAACTCCATGATGGGAGAAGGCTACTTGAAGCCATGTGGGGGATCCTCGTGCGCACAGTTTTCTGGTGATTTCTCACAAGGGTCAGATTCGTTGTACCCTGCTCCGTACTCTTTTCGCCCCCCTAGCTCAGTCGGTAGAGCGTTTCCATGGTAAGGAAAAGGTCACCGGTTCGATTCCGGTGGGGGGCTCGGCGGGATAGCTCAGCTTGGTAGAGCAAGCGGCTCATAATCGCTGTGTCGTGGGTTCAAATCCCGCTCCC
>CANBSP010000008.1 GCA_947372165.1 Actinomycetota bacterium | reverse complement strand
AGACCACTTAAAGCAAGACCACTTAAAGCAAGACCACTTAAAGCAAGACCACTTAAAGCAAGACCACTTAAAGCAAGACCACTTAAAGCAAGACCACTTAAAGCAAGACCACTTAAAGCAAGACCACTTAAAGCAAGACCACCAACTAGCGTGAGATGAAAAATGGGAGAAATAGATGCTAACCAAAGTAAGTGAGAATGTTCACGGATTTAAAGCGAAGAAATCAGAGATCCTGATGGCAATCGGAACTCGACTCACTATTCTAAAAATGGAGTACCAGTCGCGCATTGCGCAATTGATTGTTGACGAACGTGGTGATGTACCCGGATGGGTCTTAGTGGTTCTGATGACCACCGGTTTAGTTACCGGCATCTGGACGATAGCTGCACCAAAGATCGAATCGCTGTTAAGGGGGTCGCTAGATTCGATGAACAATGTTCATTGATCAGGTCTCGGTGGCCGAGTCCGGGCACTGCACCCTGAAGCAGCGGATCGTGATGCAGGAGTCTGGATCGATTGAAAGCGCTTTGGTTCTCATCCCATTGATGATTCTTGTGCTCAGCGTGCTCCAACTTGCGCTCGGAGTTCTAAATAGGGATATCGCCGTGAATCACGTTCAGAGCGCAGTGAACCAAAGCTCGAAGTTTTCTGCAGATAACTCTTCGCCCATCGCAAATATGAACGCATTTGGGTTAAGTGGTCCAAGTGCTCTGCCATTAACAGGAGGAGGCACGCTTTATATGGGTGAGAGAAGGAGTCACGCCCCATCTCTCACGCCACTCTTGCCGCAGGGCGATAACTTCGTTGTGAGCGGAATGGCAATTGGGGAGGGGCAATGAGAAGGCCTTTATCTCGCAAATTCCTGAATTCTCGAGTGTTCCACATGCTTGCCAAGGATCAACAAGGTAGCGCTACCTTGGAATTTGTCATGATAGCGATTCCATTGTTCGTACCGCTGGCTCTCTATCTCAGCTCGGTAAACAGTTCTATCCAAAACTCATTGACATTGAAGAATGTTGCCAGACAGGCAGCTCGCGCTTTTATTACAAGTCCTAGCGAGGCGCTAGCACCCGTCAGAGCTCAAGAGGTACTTAACTCCTATCGAACCGTCTCGAGCGGGTCGAGCGTCGCCCAACTTTCACTCTCCATTCAATGTGAATCAAATCCTTGTCTGACTCCAAATTCCAGAGTTACTCTCACCGTTTCCGATCCTGCCACTTCGCGCTTGGCTTCGGCGACTCAAGTCGTAGATGCGTGGCGTAGCAGTGAATAAGGGTCGATTTCGTGCGGGAGTGGATGATCAATCGGGATCCCTCTCACTCGCAATCACATCAATTTTTCTACTTACACTCGTGATCTCATTTTCCATTATCGATATATCTGGTGCCTTCTTGGCGAAACGAGAACTCACAAATATTGGAGAAGAGGTGGTGGCCCATGCTGTGCACAATCTCGACACCATGCGGTACTACAACGGTGACCACACTCAGATCGGGGTCAACTCAAGTGGTTCAATCTACTTTTTACCCATTGATTGCTCTGCTGCCGAAGGGACCGTATTGCGAGATCTGGGGAGAATGAGTTTTCATAACTCCCAACTAGTGGAGAAGGCATTTCGCTGCGATGGGGATCAAGTTTGGGTAACTCTTTCGACACAGGTCCGCCCAATCTTGAATCTTCCCCTCATTCAAGGAAGTGTGATGAACGACTTCTTGACAATCACCGCAGATGTAAACGCTGGGAATATTGTGAATTAATTGAAGAGCTTTGACTTCGAAACAGAGAAGTGCAGAGAACCCAGAGAAGTGCAGAGAACCCAGACTTGTCCGATTCACCTAATGGCTGCGGAAAAAAAGTGGGCGGTTTTCTCGCTACTCTTTCCCCATGGCCGCCCGTGAATACCACCTCGAGATCGAGAAGTTGAGCGCGACCTTGACCAGCATTGAGAAAGTCATCGACTTACCCCGCCTGCGTGATGAGTTCGACCTCCTGGAAGCAGAGGCATCGGCTCCAAACCTTTGGGATGACCCAGAGAAGGCCCAGGTAGTGACGAGCAAACTCTCTCGGGTTCAATCGACTATCAATCGAGTCAGCGGCATTCGTCGACGTCTTGACGATGTCCCTATTTTGATCGAATTAGCTCAGGATGAATCTGATAGTGCCGCGCTGCATGATGCGGAAGGTGAACTCGATTCCGTAGGTAAAGCAATTCGCGAACTCGAAGTGACAACTCTTCTCAGTGGCGAATATGACGATCGTGATTGCCTCATTACCGTCCGCTCTGAGGCTGGCGGAGTCGAGGCAGCTGATTGGGCCGAGATGCTCATGCGCATGTATTTAAGATATTGCGAACGCAAGGAGTACAAAGTAGATGTGCTCGAAACTTCCTATGCGGAAGAGGCGGGAATCAAATCCACTACCTTCCGAGTGAGCGCCCCCTATGCCTACGGGATGCTTTCGGTTGAACAAGGAACTCACCGTTTGGTTCGAATCTCACCCTTTGACTCACAGAGTCGTCGCCACACATCATTTGCAGGAGTGGAAGTTGTCCCTGTAGTTGAACAGAGTGATCATGTCGATATCGATGAGAAAGAAATTCGCGTAGATGTGTATCGCTCTTCGGGTCCGGGCGGACAGGGCGTGAACACTACTGACTCCGCTGTTCGCATCACCCACCTTTCAACGGGAATTGTCGTCTCTTGTCAGAATGAGCGCTCTCAAATCCAGAACAAGGCAACAGCGATGGCTGTCTTGCAATCGAAGTTGCTCGAACGCCGCCGCCAAGAAGAGCGTGCTCGCATCGATGCCCTCAAGGGCGATAATTCAGGTTCATGGGGAAATCAGATGCGCTCCTATGTACTCGCGCCTTACCAAATGGTGAAAGATCTCCGTACTGATTTTGAAGTGGGTAATCCTGCTGGCGTGCTCGACGGTGATATCGATGGCTTCCTTGAGGCTGGCATTCGTTGGCGTAAGTCGACCGAATAGGGCTATTGATCCGATTGCCAGCGGAGTCGATTCACAGATTTTAAGCGTGATCAGGCTTGCCAAGATTTTTCTCACAGGCAATTTTGCGCGTATTTCCCCACCTTGAGCGTGACTCCTACCTAAACTACAACTCGTACCGGTCGGTGCCACATCCCCGTGGGCGCCACGATGTGACCGTGAAGAGGAATACGTTCAGGAGGTGTGCCGTTGATCCGCTTTGAGAACGTCACCAAGCTCTACCCCAAGCAAGAGAAGCCTGCCCTCGATCGAGTCGACCTCGATATCACAAAGGGGGAGTTCGTCTTTCTTGTAGGGCTATCGGGTTCAGGAAAGTCCACCTTCCTTCGCCTTGTGCTCCGCGAAGAGATGCCAACCTCAGGCAGCATCACTGTGGCCGGAAAAGAACTTTCATCGCTCGCCAAACATAAGTTGCCAGAATTGCGCCGTCAGGTTGGAACGGTCTTCCAAGATTTCAAACTCTTGCCGAATAAGACCGTGGCGGAGAATGTCGCCTTTACGCTCCACGTTCTGGGCTATTCGCAGAAAGAGATCAACCGCGAAGTTCCAGACATTCTCGAACTTGTCGGTCTTGAAGAGAAAGCCGAACGAAAGCCAAGCGAGCTCTCTGGCGGTGAACAGCAGCGCGTAGCAATCGCTCGTGCCTATGTTTCAAAGCCAATGATCTTGATTGCTGATGAGCCAACTGGAAATCTTGATCCAAATACCTCAGTCGGAATTATGAAATTGCTCGACCGGATCAATCGTGAGGGCACGACAGTTGTCATGGCTACCCATGATGCAGGCATTGTCGATCAGATGCGCAAGCGCGTTATTGAGCTCGAAGGTGGACATGTTATTCGTGACCAGGTTCGTGGCGTCTATGGGTATACCGGTTAATTAAATCGAACGAGTGAACGTCAGAGAGAACGGATAAGAGATGCGCGCAGGATTTATCGCCCAAGAAGTTCGAATTGGGATCAAGCGTAACTTCACGATGACGCTCGCCGTGATGACTACCGTTGCCATCTCTCTCACCCTCCTTGGTATTGGCTTCCTTGCTAATTCGCAGGTTCGGGTCATGAAAGATTATTGGTATGACAAGATCGAGGTTTCCGTTTTTCTCTGTGGATCACTCTCTGAATCATCATCGTGTGCATCAGGATCTGTCACCAATGCGCAGAGATCCGCAATCCAATCTGATTTACAAGCGCTTCCAGTTGTGCAGACCGTCTATTACGAGTCTCAGGCTCAGGCCTACCAGCACTTCCAGGAGAATTTCAAAGGTTCAGCGATCGCTCAAAATGTCACACCAGATCAACTTCCAGAGTCCTTCCGAGTAAAGCTCAAGGATCCAACCCAATTTGCCGTTGTTCAGAGCGCATTTGCCGGTCGCCCTGGAGTCGATACCGTCCAAGATCAACGGACTATTCTCGACAAGTTCTTCAAGCTCCTCGACGTTCTCCGTAATGGCGCACTCCTTATTGGTATCGCAAGCGTGCTCACTGCATGGCTGCTCATTAGCAATACTTTGCGAATCGCGGCATTCAACCGTCGGCGTGAGACTGGCGTGATGAAGTTGGTTGGCGCATCCTCATTCTCAATCCAATTGCCATTCCTCCTCGAGGGCGTCTTCTCAGCAGTAATCGGTTGGGGAATCTCAACTGGGTTGCTCTCGCTCTTTAAATTGCTCATCGATGTGAAGGTAGCTCCGCTCTTGAGCTTCACACGCTTCTTTACCTGGTCAGATGTATGGGTGAGCAGTGCCGAACTTCTTGGCATCGGCTTGCTCATATCAGCCGGCGCCTCATTCTTTACCCTTCGCAAGCACCTCAAGGTTTAATCCAAAACCTCGCTCTGCGCCAACACTTCGCAAGCACCTCAAGGTTTAGCGAGCAGCCAGCCTCGGAGTATCCTTTACTCATATCCTGCAACTGCAGGTAGCTCTATTGAGACGAATCGAGGTGAGATGAGATGGTCAAAGAAGTTGGAAAGAAGCTAATCGCGCAAAATAAGTCTGCCCGCCATGACTATTTCATCGAGGAAGTCTTCGAAGCTGGCCTCGTTCTCACGGGTACTGAGGTGAAATCACTGCGGGCCGGTCGCGCATCACTTGTCGATGGCTTTGCGATGATGAATCAAGGTGAGCTATGGCTCAGCGGTGTTCACATCCCTGAGTACAACGAGGGATCGTGGACAAATCACATGCCTCGTCGAGATCGCAAACTTCTCATGCATGCAAAGGAACTCAATAAGCTGGGTTCAATTCTGAAGCAGGGTGGGCTGACGATCGTTCCCCTCTCGCTCTACTTTAAGGACGGCCGAGCAAAGGTCGAGATTGCACTTGCTAAAGGCAAGAAGGCTCACGATAAGCGCCATGCGCTCATGGAGAAGCAGGCTAATCGCGAAGTCACGCGCGAGCTATCGAGAAGGACCTCTGGCAAGGATTGAGTTTTGCGCGCTTCTCTTCGTCAAGAAGATCAGCAGGCGTGCAAGAAGATCAGCAGGCGTGCAAGAAGATCAGCTATGGGGCGGGCAAAGCTCCAGTTGTGAATTTGAACGAACTTTCCTTACACTTATCTCAAGCGACGCACCATCTGATTTAATGATCTTCACCCTCCTCTCGAATAGCGGCCGCAGTATCTGCGGAACTCACGGCGGGGGATTGGCGACTTGATTGAATTTTGGGGATCGTCGTCGATTTCAGAGATATCTGCAATCTTTAATAATTACATAGGGAACTTTTGGCACGGGGCGACCTGTGTGAATGTAGCTTTCTAATTTCCGTCTAACCACGGGGGTGAACGGTCTCGACTTTAGATGTTGGGATAAAGGAAGCGGGCCGAGGAAGTCCGGATGATCTCGTTAACCAAAAACCGTGACAAAACTATAAGCGCCAGTACAACTGCCGCTGATCTAACTCTCGCTGCATAAGCGATAGTGATCCGTTAGCCCGTGCGCGCTCTCGTCACGGAATCTAGCGTCGCTAGAGAGCTTACCTACTCACAGTGTTAGGGATGTGAGCGGGGAAATCACTTCCTAAATGAGTTCGTTGACTACATGTGCGCGTGAGAGTCAGGGCTGAGAAAACGTTTAGTGCACTACGCCCGTAGAAGCTTTATGTCAGTACTAGAGGACCCGGGTTCGATTCCCGGCACCTCCACTGTTACATGCACTGTTACATGCACTGTTACATGCAGTGCAATCAGTAATCTTGATCCATCCTTCGAGATGGTACGAAATAGATCTTGCCTTGCGGTGATTCCCAATGACAGGAGCCATCACTATTGCTTGTGAGCTTCCAACCTCCGTGCGTCTTCATCTGATGATGGCGACGGCAGAGCATCCCCATATTTTCACGTGAGGTCTCACCGCCGGATTCCCAAGGATCGGCATGGTCAATATCTGATATCCGAGCCGGTTGCCTGCAGTGAGGGAATCGACAAACTTGATCCCGCGCGGTTAAGAAATCTTTGAGTGGTTGGGGAGGTTCGTAGGTCGATCTTCCGACATCGAGCAATTCCCCGCTCAATGGGTCAGTAATAAATTTCCGCCACCTTCCATCAGCGGCTAATTCTCTGCCGACCGAAGCAGGTACCGGCCCGTAACCTTTGAGTTCAGCGGGATTCTCAGCGAGGCCTAAGAGAGTTGGAAGATCCATCGTGAGATTGAGAGTCACTGGGCGCCCATGGGAAGAACCTTGCGAGAGGGAAGTGGCAAGGTAATCCTTAGCGATTGTTGTCAATGCATCGGCGCGAAGGGCTTCAATCCGTAATTGAAGGGAGATCGCTTCCCGGTCAATGTGATCCGCGCCTATACGTGCGCCTGAT
This sequence comes from Actinomycetota bacterium, assembly GCA_947372165.1. Lineage (GTDB taxonomy): Bacteria > Actinomycetota > Actinomycetes > Nanopelagicales > Nanopelagicaceae > PALSA-747. The sequence continues at coordinate 62,548 of CANBSP010000008.1, read as the reverse complement.
TTCTCTCTCACGCGAAGGCGATTTCGCTCAGCGAGAGTGGCTTCATGCCGTGCGCTCTCTTTATTGAGCCGGGCCAACTTATCGATGGCGAGCATTACAACCTGGGCATCGGCGGCCGGAAGAAGGGCGACTATCTGGGCCATGCCATTTGCCTGTGGATAGCAGTCGACGCTCCGTCGTTCTTGCGCAATCGAACAAGCCTCTTCAAATTCCACTGGTGCAAGTTTGGCGATTGCGGCTTTGATTTTTGAGGCAACCTGTCCTGGAGTATGAAATTCAGAGTGCGAGAGTGCGATTCGCTCGAGTTCGCAGATCTGTTCGGATGTTGCGCCGGAACGGATGATTTCCGCGCTCTCTTTCGCAATGACATTGGCATGAGCGAGTGAAATCTGGCCTGAGGCGAGCGCAGCGGTGGTCTCGGGAAGGTGTGAGGTGAGGACTCGAGCTACATCTATCTTTTGCTGTGCCGATCCGCCAGATACGCGCAAGGCCAGAGCAATCTCTTCTCGCTCCGCATCATCGACGCCCGCAAAAATATCTTCTGCTCGCGAAGCTTTAGATCCTGCAACTGCGACGATCGCAGATTGCATTACTGATTGAAGCCAACCGGACTGTCGCTCGAGCGCGCTGAGAAAATCAATTCTTCCCGACTCATCAAGAGTAAGTGGATCAATTTTTACAAGCTGCGTAAGTACTTCGATACCAGCCGGCGCATGAAGCAGATGAGTCACTTCTTCATTTGCTGATAGGTCTGCGGTGGTCATGTACATGAATGAATTATCTGAATCTCCACTGACATGAATTGTGAGGTTTTTTAGATTTCCACAACCTCGTAGAGTTTGAAAGCTGAATTAATCTAACGCCGCGACGTCTTTCGATAGAGTCGAATCAGACCTACGACGCTTGAGAGTAATCCAATGGCTCCGAGTGATCTGATAATGATGGAGAGATGCGCGGCCATCAAGGTAAAACTCATGAGAGAAGAGAGAAAACCTAAGATTGTTGTTCCGACTCTGTGAAGAATAAAGAGTGAGCGCCCTCGAGGATTGCTTCGCGAGAGTAAAAATGTCACTGGGCCGCCGACGATGGCGAGTAATAAGACGATGACTGCCGTAACGGCCAAACTTTGCATCGCACCTCCATCGATACTTCTCCGTTATTGAAGGGTATTCCTCTCGAACCTGTATTGGGAATAGACCGACTCTCGCAAACGGGTGAAAAAGTGGGTGAAAAACGGGTGGTTTGTGCGCAATATCCCAATTAAGCGGTGGCCCCACGCCCGCACCGAGATGGAGCGCAGGTGCGATCCGACTAACCTCCACGCAAAAAACCCCACGCCCGCATCGAGGTGGAGCGCAGGTGCGATCCGACTAACCTCCACGCAAAAACCCCACGCCCGCACCGAGATGGAGCTGGAATAGCGAAGCGAGTTCTGACGTTCTATGATTGGAAAGTAGTTAAAGATTCAACTAAATCTATCTGAAGAGAGCTTCGATGCCTGCTGTAACAGTGAGTGACTTAACTGTCCTACCTCGTGTAGTCGCAAATCCTGCATCACCGGTTCGCCGTGTGAAATCAGTAACCACGGCGCCACAAGGTTTCGAAGGTGAAGGATTCCCAGTCCGTCGTGCTTTTGCAGGCGTTGATCTCGCAGATCTTGATCCATTCATCCACCTAGATCAGATGGGTGAGGTTGAGTATGCACCGGGCGAACCCAAGGGCACTCCTTGGCACCCACACCGCGGCTTTGAGACGGTTACATACATTATCGATGGCATCTTCGATCACCGAGATAATCACGGTGGCGGCGGAACCATCAGCAACGGCGATACCCAATGGATGACTGCTGGCGCAGGAATTTTGCATATCGAAACTCCACCCGAGCATTTGGTGATGTCAGGTGGCCTCTTCCATGGTTTCCAACTGTGGGTAAATCTCCCAGCAGCAAAGAAGTGGTCAAAGCCTTCTTACCAAGATCTACGAGCCGCTGATGTTGCGCTCCTGACAAGCGCCGATGGCGGATCACTCATCCGCGTCATCGCCGGTGAAGTAGATGGCCACAAGGGCCCAGGTTCCACCCAAACACCGATCACCTTGGTCCACGCAACCATCGCGCCTGGCGCGCAACTTCGCCTACCGTGGCGTCCGGATTACAACGCACTTATCTACACATTAAATGGCAAAGGAACAGTCGGCGAGAATCGTCAACCAGTTCAGATGGGTCAACTCGCTGTCATGGTTGATGGCGGAACACTCGTGATTCAAGCCGATAGCGTTCAAGAGTCACGAAGCCCACAGATGGATATCCTGATTTTAGGCGGCGAGCCGATTCGTGAAACTGTCGCCTGGATGGGGCCGTTTGTGATGAATACGAAGGCAGAAGTTCTCCAAGCCTTCGAAGATTTCCAAAAGGGGTTACTTGGCACTGTTCCGGCAGATCATCTGACTGAAAAGAAGCCACTGAACCGAAGTGGCGAAGGCGCAAAGCTTGGTGGCGATATTAAGAATGTTCACAATACGCCAGATGGCATCCAAGAATCACAAGATAATCACAAGGGAAGTGGCAACTAAGACCATGCCACACCTCTTTGATCCACTCACACTTCGTGGCACAACATTTTCTAATCGCATCTGGGTGAGCCCAATGTGCCAATACTCGGCACCCGAAGGCATCGTGGGTGAATGGCATATGGCGCACCTCGGGTCATTTGCGACAGGTGGAACCGGTTTGATCATCGCCGAAGCAACCGGCGTAGTTCCTGAGGGACGCATCTCCATTGGTTGCCCTGGTCTCTATAACGAAGAACAAGTGGTGGCGTGGAAGCGCATTACGGATTTCTCCCACTCTCAGAATGTAAAGATCGGTATTCAACTCGCGCATGCCGGCCGTAAAGCGGGAACAACGCTTCCAGGTTCTGATCATCCGATTGCAACGGATGAAGAAGGTGGCTGGCAGGCAGTCGCTCCGTCGGCGATCGCATTCCCTGGCTACCCAGAACCACGTTCACTCTCAACTGAAGAGATCAAGGATCTTGTTAAAGCGTTCGGCGAGGCCGCTAAGCGAGCAGTTGATGCCGGGTTTGATCTCGTTGAGATCCATGCTGCTCACGGTTACCTCCTGCACGAGTTCTACTCACCACTTTCTAATACCCGCACCGACGAATATGGCGGCTCGTATGAAAATCGCACACGCTTCCTCAAAGAGGTAACTGCTGAAGTCCGCGCATCTATCCCTGCCCAGATGCCACTCTTTGTGCGAATCTCTGCCTCGGACTGGACGGATGGTGGTTGGACCATTGAAGAGAGCGTGAAGCTTGCGCCAGAACTCACCGCGCTGGGAGTCGATCTGATCGATGTCTCCAGTGGTGGAAATGTTGCGAAGGCAAATATCACCGTGGGGCCTGGTTATCAGGTTCACTTTGCTGATGCCATCAAGAACGTTGGCGGCGCATTCACTTCAGCGGTAGGAATGATCACCGATCCGGCACAAGCCGAGGAGATCATCTCGTCAAGTAAGGCAGATGCCGTCATGATGGCCAGAGAATTCTTACGTAACCCACGTTGGCCACTCTTTGCCGCATCAGTCTTAGGGCAAGAAGTTACCTGGCCGATTCAGATCGCGCGCGGAAAACTTTAAATAATTAAAGCGCCTTGAGCGCCGAGACAACCTTCGTCAAAGAATCTTTCGCATCTCCAAAGAGGAGAGTGGTCTTCGCATCATAGAGAAGCTCGTTCTCAATTCCTGCAAAGCCCGGACGCATCGATCGCTTTAAGAAGATGACATTGCCTGCTTGAGCAACATCCAAGATGGGCATGCCGTAGATAGGGCAACCTGGTGTTGTTTTAGCAGCAGGGTTCACGACGTCATTGGCTCCAACAACGAGCACAACATCTGTCTGAGGAAAAGTTGGATTCACTTCTTCCATCTCCACAAGTTGCTCGTAAGGAACATTCGCCTCGGCAAGGAGCACATTCATATGACCTGGCATACGGCCTGCAACTGGGTGGATTCCATAAGCGACATCAACGCCCTTGCTCGTAAGAAGATCCGCTAATTCGCGTACGGTGTGCTGAGCTTGTGCAACGGCAAGGCCAAAGCCAGGAACAATGACAACGCGCTGGGCGTAGTTCAGGAGAATGGCGACATCATCGGCTGATCCAGATTTAACGGATCGAGTCTCAGTTGCTCCGGAACTCTCTTGAGGCTTGGCGGTAAATGCTCCGAAGAGAGTGCCAAAGAGCGAGCGACCCATGGCGGCGGCCATCAAACGAGTCAGAATCGTTCCCGATGCACCAACCAGGGTTCCGGCAACAATGAGGAGCGTTGCTTGAAGCACATAACCACTTGCCGCAACGGTCAATCCTGTGAAGGCATTTAAGAGTGAGATAACGATAGGCACATCAGCACCACCGACAGGGAGTACGAAGAGGACGCCAAAGGCCAATGCGAGAAGGCCCATGATGACAAGTGGCTTTGTTCCGCCAGAGTTGATGACCCAGCCTGCACTTCCCAAGAGTGCGGCAAGGGTTGCAGCAATAACAAATCTTCCGCCTGGGAAGACGACAGGTCGGGTCGTCATGATCTCTTGCAACTTCAAGAAGGTGATGATCGAACCTGAGAATGAAACACAACCAACGACAACTGTGAATACAGTCGCAAGAATCTTGGCGGTGGTTGCATCGCTACCAAGACGAAGATATTCGACAGTGGACACAAGCGCCGCAGCGCCGCCGCCCACTCCGTTGAAGAGTGCAACAAGTTGTGGCATCTGAGTCATCTGGATTCGACGAGCTGCAGGTACGCCAACGAGAACACCAAAGGCGATTGCGCCAAGGATTGGAAGTAAGTTCTTATGCTGACCACCAGGTGCCCAAAAGACCAAGATGGTGCCAAGCGTCGCACCAATTGCGCCAATGATATTTCCGCGTCGAGCAGACTTTGGCGAAGAGAGGCCCTTGAGGGCCAAGATGAAGCAGACGGCAGCAATGAGGCCAAGTAAGTCATAGAGATTGCGATTCACTTACTTCACCTCCTTTTTCTTGCCTTTAAACATTTCGAGCATGCGGTCCGTCACTACAAAGCCACCGACCATATTGATCGTTGCGAGGATGATCGCTGCAATTGAGAGCGCGGTCGACAAAGTACTCGTGGCATTACTTGCCACAGAGATTGCCCCCACCAAGATGATGCCGTGAATGGCATTCGCTCCCGACATCAACGGGGTATGAAGAGTTGTGGAGACCTTTGCAACAACCTCAAAGCCAACAAAGACAGAGAGTACGAAGATCGAGAGAAGTGCTAGACCATTGCTCATTTCTTCGCTCCTTCTGGTGTGCGGCGGGCGCCATTAAAAGTCAGGGTTGCAGCATCGATAATCTCATCAGAGAAGTCTGGAATAACCTCACCAGTTGGCTTGCCATCAACGCTCTTGGTCATCAGGAGAAGAAGGTTTACGACATTGCGAGAGAAGAGCATGGATGCGTGAAATGGGAGTTGGCTTGGAACATCCTTTCCACCCCACATCCGAACACCGTTATCGGTCGTGACGATCTCGCCAGGTTTGGTGCCCTCAACATTTCCACCAGTTTCGGCAGCAAGGTCAACGACAACAGATCCAGGTTTCATTGTGGCAACCATCGCCGCTGTGACAAGGCGAGGCGCAGCCCGTCCTGGGACTGCTGCGGTTGTGATCAGCACATCTGCTGCAGATATATATGGCGTAAGAAGTTCTCGTTGCTTAGCTGCGCGCTCTTCGGTCATCTCGCGGGCGTAACCACCAGATCCTTCAAGAGCTTCGAGCTCCAAGGTGATGAATTTTGCACCCATTGATTTCACTTCATCAGCAGATGCTGGGCGAACATCATAAGCACTCACAACTGCACCAAGACGCTTTGCTGTTGCAATCGCCTGTAGACCAGCCACTCCTGCACCAAGCACAACAACTTGGGCGGGCGTGACGGTTCCAGCCGCTGTCATCAAAAGAGGGAAGAAGCGCGGAGAAAGCTCGGCACCGACGAGCGCGGCACGGTAGCCGGCACACAAGGCTTGCGAGGTGAGTGCATCCATCGACTGAGCACGCGAAATACGAGGAACTAATTCAAGAGAGAGCGCTGTGACCCCAGCACTTGCTGCAGCATCAATGGAATCGACTGCAGTGGTAGGGGATAGGAAGGAAATTGTGATGGCGCCCTTTTTCAGCGCTGACATCTCAGGTGGAGTAAGTGGCTGAACCGAGGCGATCACATCTGCATCACTTGTGACGTTGCCACTCTTAACGATTGCACCTGCGGCGGCATATTGATCGTCAGAGAAATCGGCGCTGATGCCAGCCCCGGATTCAATAACGACCTCAAGACCTGCCTTGGTCAGCTTTGTAATGATGTCGGGCACCAGCGCTACGCGCTTCTCACCGGACCGGCTCTCTTTAGGAACAGCTACTCGCATATCCCAACGCTATCCCTGCCAGGCGCCTTTGTCAGTAGGAGATGCGTTAGAAGTAGGTGGGAATTAAGTCCGACCGGTTAACTCTCCACGTACCAAGTGATACATGATCGCTTGGATTGTGGTGCGGCGATGGAAAGCCTCACGCCAGATATGAGAACGTGGACCGTCGATCACGCTCGCGGTGACCTCCTCGCCTCGGTGGGCAGGTAGGCAATGCATGAAGATCGCATCCTTCTCGGCCAGACCCATGAGGTGATCGTTGATTTGGTACGGGGCCAAGGCGGCGAGTTTCTCGGTGCGCTCGCTCTCGGGATCGCCCATCGACATCCAGACATCGGTGTAGAGAACAGAGGAGCCTTTAGCTGCATTTTCTGGATCGTGATCGATCTCGATCTTTCCACCAGTCGTTTCGGCAATTGCGCGAGCGGTTGCGATCGCATCATGGTCTGGGGCCAATTTGCCAGTCGGCGATGAGACAACAACGTGCGCGCCAAGTATTGCTCCCATCGCAAGCCAGGCATGCGCCATATTATTTCCATCACCAACATAGGTAAATTTTCTGCCCGCAATATCGTTTCCAAAGACTTCGCGGATCGTCGCCCAATCAGCGAGCAACTGCGTTGGATGGTCGAGGTCGGTCAAGCCATTGATCACGGGAATTGATGCATGGGCGCCGAGCTCATCGACATCGCTCTGATCGAAGGTGCGTATAAGAAGGGCAGAGCAGAACCCACTCACCACTCGGGCGGTATCGGCGATCGTCTCGCCGCGACCGATCTGAAGATCATCACCACGAAGAAAGATTGGTGTACCACCTAGGTGCGCAACGGCAGTCTCAGATGCCAGCCGGGTACGTGTTGATGGCTTCGTCATATAAATTGCTACCGAACGATTGGCGAGGGCATCTCTGGAACGCAAGGGATTTGTCGCAAAAGCGGCGGCAGTGTCGAGGAGTAAATCGACATCTTCACGACTTAGGTGCGCGGTGCGTAGTAGATCCTTCATTGGAGAATCTTAGGCGATAGAATCGCCATTATGCGCATGGGTTTCTCTGACTTACCGGGTCTTCTCACCCGGGGTAAGACCGAAGAGCAGACCGAGGAGTCAACATCGACCCTCTCGACCGATGATGGTGACCACGAGCGCTTCTCGCATTATGTGCGGAAAGAGAAGATCGTGGAATCAGCTGTCACCGGAAAGCCAGTCCGTGCGCTCTGCGGCAAGAAATGGGTGCCCAATCGCGACCCGGAGAAATTCCCAATCTGCCCCACGTGCAAAGAGATCTACGCAACCCTGAAGAAGGAGTAGCAACCCGTGGTTAAGCGGGCGGGTTCTCTCTCGCGGAATTCGTTTCGGGCACCCCAGATAGTTTTCGCAACCCTTGCACTCTTTTTACCAATTTTACAAACGCTTAGCACGGCCGCCCACGCAGACAATCCACCTCGAAAGATTCTCTCGGGTTGGATTCCTTATTACTCCATCAAGAGCTCGGTGCCAGCGGCCCTTGCCAACCCAGATTTAATCAGTGAAGTAACGCCATTTTGGTATGCGCTAAAAGATGCAACGACGATTCAAGATAATTACACACCAGCTAATCCAAATCTCCCGATCGCAACAACCATTGCAACGCTGCATAATGCTGGTTATCTACTTCTCCCTACGATCACCGATGGAACTTCGACCGATCCAAAGACCGGCAAGAGCGTTCAGCTCTCACTCTCAAATTTGCTCGCCAATCCGACCTCTGAGAAATCAATTATCTCGACCATCATGAATCTCGTGATTGCTAATAATTATGATGGGATCGATCTGGATTGGGAGAGTTTCGCCTACGTCGATCCCCTCGCAACCTGGAACACGACACAACCGCGTTGGGTGGCCTTCATTCAAGATCTCGCGACAACCTTGCATGCTCAAGGAAAATTACTTTCGGTCACAACGCCACCGCTCTTTGATCCGGCCAGCGGAAAGAAGGGTTACTACCTCTATGCCTGGTCGCAGATTGGCGCTGCGATTGATCGACTACGAATCATGGCTTACGACTATTCAACGTCAACGCCAGGACCGATTGGTCCGATCACATGGACGGAATCTGCGGTCTCCTATGCAGTGTCGGTCATGCCGGCATCAAAGGTATTTGTGGGAATTCCTGGATACGGCCGCGATTGGGTAACAAAGGTTGTTGGCACCTGCCCATCGCTTCCCATTAACTACCTTAAAACAGTGACTCCTTCTGCATCTGCAGCGACAGTTGTTATGCATGATGCTGCAAATCTTGCGACAACCTATGGCGCAGCACCTACCTACATTGCCAAATATGGCGAGAGCACTTTCACCTACCAAAAGGTGTACAACGGCACTACCAGCGATGGCAGCCTCACAACATGCACTGCTTCGCGCACAGTCTGGTATCAAGATGCCCAAGGCTTCTCTTTACGAGCATCCTTAGTTGCTAAATATCACTTGGGTGGAATTGCCGAGTGGACGATAGGCATGGAAGATGCGACCGCAATTTCGGCGATCCGCACGGTTGCAACCTCAATCGCGCCCGATCCAGTTATCGCCAATCTTGTGGCTAGTTCGGCACAGGCGAGTATTGGCGATCTTTTGACAATCAGATCCACCGTGGCAAAGAAGGATACGACCGCCTTTGCGGGAATCCCCGTACAGATTGAGAGCAAGACTGCGACGAGCGACTGGTCGGCATTGAGCTCGCCCCTCATCCCTCAAGTCTCGGCCATTGATGGCACGCTCTCATTTGGTCTGATCATCGGTGAAAATACTCAATTCCGAATTCGAAGCGCAGGATCATGGGATCGATTAGCGGGGCTTTCTCAACCTTTCGCTATCAATGTTGCGCGCTTAATCTCGTGGTCACCTCCTACTTCTATGAAGGCGGGGGTTACATATTCCATTACTGGGCAAGTACAACCAAAAATTGGGGGAGTCACGGTCCAACTCGATGATGGCACAGGGGCTAAAGCGTCAACCATGCCAACAGTGAAGACGCTTGCTGACGGAACCTTTACCTTCACGCTTGCCGAGTCGAGACCAGGGGTGAAGAGTTATCGAATTCTTATTCCGGGCGATGCAGCATTCATGGCCTCAAAGACAGAGTTTGTTAAAGTTGTCGTGAGATGAAAAACGAGAATAACAATTCAAGCCTCGGCGGCGTCGATACGCTCACCGATATAGATGCTGCTCTCCATGAACTCCTCGATCGACCATGGACCTGCATCGTTTGGGATGATCCAGTGAACCTCATGAGCTATGTGGTCTTTGTCTTTAAGAAGCTCTTTGGTTTCTCGCAAGAGAAAGCTCATGAGTTAATGCTCTTAGTGCATAACGAGGGGCGAGCGGTCGTTTCAAGCGGAAGTCGAGAAGAGATGGAACGCCATGTCCAGAGCCTGCACGAACATGGTTTATGGGCGACCCTTCAACGTGATGACAAGATCTAATGTCTAACTTTGAACGCGCAGGGGATACCTATTCACTCGATCTCACACTTGATGAGGCCCATATCCTCATCAATCTCGTTGAACAGCTCCTTGAATTATTGGGTGAGGGCGACTTCTTCCATCATTACGATGCAGCCGATCCATTCGCCGCACTGATGTCCATGCAGCAAGAGGTAGTAGCGCCAGATGATCCTGTCCTCATGCGATTGCTTCCCAACGCCTATGCCGACCCCGAGGCAGCAAATGATTTCCGAAGGTTCACCGAATCGTCTATCCGTTCGACCAAACAACGAATTTTGCGTGAGGTTCGCGCACATCTTGCGATCCTGGTCGATGATGAAAAGGCTGGCACGGTCGCTGATCTGGAGGCTGATACCTGGCTGGTTGCACTCAACGATTTGCGGCTTGCGCTCAGCGTGAGACTTGAAATTAATGAAGAGAGTTTCGAACTCTTTGAATCACTGCCCGATGAGGATCCGCAGAAATCTATCTATGCCGTCTATTACTGGCTTGGTTGGCTGCAGGAGAACTTGCTGAACTTGCTCTAAACTGGCCCTATGAATAGCGCCCCGATTGGAATCTTCGATTCTGGCGTTGGCGGACTTACAGTCGCACGGGCGATCATCGATCAACTTCCGAACGAATCTATTCTCTACTTGGGCGATAGCGCTCGTGGACCATATGGACCTAGGCCGCTTGCCGAGGTTCGAAGTTTTGCCCTGGAAAGCCTCGACCAATTAGTGGCAGCCGGAGCTAAAGCACTCGTCATTGCTTGTAATACCGCAAGCGCAGCGATGTTGCGCGATGCCCGCGAACGATATGAGATTCCTGTCATTGAAGTGATTCAGCCAGCGGCACGTCGAGCTGTGGCTGCCACGAGATCCGGCAAGGTAGGAGTTATCGGGACACAAGCAACTATTGATTCAGGCGCATATCTCGATGCTTTTACTGCTGCACCCCAGTTGGATATCACTGCGATCGCCTGCCCTAAATTTGTAGAGTTTGTCGAACGCGGTGAGACATCGGGCCCAGCGATTACCGAAGTTGCACAAGAGTATCTACGACCACTCTTAGATAAAGGCGTTGATACCCTCGTCCTTGGTTGCACCCATTACCCATTACTGACAGGCGTTATCTCATATGTGATGGGGGATTACGTAACGCTCGTCTCAAGCGCAGAAGAGACTGCGAAAGATCTCTATCGCACTCTTGTTGAGCACGAGCTCCTCAACGATGAAGGTAACCCCACGTACCGTTTTATCTCCACGGGCGATGCCGCCGCATTTTCACTACTCGCTCGCAGATTCCTTGGCCCAGAAGTCACCTCTGTTGAATCTCACCTTTAAGAGTCACCACACTAACACCTAAAAACCCGCGTACATAAGTAGAGCGATGTACATAAGTAGAAGAGAGCAATAAGTGAGTAAACGTTCTGATGGTCGTTCTGAAGATCAACTACGTCCCATCTCATTCCAACGCAACTGGTTGAAGAATGCCGAAGGATCAGTCTTGGTTGAGTTTGGTAACACTCGCGTGCTCTGCGTCGCAAGTTTCACTCCTGGTGTGCCACGCTGGTTGACTGGCAAAGGTCAAGGATGGGTCACCTCTGAATATGCGATGTTGCCACGCGCAACACATACTCGATCAGATCGTGAGAGTGTCAAAGGCAAGTTAGGTGGACGTACACAAGAGATCTCTCGTCTCGTCGGTCGATCTCTACGCGCTGTTGTTGATACACATGCTCTTGGCGAGAACACAATTGTTATCGATTGCGATGTACTTCAAGCTGATGGTGGTACACGAACAGCAGCGATTACTGGCGCCTATGTTGCGCTGGCCGATGCAATCACATGGGCGAAGGGCGCTGGCCACATCTTGGCCGATCGCCAACCTCTGCGCCAATCTGTCGCAGCTGTGAGTGTGGGAATCATCAAGGGTGTTCCAATGCTCGATCTCTGCTATGTAGAGGATGTTGATGCTGATACCGATATGAATATCGTCTGCACGGGTGATGGTAATTTTGTTGAGGTACAAGGCACGGCCGAGGGCGTTCCATTTGATCGCACACTTCTTAACCAATTACTCGATCTGGGTGTTGCTGGCTGTAAGGAGCTCACCGCTCTCCAAGCCGCTGCACTCGCACAAACGGCACCTGCGAAGTAGAGATCTGCTTCAATGAAAAAGGTAGTTCTTGCAACGCGCAATCTCGGGAAGATTCATGAGTTTGATCGATTGCTGCGCGAATTCGCAGAAGATATAACGGTCTTGGGTCTCGCTGATTTTCCCGATATGCCCGATGTGGAAGAGACGGGTACAACGCTCACCGAGAATGCCCTCTTGAAATCCAAGGCGGTTGCAGCCTTTACCTCGCTTCCAGCACTTGCCGATGACAGCGGACTATTCGTTAATGCCCTAGGCGGAGACCCTGGGATCTTCTCTGCACGGTGGTCAGGTGAACATGGCAACGATCTCGCGAATACCGCCAAGGTGCTGCGTCAGATGGAAGAACTGGCGAACTCCGAACCAGAGCTTGATCGTTCGGCGAGCTTTCGATGCGCAATTGCCCTCTCCTTTCCGGATGGCCACCGTCTTGCTGGTCAGGACTTTGTCGAAATGGGAGAAATGTCCGGAGAGATCATTGATGCACCGCGAGGCGACAAAGGCTTTGGCTATGACCCAATCTTTATCCCGACAGGGTTGACGCTCACCTCGGCTGAGATTGATGCGCAGCAGAAGGATGAGATCAGCCATCGCGGCCGCGCCATGCGAAGGATTGCACCTATTTTGGTGGATCTTCTCTAGTATCCTTAAAGCAGTGAAATCAACCCCGTAAACCAAGGAGTTCAACTGTGGCAGTAAAGAAGAGCGCAAAGAAGGTTGCCAAGAAGGCACCGGCTAAGAAGGTTGCTAAGAAGGTTGCTAAGAAGGTTGCTAAGAAGGCACCGGCTAAGAAAGCCCCAGCGAAGAAGGTTGCCGCAAAGCGCGTTGCCAAGAAGGCGCCGGTCAAGAAAGTCGCCAAGAAGGCTCCAGCTAAAAAGGCTGTTGCGAAGAAGGCTCCAGTAAAGAAGTCTCCAGCGAAGAAGGTCGCCAAGAAGGCTCCAGCTAAGAAAGCAGCCGCAAAGCGCATTGTGATTCCTGCTGCATCAACTGCAGCCGTTACCTCTATCTCCACAACTCCTGCAGCGAAGAGCGCACCAGTTGCACCAGCTTCATCAACAACAACAGCAAAGAGCACCACTCAGAGTGGTTCATCTTCACGCGTTGTTGTCACTGTGATCGCAGGTATTGCTCTTCTTGCAATTCTCGTCATCTCTCGCAGCCACAGCTCAACTTCTACCTCAACAACAACTGCGACACCAGAGGCGAGCGCTAGTTCGACTATGTCAGCCACACCAGAAACAACAGAAGCAACGCCGACAGCATCTGCAGCAGCACCATCTGCCGCTGATGGCACACACACTGCGCCTCTTGGAATCGTTGCTCACTACACCGCAACCGGTGCAACAATTTTCTGGAACGCTACAACGGATGCGACCAACTTCAATGTTGAAGTCGCCTCAAATGGTGGCGCATGGAAGTTGATCTCAACAGTCCCAGCGACTCAGCTCTCACTAGATATCACGAAGGGTGCAACCGATGGTTGGTCATCATTCCGAGTATCTGCTGTCTACGCAGATGGCACAGTTGTTGCAGGAAAGGTCTTCGGACTTCCTGGTCAATACGCTTAATGAGACCCGAGTAGTTTCAAGAAGTCTCAAGCAGAGTTAAAGAAAGCCCGCCGAATAACCGGCGGGCTTTTTTATTTTTTAATTCTTCGGCAAATGGTCCATGATCGCCGCGACATAGACGCTACTTCCGGCATCGACGAGGTGAACACCATCGGGTGCAAAGAACTCAGGGTGGCCTTGCGAAATCCCAGCCCAATCGACTAACTCCACCTGTGGGTAGCTTGCACTCACTCGGGCAATAATTGCATCGTTATCGGCTGCCCATGATCGAGGCACAGCTGTGTTGACCAGGATGATCTTTGGCTGGTTCTTCAGAAATTCGAGCAGAGTGCGAACCGAACTCTCTGTCAGATGGTTATTGTTCCCGAGATCGAGAATCACAATGCTATGAGGGACTTGTGGTTGATCCTCTTTCACGACAGTAATTAATTCTTCGATCTGCCGCCCCACTCGCGCATTAATCAAAGAGATGGGGAAGTGGGTGGCTAATTTTTCATGAATCCCCAAAATGACCGAATCGCCTGTTACCCACAACCCTGGAACGCCAGGAACGGTGGGTGCATGGACCGATAGCGTCGTTGTTTGATTGCTACGAGCGTCATTTACTCCCGAGTGAACGCGGTAATAGGCAGCCCACGATGCACCAGATGTTGCGAGAAGTAGAAAGAGAATCGTTCCAACGATTGTGAGCTTTGCACGAGCGCGCACTTTTGGAGTTCGATACTTCAAACCACGTACCCAGTTGCTGAGTTGACCGCGCCTGATCGGAATCTCTATCCACCGCAGCGAGATATCAGCAAGGGCGATAACAACAAGTATCCGCGCAGCATTGATAGCCCACGTGGCCCCAGCAAGATCCAAAGATGGCCGAGTGACTTGAAATATCACCCAGTGCCAGAGATAGATTCCATAGGATCGCTCACCTATCCAAAGCAACCAGCGCGCACTCATCAATGGTGCAAAGCGTGATGCCGGATGTACCAATGAAGTGATGATCGCGCATCCGAGAATGCCGGCTAACGGGAAGGCGATCCGATAGAGAGTGGGATTACTCTCATCAATAAAGAGGAAGGTTGAGAGCAAGCCGATGAGCCCGATAACACCAATACCATCGACAAAATCTTGGGCGCGTTGGGAGATCACGGGGGAGAGATTCTGCGGAACCCAACTCACTGCGAGAGCAGAACCTAGGAATAGGCCGATGGAGTGCGTATCTGTTCCAAAGTAGATGTGACTGATCTTGTTGGCCGAAGATGAGGCATCGACGGTGAGAGAGAGCAGAAAGAGCGCAGTTCCTGAAATGGCCGCAATCAGCAGAGCAACCTTCGCCAAGTTCTTCTTGCCAAAATATTTGAGGGCGAAGATTAAGATCAATGGCCAGATGAGATAGAACTGGAACTCAACTCCCAGCGACCAGGTGTGTTGGAGCAGGGGAGGACGCCCAACGTTTTCAAAGTAATTGCGATGTTCTGCCACTAAGTGCCAGTTATTTGTGCCGGTAAGAACATAGGGAATATCTCGGATAAATCGAGGGATGGCTTCCGGGGCAAAGAGAGCGATGATAAAGGTTGATCCAACCATCATGAAGAGCAGAGCTGGATAGAGACGCCTTACACGTGCGCGGAAGAATTCACGAAGATCGAGGGCGCTCGAACGTTGGATCGAATCGAGAATAAGCCGAGTGATCACGTAACCGCTGATGACAAAGAAGAGATCTACACCGAGAAATCCACCTGGAATCCAATTGACGCCAAGGTGATAGAGCAGAACAGCAAAGACGGCGAGAGCACGCAAGCCATCGATAGAGGAGATATACCTGCCTGACTTGGCCTTCTTTGAATCAGTTCGAACTGACATTTACTTTCGCGTGCTCTTTGGCGCAGCCTTCTTTGAAGAAGTTTTCTTTGGCGCACTCTTCTTTGGCGCACTCTTCTTGGCTGGAGCCTTCTTAGCCTGAGTTTTCTTGACGGGAGCCTTCTTGACCTCTGCCTTTTTAACCGGACGGGCAGAAGCACTCTCCTTTACGCCACTTTTGGCGCGGATGAACTCTTTCGCGGTAGGTAGGTTTTCGCCATCGAGATTATCGTTTACATCTTCGATATGGAGAGAAAGTTTTTCAAAGGCATGAGCTAACCGCTGGCGGGATTGATCGATCGCTTGCTGAGCTGCAGAGAGTGATTGCGACTGTATTTTGTAAAGGCGCTCAGATTCTTCAACGGCGGAAACTAACCAGCTGCGATAGTCGGCCACGTTCGATTGTGCCTGTTCGATCATGGAGTCCGCTTCACTCTTGGCGGATGCGGTGATCGCGGATGCCTCTCGCTTCTTTGAGGTCAGAAGTGCCTCTACCTCATTGGCTGCAGCGCTGCGAATACTCTCGGCTTCACGCTTTGCTGCATCCGCCAAAGCGCGGGCGGTGCGCTCTGCTGCAGCTTTTGCCTCATTGCCTTCGGATTCAGCGGTCATTAAATATTTACGGCCTCGAGCTTCAGCTGCTGCAAGAATCGACTTCGCCTTTGCTTCAGCCGTGGCAGTTGCAACGGAAGCGGCAGAAGTACTTTCTGCGATCAATTTTGCAGCTTGTGCTGCCGCGCTCTTCTCACGTTGCTGGGCAGTCTTGACCAGATTCATGGCCGTCTCAGTAGCGAGAATCTCAAACTCTTCTCGAGTGAGCGAGGTAATATCTTTACGAGAACGAAGATCTGCGAGTTGGCTCTCTAATTCACGGATGCGATCAAGCGCGCCGGTTGTGCTCGGTGCACTCGTTGTGCCGAGAGAGTTGGTGGCAACAGAGTTGGTGGCGACGGGTGTGCCGGCAGCCGACTGCGATTGCGAGCTCTCGCTCTTAAATCCAACCCACGAGAGAAATCCCTTTTGAGCCATGAGTGACCTCAATCCAATCTACCTGTCTCGCACTGTCGAGGTTGCGATTCTAGCGCAGCCCAATTGCGGGGCAAATATCAGATCAGAGATGAGCGATGCAGGCTTAGGGTTAGCCGCTAAATCCCATCAAATGCTCGATTGCGAGTTGATCAAGGAGCTCGTAGCCCGAGCCACGCAGCGCAGCGCTTTCAAGATCAAAGGATGGATCGCCAAGGTCGCGCCAGCTCTCACCCGCTGCAAGCGTAGGAACCGCTAGCTGATCAAGGCGAGCTGCCTTCATCGCATCGATCACTCGAGGATCAGCACGGAATGCTTTTGCACGTTCGCGAAGTCCAAGATAGGTGCGCATATTATTTTCAGCCGATTGCCATACCCCGGCATCATCCTCATTGCGCATTGGCTTATAGTCGAAGTGCTTAGGCCCTTGATAGTTGTAACGCTCGAGGAGATCAACTAAGAAGAAGGCGCTCTTGAGATCGCCATGACCAAAGACTAAATCTTGATCGAACTTAGGTCCATGCTGACCGTTGAGATCGATATGGAAGAGCTTGCCTTGGAAGAGTGCTTGAGCGATGCCGTGCACAAAGTTCAATCCCGCCATCTGCTCGTGGCCGACCTCGGGATTGAGTCCCACCATTTCGGGATGATCTAGTGTTTGGATAAATCCGAGGGCATGGCCAATTGTTGGTAGGTAGATATCGCCACGAGGTTCATTTGGCTTTGGCTCGATGGCAAATTTCAGGTTGTAACCCTGGTCAATAACGTATTGCCCAAGAATATTGAAACCTTCACGGTAACGCTCGAGGGCAACGATCGGATCCTTGCCAGCATCTGTCTCAGCGCCTTCGCGACCGCCCCAACAGACATAGATCTCTGCACCAAGATCAACAGCGAGATCGATATTGCGCATGACCTTGCGAATTGCATAACGACGGATATCTCGATCGTTTGACGTCAAGGCACCATCTTTAAAGATTGGGTGCGAGAAGAGATTTGTGGTCGCCATCGGAACTTTCATTCCGGTATCGGCAAGCGCCTTCTTAAAGCGGGCGATCTGCACATCACGATCGGCATCGTTGGCACCGAATGGAATCAAATCATCATCGTGGAAGGTGACGCCGTAGGCGCCTCGCTTAGCCAACTCATTGACTGTTCGAATTGGATCTATGGCGGCGCGAGTTGCGGCGCCGAATGGGTCTGCAGCCTGCCAACCGACGGTCCAGAGTCCAAAGGTGAACTTATCGGAAGGCTGTGGCGTGAAGGATGATGGTGTCATGTATGGATTCTCCAACTTTTTGCTCGGCTTTGGAAGGGGGGATTAACTCGGTTTGGTGGAGTGGGGCTCATCGCCTAAACTGATCGTACTAACAAGCAACTTCTGTTAGTCGCTCGCGGGAGTGGTGAAATGGCAGACACGCAGGTCTTAGGAACCTGTGCTTCGGCGTGTGGGTTCAAGTCCCACCTTCCGCACCAGCACAGGGTTCAGATTCTTAAGAAGAGCCCTTGCGTGAGAGAGCATCGACACCAGCTGAGACCAGCAGAACTAATCCAGTCACGATGTACTTAATACCTGCTGCATATCCAAGAAGTCCCATTCCATTATCAATCACTGCCACAACGAGGCCGCCCAAGATGGCATCGCGCATCTTGCCCTTGCCACCAAAGAGGGAAGTGCCACCAATAACGGCCGCGCCTACTGCATAGAGCAAGGTCGCATTTCCACCAGTTGTTGGGGAGACTGAGTTTGCACGTGATACAAAGATCAATCCAGCAATTGCTGCAAGTGTTGAGCAGATAACAAATGACATCAACCGAACGCGCTTTACGTTAATACCAGAGCGACGTGCTGCCTCGGCATTGCCGCCTACTGCATAGAGATGGCGCCCAAAAGAGGTGCGACCCAAGAAGAAAGTTCCGACTACCAAGATCGCCAGAATCAATGCAACGACAACGGGAATTCCCTTGAGCGAGACGAGAGCGACATTGTTTGAACGCTCTAGATTGAGCGAGTAGACCGCACCGGCGCAAATAGCCAGGAGGCCGAAAGTTTTCAGTGCCCAGAGTTGAATAAGTTCACTCTTGAGGCCCGCTTTGCGGCGTACCGCCATCTTCCGAAGACCAGAGAGGATGTACAGCGCGCTTGCGCCGAGGTAGAAGGCCCAGCTAATCAGCGGCGTCATGTTGCTATTTTCAATAGCAACAACAGTCTTGTCGGTGATCGGAATTGTTCCACCTTCACCTGCAAGGAGAAGGAGAATTCCTTGGAAGGCTAAGAACATTGCAAGGGTCACTACGAAAGAGGGAACCCCGAGATAAGAGACGAGCGAACCAATGACCAGCCCCATCAGAATGCCAGCGACAATCGAGACTGCGAGCGCTGGCGCCCAGCCCCAATGATGGTTTGTTACGAGAATAACGAGGATCGCGCCGGAGACACCTGCAGAATAACCCGCAGAGAGATCAATATCGCCAAGTAAGAGCACAAAGATCAGGCCCATGGCGATAACAATCACGCCAGCAGCTTGAGTGAGGAGGTTCGCGAAATTTCCAGGAGTGAGGAAGAAGGAACTCATCGAGGTGAAGACCGCACAAAGAGCAATCAAACCGAGCACTGCCGGCAGCGAGCCAATATCTCCGGATTTTACTCGAGACCAGTAATCGTTGAGCACTGACTTGAGGGTAGGAGTGGGGGTATCGATAGACATTATTTGCTTGCCTCCGCCTTCGTAACGCCAGCTGATTTTCCGGTGGTGATGAGTTCGATAACTTGGTTGGTCGAGACTTCGTTCAGCTTTACTTGAGCAGCCATCGTGCCGAGATAGAGAGCGGCGATGTTATCTGCGACTTGGAAGACATCTGTCAGGTTATGTGAGATGAGAACAACGGCGATGCCGGCATCGGCAAGACGTCGCACTAAGTGAAGTACTTGCTCAGTTTGAGAGACGCCAAGAGCTGCGGTTGGTTCATCCAAGATGACGACCTTGTTATTCCACAATACTGCTCGGGCAATTGCAACGGTCTGACGTTGTCCACCCGAGAGTGATGAAACAGTCTGACGAATAGATTTAACGGTACGAACACTGAGGCCATCGAGAGTCTCACGCGCCAGCTTCTCCATGGTTGCTTCATCTAAGGTGACGCCCTTTTTCTTCTCGCGCCCCAGAAACATATTATGAACAATGTCGAGGTTGTCGCAGAGTGCAAGGTCTTGATACACGACTTCAATACCAAGAGCGGTTGCATCACGCGGGCCACTGACAGTTACCGGCTTTCCATCAAAGTGATAGTCGCCGCTCTCTGGTGTGTAGATACCAGCGATACATTTAATAAGAGTGGACTTACCTGCGCCGTTATCACCGACAAGTGCAGTGACCTGGCCAGGGTAGATATCGAGGTCCACGCCTCGAAGTACGTGTACTGCACCAAAAGATTTATTGATATTCCGAAGTGAAAGAATCGGCTCAGACACCGTGACCCCTATCGATTGAGTATTCGCACTTTACTTCAATTCATCCAATGAAAAAACCCACCTAACCGAGATTAGGTGGGTTTTTTTAAGGTGTTAAGCCCTTATAACTTCCTGTTTAAGGTAGTTATTAGAGACCTGCAGCCTTACAAACTGCCTCAGTTGCGATTGCGCAAACCTTGGCACGAGTTGTGAAGCCATCTGCGATGACAACCTTGACGTTAGCCTTTGTGATTCCGACCGGTACGAGAAGTACTGATGGAACGTTGACTGTGCCATTGTTGACTGAACCCTTAGCTGCAGTTGCCTTCTGACCCTTGAAGAGTGAGACTGCAAGAGCTGCTGTTGCGTTAGCTTCAGCCTTGATTGCCTTGTAGACAGTGTTTGAGAGATCGCCTGTGAGGATCGCTGCGAGACCAGCATCAGATGCATCCTGACCAGATACGCAGACCTTGCCGTTGAGGCCGTTCTTCTTGAGAACAGCTACTGCTGCAAGTCCAAGACCTTCGTTAGCTGATACAACTGCATCAAGCTTTCCGCCAGCCTTTGTGAGCATCTGCTCGAAGATTGTTCCACCCTGGACGTTATCCCAACCTGGGACAGCCTGGTCAGCAATGACGGTTCCGCCATTAGCCTTGAGGTAAGGATCTACAACTGACTTGTATCCCTTTGCGAAGAGTGTTGCGTTGTTATCTGTTGGTGAACCATTAAGGTAAACAATGCGTGGGTTCTTAACGCTCTTAGCCTTCAAGCAGTTAACAATGCCTGTTCCCTGGAGAACACCAACTGCAGTGTTATCGAATGAAACGTAGTATGACTCTGAACCGTTAAGTGTGAGGCGGTCGTAGTCAATTGTTGGTACGCCCTGCTTCTTTGCCTTGTCCTGAACAGCCTTAGCTGATGCTGAATCGAGGTTAACCATGACGAGGACCTTTGCGCCCTGTGTGAGCATTTGGTCAGCGATAGTTGCGAATGCGGCCTTATCGCCATTTGCATTCTGAATCTTTGCTGTTACTCCAGCTGCCTTGAAAGCTGCTGTGAGGAATGGACGGTCAGCACTTTCCCAACGGTTTGATGACGCAGCATCTGGAAGGATGACGCCAACAAAACCTGCAGCAGCGTGTGCTGGGGTTGTTGCTACAAAACCTGTTACTGCGAGTGCTGCAGCAGCGAGTGCTGAGACCGCGTGACGGCGCTTGAACATATGTATATGTACCTTTCGAAAGGTGCTCAGAAATCGGGCCAAATCTTCATTGACCATGGGTTCGAATGATGAGCGCCGTAAATCTAGTCCGATGCAAACTTTTCGGCTAGGGGCGAGTCCTGATTTTTTGCTGCGCAGGCTCAGGTCCGGTCGATCTAAAAGATAACGTTTTGGTAACGAAATGCCCTTATCTAGCGGAGCAGGTATGGGCGGGGGTCCCCATCATTGATGTAGTGCCATTGAATATCGAGGACGACTGCTGGATGAAGATCGTCGTGGCCTTTCCACATCTCTTCTTCACCATCATGCGGATGGTTGCGAAGCTCGTGGTGGTGCATTTGCTCATCAACAAAGAACCATTCCTCCCACAAGGCTGGCGCCTCTGTTACTGAGAGCGGGGCAGCGTGAAGGACTCCCGGCTTAATAGTCGGGTGCTGAAAGATGACCCATTCATACTCTTTGTAAGGGCTCTCTGTCGCTGTTGATGCGTGGAGCGGGGCCAAGAGAGAGGCCTCGAAGTCGACTCCGATCGCAGCAAGGAGCTCATCTGCGCCTATTTCTAGCCAACGATGGGCGAGGGCGAGCTTCCAGCCCGAAAAGCGGGAGAGGTCGGGGCTCGTCATGTGGGGCGCTCCTTTAATGGGCTAGCGGTACCTGGCATGGATTCCGTTACCAGATCGTTATATGGAATAAGCGTAGGTGGTCTTGCCACTAGATCCTAATCCTACTTTAATTCTCCAGACAACGTTGTCAAGAATTCGGATAACGATGTCACAAAACCGTGATGGTCGCACACCAGGGGTGACTACATTTGAAAGGGAAATAATGACTTCATCAATCAAGCGCCGCAGCCTTGCTGCTGTTGCAATTGGTGCTTCAGCAGTGCTTGCAGCTGCTGTCGTTCCAGCAACAACACATGCTGCTAATAAGCTCACAATCGCATTCGTTATGGGTGCAGAGTCAGATCCATTCTTCCAGGCCATGAAGGTCGGAGCCATTGCTGAAGCAAAGGTTAAGAATGTAAACCTCGTATGGCAGGGAGACCCATCGGTCTACTCACCAGCGACACAGATTCCAATTGCTGATGCAGTTCTTGCACAGAAGCCAGATGGATTGGTTCTCATCCCAACAGATCCAACAGCTCTCCAAGCTACAGTCACTAAGGCTGTCGCTCTTAAGATTCCAGTAGTGAACGTTGATACACACGTTAACGATCTCACAAACGTAATCTCATTTATCACCGGCGACAACGCTGATGGTGGTTCAAAGGCTGCTGACGCTATTGCTAAGGCAATCAAGTACTCATCATCAAAGCAGTTCCAGGTTGCAGTTGGTCTTACATCAGCTACAGCAACAACAAACGTTGCACGTCTTGAAGGCTTCAAGGCTCAGATCGCTGCTAAGTATCCAAACATCACAATCGTTGATGTTGCATACTCACAGTCACAGCCTGCTGTTGCTAACACAAACGTCAGCAACTGGTTGACCAAGTATCCAAAGCTCAACGGTATCTTCGCTATCGATGGCACAAATGCTGATGGCGCAGCTGCTGCGATCCAGGCCAAGGGTCTCGTCGGCAAGGTTGCTCTCGTTGGTTACGATGCATATAAGAAGAATGTTGATTTGATCGCTAAGCGCGTCATCACAGCTCTTATTGCTCAGGATCCTGCACAGGAAGCAAAGCTTGCAATCGACACACTCGTCGATTACATCGGTGGAAAGACAACTGGAATCAAGAAGAATGTTGTGATTCCTAACTTCGCTATCGATATCTACACCCACGCATCAGATAAGAAGAAGTACACATACGTTCAGAAGTAAGCCATCTGGCCCCGCACTTCGGGGCTAGGACTTACCTCACGTAGTGAGTCGAGCCGGTAGGAATCTAGAGTTCTAAGGATTACTACCGGCTCTTTTATTAAAGATTGAATCTGAATCTGAATCAGATTGCTCTTAGTTCTCAAGAACTGGTTTAGAATTTCGGGAAAAGTAAAGGAAGATATGACTACTCAAATCACGCAGGCTCCCACCCCGGCATCTCGGGCTAAGGGACTTCTGAAGAATCAACAATTTATCTTGGTTCTTGTTCTGATAGCGATGGTTACCTTCTTCTCATTGAAGAACCACATCTTCTTTACCAATGCAGTATTCGCCAATGTCCTCTCCGACTGGATCCCCGTTGTGCTCATGGCAATCGGCGAAACTTTTGTCATTATTACTGGCGGCATCGATCTCTCTGTTGGATCAGTTGTCGGCTTCTCTGGCGTCGTCACCGCATTTGCGATGCGGAATTTGACCGCTCATAACGTTAATCAAAACACCACGTTGGCAATTGGACTCTTAGTGGCAGTTGCGGTGGGTTGTGGCATTGGATTAATAAATGCCCTCCTCATTACACGTGCACGCATCGTTCCGTTCGTCGCAACACTTGCCACCCTGGGCGCCTTCCGCGGTCTCTGCATTGTGACTACCGGCGGCGGACCTGTTGGCGAAGGTCCAGATAGCGCAATCGCTCTGACAGTGCCGAAGTACGGTCCCTTTAATAGTCCAGGATTAGTGGTTGTAGTCCTTGTCGTCATCATTGGTCTCTATCTACATAAATCTCGTTTCGGTCGTTATACCTATGCCATCGGATCAAATTCATTTGCAGCTCGCTCTGCCGGAATTAATGTTAAAGCCCATCTCACCAAGGTCTATATCCTCTCTGGTGCACTCTCTGGGTTGGCTGGTTTCTACCTCTATCTGCGTCTCAGCGTTGGTTCACCTTCATCTGGTCAATCAGGCGAACTTGATGCGATCGCAGCGGTCGTCATCGGCGGTGCAGCACTCGCTGGCGGCGTCGGAAAGATCACTGGCACCGTTCTCGGTTCACTCATCCTCACCACCGTGACAAGTGGATTGATCATTATTGGCGTAGCGCCAAACTGGAAGCAGGTCGTGGTTGCACTCTTGATTGCAGCAGCTGTCTTTTCTCAAGGATTACGTAATTGGACGAAAGGTGGCGACCTCTAATGTCATCAGCAACAGCATCTGCCTCAACTTCTGCTTCAACTGAAGAAGTCCTATATGAGGTCCGCAATATTTCGAAGAACTACGGCTCGGTTGTCGCTCTCGACAATGTCAGCATGAAAGTCCGTGCTGGCGAGGTTGTTGGGTTGGTCGGCGATAATGGTGCTGGAAAATCCACCTTAGTAAAGGTTCTCTCCGGCGCGCATCGCCCAGATTCTGGCGAAGTCTTACTAGATGGCATTCAACGCCATTGGAATACTCCTCATGATGCGATCGAAGCGGGCATCGAGACCCTTTATCAAGAGTCCGGGCTTGCACCGCATCTCTCAGTTTCTGCAAATGTCTTCCTTGGCAGAGAAGAAGTAAAGAAGGGTTTACTCGGCAAACTCGGCTTTCTTGCCAATAAAGAGATGGACCAAAGAGCTTTCCAGGATCTCAAAAATGTTGGCATCGCAGTCCCAGAATCTAATCGCTCAGTCTCACAACTCTCGGGTGGTCAACGCCAGGCGGTTGCGATTGGCAGATCTGTTGCGTGGGCTTCGAAGGTGATCCTTCTTGATGAGCCAACGAACCACCTCGGCGCTCGCCAAGCTGGTGAAGTTCTTAACATCATTGAGCAAGTGAAATCCAAGGGCTTTGGCGTCATCTTTATTTCACATACCCTTCCGCACGTTCTTCGAGTAACCGACAGAATTGTTGTGCTGCGCCTTGGCAAGATCGTCGCTGATGCTCCGACATCAACATTTGATGCCGAGAAACTCCTTGGAACGATCACGGGCCTCATCTAGTCTGTAACCCATGAACCGCAACCGTCCAACGATGTTGGATGTCGCCAAGGAATCTGGGACGAGCCTTAAGACCGTCTCGCGAGTAGTCAATGGCGAATCTGGAGTAAACCCAGAACTCGTGACCAAGGTCGAACGTGCCGTGAAGAAGCTTCACTATCGACATAACCTCACCGCTGGATCACTTCGCCGATTGGGCGGGCGCACCAAGACCATTGGGCTCTTACTTGAAAATGTCTCCAACCCGTTCTCGGCAGCACTTCATCGAACGGTTGAAGATTGCGCGAGAGCGCGGGGCATAGAAGTGATGACTGGCAGCCTTGACGGTGACTCGGCACGTGAGCGTGAGTTGATCAATGGCTTTATTGCACGTCGAGTTGATGGACTTATCGTCGTCCCATCATCGGATGACCATAAGTACTTGGTGAATGAGCGAAGGGCAGGTACGCAATTCGTCTTTATCGATCGTCCGGCGCTGAATTTCAACTCCGATGCCGTAACCGCGACAAATAGCGAGGGTGTTGAGGAAGCGGTCACTTCACTTATTAGCCTTGGCCATAAGCGGATTGCATTTCTTGGTGACTTTGAAGGTATCTTCACAGCAAAAGAACGTCATAACGGCTACCGAAAGGCTTTGAGATCTTCGAAGATACCGGTTGATAAAGAGCTAGAAAAATTAGGGTTTCACAACGAATCTGAGATCGAAGCATTCTTGATCGATCTCCTCTCAAGGCAGAATCGACCAACCGCGATCTTCACCGCTCAGAACGTCATCACTCTTGTGGCCATCCGAGTCCTGCGTTCAAAGAACCTCCATCACAAGATCGCCCTCATTGGCTTCGACGAACTTCCGCTCGCCGATCTCCTTGATCCAGCCATTTCGTTGGTGACGCAGGATATTCACGCAATGGGCAGCATCGCGGCCCAATTACTCTTTGATCGAATTGATGGCGTGAAGAGTGGCTATGAGGAACGAGTAGTGCCTACAACCTTCACTCAGCGGGCGTCTGGACTCATTAAAGCCTAACTACGGGGGAGCGCCGATTGCGGGTAAACTCTCGTCAATGAGCATTCAAGAGGAGCTAGAAGGCGCGATCCTTCGGGCCCTTGCCACCCTCGTATCAAATGGGAGCCTGCCGGCCCAGACAGTTCTGCCGACAACAATCACTCTTGAACGTCCTAAGAATCGCGAACATGGGGATTACGCAACCTCGATCGCCCTTGCTCTCACAAAATCGGCTGGTGTTCCACCGCGTGAGATCGCACAAGCTTTACAGAGCGCGCTCTTATCGGATGCAGAAGTTTCAAAAGATCTATCGGCGATCGATATTGCCGGTCCTGGTTTTCTCAATCTCACTCTTGCTAAAGCGAGCCAAGGCGGCGTTATTGCCACCATCTTGAACTCCGGTGCGGAATTTGGAAAGAGTTCAACGCTCTCTGGCGTAAAGGTTAACCTCGAATTTGTTTCAGCAAATCCAACTGGGCCACTTCACCTTGGTCACACGCGTTGGGCTGCAGTAGGCGATGCGCTCGGTCGCGTCTTAAGCGCTGCTGGCGCCGATGTAACTCGCGAGTTCTATGTGAACGATCGCGGTGTTCAGATGGATCTCTTCGGTGAGTCAATTCGCACATCTGCGCTTGGCCTACCGCGCCCAGAGAACGGTTATCACGGACTCTATATTGATGATCTAGCGAAGGCGATTGTTGCGACCAATCCCGAATTTAAGGATCTCGACGCACAGGAGTCGATCGCTGCCTTCCGAGATGCTGGCTATGCCTTGCAGTTAGCTGATCAACAACGAGTTCTCGATGCGATGAATACTCACTTTGATATCTGGTTCTCAGAGCGATCTCTCTATGATGCTAATTTTTTCAATCACTGCCTAGAAACTCTCCGAAGCAAAGGCCATGTCTTTGAATTGGATGGCGCCATCTGGTTGCGGACGACAGATTTTGGCGATGATAAAGATCGCGTCATGATCAAATCCGATGGCTCTTTCGCCTATTTCGCCTCAGATTCTGCCTATTACATCTCAAAGCGCGAACGTGGCTTTGATCTCTTGATCTATATGCTCGGCGCAGATCACCATGGATATGTGAATCGCCTCAAGGCGCTCGCATCGTGTGCCGGCGACGATCCGACTAAGAATATTGATATTTTAATTGGCCAACTCGTGAAGATCCTCGAGAATGGCGAAGAGCTCAAATTATCTAAGCGCGCTGGCACGATCATCACTCTCGAAGAGCTTATTGAAAAAGTGGGCGTAGATGCTGCCCGATACACCTTGATTCGTTATCCCGTCGATACCCCGATGGTGATGGATGTCGATGTGCTTCGAAGCCGCACTAATGAGAACCCGGTCTATTACGTTCAATATGCACATGCCAGAATCTGTGGTGTCCTGCGAAATGCGAGCGACCTTGGAATTGCCTACGGGGTCGATCACATCCATCCAGAATTACTCGAAGATGAACGCGAACGTGAATTAATTGGCGCTCTCGGTCAATTCCCTCGCATCGTTGCAAGTGCAGCCGAACTTCGTGAACCGCACCGGATTGCGCGATACGTCGAAGAGTTGGCTGGCACTTACCACCGCTTCTACGCTGATTGCCGAGTCTTACCTCTTGGGGATGAACCTGCGGCGGCGTTGCATTCAGCTCGAGCCACACTCTGTCAATCAACCGCGCAAGTAATCGCTAATTCATTAGCCTTACTTGGTGTCAGCGCACCGGAGAAGATGTAAATGAAACTCTCCGAGCCGTATAGCGCGAATACCTCTTTCGATGGCGAGCTCTCGATCGCCGGGATCACAGCCAGCGGGTTAGCGGCAGAGTTTGGTACACCCCTCTTTGTTATCGATGAGGATGATTTTTTCAATCGAGCCCTTGCCTGGAAGCAGGCCCTCACTGAAGAGTTTGGTACCGAGGCAGGGACGGTTTACTACGCGGGCAAAGCCTTCCTCAATAAAGAGGTTGTTCGATGGATCAATGCGGTTGGAATCGGGCTTGATGCATGTAGCGGTGGAGAGTTGGCGGTTGCATCTTCTGTTGATTTCCCAGCCGATCGAATCGAACTCCACGGAAACAATAAGTCCGAAGTTGAGATCGAAAACGCCATCAAGGCCGGCGTCGGTACCATCGTGATGGATTCATTCCATGAGATCGAACGAGTCGCCCGAATCGCAGCCGAGCAGAAGAAGATCCAGAAGGTTTTTCTGCGTATCACTTCAGGGGTTGAAGCCCATACTCATGAATTCATCTCAACCGCTCACGAGGATCAGAAATTTGGCTTCTCTATTGCCAGCGGTGCGGCCTGGAAAGCGATCGAGGCGACAATTGCGCATCCATCTCTCAACCTGGCAGGCATTCATTCTCACATTGGATCGCAGATTTTTATCAATGATGGTTTCGAAGCGGCCGCGGCAAGATTAATTGAATTACTCGCAAAGTATCACGAGCACTTTGATATGCAATTGCCCGAGCTCGATTTAGGTGGAGGTTACGGCATCGCATATTTGCCGGGGGAGAGCGCGCTTGTTCCACGCGAGGTGCTTGGCGCTATCGCTACTGTTGTGAAGCGAGAGTGTGCAAAGTTTGGATTGCGGGTCCCAAAGATTTCGATCGAACCAGGTCGCCATATCGTCGGTCCAACCACCACAACTTTGTATGAAGTGGGCACCACAAAAAGCGTTGAGCTCGATGGCGGTGATAGCCGTCGATACATTTCCATTGATGGTGGAATGAGTGACAACATTCGACCATCCCTCTATGGCGCTAGATACACAGCGCTCTTAGCTAATCGCCTCTCTGATAGCGCAACCGTTGATTCCAGGATCGTCGGTAAGCATTGCGAGACAGGCGATATCGTCATTCGCGAGATCGATCTGCCAGG
Organism: Actinomycetota bacterium; assembly: GCA_947372165.1. GTDB lineage: Bacteria > Actinomycetota > Actinomycetes > Nanopelagicales > Nanopelagicaceae > PALSA-747. The sequence goes on along the minus strand of CANBSP010000008.1, from coordinate 33,678 downwards.
GGATATTAAGCCAGGGGATCTGCTCGCAGTTCCGGCCACTGGCGCCTATGGGCGATCGATGGCTAGCAATTACAACCATATTCCTCGCCCTGCAGTCGTCGCTGTGAAGGATGGGGTGGCTCGCCTCATCACCCGCCGCGAGAGTATTAGCGATCTTCTATCCCTAGATATCTGAGATACTTATCCCAGTAGTACCCCAGTAGTTATGAGTGGCCCTCAACTGGACCAAAGCGTTTTGGCGAACCCTCGCCGGATCTTAAATATCGAAATTATGTAGGAGTTGATCTCGTGGCAGGCCGTACCTTGGTAGGTAAGACCCTTAACGTTGGAATGCTCGGCTGCGGCCATGTCGGCGCCGAAGTTGCTCGCCTCTTAGTGGCAAATGCCTCTGACCTCGCCTCGCGGGCAGGCGTCCCTCTGATCCTCACCAAGATCGCAGTCCGCGATCTCACCATTGATCGTCCAGGTATTCCACGAGAACTCTTCACGACCGATAGTGAATCGATCGTCAACGACCCAGATATTGATCTGGTTATCGAGGTTATGGGTGGCATTGAACCTGCTCACCAGTTGATTCTCACCGCAATGAAGAATGGCAAAGCTGTCGTAACAGCGAATAAGGCCCTCTTAGCTCACCATGGTGCCGAGCTCTTCCATGCATCGGATGAGGCAGATGTCGATTTCTACTATGAGGCGGCAGTTGCCGGGGCTATCCCAATTCTTCGCCCACTTGCCGAGTCATTAGTAGGTGATCACGTCGAACGCGTGATGGGAATTATTAACGGAACAACAAACTTTATTTTGACGAAGATGCATGAGCATCCAGGTTTCTCTTTTGCTGATGCCCTTAAAGAGGCACAAGAGCTCGGCTATGCCGAAGCCGATCCGACTGCGGATGTCGAAGGCTTTGATGCAGCAGCAAAGGCTGCGATCTTGGCTGGCCTCTCCTTCCACTCTGTTGTGACTGATGCTGATGTCTATCGCGAAGGAATTACCAAGATCACCGCGGAAGATGTCGCGGTTGTTCAAGATATGGGCTTTGTCATCAAACTTTTGGCGATCGCCGAAGCAAATGAGGCTCATGGTTCACGGGAAGAGACGATCACTGTTCGAGTCCACCCCACTGCGATACCTAAGACTCATCCGCTTGCCTCTGTTCGCGAAGCTTTTAATGCGGTCTTCGTTCAATGCCAATCTGCTGGCGAGCTCATGTTCTACGGCCGCGGAGCTGGTGGAGCCCCTACGGCGTCAGCGATTTTGGGTGATTTGGTTGCGGTAGCACGTAACCGGAACGAGGGAAGTCTTGGACCAACCGAGACTGACTATGCAGATCTTGATATTGCACCGATAGGTGTAGCACGCACTCGATACTTAATCCGGTTGCATGTCTCAGATCGACCAGGCGTCCTTGCCTCGGTTGCCCAGACCTTTGCAGCGAATGCCGTCTCGATCATGACTGTCAGGCAGAGCGGTGCGGAAAATAATGCCGAACTCACTGTTATGACGCACATTGCGGCAGAATCAGATTTAGCAAACACTGTTAAAGATCTTGAGAAACTCGATGCAGTTTCAGATGTTGTTAGTGTGATTCGTGTGGAAGGTATCCGTTAATGGCGCTCTTTAGTAATGCGGGTAAGAAGAGCGGGGCACATCAGTGGCTCGGCGTCATCGATGAGTATCGCAATCGTCTGCCAGTATCGTCAAAGACTCCGGTTGTATCTCTGCGCGAAGGAGGTACACCTCTCGTGGCGGCATGTGTCCTCTCGGAGATGCTCGATAATGAAATTTGGCTCAAGGTCGAGGGTGCAAACCCAACTGGCTCCTTCAAAGATCGCGGTATGACAATGGCGATCTCGAAAGCAGCGGAAGATGGTGCGAGAGCAGTGATCTGTGCATCGACCGGAAACACATCTGCATCGGCTGCCGCATATGCAACGAAAGCGGGAATGATTCCTGTTGTTCTCATTCCGCAAGGAAAGATTGCTATGGGCAAATTAGCGCAAGCGATTGCTCACGGTTCACGCCTTATTCAAGTCGATGGCAACTTTGATGATTGCCTCAATCTTGCGCGAGAACTTTCACAGGAGTATCCCGTCGCATTAGTTAATTCAGTAAATCCCTTCCGCATCGAAGGTCAGAAGACAGCGGCCTTTGAAGTTGTGGACCTCCTAGGTGATGCACCAGACCTCCATGTACTGCCTGTAGGCAATGCCGGAAATATCACCGCGTATTGGAAGGGCTACAACGAGTATTACTCCGATCGAGTCGCTAAGAAGTTGCCACAGATGTGGGGATTCCAGGCTGCCGGGGCTGCTCCGCTAGTCCTCGGCCACCCAGTGACTGACCCTGAAACCATCGCCACCGCGATTCGCATTGGTAACCCGGCATCATGGGATCAGGCGATCGCCGCGCGAGATCACTCTGGCGGATTGATTGATTCCGTTACTGATGAAGAGATCCTGAGCGCCTATCGTCTCGTAGCGGCTAAAGAGGGAATCTTCGTAGAGCCTTCCTCGGCAGCAGGAATTGCCGGCCTTATTAAAAAGAAGGCCGAAGGAGTTCTGCCAAAGGGTAAGAAGATTGTTATTACTGTAACTGGCAATGGCCTCAAAGATGTCGGACATATTCTAGATAGCGCCCAAGCGCCAGTTGTTGTTCCTGTCGATGTGAAGGCCGCAGCACAGGCTATGGGACTTTAAGAGAGCATCGATCATGACAACGAATCGCCTGACCTTTAAATCAAATCTTGCGCAGATTAGCGTGCCTGTAACATCGGCAAATCTTGGACCAGGATTTGATACTTTTGGTCTGGCTCTTGAATTGCGAGATCGTTATGCAGCACAAATCCTTGATGAGGCAATCTTTGATGTCGATGTCACTGGCGAAGGTGCTGACGAAGTTAAGAAGGATAAGAATCACTTAGTCATTCGTTCGATGCTTCGCGGGTTCGAACATATGGGTCAGAAGCCTCGAGGCATCGCACTTCGTGCTCTCAACGTGACTCCCCATAGTCGCGGTCTTGGATCGAGCGCTTCTGCGATAGTTGGTGGACTAGCCCTCTCTCGAGCCTTGGTTCATGGCGGGGAAGCGCTGATGAGCGATGACGAGATGATTTCACTAGCAACGCAATTAGAGGGACATCCAGATAATGTCGCTGCAGCTGTTCTCGGTGGCGCAACGATTGCTTGGCTCGAAAATGGAGTCGGAAAAGCGGTAAAGATTTCAGTACATGAAAAGATTAAGGCGCTCGCCTTGATTCCTGCCGCTGGTCTCTCCACGGCGAAGGCGCGCAAGTTGTTGCCCGAGATGGTCTCCCATAGCGATGCCGCATCAAATGCCGGCAAGGCTGCCCTTCTTGTTCATGCACTCTCTCATCGCCCTGACTTGCTCCTCGTAGCAACTGAAGATCGACTCCATCAGAAGTACCGAGGAAGTGCAATGGCGAAGAGCTTCGAGCTCGTTGAGAGATTCCGCGCAGCAGGAGTAGCAGCGGTTATCTCCGGGGCTGGCCCAACTGTCCTCGTACTTCATACCTCTTCGGATACCGAGATCGAAGAGATGGTTAAAGCTGCGGGTGGCGGGTTCGTGGCGAAGAGCCTTGAGGTTAGCCATGAGGGATACCAACAAGCCTAATTTTGGGCATATCTGATCGGGTGTGCTACCTTTTGCACGTCGCAAAGCCCGCCGGAAACACCTGAGGCGAAGAACGCTTAAGACACTCACCACAATCAGAAAAAATCAGCACAGTTCACATAAGTTAAGAATCACGTATAAAAAATATATAGAGAAGTTCTCTCTTAAGCGGATTACCTCGGTTTAGCCGAAGAGTCCCGCTATTCATCACATTAAGGAAAGTATGTCTTCATCAGATATCGATAGCACCGAGAAGTCCGCGAAAGCGAAGAAGGACTCCGGCGAACTATCCGCTATGACTGTTACCGAACTCAAGAAGGTTGCCGGCGCACTCGGAATTGATGGCGCTGCCAAGTTGAGCAAGGGTGATCTCGTCTCATCTATCGCAGACCTTCAAGCTGCAAACCGCGAAGCTGCAAAGCAAGAGCGCGAAGAGAAGCGTCTAGCCCGCCAAGAGGCTCGCAATAAGAAGAATTCAGGTTCCCAATCTCCAAAGGGCCGTTCAGAAGATGAGTCCGACGAGTCGGATTCTGACTCCCGCTCTCAGGGCGAAACGAGCAGCAATGATCGCAATGATCGCAATGATCGAAATGATCGCAATGATCGTGGCAGTAGCGATCGTCGCGACCGTAATGATCGTAATGATCGTAATGATCGGGGCGACCGAAATGATCGAAATGAACGGGGCCGTGGTCGCGATCGAAACCGTTTCCGTGATCGTGGCGATCGCCAGGAACGCGGTGAGCGCGAGGTCCAGATCTCTGAAGATGATGTCCTACTCCCAGTAGCAGGCTTGCTCGATATCTTGGACTCTTATGCATTCATTCGCACAACGGGTTATCTTGCCGGTCCAAACGATGTTTATGTATCGCTTCAGCAGGTCCGTCGATATGGTCTACGTAAGGGCGATGTTATTACCGGCCAAGTCCGTCAACCTCACGAAGGTGAACGGAAAGAGAAGTTCAATGCCCTCGCTAAGTTGGATACCGTTAATGGATCTGACCCAGATGAGTCTCGCAATCGCGTTGACTTCGCAAAGCTTGTTCCGCTCTACCCACAAGAGCGCCTGCGCCTTGAGACCGAGCCTGGGATTCTGACAACCCGTGTCATTGATTTAATTGCACCAATCGGTAAGGGACAACGCGGATTAATTGTCTCCCCACCTAAGGCCGGTAAGACCATGGTCCTTCAGGCGATTGCGAATGCGATCACAACGAATAATCCAGAGTGTCACCTCATGGTTGTTCTTGTAGATGAACGTCCAGAAGAAGTGACCGATATGCAGCGCAGCGTAAAGGGCGAAGTTATCGCTTCCACCTTCGATCGCCCTGCTGATGACCACACCTCTGTCGCTGAATTAGCGATCGAGCGTGCAAAGCGCCTCGTCGAACTCGGCCACGATGTTGTCGTTCTCCTTGACTCAATTACTCGTCTCGGTCGTGCGTACAACATTGCAGCTCCTGCATCAGGAAGAATTCTTTCTGGCGGAGTTGACTCTGCAGCGCTCTATCCACCGAAGAAATTCTTTGGAGCAGCGCGTAATATCGAAAATGGTGGCTCACTCACCATCCTTGCAACCGCTCTCGTTGAGACTGGTTCCAAGATGGATGAAGTCATCTTCGAAGAGTTCAAGGGCACCGGAAATATGGAGCTCAAGCTCGATCGTAAATTTGCCGATAAGCGCATCTTCCCAGCTGTTGATGTCGATGCTTCGGGCACTCGTAAGGAAGAGATCCTTATGGGAACTGAAGAGCTCAATATCGTCTGGAAGCTTCGTCGCGTCCTCCATGCCCTTGATAGCCAACAGGCGCTCGAGCTCTTGCTCGACAAGATGAAGGGCACAAAGTCGAACGTTGAATTCTTGATGCAGATCCAGAAGACAACGGCAGACGGGGATAAGTAAGAACCCAGTTTCCCTAGAATTAAGCGTGAAGAGCGGCCGAGAGGCCGCTTTTTGCCTATCCCGAGCTCTCGAGTAGACTCTAGCCATACCTTCTGGTTCACCGGTTTACCGGACCCAGCCACTTCCATATAAAGGATTACACATGAAGCCAGAGATTCATCCAGAATATATCGAGACAACTGTTACATGCGGTTGCGGTGAAGTTTTCACCACCAAGTCCACAAAGATGACAGGTTCGATCTACGTAGAAGTTTGCTCCGTATGCCATCCGTTCTACACCGGCAAGCAACGTATCTTGGATACTGGCGGCCGTGTTGCAGCGTTCGAAAAGCGTTTCGGAAAGAAGTAGCTCTCTTCAAAGACCCCACTTCGCACCCACCTGGGTGCGCGGGGTCTTTTTTATTGCCCAAGATAATTTAGATCTTTTTCAGAGTAGATCCAGTTCAGTTCAGTTCAGTTCAGTTCAGAACGAATAAATGAGTAGAGGAGTAGGCCGTGGCAGAGCGTTTTGGAACGATCCCGGCGCTTCTGGCTGAATATGAAGAGCTTGAGCGCGAACTTGCTGATCCAAGTATTCACTCCGACCAGGGTAAGGCTCGCCAGCTCGGTAAGCGTTATGCCCAGCTCGGTCCGGTCATTGGTGGCTATCGTGCCTATAAAGCGGCCGAGGATGATTTAGCGGCGGCGAGAGAGTTGGCAGCAGATGATCCTGCCTTTGCCGAAGAGATTCCTGCCTTGCAGGCTACCTTTGATGCAGCGGGTGAGAAGATGGAGGAGTTGCTCTTACCTCGCGATCCCAATGATGACCGTGACGTTATTCTGGAAATCAAGGCGGGCGTGGGTGGCGATGAGTCTGCGCTCTTTGCCGGCGATCTCTTGCGTATGTATCAACGCTATGCAGAGAAGCACAATTGGAAGACCGAGATCATCGACTACGCCGAGTCAGAAATGGGCGGATATAAAGAGATCTCGATGGCCGTTAAATCTAAGGGCGTCGCCGAGATTGGCCAATCTCCGTATGCAAAATTGAAATTTGAAGGTGGCGTTCATCGCGTACAACGTGTACCAGAGACTGAATCACAAGGTCGCATCCATACATCTGCCGCTGGCGTTCTGATCCTTGCTGAAGCGGATGAAGTTGATGTTGAGATTCGCCAGCAAGACCTTCGCATCGATGTCTATCGCTCATCTGGCCCAGGTGGTCAGTCGGTGAATACGACCGACTCGGCCGTTCGCATTACACATATTCCCACTGGCGTGGTCGTCTCATGTCAGAATGAAAAATCGCAGTTGCAGAATAAAGAGTCGGCGCTTCGTATCTTGCGCGCCCGCCTCTTGGCACATGCACAAGAGCAGGCCGATGCCGAAGCAATGGCGCAGCGAAAATCTCAGGTGAAGTCAGTTGATCGATCTGAGCGAATTCGCACCTATAACTTCCCAGAAAATCGCCTTTCAGATCACCGGGTTAATTTCAAGGCCTCAAACCTCGATGCAGTTCTCAACGGAGAATTAGATCCAGTAATTGATGCTCTGCTCGAAGCTGATAAGGCCGAACGTCTGGCAACAGCGGGGGAGTAATGGCTTTCCAGATTCGCGAACTTCTTACGACCAGCAAGGCGCGGCTCGCTGAGAAGAAGATCTCGCCTATAGATGCCGAACTCTTGTTGGCACATTTGCTTGGAGTAACTCGAATGGAACTCCATGCACGTACCGTCGAACTCGATGAGAACGAGTACAACCGGATTTCAGAGGAGTTTTCAGATCTCATCACCGAACGGCTGACAGGTCGACCTACCCAATACATCATTGGCGAAGCGCCCTTTCGCTATCTCACCTTTGATGTCGGCGAAGGAGTCCTCATTCCTCGGCCAGAGACCGAGTTGCTCGTCGATGAAGTACTGCATCAACTTCATCGCTTCATCGATCCTGTAAGTATTGTGGATCTCGGATCCGGGAGCGGGGCGATTGCCATCTCGCTTGTGAGCGAGTGCGCAAAGAAGCGTGATTTAAGGGTTGTAGCGGTCGAAAAGGAAGAGGCGGCGCTTAAGTGGCTTAATCAGAACATCGCGAAATTTGACCTGCCGATTCGCGTGATTCACGCTTCTGCAAAAGATGCACTCGATGGTGTCAAGTGCGATGTAGTAGTCGCGAATCCACCTTATGTGCCAACGATTCAAGAGTTACCAGAAGAGCTCCACTATGAACCAGCCTCCGCGCTCTATGGCGGGTCACTCGATGGCATGGCAATTCCGATCGAATTTATCGAGGCGGCAAGTAGGTTATTAAAGCCTGGTGGCCTCTTTGCCTGCGAACACAATGAGGTTCAGGGCCCCGCATTTGCGCAGGCGTTAAGTAAGGATTTCGAATCGATCGCACTGCACCGAGATCTCAATGATCGGCCGCGCTTTACTACCGCACTGCGAAAGAGTTCTTAGCGAACGCTACGAAGTACTGCGGTGACTTTGCCAAGAATCTCAGCGTTATCGGCTGGGATTGGCGCGTAATTCTCATTAGCTGGCAATAACCAGAAGTGGCCATCTTTTTTCGAGAAGGTCTTCACAGTCGCTTCGCCATCAATCATCGCAGCAACGATCTCGCCCTTCTCGGCGTTCTTCTGTGCGCGAATAACTACGTAATCGCCATCGCAGATCGCGGCATCGACCATCGAGTCGCCTTTGACCTTCAACATGAAGAGATCGCCTTGACCAACAAACTCCTCTGGAAGTGTGAAGCGATCTTCTACGGTCTGCTCGGCCAAGATTGGAGAGCCTGCCGCAATAGTGCCGAGTAATGGGATTGTGGTGCCCTTTGCAGGGGCGATCTGGTCCTCAGGGGTAGAGACTTCAAGGGAGCGAGCATTGGTCGCCTTCCGCTTGATGTAGCCCTTCTTGGTGAGCTCTTCGAGTTGGTACTTCACAGATGCGGGGGAGGCGAGGCCGGCTGCTTCACCGATTTCACGCATGCTGGGCGGGAAGCCCTGGGCATCGACGGCATCCTTGATGACCTTGAGGATCAGCTGTTGGCGCTGGGTGAGGCCATGGGGATCGATAGCCGCTGTAGAACTTGGCGCTGCAGCAATAGCCGCCGTAGGAGTAGCCGCGGAGGAAGGGGTCTTTTTAGCCATAAGAAGAGGGTACATCGGGATCGAGAATTTGTCGAACATATGTTCGGAAAAATGTTGCCGATGTCAGTGGGGTGGGGTATCTTTCTCATTAGAACAACTGTTCGAATCCCCTCGAACAGCGTTATGACGGAAGTTGGTAATTCAGATGGCACAAGCAAAACTCACACGACGCGGTCGTAATGTCGTTCGCACATTAACAGTGGGATCGCTATTAGTAGTGATTGGCGCTGGTTTTAGCGCAGCTGGTAATGCATCTGAAAGTAAAGTGATCTCTACACCTGCTACATCTGGTTATATCCGCGTCGTTGTTGCTCCAGGTGAATCTCTCTGGTCCGTCGCAGCAATGGTCGCGGGTAACCGCGATGTAAATACCGTCCTTGACGAGATTCGCCAGACCAACAACCTGGCATCGACCGATGTCGCAGTCGGAACCCGGTTGCTCGTTCCAACAAAGTAGATCCTCTTACCTGTCCGTTTTGGGATAGTAAGGGATAGATTCTTCACTCTTCATCAGCAGGTAGATGGGCCATGGGACTGGTATTCACCTCGACACGCCGTTTGCCATCGCAAAAACTCTCAAGGCCAGGTGTACGGTTGGCACAAGATGTAGGGGTCAAAGCGCGATTATCACCCATTAGTTGTGGTTTTCCGCTAATCTCCTCCTCTCGCACCAGAAGAACCCAGAAGAACCCAGAAGAACCCAGAAGAACATAAAAGAAATGAGAAGACGATGAACTGCCCATTCTGCCGCCACGATGACTCTCGAGTCGTCGATTCACGGCCGGTAGAAGAAGGCGCCCTCATCCGTCGTCGTCGCGAGTGCACAGCGTGCGGTCGCCGTTTCACGACATCAGAGACATCCGTTCTCCTCATCGTAAAGCGCTCTGGGGCCACCGAGCCCTTCAGCCGCGAGAAGGTCATCAATGGCGTCCGCAAGGCCTGCCAGGGACGTCCTGTCAACGATGATGATCTAGCTCTGCTTGCCCAGCGGGTCGAAGAAGCTCTTCGCTCTGATGGACAGGCTGAGGTAGAGGCACAAGAAGTCGGTCTGGCTATCCTCGCGCCACTCCGTGAATTAGATGAGGTGGCCTACCTGCGTTATGCCTCGGTATACCGTAACTTTGCCTCCCTCGAAGATTTTGAAGGCGAGATCGCACTTCTCCGCGCCGCTCCTTCACATTCGGCAAGCACGTTAGAAACAGCACGTTCACATGATGTAAGCAAGATAGAAGCAACACCGATTAAAACGCTCTCCCCGGCGAACAACTAACTACCGCACTACTACCACCAGCTTTAGTCACCCATAAACAGTTACATATACACATAAGGAGCAGTACGAATGTCTATCGTTAATAAGCCCGCCGCGGAGCGCAAGTCCCAAGTAAAGAAGTTGGGTAAGGGCTTAAGCATTGAACGTATTTACACCACAGCTGGTGTGCATCCTTATGATGAAGTGAAGTGGGAGCGCCGCGATGTTGTCCAGACCAACTGGAAGTCAGGCGAAGTTATCTTCGAGCAGAAGGGCACTGAGTATCCAGATTTCTGGTCAGTGAATGCCTCCACAATTGTGACCACCAAGTACTTCCGCGGTGCTGTCGGTCATGACAATCGTGAATGGTCGCTCAAGCAAGTTATTGATCGCGTAGTTCTTACCTATGTCGCATCAGGCAAAGAGAATGGTTACTTCGCAACTGATGCAGATGCTGAAGTCTTTGAACACGAACTCACCTACATGCTTCTTCATCAGGTCTTCTCATTTAACTCACCAGTCTGGTTCAACGTCGGAACAAATGCACCGCAGCAAGTATCTGCCTGCTTCATCCTCTCTGTTGATGACACCATGGATTCAATTCTTAACTGGTATCGCGAAGAGGGAATGATCTTTAAGGGCGGCTCAGGAGCTGGCCTCAACCTCTCACGTATCCGTTCAGCTAAAGAACTCCTCAAGTCAGGTGGAACCGCATCTGGTCCGGTCTCATTTATGCGTGGTGCTGATGCATCAGCAGGAACCATCAAATCTGGCGGAGCGACTCGTCGCGCTGCAAAGATGGTTGTTTTGGATATCGACCATCCAGATATCGAAGAGTTCATCGAGACAAAGGTTCGCGAAGAGGACAAGATCCGCGCACTCCGTGATGCTGGATTCGATATGGATCTCGGCGGCAAGGACATCATCTCTGTTCAGTACCAGAATGCAAATAACTCAGTTCGAGTCAGCGATTCATTTATGCGCGCGTACGAGAATGGCGAGCAGTTTGGTCTCGTAGCTCGTGCAACAGGCGATGTCATCGAATCTGTTGATGCTAAGCAACTCTTCCGCAAGATGGCAGAGGCGGCTTGGGCATGTGCTGATCCAGGAATTCAATATGACGACACAATCAATGAGTGGCACACCAACCCAGAGACCGGTCGCATTAATGCATCGAACCCTTGCTCTGAGTACATGTCACTTGATAACTCATCATGTAACTTGGCTTCACTCAACCTCTTGAAGTTCCTTAATACAGATGGTTCATTCGATACAAAGAAGTTTGTTAAGGCAACCGAGTTGATCATCACATCGATGGATATCTCGATCTGCTTCGCAGATTTCCCAACAGAGCCAATCGGTGAGACAACACGTAACTACCGTCAGCTCGGTATCGGTTACGCAAACCTCGGTGCCCTCCTTATGGCATCAGGCCTTGCCTACGATTCAGATGGCGGCCGTCAGCTCGCAGGTGCGATCACCTCACTCTTGACCGGAACTTCCTACCGTCGCTCAGCAGAACTCGCTGGCATCGTCGGTGCTTACGAGGGTTATGCTCGTAACGCAGATGCACACACCAAGGTCATGAAGAAGCATGCGAATGCTTCACAATCAGCCAAGTCAGTCTCAACTCTTGACCGCGATGTCTGGACAGAGGCGAATAAGCAATGGGATCTTGGAATTCAGATCGGTGCAAAGAATGGCTGGCGTAATGCGCAGGCTTCAGTTCTTGCTCCAACCGGAACGATCGGCTTGATGATGGATTGCGATACCACTGGTATCGAGCCAGATCTCGCACTCGTAAAGTTCAAGAAGCTCGTCGGTGGCGGATCTATGCAGATCGTTAACCAGACCATCCCAATGGCGCTTCGCAAGCTTGGCTACACCGAAGAGACTGTTGAAGCGATTGTCGAATACATCGCAGCAAACGGAAATGTCATCGATGCACCAGGTCTCAAGACCGAGCATTACGATATCTTCGATTGCGCAATGGGTATCCGCTCAATCAGCGCAATGGGCCACGTTCACATGATGGCTGCTTGCCAACCATTCCTCTCAGGCGCTATCTCGAAGACAGTGAACCTGCCTTCAGATGCAACTGTGGAAGAGATCGAAGAGGTCTACTACCAGGGTTGGAAGCTTGGCCTTAAGGCGCTCGCGGTCTATCGCGATAACTGTAAGGTCGGTCAGCCACTCTCTGATGGCAAGGGTGAGAACAAGGGAACAGATTCCAACATCTCTGCAGCAGTTGCTGCTCCAGCGCGTAAGCGTCTACCTAAGTCACGCCCAGCAATGACTACCTCATTCTCTGTCGGTGGCGCTGATGGTTACATGACTGCCGGTGCCTATGCGGATGGAGCCCTCGCTGAGGTCTTCCTCAAGCTTGGTAAGCAGGGTTCAACTCTTGCAGGCGTTATGGATGCCTTCTCCATCGCAGTATCTATCGGACTCCAGTATGGCGTTCCTCTAGAGACCTTCGTTGAGAAGTTCACCAACCTCCGCTTCGAGCCAGCAGGCATGACAGATGATGCTGATATCCGTATCGCGCAATCGATGATGGATTACATCTTCCGTCGCCTCGCACTTGATTACCTCCCATATGAGACACGTTCAGCAATGGGTCTCTACACCGCATCAGAGCGCGCTCGCGCACTCGAGACCGGTGAATATTCACAGGATGTAGCGGCACCAGCACTCCCAAAAGCACCGGTTGCAGCTGCGGCGGCTCCTGCGGTTGCAAGTAAGCCAGCATCTGTAACGATCGAGGCTAAGCCTGCTGATAACTCAACAGGTGTCGGTTCATCGATGGAACTCTTCGAGAAGATGAGTGGCGTGAAGTCAGATGCACCTCTCTGCATGACCTGCGGAGTAAAGATGCGTATGGCCGGTTCATGCTTCGTCTGCGAAGGTTGCGGAAATACATCAGGTTGTTCCTGATCTGACCAGATCTGATGAGTACAAAGAAGTAATGCAAAAAGGCCGCCAGTTACCTGGCGGCCTTTTTCATCCGATGAATTAACGCTTAACTTTTTTGGCAGGTTTCTTAACAACTTTCTTGGCGACCTTCTTAACAGGTGCCTTCTTAGCGACCTTCTTGGCAGGGGCCTTTTTCTTGGCAGTGGCCATTTTCTTAACAGGTGCCTTCTTGGCAACCTTCTTGGCAACCTTCTTTGCAACCTTCTTGGCAACCTTCTTTGCAACCTTCTTTGCAACCTTCTTGGCAGGAGCCTTCTTCGCGACTTTCTTCGCGACCCGCTTTGCGGCCTTCTTGGCTCTGCGAATCGGGACTTCTGGGATTTCGACCACATATTCCATGGGCTAAGGGTAGAGCGAAGTCACAGAAAGGCGTTACTCGCCACAGCGAACTTCTCGAAGGTGGAAAGCCCCAGAAGGGTAGTTCGCGCGTCATATGATCCTCACATGAGCATCAAAGATCTTCTCGCAGAATATGAAGCGGCTACCACCAATTTTCTCGCTGCCGCGAATCTCCTCGATAGCAGCAACCTCGATAAGGGCCCCGAAGGGGAGTGGACACCTCGCATGGTGGTCCATCACCTAGCCCATGCTGACGCCTACTGCCTGACACGGATTATCCAGGTTCTCTCCGAACCAGGTACTGAGATTAGATCTTTTAGCGAAGAGGCGCTCGCAAGCAGTGAGATCTTGGCTTACCGAACCGCTCCCATCGAACCAGCACTTGCACTCTTACGCGCAACTCGAAGCGAGTGCGCACGCTTGCTTCGACAAGCCACAGATGCCGACCTCCTTCGCACCTGTAATCACTCCGAATATGGTCCTATCACTCTTGCAAAGATGATTGAGCTCTTTACCAACCACCCGGTTGGCCATATTCAGCAAATCTTGGATGTAGTCAATAACTAAGTGATCGAAACTAATAGCAAATCCAATATCGAATTTCTGAAGAAGGTTCGATCGGCGCTCAACGCTGCCGTCACGGCGATTGGCGGTGAAGCACGCGAAGGCCAAATTGAAATGGCAGAGGCAGTTGCAAATGCGCTCGCCGACCGCCACCACCTACTCGTACAGGCAGGAACTGGCACCGGAAAATCGCTCGCCTACCTCGTACCGGCACTCGTGCATGGAAAAAAAGTTCTCGTTGCAACCGCAACACTTGCTCTTCAACGCCAGTTGGTCGAACGCGATCTCCCGAAGATTAAAGGAGCTCTCGAAAAAGAGTTAGGTCGTGAGTTGACCTTCGCTGTCTATAAAGGTGTCGGCAACTATGTCTGCCTGCAGAAGATGAATGGTGCAGGGACAGATCCTGATGGCGAAATTCTCCTTGAGATTGGCACGCTAGAGAAGGATGCAAAACGGTTGCGCGCCTGGGTGGAGACTCCTGGCGCCTCAGGCGATCGCGATGATGCACCAGATGTAGATCGTCGAGTGTGGATTGCAAATAGCACCTCTGGAAGAGAGTGTATGGGTGCTGAAGAGTGCCCCTTCGGATCACGGTGCTTTGCAGTCAATGCAAAGGCAAAGGCGCAGACCGCTGATGTTGTTGTCACTAACCACACCTTGTTAGCGATAGAAATTGTCGATTCCCATCCCATCTTGCCCGAACGTGATGCGATCATCCTCGATGAGGCACATGAATTTATGGACCGAACGACACAGGCTGTGACAGAGGAACTCACTGCTGGTCGCGTCGAGCGCGCCGCGAAGATGGCGAAGAAACATATGCCCGGCAAAGCCGCGGTCGCCTTCGATAAGGCAGCTGATCTCTTTGCGGAAGCGTTAACAGATTATGCCAGCGATGTGCGCAACGATCCGACAAGAGCTGGTCGCATGCCCGAACTGCCAAGTGTTCTGGAGGCGCCCACCCGCAAGGTGAAAGAGGCGGCAGCAGCAGTGATTGCCTTAATCAATGCCGACTCCGAGATTATCGATCCCGATTCACTCGCCGAGCGTGCACGGGTAAAAGGCGCAACACAGGAAGTGCTGACGACGGCGACAAAGTTACTCAAGCCGGGCCATGGCCAGGTTATGTGGTTTGAACCAAATTTCTCCACGATCTACCTTGCTCCGTTGCAAGTCTCCTCTGTATTGCGAGATAACCTCTTGACGCAATCACCGGTGATCGCCACATCGGCGACGCTCTCGGTTGGAAAATCCTTCGATGCCATTGCATCCTCTATCGGCTTTGTCGTTAACAAGAACTCGTCAGAGGATGAAGAAGTTGAATCCTTCGAGCCCGGCGATATTGATCCGGCCAATGTGCAGATGCTGGATGTTGGATCACCCTTTGATTTCGCCAACCAAGGCATGCTCTATCTGCCAAAACATATTCCCGAACCAGGTCGCGATGGGCCAAGTATTGAAGCACTCACAGAGTTAGGCGAACTTGCCGAGGCTGCGGGTGGTCGCACGCTGGCGCTCTTTAGTTCTTGGCGTGGCGTTGAGATGGCAGATGAGCACTTACGAAAAGTGTTGAAAGAGTTGAAACTTCCGATCATCACGCAGCGGCGGGGCGACTCTGTTGGCCCACTTGTTGATCGCTTTGCCGAAGATCCACGGTCGATCTTGTTGGGGACGATCTCGCTATGGCAAGGAATCGACGTCCCCGGACCATCCTGCACACTTGTCGTCATCGATCGCATTCCCTTTCCACGCCCAGATGAACCTGTTATGGCAGCTCGAGCTGCCGAAGCAGATGAAGCCGGTGGAAGTGGATTTATGCAAGTCTCTCTTCCACGCGCCGCGCTCTTGCTTGCTCAGGGAACTGGCCGCTTAATCCGCTCGATCGATGATCGGGGAGTGGTAGCAATTTTAGATTCACGAATCACAACAAAGAGATATGGATCCATTTTGCTTAACTCGATGCCACCTTTTTGGCGTACCTCGGATGCCAAGATCATCAAGGATTCGCTCAAGCGTCTAGATGCTCAATTCACCCAAGAGGGTAAGTAAAGCAGGCCAAGATTTCGCAAAGCTTGGGTGGAGATTCATCTCGGCGACACGAGTAAAAGGAACCCACTCAACCTGAAGCGCCTCATCATTCACATGATGTGCTTCGACATCTTCACTCGCCTCACAGATGACGGTCCAATATGCCCAGTCCCCATGGTCATCAACGAAAGTTTCGATCGGTCTAATGAGATCTTTCTCGATTCCACACTCTTCATGTGCCTCGCGCGCAGCGGCATCGAAGATCTCTTCATGTGAATCACGAGCTCCGCCTGGGATACCCCATGTATCTCCGTTGTGAACCCAAGGTGCGCGATGTTGGAGGAGTACAGCGCCATCACGAACAAGAAGGAGGCCGGCGGCTCCGTTGAGCCCCCAATGGCGATTACCGCAGGCACATTCAACCCAGCCATCACCATCTCGAGCAACCATGATGCAAACCTACCGCTTATCCACACCCGAGCTATTCATCGCTACCTTAGAGTTGCATTCCTCATACTCTCTGCTCGTGTCCAGCTCGATCACCTCTCGATTGACTAGAACTCTGACAGTTCTGACGGTTCTGACAGCGATGTCGATCGTATTCACCTGTGAATATTTCTCTATCGGATCCATGGCGAGCGCCGCGCAGTGCACCAACAATGTCTGTATCGATGTCCATACCGATCCAACTACCGGAAAGGTCATTATTGATGCGAAGAAGGTGATCCCTGGCTCCACACCAAAGCCCACACCAAAGCCCACACCAAAACCGACGGTTAAGCCCACACCAAAGGCTTCATCAAAACCGACGGTTAAGCGAACGATCAATCCAACCCCAAGGCCCTATGTTCGTCATATCCCGTATGTCTACCATCCACCAAAACCGAAGGCTGCAGCCATCTTGCCAACACCTACTGCGGTGGCCGAAGTAAATCTCGCCGATCAAATTTCGCAACTCTTGCCGTCAAAGAACATTTTTATTCAACCCGCAACTGGAGCGGTCGCACAACTTCCAACATACTTCTGGACTGATACTTCCTCGCTCATTTCAACCTCGACTCAGATTCTGGGAGTTCTTGTTGGCGTGAAGCTCACACCGAGTTTTACCTGGCAATTTGGCGACGGCGCTGTTATGACCTCCGATACTCCCGGTGCGCCGCTTCCAGATAAGACGATCGAACATACCTACAAGAAGGCAGGGATTTATCTCGCGACGCTCACAGTTTCATGGTTAGGTAATTGGAGCGCAGCTGGCTTCTCTTATCCAGTCATCGGTGGTGCGATCATCCAAAGTTACAGTACGCGTATCAAGGTCGCCCCAGCACCTACGAAATTTGGTCATTAACTTCAATAACTTCAATAACTTCAATAACTTCAATAATTTTGTTAACAGGATTAACAAGGAGGAACTCTCCACAGAGGCATCTAGTGGGAAGAGCAGATTATCTACTTTGGTAGAAATCTTGGGCTATGACAACTCTTACTAGCCCACATGATCTATTAACAGCAGTTCCTTTCCTCATTGGATACCACCCTGAAAGTTCGATTGTGATCATCACTATTCGTGACTCACATGTAGGTATGGCGATGCGGATTGATTACCCTGAAGCGATCGATTCCGAGCAGATTCAGATTCTGCTCTCGCATATTCGCCGTCACGAATCTGATTGCATCCTCTTGGTCGCCTATCTTCCGGATTTTGACCACGAAGGATTGATTTCACGATCGATCCATAGCTCTTTGAGTGACGAGGGAGTATCTATTAAAGAGAGCATTGAGATCCGAAATGGCCGATGGCGATCCTTGTTATGCGGGGATAACGCATGTTGCCCACCTGATGGAAATCCGCTCCCGGAATTCTTCTCCTCTTCTATTACAGCCGAGCAAGTAGCAGAAGGGGTAGCTCTACCGTTCTCGAACGTAGAGGCAATTCGTGCCTCGCTCCGTACCGATCATCCGAATTTCTCACTCCTGACAGCGCTGGCCGAGATCGCTCCTATCGATTATTCCCAGAGCGATAGTCGATTGTTACAGGCTGAGGGTGCCCACGCGGTGCGAGACCTTCTCAATGATTTTGCGTTACGAGGAATGGAGGTTGAAATGACTCGAGTCGCGCTCGTTCTTGCACGTTTGCATGACCTACAAGTTCGAGATTATGCACTCGGGATGGCGACTCCCGAAAATCAAGGAGATCTCATCTCGCTCTGGCGCTGGCTGACTTCAATTGCACCCGCGGGCTTTGCAGCTGCACCGGCGACGCTCTATGCCGAGCTCACGTATGAAACTGGCGATGGAGCGATCGCCTCGCGGGCGCTAGAGCGTGCCCTGGATGATCAACCGGATTATCAACTCGCAAAGCTTCTTCGGAAGACATTTGCTGCTGGCTGGGAGCCTGATCAATTCCGTCAGATGCGCAGCGAACTCCACCCGAGAATATGCCAAGCGCTCTTTGCCTCAGGATCTGAGGAGTAGGATGAAATCAGGACCACTCAATGATGAGGAGATGTACCGTGTTAGTTGGCGTGCCAAAAGAGATTAAGAATAATGAATCACGGGTAGCACTTACCCCGGCTGGCGCCCATTCACTCGCCGCCTCGCACACCGTACTCATTGAAGCTGGCGCTGGCCGGGGCTCCGCCATCACTGATGATCAATATCGCGCAGCTGGTGCTGAGATCGTAGGCAGCGCGGATGAAGTGTGGGAACGCGCCGATCTGATCTTGAAGGTGAAAGAGCCGATCTCAGTCGAATATCCTCGAATGCGACGCGGGCAAGTTATTTTCACGTACCTTCACCTTGCGGCAGATAAAGAGTTGACGCTCGCCCTCATGGAGAGCGGTGCAACAGCGATCGCCTATGAAACGGTTGAGGTTGGTCGGACCCTTCCACTTTTGGCACCTATGTCAGAAGTTGCGGGACGTATGTCGATTCAAGTGGGCGCAACAGCACTTCAACGACCTAATGGCGGAAGAGGTGTTCTCTTAGGTGGAGTCCCAGGAGTGAAACCTGGCAAAGTTGTGATTCTTGGCGGTGGCGTTGCAGGATTGAATGCAGCAGCGATGGCCCATGGCCTTCGTGCAGATGTCTCCATTCTAGATCTCAATCTCAATCGCCTTGCTGAGATCGATAATATTTTCCACGGTCAGGTGAAGACGATCGCATCATCAGCACATGCGATCGAAGAAGAACTTCTGTCGGCAGATCTCGTCATTGGTTCTGTCTTGGTGCCAGGTGCAAAGGCACCAAAGCTTGTGAGCGACGCACTTGTTGCTCGAATGAAGCCAGGATCAGTTCTCGTCGATATCGCAATCGACCAAGGAGGCTGTTTCGAAGGATCGCATGCGACCACTCATGCTGACCCAACATTCCCTGTACATAATTCGCTCTATTACTGCGTGGCAAATATGCCAGGCGCTGTACCTGCGACCTCGACCTATGCCCTCTCCAATGCGACCATCAAATATGCATTGGCGCTTGCCAATAAAGGGTGGGAGCGTGCGCTCAACGACGATGCCGCTTTAGCTGCTGGACTCAATATTCACGATGGCAAAATCATGTATGCGGCGGTAGCGCAGGCTCACGGGCTCGCTTAAAGGTGGGAATCAGGCTTGGTTCGTCGGACCAGGTTTAACATTCGCGTAACAAAAAATTGAGAGTCTTCCACTATGAGCCCAGAGAATTCGATGAATGACGAGATCAGCAAGCAGGAGGAGTTCGTTCTCCGCACCTTAGAAGAGCGATCGATTCGATTTGTTCGACTCTGGTTTACCGATGTACTTGGCTTCCTCAAATCTGTTGCAATTGCACCGGCCGAACTTGATTCAGCATTTGCCGAAGGCATTGGCTTTGATGGATCTGCGATTCAAGGGTATGCCCGTATTACTGAGTCAGATATGTTGGCAAAGCCAGATGCCTCAACCTTCGCGATTTTGCCGTGGCGCACCACAGCGCCAGGGGCTGCTCGAATGATCTGTGACATCACGATGCCGGATGGTTCACCATCCGAATCAGATCCACGTCAGGTCCTAAAGCGCGTCTTGGGTCGCGCCGCCGAAATGGGTTTCACCTGTTACACCCATCCAGAACTTGAATTTTTCCTCTTTAAGAATTCACCCGAGTCAGGCACAACACCCATCCCGGTAGATCAAGGTGGCTACTTTGATCACACCCCAACAGCGATCGGTCAAGATTTCAGACGCCAGGCAATTACGATGCTTGAGGCGATGGGCGTCTCTGTTGAGTTCTCTCATCATGAAGGTGCACCGGGCCAACAAGAGATCGATCTTCGATACGCCGATGCATTGAGCACTGCGGATAACATCATGACCGCTCGTCACGTCATTAAAGAGGTCGCACTTGATCAAGGCGTCCATGCATCCTTTATGCCAAAGCCCTTCACGGAACATCCTGGATCCGGCATGCATACGCACTTCTCACTCTTCAAAGGCGAAGAGAACGCGTTTTATCAAGCAGGAGCACCATTTGGTCTATCACCAATAGGGCGGTCATTTATCGCCGGAGTTCTTGCCCATGCTCGCGAATTCACGGCAATCACCAATCAATTTGTAAATTCATATAAGCGCTTATCTGGTGAAGGTGAAGCTCCGGCATTTATTACCTGGGGCCACAACGATCGCTCCTCTCTTGTTCGCATTCCGGCCTATAAGCCACTTAAAGAGAATTCGACTCGCGTCGAAGTTCGTTCTCCAGATTCGGCATGTAACCCATACCTCGCCTTTGCAGTCATTATTGCGGCAGGACTTGAAGGAATCGCTGGCAACTACGAGCTCACAGATAATGATGAACCCACCGCCTTGCCAATGAACCTTGATGAGGCAATTAAGGCGATGGAGAGTTCGGCCCTCGTGCGCAGAACGCTAGGGGAGCCAGTCTTCGAGTATGTACTTCGGAATAAGCGAGCCGAGTGGACGGATTACAGCAAGCAGGTAAGCGCATACGAGATCGACCGCTATTTGCCGATCCTTTAAAGCTGACTTAGAGTTATCCCTATGAAGCGCAGCCTCCTCCTTAGCTGCCGTGGCGGGGCCAAGTAACCGGTCCCCTCGCCGCGGGGTTTGGCGTTGCCGGTAAAAACCAGATACCCGCAGAACCACCCGCAGAGATTCGCAGCACCGACTGCAATCATTAAGGAGATAACAGATGTCTTTCCCAGATCAGATTCCCTCAAAGATGCCCGTGCATCGCTACGCACCATTCATTCCAGTCGATCTCCTAGATCGTACCTGGCCAAGTAAGCAGATCACTCAGACACCTCAATGGTGTTCAGTCGATCTCCGCGATGGTAATCAAGCCCTCATCGATCCTATGGATCCACAACGTAAGTTAGCGATGTTCAACTTGCTCGTCGCAATGGGTTACAAAGAGATCGAAGTTGGTTTCCCTTCTGCCTCTCAGATGGATTTCGACTTTGTCCGCAAGATTATTGAGGATGGCCTCATCCCCGACGATGTTGTGATTCAAGTGCTGACCCAAGCCCGCGAACCACTTATCCGCCGCACCTATGAATCGCTCAAAGGCGCTAAGCAAGCAGTCGTTCACCTCTATAACTCAACGTCAACCTTGCAACGCCGTGTTGTCTTTGGTCAAGATAAAGAAGGCATCAAGAAGATCGCGACTGATGCTGCAACGCTCTGCATGGACCTTCGAAGCTTGGTGCCAGAGACGAAGATCTTCTTCGAATACTCACCTGAGTCCTACACCGGAACTGAGTTGGAGTTTGCGCTCGAGGTCTGTGATGCGGTCAACGATATCTTCAAGCCGACTCCGGACCATAAGACGATTATTAATCTTCCTGCGACGGTTGAGATGGCCACCCCTAATGTTTACGCCGATTCGATCGAGTGGATGCATCGTAATCTCAAATATCGCGACAGTATCGTTCTCTCGCTCCATCCACACAATGATCGTGGAACTGGCGTAGCTGCTGCCGAACTTGGCTATCTCGCTGGTGCCGATCGCATTGAAGGAACGCTCTTTGGCAACGGTGAGCGCACTGGAAATGTCTGCCTCGTCACCCTGGGTTTGAATCTCTTTAGCCATGGCATCGATCCGCATATTGATTTCTCCAATATCGATGAGGTCCGCCGAACCGTTGAATATTGCAACCAGCTTCGTGTGCCAGAACGCCATCCTTACGGCGGCGATCTCGTCTTCACCGCATTTTCGGGATCCCACCAAGATGCGATCAAGAAGGGCTTTGATCACATGGCGATCGATTCAGCCGCTG
The DNA here is from genome assembly GCA_947372165.1 of Actinomycetota bacterium. Classification (GTDB taxonomy): domain Bacteria; phylum Actinomycetota; class Actinomycetes; order Nanopelagicales; family Nanopelagicaceae; genus PALSA-747. The sequence continues at coordinate 11,615 of CANBSP010000008.1, read as the reverse complement.
CTGGTGTTCATATCGATGAACATACCTGGGCTGTGCCGTATCTTCCGATCGATCCAAAAGATATCGGTCGCTCGTATGAAGCGGTGATTCGAGTTAATAGCCAATCCGGTAAGGGTGGCGTTGCCTATCTCATGAAGAGCGAACATCACCTTGATCTCCCACGCAGACTCCAAATCGAATTTAGCCAGGTAGTTCAGGCAAAGACAGATAGCGAAGGTGGGGAAGTCACTCCCGATGCGCTCTGGCAAATATTTGAAGATGAGTACCTGCCAGCAGATGCAAAGAGCTGGGGGCGCTTTCGTCTCAAGGGATTGAGTCAATCCTCACATATGGATGAAGATGTGAAGCTCTCAGTTGAGCTCGCTGATAATGGTCAGATTCAGAGTTTCTCCGGGACTGGCAATGGTCCAATCGCGGCCTTTATTCACATCATCTCGGGTTATACGGATAAGCCGATTCGAGTCCTGGACTACTACGAGCATGCACTCTCAGCTGGTGGAGATGCGAAAGCAGCTGCCTATTTAGAGTGTGATGTGGATGGGAAGACATTCTGGGGCGTAGGAATCGACCCATCGACGACGACAGCCGCACTCAAAGCGGTGATTTCGGCGGTCAATCGCGGTCTTCGAGGCTAATCACCACTACCTTCTGAGGGTGGCGGTATATCGAGATCAAGCAGTCGTGCTTCGAACCCAGAAATTGGGCGAGGCCGATCGCATCATCACACTCCTCACCCGCGAACATGGCCGGATCAAGGCAGTGGCGAAGGGCGTGCGCCGTACGAAATCACGATGGGGTGCACGGCTTGAACCCACTAGCCATGTCGATCTTCAACTCTATTCCGGCAAATCACTCGATACCGTGACGCAGGCGGTCAGCATCGAAAACTTCGGTGATCGACTCAGCGAGAACTACCAGCACTGGACAGTAGCGAATGCGATCTTGGAGTCGGCCGAACGCTTCACGCAAAATGAGCACGAGCCAGCTTTACAGCAATATCTACTCATTACCGGGGCGCTCAAGGCGCTCACATATGAGAGTTATGACCCCTCCCTGATCTTGGATGCCTACCTGCTGCGCTCGCTCTCGGTGGCAGGTTATGCGCCATCACTCATGAACTGTTCGGTCTGTGACGAACCTGGGCCACATAAGTTCTTCTCACTTGTTGGCGGAGGATCTGTCTGCACATCGTGCAAACCATCAGCGGCTCCAACACCCGCACCAGAATCTCTCACCTTGATGTCTGATCTGCTTTCAGGGGATTGGGGATCGGCAACTCAATCAGAACTGCGGCACCGCCGAGAAGCATCGGGGCTCATCGCCGCCTACCTGCAATGGCATCTTGAGCGAGGCTTACGTTCGCTGCCATTAGTTGAGAGAATGTAACCGTGGCTGCCAAGAAGAAGATCGTTCCACCAATACCTCATCCATCGGGTGCCAAGCCACCTCGGTTAAAGCCCGAACAGATTCCAGCCCACGTGGCGATTGTGATGGATGGTAATGGTCGCTGGGCGAAAGAGCGCGGCTTACCACGCACCGCCGGACATGCAGCTGGCGAAGCGTCACTTCTGGATATTGTTCATGGGGCGATTGAGATTGGCGTTAAGGAGATTAGCGCATATGCATTTTCAACTGAGAATTGGCGCCGCTCACCCGATGAGGTGAAGTTCTTAATGGGCTTCAATCGAGATGTTATTCGCCGTCGCCGTGATGAGATGAATGACCTTGGAGTTCGTATTACCTGGGTTGGAAAAGAGAAGCGACTCTGGAAATCGGTGATTGCCGAATTAGAAGAGGCGCAAGAGCTCACCAAGAAGAATTCAGTTCTTACTTTGAATATGTGTGTCAATTACGGCGGTCGTGCTGAAATCGTGGATGCAGCGACTGCAATCGCCAAAGAGGTTGCCCGACGAAAACTCAAGCCAGAAGGGATAACCGAGAAGCTCATTGCTCAACATCTCTATAGCGCCAAGATGCGCGATGTCGATCTCTTCTTGCGATCATCTGGTGAGCAACGGACCTCTAATTTCTTGCCATGGCAATCGGCCTATGCCGAGATGGTCTTTATGGATGTCCTATGGCCTGATGTCGATCGGCGCACCTTGTGGCAAGCGATTGAAATTTATGCAGAGCGTGAACGAAGATTCGGCAAGGCATAGAGCAAAGTTCCGGCAAGAAGTCCCCAAAAGGGTGAACCAAGCTGAAGTGGGTGTAGTCCACTGATTGTTACAAGGACAGTCACGAGCGCCGCTTCACGACCACGAGAATCGCTGAGCGCTTCATGCAGTGATGTCGAGAGGGCTGGGAAGAGTGCCAGGCCAGCAAGAGATGCGAGCATGGCCGCAGGCAAGGCGCTAAAGAGCGTGAGGATAGATGCTCCGACCAGACCTGCAGCAATATAGAAAATCCCCGTTATTACTCCTGCGGTATATCGAGTGGTGCGATCCGGATCGGCATGCTCACCGACTGCGATACTTGCAGTGATTGCTGAAGTATTGACGCCGCTATTGAGGAATCCCGCACTCGCCAATGAGAGGAAACCAGAGGCGATCAAGGATTGGCTATGCGGTGCTTTGTAACCATTGTTCTTGAGAACGGCAAAGCCAGGCGCAAATTGCGTTGCAATGGTGAGAAGAAACATGGGCAGGGCCAGGTTAACGAGTGAGCCCACTGTGAAATGGGGGTTCACCCAGATGAGATGTGTCAGGCCAAAGTGGGGCGAGTGAAGATGGACCTTGTTGGTAGCGATAGATAAGAGAGTGCCGATCACCAGAACTGGGATCACTGGCGCACGAAGTGAAAGAGTTCGCGCAATAAAATAGGCGAGGACCATTCCGGAGACGATCCAAGGATCGCTCGTGAATTGAGTAAAGATGCTTACGCCAAAGTTGAAGAGAACTCCGGCGAGCATCGCCATTACTAGTTGGTGCGGAATGGCTCGCATGATGATCGGCATGAGTTTGGTTGCGCCAACAAGAATGAAGAGAAGCGAAAGAAAGATATATGAGGCGACAGCTTCCTTGATGGAATGGGTCTGAAAGCTGGTAACCAGAAGGACGATGGATGCAGTGGAAGTCGAGCCGATCATCGGCATTCGATAACGCAACGAGAGATAGAGACCGAGTACTCCTGACATCACCCAGGATGAACAGATCCAGGTGGCGGTCTGCGTTGAGGAGAAATTACCGGCCTGCGCCGCTTTGAGCATGATGACAATTGGACCAGTCGCTGCGACCACCACGACAAGTAGGCCGGAGATAAATGCGCTCAAGGTCAGAGCCCGTGGAAAATCACGGAGATTTCGCCAGATCGCGGTGAGAGCAGGAACCTTCTTTGTGCCTTTATAGGGAGTTCCACGATCGTGAGTCATATGGCGAGTCTACGACCGGAATACGGGTAAAATTTGGATCCTTGCAGCCCGCAAGAGGAGTAAAAGCCGACAGCCAGCCGGAGGAGAAAATCATGGCCGCAGATCGTTTAGAGACAATTGTTAGTTTGGCCAAGCGTCGTGGATTTGTTTATCCATCATCAGAGATTTATGGCGGATTGCGCGCCTCTTGGGATTACGGCCCACTTGGAGTCGAGCTCAAGAATAATGTGAAGCGCCAATGGTGGCGTGCGATGGTTCAAGGCCGTGAAGATGTCGTTGGACTCGATTCCTGCGTGATTTTGGCTCGTGAAGTCTGGGAAGCATCAGGCCACGTGGAGACATTCACCGATCCATTGACTGAATGCACTGAGTGCCACAAGCGTTATCGCGCCGATCATTTGGAAGAGGCCTTTGAAGCGAAGAATGGCCGCACTCCAACATCTATGGATGAAGTAAATTGCCCTAACTGTGGCAATAAGGGAAAGTTCACACAACCTAAGCAATTCTCTGGTCTTCTCAAGACATACCTTGGCGCAGTCGAAGATGAGAGCGGTCTGGCATATCTTCGTCCCGAGACAGCGCAGGGAATCTTCATCAACTTCGACAATGTCGCTCAGACTTCACGTAAGAAACCACCATTTGGAATTGGCCAAATCGGAAAATCTTTTCGAAATGAGATCACACCTGGAAACTTCATCTTCCGAACTCGCGAGTTTGAGCAGATGGAGATGGAATTCTTCGTTGTTCCAGGAACTGATGAAGAGTGGCATCAATATTGGATCGATACTCGTCTTGCTTGGTATACCGGCCTTGGGATTAATCCTGATCGCCTGCGTCTCTTTGAACATCCAAAAGAGAAGCTTTCGCATTACTCAAAGCGCACCGTGGATATTGAATACAAGTTTGAATTTAATGGAACAGAGTGGGGCGAGCTCGAAGGTATTGCGAGCCGTACAGATTTCGATCTTAAGGCCCATGGCGCAGCTTCAGGTAAAGACCTTTCGTGGTTCGATCAAGAGAAGAATGAGCGTTGGGTTCCTTATGTCATCGAACCTGCAGCCGGCGTAGATCGCTGTGCACTCACCTTCATCATGGATGCCTATACTGAAGATGAAGCACCTAACTCCAAAGGCGAGATGGAGAAGCGAGCGGTTATGAAGCTCGATTACCGCCTTGCTCCAATCAAGGTCGCAGTATTGCCACTATCGAGAAATGCGGATCTCTCACCAAAGGCTCGCGATCTCGCTGCCGAACTGCGGCAGTACTGGTCTGTTGATTTCGATGACTCCGGTGCTATTGGCCGTCGCTATCGCCGCCAAGATGAGATTGGCACTCCATTTTGTATCACGATCGACTTTGAGAGCCTGGAAGATCACGCGGTAACGATTCGTCATCGCGACACGATGGCGCAAGAGCGAATCGCAATCGACCAAGTTCAGGCGTGGCTCGCACCGCGTCTGCTCGGGTGCTAACTCAACCTGCACCGCTTCGACTTCCTATTGCAAATGGGGGGTTCGCCAATAACGAGGTGGTGCTCGATACCCCCGTCGTTCTCGCGCCTATGGCTGGAATTACTAATTCGGCATTTCGTACACTCTGTCGCGAGCAAGGAGCTGGTCTCTTTGTCTCCGAGATGGTGACTGCACGTGCGTTGATTGAACGCCACCCAGAGACTCTTCGCCTCATCACGCCAGGCAAAGGTGAGTCACCTCGATCTGTTCAACTCTATGCAGTCGATCCTATTGTCGTCGGGAAAGCCATCACCATGTTGATGGAAGAGAATCTCGCCGATCACATTGATCTCAACTTTGGCTGCCCAGTGCCTAAAGTGACACGACGTGGTGGGGGAGCAGCTCTTCCCTATAAGCGTCGACTCTTTGAAAATATCGTTAAAGCGTCGGTGGATGCGGCGAAGCCTTACGGAGTTCCGGTCACAGTAAAGATGCGCGTTGGCATCGATAGCGACCATCACACCTATTTAGATGCTGCGACTTCCGCCGCAAATGCTGGTGTTGCCTGGGTTGCCTTGCATGCACGTACCGCCGAACAGATGTATGACGGTGAAGCAGATTGGTCGAAGATCGCCACACTCGTTGAACACCTCAAGCCGACCGGCGTGCCGGTACTTGGAAATGGCGATATCTGGAGCGGGGAAGATGGCGCTCGAATGATGGCGCAGACCGGCTGCGCAGGAGTTGTCGTGGGCCGAGGATGCCTTGGTCGCCCATGGCTCTTCGCCGATCTTGTTCGCTCCCTTCGTGGTGATTCCACAAAATCTGAACCATCACTCTATGAAGTGCGCGATGTCATGATTCGTCACGGACATCTCCTTGTAGAATTTTTTGAGGCTGAAGGCCGGGCGATGCGTGACCTTCGCAAACATATGGCCTGGTACCTCAAAGGTTTTACTGTTCCTCGCGAAATTCGATCCTCATTAGGAATGGTTGCTTCCCTTGGCGAGTTAGAGCATCTCCTTGGCCAACTCGATGATCAGCCATATCCAACTGCAGTCTCTGAAGCACCTCGTGGACGAAAGTCCCATGGACGTCCTCCCACACTTCCGGATGGTTGGCTCAAAGATCCAGATGAAATTCCGGCGATCACGATTGATGATTCGGTCTCTGGCGGATGATCTTCCTCTTGCGACTATTCCGTCGACTCTTTACCTTCATCTTGCTCTTAATCATTGTGATACCTGGCTACTTCGCATTTTCAATCTGGAATGAGGGCCATAACGCAAAGCCAGTAAAGAGCGATGCGATCGTGATACTTGGCGCCGCACAGTTCAACGGCGTTCCATCCGACATCTTGCAGGCGCGGATCGATCAAGCAAAAGTTGTCTATCGCCAGGGCCTTGCTCCTCGAATTATCACAGTTGGCGCAAATGCCAAGGGTGATAATTTCACTGAAGCGTCAACGAGTCGCAACTCTTTGCTGGAGAGAAGAATCTCAAGGAGCGCTATCGCTGCAATCCCGATCGGTCGTGACACACTCAGTAGCACCGTGGCCTATGTAGATTTCATGCGCGCCCATAAATTAACGTCGATCATCATCGCAACCGATCCGTATCACTGCTATCGCGCAGAGGCAGAGGCGAAGGATCTTGGCCTTCGAGCGAGCTGCGCGCCAGCGAAAACTGGGCCCGCTGCCGTTAAAAGTGCAGGCTGGCGCTACATTCTTCGGGAAACTGGCGCATATCTGGCCTATAAGACTGTGGGACATTTTGGTATTCACCTGACGGACCAGATCAAGAAGTAGGCTTTACTCACTATGGTTCTTCAACAAGCGCACGAACACTCGGGCTATACCGCTGCCGATCGCGAACGTTTTCTTGATGAGCCCGCAAAGCGTGGCGGCCGAACTGAATTTGCCCGTGACCGTGCACGCATCATTCACTCATTCGCACTCCGCAGATTGGCGGCAAAGACACAGGTCGAAGTTCCGTGGGCCTCAGACTTTCCGCGCACTCGGTTATCGCACTCACTCGAATGTGCACAGGTAGGTCGCGAACTTGGCGAAGCACTCGGTGCAGATCCAGATCTGATGGAAGGCGCATGCCTTGCCCATGATTTAGGACACCCACCATTTGGCCATAATGGTGAAGATGCCTTGAATGAAGTGAGCAATGAAGCCGGTGGCTTTGAAGGAAATGCCCAATCGCTTCGATTGTTGATTCGCCTAGAAGCGAAGACTGTTGACGCTCAGGGGCGAAGTGTTGGTTTAAATCTCACCAGGGCCTCACTCGATGCCGCGACGAAGTATCCATGGCCACGCTCTACTGACCTTCGCAAGTTTGGTGTCTACGATGATGATCTCGAACTCTTCCATTGGATCCGCAAAGGGGCTCCTGTCGGCGCACAGTCGATGGAGGCACAGATTATGGATTGGTCAGATGACGTCGCGTACTCTGTCCATGATTTAGAAGATGCGATTGTTTCGGGTCAAGTAAAACTTGAAGGTCTGACCGGAGATGTCGAAGCGCTTTACAAGGTCGCACAGCGAACTGGCCTGAGTGATATCACTGAAGCGGAAGTCGATGAAGCTCTTGAAAAATTGCAATCTTTATCCTGTTGGCCAACTACCTATGATGGGTCGCATCGAAATCTTGCGCGCTTGAAGGACTTGGCTTCCCAGTTGGTAGGCCGATTTGCCCTTGCGGCAGAGTCAGCCACACGTGATCAATATGGCGATGGCAATCTCACTCGATACAGTGCGAATCTTGTGGTTCCTCGCGAACAACGGGTAGAGGTCGCATTGTTGAAGGCGATCGCTGGCCACTATGTGATCAGCGCCGAATCTTCGCAGAAGCGATATGCCGAACAGCAGATCTTGATCAAAGAACTCGTGGAGATGGTCTACACCGGGGGTGAAGGCGCACTCGAGAGTTACTTCATCGAAGATTGGCGCGGGGCCTCAACAGATGCACAGCGCCTTCGTGTGGCGATCGACCAGATTGCCTCTCTCACCGATCCAGGGGCATATGCCCTGCATAAGAAGCTCATTGCGCAGAGCCATCGTTAACCGCCACAGGATATCTGTCAGGGTTTCTCGTTAAGATAGGGATATGGCTGGCCGGATAAGAGATGAAGATGTCGCGCATGTTCGCGAACATAGCCATATCGACGATGTGGTCGGCGATTACGTTCAACTCAAAGGTGCCGGCGGCGGTCAGAAGAAGGGGCTCTGTCCCTTCCATGATGAGAAGTCACCGTCATTTCATGTAACTCCCTCTAAAGGGTACTTCCACTGCTTTGGCTGCCAGACCGGTGGCGATGTCATCGCCTTCCTAATGAAACTCGAACACCTCACTTTTACAGAGACCGTTGAACGACTTGCCGAGCGAATCGGTTATCAATTGACCTATGACTCCAGTGGTCCATCAACTCCGGGAATTAATCGTTCGCGCTTGGTTGCTGCGAACACCGCGGCTGCAAAGTTCTATCAAGAAGAGTTGGCGAAAGCTGGACCAGCACAGGTAGGGCGCGATTTTCTCAATGGTCGAGGCTTTGATCGTTCGGCAGCTGATCTCTTCGGTGTGGGTTATGCACCTGATGAATGGGATGCGCTCTACAAGCACCTCACGGGTTTGGGCTACACCGATACCGAACTCAATACTGCTGGCCTTATCAAAGAAGGTTCTCGTGGTGGCTTTATCGATCGCTATCGGAATCGATTGCTCTGGCCAGTAAAAGATATCTCTGGCGATGTTGTGGGCTTTGGTGCTCGCAAATTAGCGAGTGACGATAAGGATCAAGGTCCGAAATACCTCAATACATCCGAAACTCCGCTCTATAAGAAATCTCAACTTCTCTATGGCCTTGATATGGCGAAGAAGGAGATCGCTAAGAAGCGACAAGTTGTCATCGTTGAGGGTTATACCGATGTCATGGCCGCCCACTTGGCTGGCGTGACGACAGCTGTCGCAACCTGCGGTACCGCCTTCGGTGATGATCACATTCGAATCATTAGACGACTCTTGATGGATGATGATGCCTTCCGCGGTGAAGTGATCTTCACCTTCGATGGCGATGCGGCGGGCCAGAAGGCTGCGCTTCGCGCCTTTGATGATGACCAGAAATTTGTCGCCCAGACATTTGTCGCAGTGGCTGCAAATGGGATGGATCCATGCGAACTCCGTCAAACTGGGGGAGATGAGGCGGTCCGAGATCTCATTGCACGTAGAGTGCCGCTCTTTGAATTTGCCATGAAGTCTGTCATTGCCGGCTACGACACTAAGACTCCTGAAGGACGAGTAAGTGCGCTCAACCAAGTCGCACCACTGATTAGTAAAATTAAGGATGCTTCACTCCGCCCAGAGTATGTGCGCTCGGTTGCTGCATGGCTGGGCATGGAAGTTGATGTGGTCAATAGCGCCGTGAAGAGTGCGGGCCCCAAGGGCGCCTCATCTCGTTCAACCCCTTCAACCCCTTCAACCCCTTCAACCCCTTCAGCTTTGTCACAGACCGGAAGCGTTAACCTTAAAGATCCGATCTTGATGCTCGAACGAGAAGTTCTCAAAGTAAAACTTCAGGTAAGTGAATTGGCCACGCCATGGTCAGAGTTAGAGGCTGACGCTTTTACTTATGGACCATATGCGGCTCTTCGTGCCAGAATCGATGAGTCACCTGATCAAGCAATAACTGATCTCCTAGACCGCACTGAGGATGAAGAACTTCGATCTCTCATCACCGAATTAACAGTGGAACCGATCCGCACCGATGGTGAGGTTTCAGAGCGATATATCCAATCGATCTTCGCCAGACTTCGTGAAGTGGCTCTGAGCCGAGAGATCGCCGAGATTAAATCAACGCTTCAGCGGCTCAACCCCGTTGAAAATGAGGCGGAATACACCGAGACTTTCACCAGGCTCGTCGGCCTTGAGGCTGCCCGCAGGATTCAGAAGGAGTTGGCGATCGGCGAGGCCCTTTAGTATCATTCCCCTGTTCAATCCCCTGTAGCTCAGTTGGTAGAGCACTCGACTGTTAATCGAGATGTCACAGGATCGAGGCCTGTCGGGGGAGCCAGCTTTTTGAGTGATAGCAGCCAGCATTTTCTAAGTGGATACTGTTAAATAGATACATGGCATCAAAGAAAATCGGTCTCGCCTCATGGCGCAATCAACCTCTCGGAATTTCAATCCTTCGTCTGTGGCTTGGGGGAGTCTGGGTCTACGGCGGTTGGGCAAAGGCGAGTGATGCAGCATTTTTAAGTAAGGCGGGCCCCAATTCATTTAGCGGTCAACTCACAAGTTACATCGGCCATTCGCCATTGACCTTCGTACTTCGCCACATGCTTGAACATGCAACACTCTTTGCCTGGTTTGTCATGCTCTCTGAATTTGCGATCGGTATTGCAGTTCTCTCGGGTGTCGCGATGGAGGCAGCAATTCTTGGTGGCTTCTCAGTCTCAGTCATTCTCTGGCTCTCGGTCACCTTCCATGTCCACCCATTTTTCTTAGGTAGCGATCTGCCATTTGCCGCATCGTGGCTCGCCCTCTTCTTCTTGTGGCGCGCACATGCTCGTTCGGGTTCTAGAGGACGCAAAACCGCGCTGGGCGGGATCATCCCCAATCTCAAAGATCGACGCGAAGTGATGGGCATCGTGGGAGTTGCAGCTGGCGCGGTCATTGCATCATTAGCTGGTGGATCCTTCCGCCCAAAACTTAAGGTGAGCGCCATGATCGTCAAAGTTGCAGATTTTCCAGTGGGATCGACCATGTCCTTCACGGCAAACGATGGCACTCCAGCCATTCTCTTTCGGACCAACGCTGGCGTCTTTGCCTATAGCGCGATCTGTACCCACCAAGGTTGCACTGTCGCCTATGACTCTCTCTCACATACGATGAATTGCCCATGCCACGGCGCCAAATTCGACCCTACAAGCGGAGCGGTGCTCGCCGGCCCTGCGCCAATCCCGCTGCCTAAGATCAATGTGCAGATCTCGGGCGCTCACATCATCCAAATTTAATTGTAACTTTCGCGTAATGCAGATCGGATAGGTTCTGACCATGGCTCAATTCATCCTCGAAGTTTCACTCCCAGATCGTCCGGGCTCACTCGGAGCGGTCGCATCCGCTATTGGTTTCGCCGGTGGCGATATCAGAGGTCTTCAAGTCCTTAAAAACGAAGCAGGACGTGGTTATGACGAGATTACTGTCGCCATCCCTGGATCGGATTCATCAGATTTGGTGAGCATTCTCAACCAAATTGGTGGAGTAGAAGTTCTCTCTGTGAAGGCGCTCTAAGAGCTATCTGATTCTTTCTAGATTCTTCCTAGATTCTTCCTAGATACCTTCTAGACTCATAAAAGCATCAGAGATCATCGCCTCAAGATTTCGCGTAGGTCTCCAACCGAGTAACTCTTCTGCTTTTGCGATACTCGCGATCAAAATAGCCGGATCTCCGGCTCGTCTATCACTCTCGATAACGGGAATCTCTCTTCCGATTACTTCGCGTGCGGTATCAATAACTTCACGAACAGAATATCCGCCACCGCTGCCGAGATTGATGATCTCGTGTCTTCCGGGAGTTAGGGCAGCTAGCGCTTGGATGTGGGCTTGGGCCAAATCGACGACATGAACATAATCCCGAATACAGGTGCCATCTTTGGTCTCCCAATCCGTTCCGAAGATCTTCAGTGGATTCGTCTGATTCGCTTTCAAAACATTGGGGATCAAGTGAGTCTCTGGATCATGGCGCTCGGCTAACCAATGTTCTCTTACCTGTAAAGCACCTGCCACATTGAA
>CANBSP010000007.1 GCA_947372165.1 Actinomycetota bacterium | reverse complement strand
AAGAAATTCCCATCCTTCGTCCAATCGGCATGGTTCACACCAGCACATGGGACCTTCACAACCTTCTTGATCGCCATGGTGTGAGGATCACGGAAGACCAATTGCTTATCTGCTTCAGCCATAACGATCGCATACTTACCATTGGGTGTGAAGTAAAGATTGTATGGATCATGAACATAGATTGGTTTTCCGGCAAGGCCCGTCATGGGGTCGATCGGAGTGAGGTAATTTCCCTCGTTGTTGTTCACCCATAATGTTTTGAGATCCCATGAGGGAACAACGTGCTGAGGGCCAGCTTTCATCGGGATAGTGCGAATGATCTTAAATGTCTTGGGGTCGATCTCAGTGAGAGTATTTGACGTATGGTTTGGGACGTAGACGCGTTCGGGAAAGTTAGCCACAACCGGAGATAGTTGGTTTGGTCGATCTGCGGCATAAATATCATTCTGGTCTAATACTGGTGGCATCCCAGCAAGTGGAGTTGCGGCGCTTGCACTGAACGTCAAGAGCGGGAGCGCAATAATTACTGCAAGAGCGGAAGAGAATAATTTCTTCATTAGATCGTGCCCAACATTGTCGAGAGAGTGACCGGCTTCAACCCTTTTGCATGAAGCTGGGTAAGCAATGCGGGGAGTGCGTCGATCGTATCTTGGTGACCGAAGTGCAGACTGACGATGCTGCCACTCTTCACCGAGGCCATAACATTCTTAATGACTGCAGCCTTGCCGACATCTTGATAATCATGCGAGTCAACGTCATAGGAAATACATTTCTTATATCCATACTTCAAGGCGGTCTTTCGAATGAGTGGAGTTGAGTATTGAGTTCCGGATGGGCGGAAGAATTTTCCGTGGTTACCGATCAGCGAGATCAACTCTTTCGCGCATCCTGATATCTCTGAATCTAACTTTGCAGCTCCGAGCGTCTTGCTTTGCAAGTGGTTCATGGTGTGGTTTCCGAGATCATGTCCGTCATCAAGGATCTGCTTGGCGATCGAGCTATCAGCTTTCAACCAAGCGCCGACCGCAAAGACTGTGACCGGGGTTTGGGTGCTCTTGAGGATCGCGAGAAGTTTCTGCGCCATCGCCTTATCGCCTGCGCCATGGAAGGTGAGTGCGACCTGAGGCAAGGTGCGAGGACCATGATTGATATCCGGGGATGCCGCGTTCGCGAGCCCGGCAGGAATTACACCTAAGAGCGTAGAAGCGCCCGCGAGCGCGCCTAAGGTGAGTAGGTTGCGCCGGCTGACTGCCCCGCTTGGATCCTCAATCTTTGCCATGACTTCATCTTACTTGCCTGCGTTTCTGGCTAATAGACGTGCGGACGGTGGGCCTGCGGTACTAATGTTCGACTCAACTTCCACCCAGCACAAAGGAGGGCTATCTTCATGAGTGATGACGACGATGATCTAGGCCAGGACGAGATCCTGACTGAAGAGATGCTCTGGGAGAGAATTCCAGAAGTCACTGGAATCGAACGTGCCAATACCTTTTATGAATTAAGCGCGCGTATCTATGCCCGCGGACAATATGACGAAGCGCTTGCGCTCGCTGAGACAGCTCGCGATATTTATGCCGAACTTGATCCCGTTGCATCCAATGATGGACTCGCTCAGGCTTATTCGGCGATCGGTTACAACCTCAATCAACTTAAGCGAATGAATGAAGCAGCCGATGCGATGAGCAAAGCGGTCGATCTGCTACGCGAATCAAAATCACCGATGGCAATCGATCTCGCCTGCCAACTAGGCGAATGGTGGTATTCATCGAAAGAGTACGAGAAGACCATTGAGTGCATGCGCGATTGCGTTCAAGAGCACCTTGTTGAAGGAAATGATGCTGGCGCCGCAAATGATCTCCACCTCATTGGTTGCGCACTTCGCGAATTAAAGCGCTACACCGAAGCGGCAGAGGCTTTCCAAGAAGCTCGAGCACTCTTCAAGCGCATGAAGGAAGTAATCAACGTCGCACGGTGCGATCAAAAGATCGCCCATTGCTTGACCGAACTCGGCGATGCCGAGGGTGCACTTATTGCTGCACAGAAGTCACTCGACGTTTTTGCGACCGCCCATGATCACCACCGTGAGACGTATTCATTACTCGAACTTGGCAAGGCGCAAATCGCCTCCAATAAGGCAGAAGAAGGTCTCGCTACCTTAGGACGCGTTCTTGAATATGCGACTGAGAACTCTGATAATCGCGACTTCGAATTTATTATTGAAATCGAGCGTCGGATGGCTGCAGTCATGCGCACGCTAGGCCGCTTCCCAGAGGCCGATGAGATCGAGCGCCGCCTGCAATCAGTAACTGACGTCCTTGAAGTAACGAAAGAAGAGTTAGGGAATTAATTCAGATGCTGCATCGCCCAGGCATACATGGCGATTGCTGCCGCCGCACTGGCATTCATTGATCGGGTCGATCCATATTGGCGAATAGCTAGCACTACTTCGCAGATTGCGACTCCTTCATCTGACATACCTGCGCCCTCTTGGCCAAAGAACATCACGCACTTTTCCGGAAGTGATGACTTCTCAAGCTCTTGTGAAACGGGCAGATTATCAATTCCGATAATCGGTACATCATTCTCATCGCACCAGATTTTAAAATCTGCAACTGTTGGGTGATGTAAGACATGAAGATATCGATCAGTCACCATAGCGCCGCGCTTATTCCAATCGCGCTTTCCAACGATATGAACTTTGGAGACATTGAAGGCATTTGCAGTGCGAACAACGGATCCAATATTGAGATCATGTTGCCAATTCTCAATAGCGATCTGCAGATCATGTCGCTTGGTATCAAGATCGGCGACGATGGCAGCAACGCTCCAATATCGATAGTGATCTAAGACATTCCGTCGATCACCGTTCTGCAACAACTCTGGGTCATATTGATCGCCAACCGGCCAAGGCTCTGGATGTGGTCCTACGCCAACTACCGGGAAGAACTCTCCTGGACCAATCTCTGCCGTTGTCATGAGATAACTCTAAATAAGAGAGTCGACAGGGCATAATCCTCACCATGCGCGTCACGAGTGGAGCCCGTTCTGGGGTAAGAGCCTCACTCATCGCTGCCCTCTCTGGCGCTTTAATCCTTGCATCCCAAGTGCCGGTGCATGCGCTCACCATCCCAACCAGCTTCATTACCTTGGCGAAATCACCGACGCTTCGAAATCCTGGCATCGTTCTGGTTGATCCTGAGACAGGTCAGACGATCTATCAACGAGGTGCAAATATTCTGCGCGCACCAGCATCTGTTCTTAAATTAATTTCAACAACTACAGCGCTTAATACCTTTGGTCCAGATCAGCGCTTCACAACAAAAATCAGCGAAACCTCCGATCCCAACACCTTCTTGCTTGTTGGTGAATCCGATCCCTGGCTTACCGCGAGCGCCTTTGAAGCGAAGAAGTATCACCGAGCTTATCTACCAACACTCATCAATAAAGTCTTAGAACTTCACCCAAACCTGAAGGCCATCACACTTGACTATACAAATGTTTATTCAACCGACCTTGCACTTCTGCAGAAATTCTTTAAAGGAAGAGTCGAGATAACAACTGTTCGTGTGGGCAGTAGTGCGGCGGCGACTGCTGCGCCTGAAAAGATTATTGAGAGCGTCACATCGCCATCACTCAAAGAGATTATCGCCTTCACACTTCTCTACAGCGATAATATTTTGGCGAACCGTCTCGCCTATCTCTCGGCGAAGAGGCTTGGATTCGCAAACGATATATCTGGATTGCAATCGGCATTTGAGAAGACTTTGACGGCACTGAAAGTTTCAAGTAATGGTCTCTATGTTGAAGATGGAAATGGCCTCTCTCATGCAACACGAGTCTCAGCACTGACCATCGCATCATTATTGGTTGAGATTAAACGCAATCCCGATTTGGTTGATATCTATAAGGGACTTCCACTCGCTGGTGAGACCGGGACATTGAAAAACCGATTCATCAAGGATGCGCCGAAAGCCGTCGGCCTAGTCCGGGCGAAGACTGGGTGGATTGATAACACCGTGAGCCTGGCAGGCTTTGTGAACGTCGGCGATAAGCAATATGTCTTCACCTTTATTGCCAATCAGATCATCAACCGTGAGAGCGCTCGAAGTGCGGCTCGGGTCACAATGGACAAGATGCTCGCGACCATTGCCCGCCCAGCACCAAAAACCCCGTAAGACGCCGTATTGCCCAAGTAACCTCTAGAGTTCACGCTATGCCCGCCACTTCAGTCCGCCCCTATATCGCGCTCATGAAGCTGCGTGTGGTCGAACTCTTATTGGTCACGACCCTGCCAGCCCTCTTCTTGGCTGCAGATGGCGTACCTGGCTTAAAGGTGACCATCGCTACCTTAATTGGCGGCACTCTCGCCGCTGGGGCATCCAATGCCTACAACATGGTGATCGAAGTTGAATCTGATCGGTTGATGGCACGCACCTCAAAGCGTCCACTCGTGAACGGAGATATGAGTAAGAGCGCAGCGATCATCTTTGCATCAGCAATCACTCTCATCTCGCTCGCTATTTTCTATATCTTCACAACAGTCTGGGCCACAATCCTTACTGCGCTCGCCATCATCTTCTATGTCTTCTTCTACACAATGGGTCTCAAGCGCCGCACCTCGCAAAATATTGTGTGGGGTGGCATCGCTGGATGCATGCCGGTACTCATTGGTTGGGCAGCAATTACGAATTCACTCTCGCTCACTGCCTGGCTCTTCTTTGCTCTTATCTTCTTCTGGACTCCGCCACACTTCTGGGCGCTCGCGATTAAATATAAAGATGATTATGCGGCCGCTGGGATTCCGATGTTGCCGGTTGTTGCAACTCTTCGCAATGTTCAGATGCAGATGCTCTTTCACACAACCGGAATGTTCTTAACATCACTCGCTGTTGTTCAGAGTGCGCATCTGCCATGGTGGACTGCTGCGATCACATTTATCTTGGCACTTGGATTTGGAACTACACTCACGAAGATCAACAGTCCAGAATCTGAGAAGTCAGCGGCAAAACTCTTTCACTGGTCGATTACCTACTTAAGCGCCTACTCAGTCCTGCTCGTTGCTGGAGTCTTACTTAAGTAATCTCGTTATCCGAGCGCTCTCTCAAGATCCTTGATGAGATCTGATGAATGCTCGAGTCCCACTGAGAGCCGGGCAAGGGAATCAGTAATACCAAGATCAGCACGAATTTCCGGGGCCAAGCGACGATGTGTGGTCGAAGCTGGGTGGGTAATGAGTGATTTGCTATCACCCAGATTATTGGAGATATCGATTACGACGAGCTTATTCATCGCTTCGAAGAGGGCAGATTGGCCACCTTTGAGCGTAAGGCTCATCGTTGTTCCGCCACCGGCCATCTGGCGAGAGTTGATTGCGTAACCAGGGTGGCTCTTGAGGCCTGGATAGTTCACTGCCTCAACCTTTGGATGTGATGAGAGGAATTCAGCAACTGCCTGCGCATTGGAGTTCATACGTTCGACGCGCATGCCGAGTGTTTCAAGAGATTTGAGTAAGACCCAGGCATTGAAAGCGCTGAGGTTAGGACCAGTATGACGAGTGAATGGTTGCAAGTGGTTGATGATGTAATCGGTGCTGCCGAGAATGGCACCACCTAATACGCGACCTTGACCATCGATATGTTTGGTCGCCGAATACATGATCACATCTGCGCCATGTTGAAGTGGCTTCTGCAAAATTGGTGAGGCCATGACGTTATCAACGATCACCGTTGCGCCAACTTTATGAGCGAGCTCGCTGACCATGGCGATATCGACAATCTCAAGCATTGGATTACTTGGTGTCTCAATGAAGACCGCCTTCGTTGGACGATTGAGAGCCTTCTCCCAATCGGCCTTCTCAGATCCCTTTACAAATTCAACAGTGACGCCCCACTTAGGAAGAATCTCCGCAAGTACGACATAACACGAGCTAAACATCGATGCTGATGCGACGATGTGATCTCCTTGCGAAACTAAACATGCAATTGATGCAAACATCGCAGACATACCGGATCCGGTAGCGACGCAGAGTTCGGCCCCTTCGATCGCAGCGAGGCGCTTCTCAAAGACAGAGACTGTTGGATTGTGGAATCGACTATAAAGATAATGATCGGTCTCGTCGGCAAATGATGCAACGGCTTCTTCAGCTGATCCATAGGTAAAGCCAGATGAGAGATAGAGCGCTTCGCCTGTCTCACCAAAACCAGATCGAGCAAGGCCAGCACGTACGCTCTCCGTATCGGGATGGAGCTGCCATTCTGGGTTTTTGCCGTGAGTTTCTTCGCGATATCCCCATGGGCGGTTGTTATCAGTCACGGAGTAATAATAGGCGTTAGCCTGTAATCATGGCTAACAGCTCTCATCTCGCTATCTCGGTCACCGATCTCACCAAGATTTACGGCGAACGCACCGCTCTCTCGCATGCAACCTTCTCTGTCCCACTCGGCACCGTCTGCGGATTTGTTGGGCCTAATGGCTCGGGTAAGACCACAACGATTCGCATGCTCCTTGGTTTGATCACTCCTTCTGCCGGAACCGGAACCGTTCTCGGTGAAGAGATCACCCACCCCGAAAAATACCTACCGCGCGTGGGCGCGATGATTGAAGGCCCAGCCTTCTACCCGGCCCTCTCGGGTCGCGAGAATCTGCGCGTCCTCGCATCACTCGGCGGCTTTGATCAATCGATCGTCGATCCACTTCTTGAAAGGGTTGGCCTCGGTGATCGCGGTGGTTCAAAATTCAAGACCTATTCATTAGGAATGAAGCAGCGCCTTGGAATTGCCGCAGCGCTCCTGCCAAATCCACACTTGCTCGTTCTTGATGAGCCAACAAATGGACTCGATCCCAATGGCATCCACGAAGTGCGCTCGCTCATCAAAGACCTGGCACTCGGTGGCACAAGCGTCTTCGTCTCATCACATTTACTTTCAGAGTTAGAGATGATTGCCGAACATCTCGTGATGTTGCGCGAAGGTAAGGTGATCTATAACGGTCGCACCGCCGATCTCCTCGCTGCACAACAACCGATCTTGGTTGCAAAGCCCGAATATCACGTCGATATCACAAAGCTTCTCGATATCGTCAAGAAGCACGATCACTCAGTATCGATTATCGATGGCGCTGCACATATTTTGAGTCCGGCGGAATGGGCACCCACTCTCAATCGCTTGGCCTTTGAAGCGGGGATCACTCTCGCATCTCTTACATCAGTACTACCGACCCTAGAAGAGACCTTCTTCGAAATGACAGGAGATAGCCAATGATCAATGTCATCTGGGCTGAGATGCGCAAACTTCGCCGACCAACGCTCCTTCTTTCGACCATGGCGATCGTGACGCTTCTGACAACGCTCTTTACCTTCTTGACCTTCTGGCGAGTGGGCGATCCCAATGGAAATGGTCGACGCGGCGAGATGGTGACGGCGCAATTCCTCAGCACACCAAAAGGAATCATCTACGGCTTTAATCTCGTGGCCTTCTTGCTCGGCATTGTTGCGCTCTGCATCTTCGCATCACAAACAGCGCAGGAGTACACATACGGAACTCTCCGAAATCTCTTAGTTCGCCAACCAGCGCGTATGAAGATTCTTGCGGGCAAATATCTCTCGATGGTGCTCTTTGCAATGTTGATGGTGCTCTTATCGCTGATCTCAAGTGTGATCGTCGCCTATCTTCTGGCACCTCACGCCCACGTCACGACAACTTCGTGGACAACAAGTGCCGGTCTCACCGCGCTTGCTTCCTCATTGGGCAATGTCTTGCTGAGCGTCATCTCATTCGGAACCGTTGGCATGATCCTTGGTCTGCTCTTCAGATCACCAATCAGTGCGATTGCGACCGGTGTGATCTGGTTCTTGATCCTAGAAAATATCTTGGCTGGTCTTGTGACGAGCACTGCAAAATGGCTCCCGGGCCAGAACATCACCAATCTCACAACGACCCAGAACTTCACATTTACTTATCAGCATTCATTAACCATGGTTGCGATCTATCTCATTTCAAGTGCCACGATCGTCTCACTTCTCTTCAAGCGACGAGATGTAGCTAACTAGAAGATTCGGCCGTTAGTAGCCCGTTTCACCCGCGATTTCACAGGGTCGCACCGTAAAATTACGGCGACCCCGAGGAGTAAATCGCGTGAAGAATCGTCTGATGAGTGCTGCCATTATTGGCGCGCTTGTTTTTGGCGCGACGAGCACCGCGATTGATGGCGCATCTGCCAAGACGCCAAAGCCAACGAAGGCGCAGATTGATGCCGCAAAAGCAGCCGAAGCCGCGAAGCAAGCCTCTGCAAATGCCGCCGCTTCGAAATTAAATCAGGCAAAAGGAACACTTCGACAATTAACTGCTGTTGCAGCAGCCGCACATGCCAAATATGTACAAGCTCAATCTGATTTAGCAGTCGCGACGAGTAAAGCAAATGCCGCGGCAGCACATGCGGCCCTGACTGCGGCAGCGGTCGCCGAACAGAATCGCCAGATCGGTCGCATGGCACAGAATGCCTACATCATGGGTTCGGGTTTCACCGATCTTGAGTCAGTTCTTCATTCAAATGGACCGCAAGATCTCATCGATCGCCTCAATACTCTTAATCAACTTGGTGCAAGTAACTCGACTGCGTTAGCGAGATACCAAGCGGCAATGGTCGTTGCAAAAGCTGCGCAGGCTGAAGCTGAACGAACCAAGGCGCTACAAGTTGTTGCGACTGCAAAGGTTGCGGCGGCGAAGAAGGTTGCTGATGATGCAAAGGCGATTCAACAAAAAGAAGTGAATCGATTGCTCGCTATTCAGAATAAATTAATGGCCGAACTCGCAAAGGCTCGCTCAATTCGTTTGACACTCGAACAACAACTCCAACTTTCTATTCTTGAAGAAGCGAATGCGGCGACCGCGACGACGACAAAGTATCAAGCAAAGATCTGGCCAGATCGTGGCTTCAAGGGTCGATCCACAACTCGTTCGACTGATGCGATACGTGCGGCAGCAGTGGCCTTTGCCAAGGTGCAAGTGCTTGCTCGAAAGCCATATGTCTGGGGCGCACAAGGACCGAGCTCCTTCGACTGTTCGGGATTGGTCTACGCCGCTTATAAATCAGCTGGTTTGGGATATCCCAACTGGTCGCGTCTGAATGCAGCGCTCTACTTTGTTGATACCAAGCGCGTACCGCTCACTCAACTTATTCCGGGTGATCTGCTCTTCTACTCCTTTGATGGCAGCGTCCAAAATATCCATCACATCACGATCTACGCTGGCGGCGGCATGATGTGGGAGGCAAACTCCAAGGGCAAGGGTCTGCTCTATTCAAATATCTATAGCATCCAAGGGCTTATGCCATCTGGTGGACGGGTCTAACGCTCTTCCCATTTACTCTTTAAGATAGCCCCATGAAGGCGACCCTTGTTGTGAGACAAGCAGTTCGGCCATTCCTTGAAGGAGTGGGCGCCGGAGAAAATATTCTCATCGCAGTATCTGGTGGCGCAGATTCTTTGGCACTCGCTCGCGCTCTAATTCTTGAATCACGAGAACTCGCAATCAATTTGGTCCCGATCATTATCGATCATGGACTTCAACCAGGATCAGAAAAAATTGCCGAAGCAACGGCGCAGCAATTAACAAATCTTGGATTTCATCAGATTGATATCCGACGGGTGAATGTTGAAATCACCGATGGCCTCGAGAGTTCGGCACGTCGTGCGCGTTACTCGGCCTTTGATGCAGCGCTTCAGGAATTTTCTGCGAGATCGATCTTCCTTGGACATACGCGTAATGATCAGGCCGAGACCGTCCTTCTTGGATTAGCACGCGGATCAGGAACTCGCTCTTTGAGTGGAATGGCACCAGTCTCCGCAGATGGAAAATATCTTCGCCCACTTCTCACTGTTGATCGGGCGACAACAGTTGCATCATGCAATGAACAAGGAATTACCTTTTGGTCTGATCCTCATAACGAGAATGAAGATTTCACACGAGTTCGAATTCGAAAAAATATTCTGCCGTTGATGGAGTCCGAACTTGGTCCCGGAATTGTCGAAGCTCTGGCGCGCGGTGCCAAAATCGCACGTGAAGATGCCGATGCCTTGGACCTCCTTGCCCAGCAGTACCGGCAGTCACACCCCGATCTCATCTGTGACGAACTCGCCCAAATTCCCACAGCGATCCGGGCCCGCGTCCTTCGGGCCGCAATCTATGAGGCGGGATCACCCCCAGGCACGCTCACAGCCGACCATTTGGCCCCAGTCGAGGCTTTGATTACCGCGTGGGCCGGCCAAGGAGAGGTCTCACTTCCTGGCGGTGTGAAGGTTTCCCGAATTTCGGGCAGACTTTCACTCTTGCAGACCAGTTAACGCTAGAACCGACTGACCTTTACAGACTTACCTACGTAGACCTAACCAGAGGAGCACAGTGGATCTCACGACAGCCGGAACCGATATCGCCCGCGTGATTGTTACAGGGGAAGAGATCAATGCACGCCTGCAGGAGTTAGCTCGTCAGGTAGAGAGCGATTACGAAGGTCGCGATCTCCTCATCATCGGAATCCTTAAAGGTGCGGTTATGACGATGGCAGATTTCTCTCGTGCGCTCAATCGCCATATCGAGATGGATTGGATGGCGGTCTCAAGTTATGGCTCTGGCACCAAGTCGAGCGGCGTCGTGCGCATCTTGAAAGATTTAGATCGCGATATCACCGGCCGCCATGTCTTGATCGTTGAAGATATCGTCGATACCGGACTCACCCTTGCTTGGTTAAAGTCGAATTTAGAATCACGCGGAACTCAGAGTGTAGAAATCCTCACGATGCTCCGTAAGCCAGAAGCTGCGAAGGTTGATGTCGATGTGAAATATGTTGGCTTCGATATTCCGAAGGAGTTCGTCATCGGGTACGGCCTAGATTTCAATGAGAAGTATCGCAACTTAGATTTCATCGGCGTGCTCGCAGAGCATGTCTATCAATAAGAGATTTCTGGAGATTAATTAAGTGGCAGATAAGAAAGTAAAACTTCCCAAGAAGCGGATGCAACGTTGGGTGCGTACCCCACTCTTCTGGATCATCATCGCGATCGCCGTCATCGGGGTCTTTGGTCGTATCTCTAACTCTGGCAACCAATTTATCAAGGTAAATACCTCGACTATTCTCGCCGAACTCTCGGATAATAAAGTCGACTCGGCAGTGATGATCGATAAAGATCAGATTATCCAAGTGAAACTCAAGAGCGGCGTTTATTACAAGGGCTCGCAGAAGCTCGAAGCGAACTATGTTGCTAATCAAGAACCATTGATTATCAACCTCTTGACGAGCAATCCACCGCCACAGGAGTGGAATGTAAAGATCCCAACCACCTCATTCCTAGCCTCACTTCTCTATAGCTTTGGCCCGTTCCTTCTTATTGGCTTCCTCTTGATGCTCTTTATGGGTAACGCACAAGGTGGAAATAAGGTCTTCCAATTCGGTCGATCGAAGGCGAAGCTCAACAACAAAGAGACGCCTACTAACACCTTCGCTGATGTTGCTGGCGCCGATGAAGCGGTCCAAGAACTTCGTGAGATCAAAGATTTCTTAGCTGATCCAAAGAAGTATCAAGATATCGGCGCAAAGATTCCTAAAGGCGTGCTCCTTTACGGTCCACCCGGAACTGGAAAGACCCTCCTTGCTCGCGCTGTTGCTGGTGAGGCGAATGCGCCGTTCTATTCAATATCGGGTTCAGATTTTGTCGAGATGTTTGTTGGCGTTGGTGCCGCACGTGTCCGCGATCTCTTTGCTCAGGCGAAGGCAAATGCTCCAGCGATCATCTTTATCGATGAGATTGATGCCGTCGGTCGTCAACGTGGTGCCGGTCTTGGTGGTGGCCATGATGAACGCGAACAGACTTTGAATCAACTTCTCGTTGAGATGGATGGCTTTGAGGCAAATGGTCAGGTCATCTTGATCGCGGCCTCTAACCGTCCAGATGTTTTGGATCCGGCACTCTTGCGTCCAGGTCGCTTTGATCGTCAGATCCCAGTCGATCGTCCAGATCTCAAGGGTCGCACCGCCATTCTTGAAGTACATGCCAAAGGTAAGCCGATAGCGAAGTCCGTTGATCTTTCAGATTTTGCAAAGCGCACACCAGGATTCACTGGTGCAGACCTTGCCAATGTCTTAAATGAAGCGGCGTTGCTGACTGCTCGTGAGAATGCCAAGGTCATTACTACTGAGGCGATGGATGAAGCGATTGATCGCGTCATGGCAGGCCCACAACGCAAGACCCGCTTGATGACTGAAGAAGAGCGACGCATCACCGCCTATCACGAGGGTGGTCACGCACTCGTTGCAGCAGCTCTGCCACATACAGATCCGGTCCATAAGATTACGATCATGCCGCGCGGTCGCGCACTTGGATACACCATGGTCTTACCTGATGAAGATCGTTATGCGACAACGCGCAATCAGATGCTCGATCAATTGGCATATTCACTCGGTGGTCGCGCAGCCGAAGAGTTGATCTTCCATGATCCAACCACTGGTGCATCGAATGATATTGAGAAGGCGACAAACCTTGCTCGCGCCATGGTCACCCAATATGGAATGACCGAACGGCTCGGTGCAATCAAACTCGGAACTGCCGAAGGCGAACCATTCTTTGGTCGCGATTACGGTCACCAACGCGATTACTCAGAGGCGGTTGCCGGCATCGTCGATGAAGAGATTCGCACCTTGATTCAGAATGCCCATCAAGAGGCATTTGATATCTTGGTCGCAAATCGTGTTGTTCTCGATAAGTTGGTTGTCGAATTGCTCGAGCGCGAGACACTTCTCAAAGATGATATTGCCGAACTCTTTAAGAATCTCAAGCGAGTAAATCCTCGTCCAGCATGGACTGGATCTGAGGATCGAGTACCGTCGAACTTGCCTCCGGTTGCACTTTCACCTGCTAATTCACAGAGCCCAACGCAAGCTCATACTAAAAAGGCGCCAGCAAAGCGGGCACGTAAGAAAGCAGCGCCAAAGAGTGAGTGATCACGAGATCAATCCAGTCTCGATGGGACCACTCGATGGAAATGCGAGTGGTCACTTTGATCAAGAGCGCGCCGAGAAGGCAGTGCGTGAGTTACTTCTCGCCATCGGTGAAGACCCTGATCGCGATGGGCTGCGTGATACTCCCAAGCGCGTAGCGAAGGCTTACCACGAGAACTTCGCTGGCCTATGGCAGAAGCCAACCGATGTGCTCACGACCACCTTTGATCTCGGGCATTCCGAACTCGTCATTGTTCGCGATATCGAAGTCTTCTCGCACTGCGAACATCATCTGACGCCATTCCACGGTGTTGCACATGTTGGGTATATCCCAGGTGCATCAGGACAGATCACCGGGCTATCAAAGATTGCTCGCTTAGTTGATATGTATGCACGTCGCCCACAAGTGCAAGAGCGACTCACAACTCAGATCGCAGATGCGATGGTTGATGTCTTAGAGGCGGCCGGTGTCATTGTGATTATTGATTGCGAACATCTCTGCATGTCGATGCGTGGTGTACGAAAGACGCAAGCTCGTACTGTCACAAGTGCCGTACGCGGCCAACTTCGCAATTCGGCGACCCGTGCCGAAGCCATGGCTCTCATTACATCTCATAAGAATTAATCCCTGGCCACATCATGAGTGAGTTCGAATCTCGAGAACACCAACGCACTCTTGTCATGGGCATACTTAATGTCACCCCAGATTCATTTGCTGATGGCGGCGAACACTTCGAATTTTCAGATGCAATGAAACATGGTCGCCTCTTAATCGAAGAAGGCGCAGATATCATCGATGTTGGCGGGGAATCCACTCGACCAGGTGCCGATCGAATCAGTATTGACGATGAGTTAGACCGAGTTATCCCAGTCATCACCGAGTTACGCGAACTTGGTGCTGTGGTGAGCGTCGATACGATGCGATCTGAAGTCGCCAAGGCGGCTATCGGTGCCGGAGCCACGATTGTTAATGATGTGAGCGGCGGTCTTGCGGATCCATTAATGGCGAAGGTCATCGCCGGATCCCCGCAGATTCAATATATTGCAATGCATTGGCGCGGCCATTCCAAGCAGATGCAAGAGTTGGCCTCATACGAGGATGTTGTGCGCGAGGTAAAAGATGAACTCGATGATCGGGTCACCGAATTACTCAAAGCAGGTATTAATCCCGAACAGATCATCCTCGATCCGGGCATCGGATTTGCTAAGAACCCCGAGCACAATTGGGCGCTCTTGCGTGGCCTCGAACGGTTGCAGCTCTTGGGATATCCACTTTTGGTTGGAGTCTCGCGCAAGCGATTCCTTGGCGAACTTATTGGAGCAGATCATCCAAAAGATCGAGATCATGCAACACTTGCCATTACATCAGATCTTGCGCGACGTGAAGTCTGGGGAGTTCGCACACATGCGGTCAAACCACATCGCGATGCCATCGAAGTGATCGAGGAGCTCTACTACTAATGGATCAAATTCGTATTAGCGGAATCCGTGGCTTTGGTTTTCACGGTGTCTATCCAGAAGAGCGCCGCGAAGGCCAACATTTCTTGGCGGACCTCATTCTCTACACTGACCTTTCACCTGCTGCGCTCTCAGATGATGTTGCAGATGCGACCGATTACTCATTGGTTGTCCCTGATGTAAAGAAGATTTTGGAAGGCGATCCAGTCAATCTCATCGAGAGACTCGCTGATCGAGTTGTGATGGAAGTGCTTGCCAAGTATCCAAGAGTCGAGAGCGTTGAAGTAACGATCTACAAGCCAGAAGCGCCGGTTGAAGCAGCGGTTGCAGTACATATTCGTCGCGATCGATGAAGGTTGTTATTGCGCTGGGATCTAATCTTGGCGATCGCAAGGCGACACTTGATGATGCAGTAGATCAACTTCGAAAGATCATCACCATCACCAAGGTTTCTACATTTATTGAGACCGATCCCGTGGGGGGACCAGATCAGCCTGATTATCTGAACGCGGTAGTGATTGGCGAGAGTGATCTCGAACCTGCTGATCTCTTGGCAAAGATGCTTGCGATTGAGAACGAAGCTGGACGCACACGCGAAGTGCGATGGGGTGCACGAACATTGGACCTTGATCTCATCGTTGCTGGCGATACCGTGATGGATACTGAATTTCTCACCTTGCCTCACCCGCGTGCCCACGAGCGGCGCTTTGTGCTCGATCCGTGGTTAGAGGTTGACCCCAAGGCAATTTTGCCTGGTTGTGGAGAGGTACGATTACTTCCCTAGTAAGCCCAAGAAGCCTGGTACCCGAAGTGGACTGGAGCAGTACATGAGCAACCAAAGCAACAAAAGTAATGAAAGTAATGAAAGTAAGGCATTCGTCCCGACCATGGGCGCGCTTCATGCTGGCCACTTATCGCTCATTAACCTTGCTCGAACATTCTCTGATGATGTTGTTGTCAGTATCTTCGTTAATCCACTCCAATTTGAGAACCCCGATGATCTTGCGAAATATCCACGCGATATTGAAGGTGATTCTGCGGCGGCACTCACTGCCGGTGCAACCGAGATCTGGGCACCGACGGTCGATGAAATCTATCCATCATCTCCGAAGATTATAAGTGCCGGACCGATCGCCTCACTCTATGAAGGCGTTAATCGTCCAGGTCACTTCGATGGTGTTGTCACAGTTGTCGATCGCCTCTTTCAGAGAGTGAGACCAACTCACGCAATATTCGGCGAGAAAGATTTCCAACAACTCTTTTTGATCAAGCAATGGGTGCGCGAGAAGCAGATTCCGGTCGAGATTATTTCGGCGCCACTGATTCGAGATGAAGATGGCTTGGCACTCTCATCTCGCAACATCAGATTAGGCGATCAGGGAAGATCAGATGCGCTGATCATTTCAAAGGCGCTCTTTGCCGCAGCAAGCAGTGATAATCCGCAGGCCACACTTCTTGATTATCTGAGTGCTGCCCCTGGCTTCACACTCGATTACGCCGCAGTGATTGATGAAGATACCTTTGAGCTTGCGAGCGAATCGACCGAAAAGCCACGTGCAATTGTTGCTGGTTGGGTAAATGGCGTCCGATTGTTAGACAATATGCAGATGAAGGTCACCCGATGAAGCTCCTTGCCGGAAAGCCGGGCTGGACTACAAAGGCCGATGTTGTGGTGATCGGATCAGGAGTTGCAGGTCTTACGACTGCACTCAACGTCCGCGCAGCTGGTCTATCAGTTTTGCTTGTAACTAAAGCAAAGGTGGATGAGGGTTCTACCAAATGGGCACAGGGCGGTATCGCAGCTGCGCTTGGGCCAGGAGATACACCGGATCAACATGAGAGCGATACCTTGGTTGCGGGTGCCGGCCTCTGTGATCTCGCGGCGGTAAAAGTATTGGTGACCGAAGGACCAGAAGCTGTTCGCAAACTTATCGCCCGTGGCGCAGTATTTGATAAATCCGATTCTGGTGAGATCTCGTTGACACGAGAAGGTGGCCATCACCGCAATCGCATCTTGCATGCTGGCGGCGATGCAACCGGTGCCGAAGTCTCTCGCGCACTTCTCGAGGCGATTAAAGGCGACAGTGGTATTGAAGTCATCGAGCAGGCACTCGCGATAGATGCCTTACAAGATGCAGACGGTCGCGTCTGTGGCGTGACACTTCACGTTATTGGTCAAGGTAGCCGTGACGGTGTTGGACAGGCTCTCTCGCGCGCAGTGGTTGTCGCAACCGGCGGTCTTGGTCAGGTCTATTCGCAGACAACAAATCCATCGGTATCTACAGGTGATGGCGTCGCACTTGCATTGCGAGCAGGTGCCGAAGTAGCAGATGTTGAATTTATTCAATTCCACCCAACTGTCTTGTGGCGCGATACCTCCGAGGGTGGTCAACAACCACTCATCAGTGAAGCGGTACGCGGTGAAGGTGCAATCTTGCTCAATCACAAAGGCGAACGCTTTATGGCGAAGAAGCATGAGCTTGCTGACTTGGCACCACGCGACATCGTCGCGAAAGAGATCTTCTCGCAGATGCGCCAATGGAATATTCCCCATGTCTGGCTCGATGCGACCGGTATCAAAGATTTCGAACTTCGCTTCCCAACAATCTTTGCCTCATGCATTGCCAACGGTATTGACCCAACAAAACAATTGATCCCGGTCGCACCAGCATCGCACTATGCATCCGGTGGCGTCTTGGTCGATCTCAATGGCCGCACCAATGTGAAAGGCCTCTATATCTGCGGGGAAAGTGCCTGTACTGGGGCACATGGCGCAAACCGCCTCGCCTCAAATTCATTGCTTGAGGGCTTGGTCTTTGGTGCTCGTATCGCGGCAGATATCGCTGCCACCTTGCCAGAACAATCATTGCCGGTTGAAGATCAAAATGAGGGGTTCTTATTAAGTCCGGCGATTAAGTTGCCACTCCAACTCTCAATGAGTGAAGGCGCGGGCGTCATGAGATCTGAAGAGTCGTTGAAAGAGACACTGGCAACTCTTGCCCAGCTTTCGACTCGTTCAAGCACCGAACCGCGGATCGAAGCGTGGGAGGCATCAAACCTCTATTTACTCGCCGTTGCCATTGTTCGCGGTGCGCTCGAACGTACTGAATCTCGTGGATCACATTGGCGAAGTGATTATCCTGAAAGAGATTCTGCTTGGCAGAAGCGGATAGTTCAGAAATATGGCGCAAGCGGTAAATGGAGCGCTCGATTTGTGGAGGTGCAAGCATGATCACGATTGACTCACATATTGATGCCTTGATCGAAATGGCGATCGCAGAAGATCTTGCAGGTGGCGTCGACATTACATCGGTTGCAACCATTGGCGTGGACCAAATTGGGATCGCCGAATATCGGTTACGCGAATCTGGTGTCATTGCTGGAATACCGATCGCGGTAGCAGTCCTACACAAACTTGGTATTACCGATATTGATATTCCCGTGACGTGTGCTCATGAGAATTCAGCAGGAACCGTCGTGCTTGTCGCGCGCGGAAGTGTCCGATCACTCTTACTTGCCGAGAGAACAACACTGAACTTCTTGACTCACTTAAGTGGAATCGCAACTCTCGCCAGACGCTGGGTGGATGAAGTCGCATCGACGCAATGTCAGGTTCGCGACACCCGCAAGACCACACCTGGCTGGCGCGTACTCGAGAAGTATGCAGTTCGTATGGGTGGGGGAGTTAACCACCGGATGTCACTCTCGGATTCTGCCCTCATCAAAGATAATCACATCGTTGCGGCTGGTGGCGTCCTCAAAGCCTTTGAGATGGTGCGGACGAAGTTCCCGGATGCAGAGGTAGAAGTCGAAGTAGATACCTTGGATCAGCTCAACGAAGTATTGGCCGGTAATCCTGATTTGATTATGTTGGACAACATGAGCGTTGAACAATGCCGTGAGGCGGTTGCAATCGTTGCAGGCAGGTCGAGACTTGAGGCATCTGGCGGACTCTCACTTGTTAATGCCAAAGCCTATGCGCAGACCGGCGTTGATTTCCTTGCGGTGGGCGCACTAACGCACTCAGCTAAGGCACTTGATATCGGATTAGATCTTCGGATGGAGTCATAAATGTTGCTTACTATCGATGTCGGAAATACCAATACCGTTCTCGGTGTCTTTGAGAAGGATGTTCTCGTGAGGTCGTGGCGTGTGAAGACCGACCCACGCGACACCGCTGACGAGCTCTCACTTCTCTATCGATCACTTCTTGAAGGTTATGACGTCACAGCGCTCTCGGTCTGTTCGACTGTACCTGCGACCTTGCGCGAATTGCGTGCGATGATTGCCCGTTACTTCGCAAATCTTGATTGCACGATTATCGAACCAGGGACAAAGACTGGGGTTCCGCTCTTAGTGGATAATCCTCGAGAGATTGGTGCCGATCGCATTGTTAATACTTTGGCGGCACATTCACTCTATGGCGCGAGCGGCCCGTGCATTGTTGTGGACTTTGGAACATCGACCAATCTCGATGTTGTCTCTCCAAAAGGTGAGTTCCTTGGTGGCGCGCTTGCACCCGGCATTGAGATTTCGGTTGAAGCCCTTGCATCACGCGCAGCCCAACTTCGCAAAGTTGAATTAGTGCGACCAAAGAGTGTGATCGGCAAGAACACAGTCGAGGCACTTCAATCAGGCACGATCTTTGGGTTTGCAGGACAGGTAGATGGCTTGGTAAATCGCATTATTGATGAGCTTGAAGTGCTCTATCCAGATACCGGCGAAGTGAGCGTTATCGCCACTGGCGGCCTTGCACCACTGGTCCTTGGTATCAGCGAGACCATTGATTTTCATGAAGAAGATCTGACTCTGATTGGATTGCGTTTAGTCCACGAACGCAATTTTTAGTACGATCGGCGCGTGAACGAAAAGCCTGAAGTAGCGCCAGAAGATGATCTACCCGAGCAGTTAAGAATCCGCCGGGGCAAGCGCGCTGCCATCATCGAGCGCGGTGGTGAGGCTTATCCAGTCGCAGTCCCACGAACCAAGACGCTCAAAGCGATTCGCGAGGAGAACACGGGCCTCGATGTCGATGTAGCAACTGGCAAGACCGAAAGCGTTGCAGGTCGAGTTATCTTTAAGCGCGATACCGGCAAACTCTGTTTCGCCACCTTGCGCGAAGGCGACGGCACCGAACTCCAGACTATGTTCTCACTCGACAAGGTCGGGGAAGAATCTCTTGGACTCTGGAAATCTGAAATTGACCTTGGAGATCACGTCTCTGTCACAGGTGAAGTGATCACATCCAAGCGGGGCGAACTTTCAATCTTGGCAAGTGATTGGCAATTAGCATCGAAGTCACTTCGACCACTGCCAGTCGAACATAAACCATTGAGTGAAGAGACGCGTGTCCGCATGCGTTATGTCGATCTTATTGTGCGCCCTGAAGCTCGCAGCAATGCCCGGCTTCGCCCACAAGTGATGCGCCAATTGCGCGAATCATTTACCAACCGCGACTACATCGAAGTTGAGACTCCGATGTTGCAGGTGATGCATGGTGGCGCAGCTGCTCGTCCATTTAAGACTTATAGCAATGCCTACGACATGGATCTCTACATGCGTATCGCGCCAGAGTTATTCCTCAAGCGTTGCGTTGTGGGTGGGCTTGAAAGAGTATTTGAGATCAACCGTAACTTCCGTAATGAAGGTGCTGACTCCAGCCACTCACCAGAATTTGCGATGATCGAGGGATATCAGGCTTATGGTGATTGGGAGACGATGGCGACTCTGACGCGCGATCTCATTCAAGAATCTGCGATGGCGGTATTCGGTAGCCATGTCGTCACACACCACGATGGCCGCCAGTTAGACCTCGGCGGAAAGTGGCGTGAGGCGTCGCTCTATGACTTGATCTCAGAGGGCGTAGGCACTGAAGTCACTGCCCAGACCTCGTATGACGAGTTAAAAACACTTGCTACCAAGCTCGGGATGAAGATCGATCCGAAGTGGATCACCGGCAAGCTCGCCGAAGAGATCTTCGAACATGTCACTGAAGGCCAACTCAATGAGCCAATCTTTGTTCGCGGTTATCCAGTCGATACATCTCCGCTAGTCCGATCTCACAGATCTATTCCGGGCATCGTTGAAAAATGGGATTTGTATGTCGAAGGTTTCGAACTTGCCACTGGATATTCGGAGTTGATCGATCCAGTCATCCAGCGTGAACGTCTTGTCGAGCAAGCATCTCTTGGTGCTAAGGGTGATGTTGAGGCGATGCCACTTGATGAAGATTTCTTGCGTGCGATGGAATATGCAATGCCACCAATGGGCGGATTCGGTATGGGTGTGGATCGATTGCTGATGGCACTAACCGGTCTTGGAATTCGCGAGACGATTCTCTTCCCACTTGTGAAGCCAGAAGAGAATTAATTTCTCGATGTCTAATAATTCTCTTATGACTTCTAGTTCATCTATTGTGATTCGTCCAGCCAGGACAAGTGATGTAAAACAGATTCGTTCGATCATCGATACCTTCGCGGCGCCGGGCAAGATGCTGGAGAAAGAGACTGTCACACTCTTTGAGAGCGTTCAGGAATTTGTCGTTGCCGTCGCTGGTGATGAAGTTGTCGGTTGTGGCGCGCTCCATATTCTTTGGGAAGATCTCGCCGAAGTTCGTACCGTTGCAGTGAAAGAGGCATTCCACAATAAGGGTATTGGACACCAGATCATCGAAGCAGTTGTCGATCGCGCAAAGTCACTCGGCGTCGAACGAATCTTCTGTCTTACCTTTCAGACCGAGTTCTTTGCTAAACATGGCTTCAACGTTATTGAAGGCACACCTGTCGAACCTGATGTCTACCAAGAGCTCTTACGTTCATATGATGCGGGTGTTGCAGAGTTCTTAGATCTTGAGAGCGTGAAGCCCAATACCTTGGGTAATACCCGCATGCTGAGGGTTCTTTAGCCGTCCGATTCGTCCCGTTTCCAACCTATCGGGGGGGGGTGACTGGTCATGGCCCTTCTGTCGGTACCGGACACGGAGTGGTCATCTATGAGTGTCAGTGAATAATGTCAGAATTTCGCACATGCATGACTCATCGCGAAATCAAATCCGAAGTAAGACCGTTATCCCCAAGTCTGGACACGGTGAGGCTCAGATCTTTCTGATGCTCGAGATGCTCACCTTTAATCCAACACCAGAAGAGATTGTTCAAGCATTAGTCGTTAATTACCTTACGCATCACGGAGTTCAAAAAGCAAGACTTTCATTGCTATCCAATGATGATTCACTTCACCATATCGGCGCTTATGGCTTTAAAGATTTTGGAGCTGGCTTAGTTGAGAGTTCTGAGCAATGGCGCTATTCACTCGATCGTGAAGATACACCGATCGGGAATATATTAAATGAGGACTTTGTCGGGTTTGACCCAATGAAGCGAATCTTGATCGCTAGCCTGCGTGAGAATGGCGTCAGTAAGGGATCACTCATCCTCGTCTTCAAAGAACCGGTTACGAGTGAAGAGCATGAAGCTGAGATTCTCTACGAAGTAACAATGATTTCTCGGCTCTTGAGTTTCTATCTACTTCCACGACATAAAGAGATTGTGCAGGGCGCTGCTGCAATCAGACGCAATAACATCTCTGTCAGCCGTGGCGACTTTACCGCGCGCCAATTACAAATATTGCAGGGCATGATTGATGGCAAGACCAACCACGAACTCGCCTCAGATCTCGGCTACAGCGTCTCGACAATCCGCCACGAGACGATGCGCATCTTCCAAATTCTTAGCGTCTCAGATCGCCGCGAAGCCGCGCGCACAGCGCTCGAACGCTCAATCTTTTAATAGGGGATACCCCATTATTTTGATCACCCGCTAGAGTGCGCACTATGAGTGATAGCCCACGCGAACTCTCTGCATCAATCCATCGGACCGATCTGGCGATGGCAGATGGCCGGACCATCCGTTATTACGACCGCAGTGATCGCGGGACTTCAACGCGTGCCGCCATTGATCAACGCCCCTTTGAAGAGCGCCCTCCGGTTGCCGACTTACGTCTTGATGCACTCACCAATGAATGGACCGCGATTGCGGCGCATCGACAGAGTCGCGTCTTCTTACCACCCAAAGAGTTATGTCCTCTCTGTCCAACAAAACCTGGCTTAGAGAGCGAGATCGCAGATACTTCGTATCAAGTTGTTGTCTTTGATAATCGTTCACCATCCTTTGCTCATCCTGGTGAAGATTTCTCTCTTCCTAAGATCGCTGGAATTAAGACCAAGGTTGGTAAGGCTGCCGGCAAAGCAGAAGTCATCTGTTTCACCGATCACCATGACACCTCTTTTCACGAACTACCTGAAGAACATATTCGTATCGTCATGGAAGCATGGCGCGATCGCACGCGTGAGCTCTCGCAAGAGAAGCACATCGCCCACATTGCACCCTTTGAAAACCGCGGTGAAGAAGTAGGTGTAACACTGAGCCACCCACATGGTCAGATCTATGCCTATCCATTCTTGCCACCACGCACCGAGAAGATGTATCGCGCGGCAAAGAAGTTCTATAAAGATACCGGCAAGATCTTGCTCGATGAGATCATCAAGCGCGAGATCAAAGAGAAAGTCCGGATCGTTGCTGAAAATAAGTTCTGGATCGCCTATGTCCCATTTGCAGCGCGTTATCCCTTCGAGATTCATGTCGCACCAAAGCGATCCGTTGTCGATCTCGCCGATCTCGCCGATGAAGAAGCAGATACTTATCCTTCAATCGCAAAAGAAGTTTTACATCGACTCGATGGTGTCTTCGGAATTCAGATGGCATACATCGCTGCATGGCATCAAGCACCTGTTCGCAAAGGTCGCGATGTGATGCGCCTGCATTGGCAGATCACCTCGGTTCGAAGGGCGCCCGGAAAGCTCAAGTACTTGGCTGGATCTGAGTCCGCCTTCGGTGCCTTCATCATGGACCTCAAGCCCGAACAATCGGCCCAGCTCTTGCGGGATGTGCGGATCACAAAGAGTAAAAGAGGGCTCAAGGGACTTTTCGGCTCACAGGGTTAAGCAAGAATTAAGCAAGAGCCAACCCAGGACGAACCCAGGACGAACCCAGGACGAACCCAGGTCTGAGCCAGCCAAAAGTTCCACCTGATTCACGACCTGCTCTCAGCCTCCCTTAAGGCTCGACCTCTATAAATAAGCCATCCCTGCGTTGGGACCCTGGATAAGCAAGTACCTGGATAAATAAGCAAGTGGGCAAGCAAGGCAAGCAAGGCAAGCAAGGCAAGCAAGTAAAAGTGGTGGATATCGGACATTTCGCCCAGATTTGAGGGGATCTGGAAAGAATTTTCGAAAATCTGCCACTTTTTGCCATTCCGAGGACAACATTTGGGCAACTTCCGTGTCTTTACTAGTAGAGGGATAGACGTATCCATCTGCAAGACCCAGGTACCCAGCACTACTCGAGTAATAAGGCGGAGATCATCGTGGCACTTCGTAAGAAGCAGACACCTGCACAGGGGGCAACACCAACTCCTGTTTCAGAGTGGTCTATTGCCGATCTCTCCGCGCTCTACGCCGAACAACGCTCATCACTCACATCTCAGGCTCGCCGCATCTTGCGTTCAGAGTCAGATGCCGTCGAAATCGTCCAGGAAGCCTTCCTTAAGTTCATCATGGCTGCCCCAGAGCTCGATAGCCGTGATCGTGCGCTCGCTTACCTCCGTACCACCGTCAATAACCTTTGCCTCAACCAGATCCGCGCCACCGGCTCACGCCCTAACTTGGTAGCGATCGATTCCGAGACCTCTGTCGAGCGCATCAACGAGATCGCAGCCGAGAACCACATCGCCTTTGATGACTCCATTGCCGCCGCAGAAGATGCCAGCATCATCCGCGAGGCACTCTCTCGTCTCTCTGCAGATCAGCGCACTGCGCTCGTCATGTGGGAGATGGAAGGCCGCACCACCGAAGAGATCGCCGCCGAGCTCGGAACAACCCCAGCGAATGTTCGCCACGTTGTCCAGCGCGCCCGCGCCTCATTTGTCCGCGTCTTGACTGAGTGGGTTGTCGATGAAGAGACCGGTGCTACCGCACTCGATGCTCTCTCTACCTCTTATAAGAAGGCAGCCGAGCTTGCGAAGAAATCTTCCAAGGTCGCCCTTTCGCTTGTTCTCCTTTTGGCAGCATTCGTTGGCTTTGGCTCATTTGGCAACAAGAGCGCCGTCACCAACGTCGGCACAGCCACTCCATCTGCTTCACAAGAGCTTCCAGCAGCTGCACCAACCGCTTCAGCCTCTGCCTCAGCAACGGCCTCATCACCGTCTGCCACCGCCACAGCCGAGCAGAACAAGTCCGATGCCTTGGTCAAGCAAGTTGATGCCAAGCTCGCACCACTAGCTTTCTATGGCCTCGATTCAAATGGCCTCCCAACTGGCTTCACCGCCACTGATCTTCAGGGTCACGCCGGAAAGATCATCGTCGGAACTCCGGCTCCACTTTTGACCGATGAGGGCACACTCTTGAGCGCCCCAGCGATGACCTATGACGCCGCTGCTGTTGCAGTGCTGCTCAGCCAGAAGGTCGCTGTCACAGGCGATGGCACCACATATACGGCTAGCCCATCAGTCTCCGTTAACGGGGCGTGGGTACCACTCAAAGTTTCAGGTACGAGCACGAAGATCACACGTCTACCCGAGGGTAACTACCTCGTAACAAGCGTGATGTACATCGATTCGCTATCTGAGGCGGGTATAATTATCCCCGTAAGCCGAGGCGTGGACGTGACTTCTGCCCCGACTTCTATCACCACCCGCTTGATTCTGAACCCTGGCAAGACACAAATCTTGGCCCAGGCTATTCAGGTCGCAACCAAGGGATCGAAGTAAATGTCGATCCAACAACAGGTTTCCCGCGCAATCCGGATATTGCGAGGGAATAGAGATGTGTCAGCACGTGCGTCACATCTCGTGGTCCAAAAAGACCGTCTCATGACTTATGAGTCGGTGTTAAAGGGCCAAGCCGAGATGAAGAAATTCTTCAAATCGACTTTTTCTGAAAGGAAAATAATGTCTACAAAGACAAGCTTTAAGCGCATCGCCGCTGTAGCTGCTGTAGCACTCACCCTTGGTGGGTTCTCATCAGTTTCAGCGAATGCTGCTCCAGGCCAATTGCCTACAGTTGAGCTAGTAAGCGCACCAACTACTGCTTCAGTTGGCGTGCCTGTCACAGCTGTTGTACACCTCTCTGGTGTTGGAACAACAAATGGTGCAGATCTCGCAGCAGCAGCATTTATTGCTGCAGTGCCATCAACATCAGCACTTACATACAATGCAACCATTGCTACTGCCTACACTGGCACCACATACACCAACACAACCGGTGCAACTTTCGCTGAAACCTACCCATCTAGCCTCGGTTATTATGACCTTGCTACACTCGGTGTGACAGCTCCAAGCTCACCAACACGCGTGAACTACTACTACAACCTCAAGTTCACACCTGATGT
Source organism: Actinomycetota bacterium (assembly GCA_947372165.1). Taxonomy (GTDB): domain Bacteria; phylum Actinomycetota; class Actinomycetes; order Nanopelagicales; family Nanopelagicaceae; genus PALSA-747. The sequence continues at coordinate 55,636 of CANBSP010000007.1, read as the reverse complement.
CGCTGGTTCATACACAATTGTTGTTTTCTCAACAATTGATAGCACCCAGAAGGCAACATGGACGGTTACTGCTTCAGCCCAGAAGCTAGACCACGCAACAGCCTTCATCGGCGCTGCTGGTTCATCTGAAATCACAGCTGATGCGGCAATCACTGCAGCAGCAGGAGCATCTGTTGGTGCAGGCGCAGCTTCAGCCCGCATTGACGTCCGCCAATACTCAACAACAGACACCACAACTGCGATGGTAACTCCAGCAGCTGTAACTGTCGCAGTTTCAGGTGCAGGCCTTGTGGATGTTTACTCAAACACAGGTTCAAACCGTGGCCCATCAGCAACAGCTACTGCTGCAAGCCTTCAGTCATTCACAATCTGGTCTGACGGTCGCTCAGGAACAGCAACAGTTACCGTGTCTATCGGTGGCGCAGTTGTTTCAACAAAGACAGTTACCTTCACAGGTTCTTTGGCTAAGTACGCACTTGCTGCTACACAGGCTTCAACATTTGCTAACTACATTGCTAAGGGTGGAACTTCTACTCTTACAGTGACAGGTCTAGATGCAAACGGAAACGCTGCTACATTGGGAACTGTTAACGCAGTAAGCTCAAACACAGCAGTTGCAACTGTTACAGCAACTGATACTTCTGGTGTTATCACTGTTACTGGCGTTACAGCTGGAACAGCAAACATCACATTGACTAACTCAACTACAGCAGCAACTGTTACTTTGGTTGTTCCAGTAGAAGTTACTTTGACAACAGCAAAGACAGTCACAATCACAACTGACTCATCAACATATGCTCCAGGACAGAAGATCACTCTTACTGTTACTGCAACAGATGCTAATGGCCGTCCAGTTGCTGATGGTGCTCGCAACCTCTTCTCATCAACTGGTATCACCAGCGATGTTTTGGTTAACAGCCCAACATACACAGCTTCAGCTGCTGTAACACTCGTTAAGGGTGTTGCAACTTTCACTGCTTATGCTCCTATCTCAGGTTCAGTAGTGTTTAGCGCAACTCAGGGAGCAGCTGTTGACGCAGTTGTTGCCGGCGGAACCGCTGCAGCAATCACAGCAACACCTGTTGCTGTAGCTAACGCTTCACTTGACGCAGCTCAGGCTGCACAAGATGCTGCTAACGAGGCAACAGATGCTGCTAACGCTGCAACTGATGCTGCTAACAACGCCATGGATTCAGCAGATGCTGCACAGCAGGCTGCAATGGATGCTGGCGACAAGGCAGATGCTGCACTCGCAGCTGTCACTGACTTGGCTACAAAGGTCTCAGAGATCGCAACACAGATCACTAGCCTTTCAGCTGTAGTCGCAAAGATCGCTGCAGCAGTTGCAAAGATCTCTGCAAAGGTAAAGGCATAATTCGAAAGAATTAGCTAAACCCTGGTAGTACAGAAGGCCGGTCCCTTAGGGGGCCGGCCTTCTGGCTTTTCATAAAGTATTTAGCCAGCCATGTAGTTATTGAGAGCCGTACCTGACTTTTCAATCTCGTTATCAAGCACCGCTGTGTAGATCTTCATGGTGATCAATGGGTTGCTATGCCCCATGAGTTTTGAGGCTGTAGTGACGTGCACATCCGCGCTCTTGAGCATGTATGCGTAGGTCTTACGCAGTGAGTGGACAGTGACTCCATATGGCTTGAGACGTGCTGCAATCGTGTTCTGATACTTCACAAAGGGCTTGAATTCACTCATAAGTGGGACCGTTCGAACACCTGCCGCAGATTTTGTTTTTCCATGAATTGATTTGGTGATGTGGACACGGCCATCGTAGATATCTTCTTCTGTCAGTGCCGCAGCCTCTCCATAACGAAGGCCATGAAGGGCTAGAAAGCGAATACGAGTGGTCTGAGATCCGAAGTCGATCTCCCTTAGGTCTTCCCAGATGAGGAACTTTGATGGGTCCACGGTGATCTTTGGGGCCTTAATTCGTGCAGCCGGAGAGTCCTCTACGAGTTCGCGGTTCAGCGCTTCACGGAATAGCACGCGAGCCACCATAAGAGTTTGATACTTGGTCTGTGGAGAGAGAGCCTGCATCGCCTCAATGAGATCAAACTTTGTGATCTCTTCCAGGGGCTTCCTGCCAAGAGGTGAATGAAGGTGCCTCCTATAAGCGCCCGAGTAGTTACGACGAGTTTTATGGGTCACCGGGAGATGAGGCCATAGGGACGTCGCAAAAGCATCTAAAACCATCTGTAAAACTCCCTTGGTAAGAAAGAAGTGGATCAATTTTCTCAAGAAATCTAATTTTGTTCATTAACATGAATGGACAGGTGAAGTCATGAAAATCTATGAGTAGGTGTTTCTTCTCATTCGCCTCACAGTAAAAAGGTGATGACTAGTCAACTAGAATAAAGAAGCTGGCCCCCTGTCCTTACCGACAGGGGGCCAGTCCTTTTTAGCAGTTAGCTAATTCTTGCGAATTAAGCCTTTACCTTCTTGGAGATCTTTGCAACTGCTGCAGCGATCTTTGCGACAACGCTTGAAAGGGCTGTGACCGCAGCTGCGATCTCAGAGACCTTTGAAGCCAAGTCTGTTACTGCAGCAAGAGCAGCATCTGCCTTGTCGCCAGCATCCATTGCAGCCTGCTGTGCAGCATCTGCTGAATCCATAGCGTTGTTAGCAGCATCAGTTGCAGCGTTAGCAGCATCTGTTGCCTCGTTAGCAGCATCCTGAGCAGCCTGAGCTGCATTGGTTGCGGCTGAAGGAGCTACGCTTGAAGTTACGCTCGCTACAGTTGCAGCTAAGGCTGTGCTGAAGCCAGTTCCAAGTGTGAAGTTAACTGTGAAGTTTCCTTCTGCAATTGGCGCGTAGAAGTTAACAGTGCTTAGACCTGCACCACAATCAGTTGCTGAAGTTCCTGCAACATATGTTGGGCAAGAGTATCCAAAACCACCAATTGAAGTGATTGCAGAGAATCCTGTTGTAAGGCTTCCTGAAGTTGCAATCGTCGATAGTGTTGAAACTCCTGGGTTCAAAGCATCTGGTACAGGGAGATTATTTACATCAGTAGCAGAGAAGGTGATTACTCCTGCCTGTCCTGGTGTGTAGGCGTTTGAGTCAGTAGTGATTACCAACTTCGCAACCTGATTCTTTGCAACTGTGATTGCTGACGCAGTTGTTGAGAATGTAGTGGCCTTGAAACCAGAAGCATCAAGTCCTGTTGCTGTACCTGCAGCGCCACCAGTGTCGTTTGACACTGTTGCTGTGACATTCGCAGTTCCATACAACGCACCCTTAGGCTGAAGGCTTACAGTCGCAGAAGACAACGTTGTTGAAGCAGGAAGGATAGTTGAATTATCCGATGCAACCTTTGCGAAGAATCCGAGACCAACTGCCTGAGTGTAAGGCACCTTGTTACCAGAAAGGTCAGTGATTCCTAGTGTGAATGCAGCTGTAGCTGCAGCACCGGCATCACCGTTTATTGAGTAAGCAAGACGTGTGAGGCTTGCCTTTCCTGGTGTGTCATAGAAAGTGACAGTCTTAGTTGCGATCACAACAGGTGTTGCTGTCAAGCTATTTGCAGCAGAAATCGTGACTGTTGCAACGCCTGCGATTCCATCTGATCCAACAAGGAGCTGGTAGTCATTTGAAGTTAACGCCAACTTTGTCACGACTGAACGACCTTGAGCATTTGTAGATGAACCGTAGTCAGAGAGTGTTAACCAACCAGGCCCACTGATGGATGCAAATACATAAGCGCCGTTCATTGCATCATAAGTGTTACCTGTGCTGGCTGTGCTGTTTACGTCTCCGACAATAGCCGCAGCCGGGATTGATGCTCCATTGAGGCTGAGTGCCTTCGATGCATACACTGACTCATCGACAGCAGAGTGGTTTACAGCTGGGAAAGTAGAGAATGCGCGAGCATATGTGGACCCAACAAGACATCCTGTGTAAGTGCCACAGTTGTTATAGCCATTGACGGCCTTTGAGAATGTAGCACTTGGAGTCTGTCCAGCAAGGGTTGTCTTCGCAGTGGCATCAGAAAGAGTTGATGATCCAACTGTGAAAGTCCATGTGTATGACCAGAGGCTATCGCCTGTGCTATCAGAGGTGACCTTCAGAGAGTAAGTTCCCGCTGCTGTTGGCTTCCATTCAATTCTTTCAAAGCCACGAACGCGACCTACTGCAACTGCAGAGTTCTTCACCGTAATAACGGTAGAAGCGTTGTTTGTGACGACCTGTGTGTTATTCACATTTACGCTGCCAGCTGTAATGTCTGCGGAAGGGAATCCACCGTAAACAGCATCGGCTGCGTATCCGCGAGCCTTTTCAGCAGATGTTCCCGCTGATACGGTTGCGGTGTCTGAACCCTTGAACACTGTAGGCCAGGTTGTGTTTGGTGTTGTGCCGTACACGTTTCCTGTAACTGCAACTGTGAGTGTCTGTGTGTCATTCACAGCAGAAGCAAGGAAGTCCTGGTGAAGTACGAGTACTGCATCCTGACCAAGCGCGACAGAAGTTGACGCGTAGTCAGTCGAGTACGACGTGACTGAGATCGCAGCGTGAGCTGAAACAGCTGAGAACCCACCGAGGGTGAGTGCTACAGCAGCTACAGCGGCGATGCGCTTAAAGCTTGTCTTTGTAGACATTATTTTCCTTTCAGAAAAAGTCGATTTGAAGAATTTCTTCATCTCGGCTTGGCCCTTTAACACCGACTCATAAGTCATGAGTTGGTGTTTGGGCGTGTGGGGTCGTCTGAAAGGCCACAAGTGGATGTGGCTGGGTGGTGGGGCTTGATTGGCCTACTTATCGGCTAGTTATGAGCGAGAGTTCCAAGGCCGTTATAGGTCGAGTAATGGATCCAGTCGATCAGCATCTGGGAAGAAGTGCCATCCGGGGCATTGGCACCCGCCGGGACTGCGTTATCGAGGATTAAGAAGAATGGCTTATTGAATGGCCAATCACCGTTGATATTGATCATCTGATCGGGCCCACCATTGAGTGATTGATAGATATGCCCATCACGATAGGTGTCCTTTGCAAAGACCACGCCATCGAGAGTGAAGGAGATCGAGTTAGGTTCCCAGATCATTCCGTGCGTATGGAATTCAGAGGAGATATTTGAGTATGGGGCGGTTGCAGTGAGGCCGCCGCCGCCACTCCAATCGTTATTGCTTCCCACGTAGTTGGCATGGAGTGTTGATTGATCTACCTGGTTACTTTGTAGGCCTTCGGCGATATCGATCTCACCGCTATTTGGCCATGGGACAGATCCCGATTTGTTATTTGGGAAGAGGTAATTGCTGCCAAGCATCCAGAAAGCTGGCCAGTTAAAACTTCCGACTGGATATTTAATGCGTGCCTCGATCTTTCCATATTGGAAAGAGAGCTTGCCTTGTGTCCAGATTCGCGAACTCGTCCATACGCCATTTTGCTTGGTGGTTGTTATTGCAAGATTGCCCTGTCCATCGGTAGCTGCTGCATCTGCGGAGTTGGATTCGATCTCACCGGTTCCGTAGTTATAGAAACCAAGTTGGGCATAGCCATTACCAAGTAATGGCGTCCAGACGGTTGAATCTGGTTTGGTTCCGGCAGTTTCGTTGAACTCAGCAGACCACAAATAAGGCGAAGTCGGTGTTGGGCTTGGTGATGGAGTTGGAGTCGGTGTGACTGCATTGGTATTGGGGAGGATGTGAAGATCCACGATATCCATAGATTGATTGATCTGGGCGATTGATCCGATTTGGAGGCCGAATTGGCCATAGATAGCGCCAGTGGCTGCGTTCAGAGGGTCGATAGCTGTAACAGAGATTGATGATGGCTCGGTCGCAGGGGATATCTGCTTCAAAGTGAAAGTTGCGATACCTGATGAATCAGTGGATCCCAGAATATCTGCGCCATCATTTGATCCAGCAAGGTTTGTGACAAAGACTGACCCGACAGAGAATGTTGCATTCGCTCCGCCATATCCCTTATTTGCCAAGAGCGTGACAGCTTGATTCTTCAATGGCATTCCGAATGCATCGGTCACAAGCCACTTAAGGGTGAATGTAGAACCCTGCATCACAAATGCATCTTTATATCCAAGACCTGTTCCGTAGTACTGGGCCCAGCCCGAACTGTAAGAAGTCTTATCTACCAAACCAAGAACGCCATCAGAAGGGATGATCATCTGCGCGTGCGGTAGCCCGGTTCCCTTTACTGTGGTTTGTGTGGGAGTGGGAGTGGGAGTGGGAGTGGGAGTGGGAGTGGGAGTGGGTGTTGGAGTGGGTGTGGGAGTGGGAGTGGGTGTGGGTGTTGGAGTGGGAGTGGGTGTGGGAGTGGGAGTGGGTGTGGGAGTGGGTGTGGGAGTGGGAGTGGGTGTGGGTGTTGGAGTGGGAGTGGGTGTGGGAGTGGGTGTGGGTGTGGGTGTGGGAGTGGGTGTTGGAGTGGGTGTTGGAGTGGGTGTTGGTGTTGGCTTCTGTGTGACCTTTGGAGTCGGAACAACTTGCCAAATAAGTTTCTTGCCACTCTTCACACAAATGTAATGGATCTTGCCAACGATGGTCGTTAGAGAGATCTTGGTGCAGATTCCGCCGGCCTTCGCGGGTGTCGCTGCAGTTGTGATGTTATTAAAAGTAGAGGTAAGAAAAACGAAGAGAGCCCCTGCAATCGCTACGGCTTGCGTCGAGCGGAATTTCACAGGGGCTCCCTTAATGTGATCGTTAGATCACTGTACTTATCTTTACTTCTTTGTGTAGCCCTTAGGACAGACCGGCTTAATTCCAGTCACCTTTGTGACAGTCTTGCCCTTTACGCAGGTGATCGTGGTCTTTGCTGGTGCTGGAGTGGTGAAGTGGATTTCAAGGAAATCCGCGATATCACTGGCGCCATTGACCTCTGGGTAGATCTGAGAGAAGAGCGCACCCTTTGTTGGATCTGTTGGGGTTGGAGTCAAAGGAGTTGCAGGGGCAGTTTCGCCCTTGGTGTTGGTGTTCTGGAGGTTGAAGGTAGCAACGCCCTTTGAATCTGTTGTGGCGCTGAGCTGGAGCTGATCGTTGCCTTGAGAATCATCCTTCTTGGCATCTGTGGCGTTCTTGCCATCAGTGATCGCTGCATTGGACTTGGAGTAAGCCTTGTTTACATGCAGGAGGACGGTCTTGCCAGCGACTGGGGCGCCAGCAGCATCTGTCACCTTGTAAGCGACGGTGAACTTAGAGCCAGCAGGAAGATAGATCTGGCGGAAGCCAACGCCTACTGCGTACCAGGTGTTTGTGACACTGAAGAGCGTCTCAAGATCTTTACGATGGATTGAGTTTGTGTCAGTGAGAGCTGGAGTCACCAAGCGGATGTTGAGTGCAGGTGCAGCGGTTGGTGTTGGTGTTGGTGTTGCAGTAGCCATCGGTGTTGCAGATGGTGTTGGTGTTGGTGTGGCAGTTGGTGTGGCAGTTGGTGTTGCAGTTGGAGTCGCCGATGGTGATGGAGTTGCGGTGGCTGCAGCTGGGATCGTTGAAGCAGCGGCCTTTGTAATATCAAAGGTCAAGAGATCTTCAACCTGCTGCATATCAGTGAGGCCATCGATAACTGCCTTGATATTTCCGTAGGTGCGACCTGATGCAGCGCGTGGCGCAGTTTCGGATGCCGGAAGGGCTTCTGCAGTCGCTGCGGTATCGGTATTCACGATTGTGAATGAAACGTTTCCATTAGCATCAGTTGTGCCAGTTACTTGTAATCCATAACCAGTTGCAGAGTCAGTTGATGGTCCGACCATCTTTCCACCGACGGTCCACGCAGCTTTTGATCCGCTATAAGGCGCATTGACTTGAAGATTAATTGTCTTACCAGCAGCAGGAGTCGTGCCATCGGTTGTGACAGCATATGTAATGGTGATGGTTGAACCAGCGCCCACATACATGTAATAACTGCGTCCGCCAGCTGCGTAGTACTGACCAAGGCCATCGGCCACGAAGGTCTCATTCGCTGGGTTGAAGACAGGTGTCACAACGCGGACTGTTGGCAATCCTGCGGCATGTGCCTGAGTGAGGGTTGTTAGACCAGTTAATCCAAGGCCTGATGCGACCAAGGCTAGAGCGGCAACGCCACTCATGATTCTCTTCTTCATATGCTGCCTTTCAGTTGTTTGTAGGGGTTAATTCGTCCTTGTTCTTTATGGCTTAGCTCTTGAGGACCTTGCCCACTCCATTGATGGAGTAGAAATGTATGTAATCGATGCTCATTTGAGCTTTTGTCATGGCTGGGTCGAGGTCACCGGTGAATTGGCCGCCCATTGCAAGATTGAGAATCATGAAGAATGGTTGGTTGTAGACCCAGGTGCCAGTCGATGGATCATTGGCCGCTGCGGTGAAGTAGAGATTGTCATCGACATAGAAGTCGATCTGATTCTTCTTCCATTCGATTCCATAAGTATGGAATCCAGAAGTCAATGCGGTTGGTGATGTGAAGGTCGATCCAAAACCACCACCTGCTCCACCTGGAAGTCCAGGGCCATGGATGGTTCCGAATGCAGTGTTAGGAAGTGATCCCTTTGTTTCGAGAATATCGATCTCACCAGAATCTGGCCAAGGGATACCCTTCAGGAGTTCGCTGCCGAGCATCCAAAATGCTGGCCAGGTTCCGTCACCTGATGGGACCTTCATGCGAATCTCAAGCTTTCCGTATTGGAACATGAGCTTGCCTGCACTCTTGATCTTTGCACTGGTGAATTGGCATGCGTTACAAGCATTAAGCATGCGATCGATCGCGGGATCATTACTGACTGCCATGAGCGACTGATCTGCGATGCGGTTTGCAGTAATAAGAAGGTGTCCTGCGCCATCGAGGGCGAGGTTCTTGGAATCTTTGGTGTAATACTCGAGTTCGCCGTTGGAGTTTAATCCACCGAGTTCGGGGGACCAGACCTTTGGATTAGGGAGTGTGCCCTTCTTACCGGTGAAGTCATCAGCCCAGAGAAGTTTGTAGGTGGTGATCTTTGTCGCCGCCTTGGCAGGAGCCTCGATCGTTAATGCTGTGAAAATGGCGAGAGAAGAAGCAAGCGCGAGATAGCCAAGGGTTCGGGTGCGTCTAGTTGCGCTCATAAGAATCAACTCTGACCTCTCTCGGGCAGTTTGGCGAGACCGCTTGATCACGCTTTGATAACAATTGCGCGAACCCCTCTCTTGGTCTTGCCAAGAGGCGGAAATTCCACTTAACTTCCATCTGTGAAACCGCTTTCATAGATGTTTCTAGCCTACACCTGGCTGAAAGAATCTTTGAATTGTGGCCTCGCATAACTGTAAAGCAATTGCCGCGCCAGTCAAGACCTGAGGAGTTTGAATGCGTAACGGAATGATTACAAAATTAAGAGGCAAAGCCCTTGTTGCATCCTTTGCAGCAATCGCGATCGGCGCCGGTGTCTTCACCGCTCAAGCAAAAGCTGCCGAACCTGTAACGATCACTATCTGGACCTTTGGTGATGTTATTCAGCGCCAACTTGTCGCTGAGTACAAGGCACTCCACCCAGAAGTAACACTTCAGATTAAGAAGTCTGACCTTGATCCACTTGATGGAACCAACATGGTCACTGCATGTACCTCGAAGACCGGTCCAGATATCGTCGCGACCGAAGTCTCATATTCAGGATACTGGCGTTCATACCCAAAGTGCTTCACCGATCTTCGTACAATGAAGACCACTGGTGAACCAACTGCAGGAATTCCAGCAGGACAGACTGCAAATGACATTGCGAAGAACTACCTCGCATGGCGCTGGCAGCAAGGCGTAGCTTTTGATGGCAGCGTTATCGGTATTCCAACCGATGTCGGCGGACTCGAAGTTGCATACCGTTCTGATCTCTTCAAGAAGGCTGGCCTTCCAACAGAGCGCAACGCGGTCGCCAAGCTCTGGCCAACATGGGATGCATTCATTGCAACCGGTCAGAAGTACAACGCAAAGTTAACCGCTGCTGAGAAGAAGGCAGGCGTTGGTTTCATTGATAACGCTGGCACTATCTACGCCGCGATCATGAACCAGGGAACTGCGAAATATTATGCAAACGATGGAACCGAGAGCGGAAAGCTCATCTATGCGACTAACCCACAGGTGAAGTTGGCATGGAACACAACCATCAAAGCAACAAATGCAGGTATTGGTACACGTATCGGTCAGTACACATCTGACTGGAATATCGGCATGAACAAGGGCACATTTGCCACGATCTTGGCACCAGCGTGGATGATGGATTACATCAAGGCGCAGGCACCGGACACAAATGGAAAGTGGGATATTGCTGATATGCCAGGCGGCGGCGGAAACCAAGGCGGAACACAACTTGGAATTCCATCGTATGCACAGAATAAGCAAGCTGCTTATGACTTCTTGACCTGGTACCTCGCACCTGCTCAAGAGCTCAAGGTCTTCAAGACTTATGGACTCTTCCCAGCTGCATCAGTTCTCTACAAGGATCCAGCACTTACTGGATATAAGGATCCATTCTTCAACAATGCCCCAGTCGGTCAGATCTATGCCGCTGGTGTTCAGACGCTGAAGCCGATCTTTGAAGGTAAGTTGCAGCGCGCAATTGATCAAGCAATCGGTGCAGGTCTTGGCCGAGTTGCCGCCAAGAAGCAGACTGCAGATAAATCATGGGCTCAAGTACTCAGTGAACTCAACAAGGTAGTGAATAACTAATCCGAACTATCAGTTGATTCAGATCTGAGAGAAAGAAGCACATACCGATGAGTGAAGTTGCAGAGAGAGGGCGTAAGAAAGCGCTCTCTCCTTGGAAGTCAAAGAGCCCACAAGGTTCTTCATCCAAGGCGAAGAAGGCGACGCAATTTCCTGGCGTGAAATCTCTTAATGGCAAATGGGGCTACCTCTATGTGGCCCCATTTGTTGTGATGTTTGCGATCTTTGGTCTTGCTCCTGTTGTCTACTCTGTCTATATCTCCTTCTTCCATTGGGATCCACTGGGTGAATCAACCTTCACCGGACTCCACAACTTCGATCGACTCTTGCATGACTCCGACCTCTGGTTGGCACTTCGCAATACATTTAGCATCTGGGCGCTTTCTACCTTCCCACAAATGCTGATGGCGATCGGGCTCGCAAATATCTTGCGCAATACCCGCCTTCGCGGAAAATCATTCTTCCGAACCATCTTGCTCGTCCCAAATATCACCTCGGTCATCGCTATTACCATTGTCTTTAGCCAACTCTTCGGCCGCGATTTCGGAATCATCAACGACATTCTTGGTTGGGCCGGATTTAGCCATCACATCGACTTTATTGAAGGCGTGATCCCAAGCCACGTTCAGATCGCCACCATGATCACCTGGCGTTGGATCGGCTACAACACACTCATCTTCTTGGCATCAATGCTTGCGATCCCGAACGAGCTCTACGAATCATCATCGGTCGACGGCGCATCAAAGTGGCAGCAATTCCGATATGTGACCCTGCCACAGCTCAAGAACACCATCACCTTTGTCTTGATCGTCGGAACCATCGGCGGACTTCAGGTCTTCGCCGAACCTCAGCAGCTTGCCTCTGATGGCGGATCAAGTAAGCAGTTCCTCACGCTCACTCTCTTCCTTTATAACCAGGCCTTCGTTAATAATAAGTATGGCTATGCCGCATCGATCGGTATTTTCATTACCTTCATCGTCCTGATTATCTCGGCCGTGAACTTTGTCATTACTCGTAAAATTTCTAATGATGGGACGCGCTAATGAGCACCCAGATGGCTCCGGATACTGTTGTTGTGAAGGCCAAGCGCGTAAAGCAGCCTCGCTGGCGTCGAGTACCAAAGCGCAATTATGTGCTCTTGGCGATGATCGTCGCCCTCTCTATCTTCCCGTTCTATTGGATGTTCGTTGTTGCTTCCAATACCAACGCCGAAATCTCCAAGAGCCCACCATCATTAATCCCAGGTGGACGATTCCTCATTGTGGCGAAGAAGGTCCTCAGTGCGCAGGGCGTCTATTTCAATACCGCTCTCCTCAATACCTTCATCGTCGGTATCTCGATCGCTATTGCGCAAGTGATTTTCTCGGCGATCGCTGGCTTCGCCTTCGCAAAACTTGATTTCAAGGGGCGCAAGGGTCTGATTCTCTTCGTTGTCGGAACCATGATGCTGCCAAGCCAACTCGGCATCATCCCGCTCTTCATGCTTGTGAAGAATCTCCACATGGTCGATACCCTCTATGGCTTGATCGTCCCCGCGTTAATTACCGCTTTTGGCGTCTTCTGGATGCGACAGATCATCGATGCCCAGATTCCGAATGAACTCTTGGAAGCAGCAAGTATCGACGGTGCATCCGTTCCACGTATCTTCTTCCGGATCGTTCTCCCGATTGTGCGACAGAGCGGATTCGTCCTTGGTCTCTTCGCCTTCTTGGCCGCTTGGAATGATTACCTGTGGCCAACCATCGTTTTGCAAAGCCCCAAGCACTTCACGCTGCAAGTTGCTCTTACCCAGCTGAAGCCAATGTATGGACTTGATTATGGCTTGCAAATGGGCGGTGCCTTCTTGGCAACCGCACCACTTCTCATCCTCTTCATCTTTGTCGGTCGCAAACTTGTGACTGGCGTTATGGACGGCGCAGTAAAGGGTTAAACCAGTTCGGCGAAAGATCTCACCATGTTAAAACCTAGGAAAAGAAATGGAGTACAAATGCTCAAGGCTAAAAAGCTTGCAGTTGCTGTGACTACCGCGGCGCTCGTCGCGACATTTGCAGGAACAGTTGCGGGATCAGCACATGCAGCTGGGACCACCCCACCTCAGGATGCGCATGCAACTCTTTTAACACCATATCTTGATGCAACAAATACCAGCGAAGCAGCCGCTAACCAGAAGATGGCTGATGGTTGGGTTGCTAACGGTTGGTTCGGAACTGGCGTCATCTATCAGCGCACATTTGTTCCAGTCGGCTCAACTTCAAACTTGACCTACCACGTCACCGATAAGAACGGTCAGCCTCTCGTTAACCAGGTTGTCAATCTTCGCGTGAATAAGGGTTACAGCACATCGACATCGATCGTTCAGGTCGATAATGTCATCACAAAGGGCGTCGATAAGCCACCTTTGGATCAAGGCAATGTCTTCCACACCACTGATGCTTTCGGTAACGTCACATACTCAGTAAAGGATCTCGATGCGGCGCCACTTGGCGAGCCACAGCCAGCCTCCTTCACCGACAAGCCAGATATCAGTGCTGATGGTCTCAATGACCTTCACTCACAGTTCCTTCTTCAAATCGCAGGCGAGAAGCCAGATCACTCAGTCTTCACTGAGTTCCACTACTACATTCCAAAGTCAGTAGTCACTGCGCCAGTTACACACCCAACAATCCGCTTGGTTACACCAGTTCTTGACGATAAGAACTCGATCCACCGTGCAGATCTCGAGAAGACTTTCAGCGTTGATAACACTTGGTATGCAGCGGGCGTTGGCTTCCGCCAGGTCTATGCACCAACAGGTTCATCTATCGTCTTGGCATACAAGGTGACCGATGACAATGGCGTCGCACTTCCAAATACTGTTGTAAAGCTTCACGTCAACAAGGCATATTCCAAGTCCAATGCCAAGATGACAGATGGCAAGGTAGCGACAGATCCTAAGAAGGATGACTCACAAGGAAACGACCAAGCCCTCTATTCTGCAACGACAGATGCGATGGGTTATGCGGTCTTCACTTTGAAGAACACTGACACTAAGGGCGAGGTAAAGCCTGCAACCATGACTACAGCAACCCCTACAGATCCAACTAAGGGTGCGCTCTTCTCGCAGATCTTCCCAGAGATCACCGGAGCAGCAACAGATGTTGCAGACTTCACCGAGATCCACTTCTACGGAAACGCTGCGGTCGCCGCACCTGCTACATCAACAATCAGTTGTGTAAAGGGTAAGACGACTGTAAAGGTCACTGGCGTCAAGCCAGTCTGTCCAAAGGGCTACACCAAGAAGTAAGAAGTAAGCAGAAGTAAGAGAGCACTACGAGTGCGGCCTGGTCTACACACCTAAGGGGAGACCAGGCCGCATCTCCATCAGAGAAGGAAGCTAAGAAGAAATGCGTAAATCATTTGTCGGCATCACCACATCGTCGCTCTTGGCCATCTCCACTCTGTTTCTGATCACACCAGCAAAGGCCGTGGCTATAACGGCGATCACCCCTCCGGTCATCACTCTGACCAAGGTGGGTGGAGCGATCACGGAGAGCCCAGCTACTTGGAGTTCGGCCACTAAAAGCACTATTTCATGGGTAGTAAATGGCAAGGTCGTAGCGGGCAATTCCGGCAAGAGCCTTACGCCACCTTCAAAGAAGGGGACCATTATCGCTGCTCGTGAGAGCGCAAATGGCGTCACCGTTACATCGAATACCATCGTGATTGGCAGCGTCGCAGTAAATGGCTTTGTGAACATTGCCTATGCTGATGTAGCAAAGACCACAATGGCGGTAGTGCTCCCAAAGACCATTCCGGCAAATGCCACCCCAACTCTTCAATGGTTCTCTGGTCCATTCGAAGTGAAAGGTGCACATGCAAACACCTACCAACTCGCAACCGGCGACCAAGGTAGTGATATCTCACTCAAAGTTTCGTACACTGCAAAAGGTTTCGGTTCCACCTCATCGACTTCACAGTCGATCGCAATTCCGGTTGCCCCTCGTTCTTACTCTCTGATCTGGTCAGATGAGTTCAACGCTGGCTCAACTTTAAATTCTTCGGTCTGGATTCCGGAAAATGGCGATGGCACATCTTATGGAAATCGTGGCTGGGGTAATCTCGAACGCCAGTGGTATTTAGATACGCAGAGCACCATTGATTCAACTGGTTCACTTGTCACTACCGCAAGCACGACCGGCGCAGTTGCTTATAAGTGTTATTACGGTTCGGCCTGCGAATGGGTGAGCTCGAAATTTGTCACCAAAGGTAAAGTTGGATTTAAGTACGGACGAATCGAAGCGCGGATCAAGGGACCAGTAGGAAACGGAACCTGGGGCGCTTTCTGGATGCTTGGTGCAAATATCGATGATCGTCCATGGCCAGGCTGTGGCGAAATTGATGTGACTGAGTTACTTGGTCGCACCTCGACAACTGTCTACGGAACGCCACATGGACCTGCATCAGGCCAATCTTTCACCACATCCATTGATGCCGGTATTGCGAGCGATTATCACACCTACGCCGTTGACTGGCTGCCAGATCAAATCACCTGGTATCTCGATGGCAAGCCTTACGGATCGCTGAACAGGGCGTCTTTAACTGACCCTACGCATACTTGGGTCTTTGATCACGAGTACTACCTACTCATCAACCTTGCCATGGGCGGTAACTTTGGCGGGGCGATCGATCCTGCCTTAAAGAGCGCAACGATGTCAGTCGATTGGGTTCACGTCTCAAGCATTAATGGCGTCGGCGAAGTTATTACTCACTAACGAGTTTGATTTAGTGAAGTTCGACCGAACCGATTCCATCGGCTGAGTAGACCTTAACCGATTTCACTTCGAAGATCGCCTCATTCAGTGCCGGATCCACGTCACCTGCAAACCAACCACCGATCGCAAGGTTCATGATCAAGTAGTGAGGTGCGTTGAAAGGCCATGCCTTTCCTTCAAGTCGTGAATCATCGCTTGTGATAACCGAGTACGTCACGCCATTCACAGACCACTCGATCCGATTTGGGAGCCAGAGCAATCCGTAGGTGATGAACTCATCAGAGAGAAGAGTTGGATACGTTGTAGCGGCCGTGACGCCGAACTCTCCGGAGTAACCAGGGCCATGCAAGGTGCCACGAATTGTCTGCGGCTCATTTCCGGTGCCTTCAAAGATATCGATCTCACCGCACGCCGGCCACGGAGTATGTGCAATGGCGGTTCCCAGCATCCAGATAGCAGGCCAGCTGCCGCCACCGTGCGGCGCCTTCGCGATAAATTCAAAGTATCCGTATTGGAATGAGATCTTGCCAAAGGTGTGAATCTTGCTGCTCGTCCACTCTGCCGGGCCGTAATACGTCTGGTGAGGAGAGTTCTCGGGTTCGCGGATGGCGTGGAAGGTGAGACCATCATCGACCGAGGCGGCTGAATCAAGATAGAACTCGCGCTCGTTATTGCCCCACCCAGGGATGCCATGTGCCGAGCCATCGCCAAGATCGAAGTTCCAAACCTTCGGGTCAGGGCGCCCACTGTCTCGGGGCTCAAAGGTCTCCGACCAGATCAACTGACGTGCCATCATCGGACTCCTTCTATAACTCTTTATAACAACTGGGTAAGAAGTGCTATTTTCCCTTGATTTTCTCTATGAAACCGCTTTCACTAGGATATGTAATCTGATCTAGGCTCGAAAAACAAGCACCTCGAGTTCGACTTCAAAGAGAACGGCGGAAGATATGTCACACGCATTCCCAAGCGATTTCCTATGGGGAACCGCAACTGCAAGCTACCAAATCGAAGGTGCAGCTGCTGTTGATGGTCGCGGTGTGAGTATCTGGGATACCTTCAGCAAGACCGAAGGTAAGGTGAAGAACGGTGACACCGGCGATATGGCCTGTGATCACTACAACCGGTTCCCGGAAGATATCGCCTTGATGCAAGAACTCGGTGTGAAGGCATACCGCTTCTCCATTGCATGGCCTCGCCTCTTTCCAAAGGGCGATGGCGTCCGCGAAGAACGTGGCTTCGATTTTTACAATCGTTTGATCAATGCGCTCATCGCAGCCGGGATCGAACCAATGGTCACCCTGTATCACTGGGACTTGCCACAGACACTTGAAGATAAAGGTGGTTGGGCAAATCGTGAGACGGCATTTGCCTTCGCCGATTATGCAGCAGCATGCGCGCAAGCATTCGGAGATCGCATTAAGAATTGGATCACGATAAACGAACCATGGTGTGTCAGTTGGCTCGGTTATTCAATCGGTGTTCATGCGCCAGGTAAAAAAGATTATCGCGCGGCAGTTGCTGCAGCACATCACACTGCGTTGGCGCATGCATTAGCAACTCGCAGCATCAAGGCAGCGCAACCAACAGCAAAGGTTGGCATCACCGTCAATATGACAAATTATGTTAATGAGAATCCAGAGGATGCATCTCTTGCTGAAGTTGTTGATTTACTAGATGGCAATCTCAATCGCTGGTGGATTGGTGCAATTCAAGAGGGCAAATATCCAGCGACCTTGATCACGGCCTATGGCGATCTCGTCGAAGGCACAATCCTGCCTGGGGATATGGATCTGCTGAAGTGCGATAATGAATTTCTTGGCGTGAATTACTACAGCGATAGCTTTGTCCGGACGGCGCGACCAGAAGATAAGCCATTTAGAGAGAGCGCTTATTTGCCTCTGGATGTCCGCGCAAATACCTCTATCCCAGAGCGTTTCACCGGGAAGCTGACCGATATTGGATGGCCGGTAACCCCGCATGGCTTGAAGAACTTGGTACTGCGGATCCACGACGATTGGCCAGAAATCACCGCGATCAACATCACCGAAAATGGTTGCGCCATCAACGATGAGCCTGATGCGAATGGTCTCGTGAACGATCAACGTCGCATTGATTACCTACGCGCGCACCTCTCTGAACTCAGCGATGCAATCGCCCAAGGCGCGCCGGTCAAGGCTTACTTTGCCTGGTCATTACTCGATAACTACGAATGGGCCGAGGGCTACTCCCAACGCTTTGGCATCATCCACGTTGATTATCAGACACAGAAGCGCACGATCAAGGCGAGTGGTCACGAATTTAAAAAGATTGTCGCCAACAACTTTGTCACCGACTGAACCGTTAAAGTAGGGTCATGAATTCTAAGCGCAGTTATACGATCGATGAGATCGCTGCTGCTGCTGGAGTAAGTAAAGCGACTGTTTCGCGTGTTATGAATGGCACGGCGGTTGTGGCCGAAGATAAGCGGAAATTAGTTGAAGAGACGATTGCCCGCCTCGGATATCAACCGAACCTCAATGCTAGAAAATTGGCTGGGGGAGTAGGACGATCAATCGCGCTTGTGCTTGAAGAATCGACTGAAGAGTTCTTCCTCAATCCATTCTGGAAATCAGTGGTGCAGGGATTCATGGATGTCGCATCATCTGATGAACTCCATCCCGTTCTCTTCTTCCATTCGACCAATCAATCTGATCAAGATTTAGTGAACTCACTCATTCGAGGCAACTATGACGCGGTAGCGGTATTTGGTTGGCACCGTGATATCAAGATCCTGGAAAGATATGTCCCAAAAAATATGATTATCGTCTTCGGTGGAAACCAAGGCGAATCTCGCCGCTTCACCTATGTCGGCGTTGATAACGAGGTCGGTGGCGAGTTGGCCACCCAACACCTCATTGATCAAGGATGCAAGAAGATCCTGACAATTACTGGCGATACCGCTATTCAAGCAGCGCGCGAACGGTTATCTGGTTATGAGCGCGCCTTGAAGGCAGCGAAGATGAAGGTAGAACCGCAACTCATCCTCAAAGGAGACTTCACGCAAGAGAGCGCCGAGGCTGCGCTGATGAAGTTCTTAAAGAAGGGAGCCACCTTCGACGGAATCTTTGCGGCAAATGACTTGATGGCAGTCGGTGCGCTCAAAGTCTTACTGGCCGAGGGATACAAGGTCGGTCGGGATGTGAAGCTAGTCGGTTTTGACGGGTCAGATATTGCTCGCAAATCGCAACCATCCATCACAACAATCGTCCAGCCTTCCTATCAATTAGGCAGCACTGTTGCCAAAAACTTGGCGCTGGCGTTAAAACGCGAACCCATCACATCTGTGAAACTCGATCTTCATCTCGAAGTCGGTGCCACAACCCAATGATCCGTTAGCGCTCAGGTAACCTTTACCCATGGCTAAAAAAATCTCCAGCCCAGATCGTCAAGCGATGAATTGGCTGCTAATTGGCGGATCTCTCGTCTCCACCTTCTTATGGGCGACACTTGAAGATCCTTTCAATGCTCCAAAGAGTTGGATCTTGTACTGCGTCGGATTCTGGCTTGCTGGTTGGGTTGGCTTTCAGGTTCGCCGCCGTTGGTCCCAGAAGATTGATCGCCAGGTATTTATTTTTGCTGGATCTCTTGCGCTCACATTTATTGCAGCGTTTCTCGCCACAGATGTAAAACTGCAAGGCCTCTTCGGTGATTACGCCCGTCGGACGGGATTGATCTCTTATCTTTCACTCATCCTCTTCTTCACTGCTGCCTCGATGCTCTTCTCACTCTCCACCATTGCACTCTTTGATCGAGTCACATTAGTAGTTGGCTTCATTGTGGGCTTCTATGGATTTATCCAACACTTTAAAGTCGATTTCATTAAGTGGAATAACCCTTATGACAGTGTGCTCTCCACACTTGGAAATCCCGATTTTGCTGCAGCTGTAATGGCGATCTTCCTAGTCTTGGCCTTCGGTCTAGTAATCAATAGCTCGAAGAGTAAGGTGGTGCGAATCTGGTCAGCGCTCAATGTGCTGCTCTTGCTCGTCACAATCCTCTTTAGCCAAGTCCGTCAGGGCCTACTTGCCGGCGCCGCTGGTATCGCAGTCATCGTCTATATCTGGCTTCATCAACGCAAGAAGATTGTGGCGTATGGCTTTGCCGGATTTGGATTGGTCGTCGGCGCACTCGGTTTGGTTGGAATGCTCAACCAAGGACCATTGAAGAGCCTCTTCTATAAAGCATCAGTGACCTATCGCGGTGATTATTGGCGCGCAGGTATCCGGATGTTTAAGTCACATCCACTCTTTGGAGTTGGTCTTGATCGTTATGGCGCATACTTCCGCCAATATCGCGATGCGACGCAGGCGTTACGCCGCGGACCAGGCCTGGTCTCAAATGCTGCCCACGATGTACCCATTCAATTAGCCGCCACTGGTGGCATCTTTGTCTTAATCGCTTTCTTAGCCCTGACACTCTTCATTGCCTGGCGCGGTATCACTGCGCTGCGAAGTGCGACCGGGATTAATCAGATAGTTATCGCTACCTTCTTTGGCGCCTGGATTACCTATGAAGCGCAATCACTTATTTCAATCGATAACGTAGGTATTGCGATCTGGGGTTGGATCCTCGGCGGCATAGTTGTTGCACTTTCACGGCCAACAAAGGTCGAAGAAGTTCTCGCACCAGTAAATGCCAAACCGCTACGATCAAAGAAGCAATCTATAAAGCAATCAACAAAGATCTCATCTGGATCGGCTGCACAACCGTTGGTCTCTGGGCTCCTCTTTACTCTCGCCTTTGCCATCTGTATTCCAATGTTCTTATCTGATGCCGCGCTCAAGACGAGCCGAGGATATGCAGCGCCAACCTCTGCAAATCTTTCAGCCTATCTTCAAATCGTTCGCAAACCTTTGGGGTATGGCTTCCAAGATACTCATGCAAAAGAGAGTGTTGCCATTCTCTTGGCACAGGCGAATCAATTACCTGAGGCAAAGACGAATCTCCTTGCAGTACTCGCTCGGGATCCACGTGGCTTCGATGCGCTCAATACCCTCGCTCTCATTGAAGAAGCGAACAAAAACTTTGGCGAAGCTGCTTCAAATCGTCAGAAGATGTCAGCCCTTGATCCTTGGAACTATCAGAACCTCTTGCAACTTGGCGAAGATCTCAAGCAATCTGGCGATAAAGCTGGCGCGAAGGCGATCATTGGGCGAATCGATGCCTTTGCAGCGCAGACTTCCGAAGCTCTGACCGCTCATAAGGATTTCGGCTCGCTCTAACCCGATAATCTACGCATATGACGGTGAAGGTAGTGGTAGTTGGGCAGGGCTATGTTGGCCTCCCATTGGCACTTGCAGCCGCTGAATCGGGCCACCACGTCGTTGGGTTCGATACCGATACCGCACGGGTTGAAGGCCTTAATTCGGGCAAATCACCAATCGGTGACATCTCCGATAACTACCTTGCCGCGCAATCTCTCTTTTACCGGGCCTCGAGTGATTTAGCAGATCTCGCAGATGCAGATGTTGTGATTCTCTGTCTCCCAACCCCATTAGATGAATCGCGCAATCCCGATACGTCGATCTTGATTGAAGGTGCGAAAGCAGTTGCACCACACCTCGTGAAGAGCGCCTTAATCATCAATGAATCGACCGTCTCACCTGGATTTACCCGAGACCTTCTCGCACCAATCTTTGCAGGTCACGATCTCGCTTATTCACCAGAGCGCATAGATCCGGCTAATAAGAATTGGAATGTGAAGAACACTCCAAAGCTTGTCGCTGGCATCACCGAGTCAGCCCGAGCCCGAGCAGTGGATTTCTATTCCACTTTTATTGCATCTGTGACTTCATACTCATCGGTAGAGGTGGTCGAGACTGCCAAGCTTCTCGAGAACTCCTTCCGATTAGTAAATATCTCCTTTATCAACGAGATCGCGGATTTTTGCAGCAAGATGAAGATCGATGTCCGCGAAGTTATCGCAGCCGCATCCACGAAGCCATATGGTTTTATGCCATTCTTTCCATCTAGCGGCATCGGCGGACATTGCATCCCGGTAGATCCAACTTATCTTGCGGCGAAGGCGCGTGAGATTGGCGCCTCTACCCGCTTTATCGATCTCGCAAATGAAGTCAATCTCTCTCGTCCTTCCTACTTTGTTGGCGTTGCAACCGGCATGCTCGGATCTCTCTCCTCCAAGAAGGTCATTGTTATTGGCGTTGCCTACAAGCCAGATGTTGCTGATGTTCGTGAGACACCAGCGGATGCCTTGATCTCATTACTTCGAAGCGCCGGTGCCGATGTTGTGTGGCACGACCATTTAGTCGGCCAATGGAAAGGCGAGGCGTCAGCTGCACTCTCTGCCGGATATGACTTGGCAATCCTCGTAAACCCACATACTGGCGCTGATTTAGATGCTTTAGGGTCGATTCCTATTCTTGATACCCGCGGGGGCTACTAATGAAGTATTTGATCACTGGTGGTGCTGGCTTCATCGGATCTCACGTTTCAGATGCTCTTGTCGCACGCGGGGATGGCATCGTCATCCTTGATAATTTATCGACCGGCAATCATCACAATATCGAAGCCCTCATCGGCAACGAGGCAGTCACTTTTTATAACGGATCGATCCTTGATCGCGATCTCGTCACTCGGTTGGTTTCAGAGGTAGATCATGTGATTCACCTTGCAGCAGCCGTCGGCGTCTTTAATATCGTCGATAAGCCATTGGAATCTCTTCGCATTAATCTGAATGGCACCGAGAATGTTTTGGAAGTAGCAGCACAATGTAATAAACCAGTTTTGATCGCATCGTCATCTGAGATCTATGGCAAGAATGGTGGCGGGCCACTTAATGAAGAATCTGATCGCATCGTCGGGTCTCCTCTTAAATCTCGCTGGAGTTATAGCGAAGCAAAGGCGATCGATGAATCACTTGGATATTTCTACTTCAGTGAGAAGGGCCTGCCTGTAAGGCTCGTTCGCTTCTTCAATACTGTCGGCCCACGTCAAGTGGGGTCATATGGCATGGTTGTCCCACGATTTGTAGAAGCGGCATTGAAGGGTGAACCACTAGATGTCTATGGCACGGGCGAACAATCCCGATGTTTCTGCCATGTTGCAGATGCGGTTGCCGGCTTGTTATCTGTAATCGATTCGCCAGAGACTATTGGTCAGGTCTACAACATTGGTAATGACTACGAGATCTCGGTTGAAGGCTTGGCCAAGGCGGTGATTGCGCAATTGGGATCACCATCCACAATCAAGAAGAAATCCTATGAAGACGCCTACGGCGCGGGATTTGAAGATATGCAGCGTCGGATCCCGGATATCTCTAAAATTAAGGCTACGACCGGTTGGGCCCCAACTCGGTCACTAGAAGTGATCATCAACGATATTGCGGGGTACCTCAAGCATGCAGGTCTATGACTCCGCAGAGAAGCAGCTACCGGTAATAACCCCACTTAAAGGGGTCTGGGAGAAGCGTTCGCTCCTCAAATTACTCGTTGCTCGTGATCTCACCGTTCGATACAAGCGCTCGGTCATTGGTATCTGGTGGTCACTCCTCAATCCACTCTTCACAACCGCAGTGATGTTCTATGTCTTTAACACTGTCTTCAAAGCACGCCTTCCTGATGGGCAATCCTTCCTCCCGTACTTGCTCTCGGGTGTGCTGACCATGACCCTATTCAACCAGGGGCTCACAATGGCGGCAGATGCAATCGCGACTGGTGCCGGCGTGCTCACTAAAGTCTATGTGCGGCCTGAAATCTTCGCTTTCTCGGCAACAATTTCTTCGGCGATCAACTTCCTCTTCGGTTTGATCCCACTCACTGTTGTTCTTTTAATCTTCGGCAAGCATCCAGGAATAAAGACGCCACTTCTCCTGGTCTTCATGTTTTGTATGACACTCTTTTCGACCGGACTTGGCTTGATGCTGGCGATTGCTTATGTGAACTTCGATGATTCGCGATCACTCATCAGTATCTTCTTGCTCGCTCTTCAATATATGACACCAGTCTTCTATCCAATCTCGGCACTTGGTCCACATACTCAACGAGTAATTCATGCCAACCCATTGACCTCGTATCTGCAAATCTTCCGCGATGTCTTTGGTGGCAACGCTGTTGCGACAAAGCACGAGTGGTTGATGATGGGGAGCACGTCGATCATTGTCTTTATCCTCGGCCTCTATGTATTCGGTCGGATGTGGCCAAAGGTTGTGGCGAAGTTATGAGCAGAGAGATCATTGTTGAAGCCACGGATATCTCGTTGGCATATCGTCGTACCCGCCATCGGGTCTCATCTCTTAAACAGACTGCGATCGATACGATCAAGCGCCGCATGGCCTATGAGGATTTCTATGCCTTAAATGGCGTCTCCTTTGATGTCGCGCGCGGTGAGACACTCTCGGTTATTGGCCGCAATGGCGCAGGTAAATCAACGCTTTTGAAGGTCTTAGCCCGCGTCCTACCCCCAACATCGGGTCGAATTATTGTCCGTGGATCAGTTGCACCGATGATCGAGTTAGGTGCTGGTTTCAATCCCGAGCTCACTGGCGCCGAGAACATCATGCTCTACGGCACACTTCTGGGCCGCGACAGCAAGACGATGCAATCTCGGATCGAAGCAATAGCTGACTGGGCCCAACTCACCGAGCACCTCGATATTCCAATCCGCGCTTACTCATCGGGCATGGTCGCACGCCTTGCATTTGCGACTGCCACAGATCTCACCCCGGATCTGCTTCTTATCGATGAGGTCTTATCAGTGGGCGATGAAGAGTTCCAGACGCGCTCTAAAGCACGTACCGCCGAGATGATGAACAGTGGCTGTGCTGTAGTTCTTGTCACACACGATTTGTCCACAGTGCAATCGATGGCGACCCGGGCGGTCTATCTCGATCATGGCCAAATGCGAGCAAGTGGTAAGCCGCAAGATGTCATCGATGCCTACCACGCAGATCTTCAATAAGAAGAGATCACGATGAAGGTCTTACACGTTATCGCTCGCATGAATGTCGGCGGAACTGCACGATATGTCGGAGATCTCGTCTCAGATAAACCTGCAGGTTTTGAATCACTACTTGCCACTGGATTTGTTCAGGGATCTGAAGTCGAAGATGCGTGTGTTCAAAATCTTCCTCATGTGCGCATTCCTTCAATGGGGCGATCCATCAACCCGGTCGCTGATCTTCGTGCCATTCTTCAACTGCGACGCGTCATCCGCGATTATCAACCAGACATCGTCCACTCCCATACCTTTAAAGCTGGACTCTTAGCGCGATTAATTCCTGGCAAGCACAAGCGAGTCCATACCTTTCACGGTCACCTCTTTGATGATCAGAGTTTTAGTGCGATTCAAAAGTGGATCATCACCTTTGCCGAACGCTTTAATGCCAAGCGCACTGATCTCTTAATTTCAGTAGGGGAGAAGGTTGGCCGCGAACTTCGGGCTGCCGGAATTGGTACAGACCAAAGATGGGCCTCCATCGCTCCGGGCGTAAAACCCCTTGCGACCAAGCCGCACTCCGGTGATTTCGTTGTTGGATGGATGGCTCGAGTCACCTCAGTAAAAAATCCGATGCTCGCAGTCGATGTTGCCAGATTGCTCCCGCACATCTCATTTCTCATGGCAGGTGGTGGCGACCTCATCGATGAGGTGCGTGCTGCGGCGCCCACAAACCTCTCGGTAATCGGGTGGAGTGATGCGACTGCATTCTGGTCATCGGTCTCGATTGCGCTCAGCACCTCTGATAATGAAGGAATGCCGATTGCGCTCATTGAAGCCCAACTCGCCGGCATCCCAGTCGTCGCAACCGATGTCGGATCTAATAGTGAAGTCATCGAAGATGGTTCGACCGGTTTTATCACCACTAAAGCGCCCGAAGCTCTTGCGGCAGCGATCACCGAACTCCATCAAGATTCGCAGCTTTGCGCCCAGATGGGATCGTCAGCGGCAGAGCGAGCACTCCGACGATTTAGCCCTGCGCTCATGATCGCCGCCCATGGCGATGCTTATGTGGCATTATTCAGACCTGGCGTTTAGTCGGCTCACCATAAACTCTCAGGTTAGGCAGGTTAAATCCGCATATGAGCATCGGTAAGCGTCACAATGCCGACTGGGCCTCGATTCTTCTCGGTCTCGGTCTCGGTCTTACCGCAGCTCTCTACCTCGAAAGCACTCGTGCCTCGGATTGGTCAAGCGTCTACCCCGTCATCACCTCGCTGAGCCGGATCTGCGCACTCCTTGGCTCCTACCTTGCTCTTGTCGGACTCGTTCTCGTCTCACGTATCTCATTCATCGAGAGATCGATCGGCCACGATCGCCTCGTTATCTGGCACCGTAAACTCGGCCCGTACTCTCTCTATCTCATCACCTTCCACGTCGTTCTTGTTTCCATTGGGTACGCCGCTAACGACCACGCGAAGATCGGCGTCGAGATCTGGCGCATCATTGTGAAATATCCATGGATGCTTCCTGCAGCCGTCGCCTTTATCTTCTTCGCCGCCGCTGGGATTACTTCCTATAAAAAGGCGCGCGCCAAGATGTCTTACGAGACGTGGTGGACGGTTCATCTCTATACCTACCTCGCAATCGGCCTCTCCTTTATGCACCAAGTTCTTACCGGTCCGATGTTTATCGGCCATCCACTCAATAAGGCATATTGGACTGGGCTCTATATCGGATCTGCCGCTGTCATTATCTTGTGGCGCTTTGCGATTCCAACCGTGCGCTCGCTACGCCACAATCTTCGCGTCGAACAAGTCGTTGTCGAAGGACCTGGCGTCGTCTCAATCATCATGAAGGGTCGCGGCCTCGATCGCCTCGGCGCTCAGGGCGGACAATTCTTTAGCTGGCGCTTTATCTCACCTGGGCAATGGTGGATATCGCATCCATATTCTCTTTCTGCTGCGCCAACCAAGCGCCATATGCGCGTGACGGTAAAGGCGCTGGGAGATGCATCAACAGGCGTCATCAACCTCAAGCCAGGTACTCGCGTCTTCTTCGAAGGACCGTACGGAACCTTTGTCGCTTCAAAGGCGACTCGTGGCCATGTGACTCTTGTTGGCGGCGGCGTTGGTATCACTCCACTACGCGCTCTGATGGAAGAGTTCGATCCCACAATGGAGATCGACGTCATTTTCCGAGCATCAACCGATGATGATCTCGTTCTTCGTAAAGAACTCGATAAGCTCGCTGATGCTCGTGGTGCGCGGGTCCATTACTTAGTTGGTTCTCGAAAGATCCATCCAATGAACGCCAAATACATCATGAAATTTGTGCCAGCATTCCGTGACTCAGATGTCTATGTCTGCGGGCCAACACCTTTGGTAGATGCGGTCCGTGAAGCGGCAGAGTCATGCGGTATTCCAAAGAATAGATTCCACGACGAAGCATTCGAATTCCACGCGGTATAAAGGAGAGATCATTATGGGCGCAAAGCGAGTATTACTTATTGCCGGTGGGACCATCGGAGGTCTCGGAGCAGTGCTTTCTATCACTCCACCACAATTTGGTTCAACCTCGACCAGTGGCGGCAAGACGCTCGGTGGTTCACCCACTTCTTCTAAGACGCCGGCCACAACACCAACTCAGGCGGCAACCACGCCGGCTACTCCAACTACCCCTACCAAGGCAACGACACCAGCAAAGGCAAAACCAAGCGGCACCTTTACCGGTGCTGTTTCACAGACCCAATTTGGTCCGGTCCAAGTTCAGATCACTGTTTCCAATGGCAAGATCACCGCTGCAAAGGCGCTGCAATATCCCAACAATGATTTTCGTTCACAATCGATCTCACAGCAAGCGATTCCCTATTTGGTTCAAGAGACAATTCAAGCTAATTCAGCAAATATTCAAGGCGTCGGCGGAGCTTCATATACATCTCAAGGTTGGTATGACTCACTTGTCAGCGCGCTAGCTAAGGCTGGAATGTAATGACTCTGGCTCGAGTGCGAGCCGAGATTCACACCTGGGGCACCGTAATCTTCATTGATGCTTCAAGCCATTCTATTTCTGAAGCTCGGATTGAAGAATCAATCGATAAAGTTCGCGCCTTTCTCTATGAGGTAGATGAGGTCTTCTCTACCTATAAAGTGAATTCAGAAGTTTCGCGGTTGCGGCAAGGCGAGATCACCATCACTAATTGCTCGACAGATCTGCAAGAGGTCTGGGGCCTATGTGCATATGCCAAAGAAGTCACAGATGGATCATTTGATCCATGGTGCGTTGAAGGCGGCTTTGATCCTTCGGGGTATGTAAAGGGTTGGGCATCTGATCGCGCGATTGCGATGCTCAAGCGCGATGGCGTCGAACATATCCAGATTAATGCAGCAGGTGATCTCTCATTGGCCGGTGGTGTCGAAGTTGGCAAGCCTTGGTCGATCGGTATCAGACATCCAGAAGAGGCTCACACAATTGTGAAGGTCTTCGAGATGACCGATGGCGCAATAGCGACATCCGGTACGTACGAACGTGGATCCCATATTAAAGATCCCCACACTGGTCTGATCGCTATCGGTGCGAGATCAGCAACGGTCTATGGTCCTGATGGTGGGCTAGCTGACGCCCTTGCGACCGCGTTGATCGTCGCTGGCAAGGATGGCGCCTACCTCTTCCAGAAGCCGGAGTTAAGCGGGTATCACTGCTGGGTTATCGAACGTCATAGCGATGAAGCGTGGGCTATTTAAAGCCTCTTACTTATTACTAAGGGATGTTAGAAGTGCCATCTCATCACCGCTGAGCTCGACAACCTGAACAATCTCCTCTACTTGATGAGCAAGACGAGCTGATGCGATCGGCGTCGTGACACCTTTCTGAGCGCGTAGCCAAGCGAGTGAGATTGCAGAGACTGAAGATCCGTGACTCTTGGCGATATCGCGAAGTGCCTCGATAACAGCCCAACCTCGTGCATCTTGATAGACGCTGGTATCGCGGACGGTATCAACCTTTGTTCCAGCTGTTTCTGGTGTGTACTTGCCAGAGAGGAATCCTTTAGCGAGGCCATAGAACGGTGCACCCCAGAGACCATTATTTTCGATAACTTTCACGACATCAGATTCATATTCGTTTCGGTCGAGCAAGTTATAAAGATTCTGAACACCAGTGTACTTAGCAAAGCCATTGGCGTCAGAGATATCGAGTGCCTCTTGCAAGCGAGCGCCGGTGTAATTAGATGCGGCGATATAGCGAACCTTGCCCGATGTAATTAATTCTGTGAAAGCCTGAAGCGTTTCGGTGAGCGGCACAGTCTCATCATCTGAGTGGGCATAATAAATATCGATGTAATCGGTCTGAAGAGCAGCAAGTGAGTCATCAACAGCTGCCTTGATATTTGCAGCAGATAACCCCGGACGAGTCGAGAGCTTTGAAACCTTTGTAGCAATCACCATCTTCTCGCGATTGCCTTTGGATTTCATCCACTCACCAATGATCGACTCAGAGTCATGGCCGGTATTTCCCGGGACCCATTCTGAATACATATCTGCACTATCAATGAAGTTTCCACCATGTGCGGCATAGGCATCGAGAACGGCGAGTGAATCTTCCTTACTCGCGGCGCCTCCCATGATGTTGGTGCCCAGGCATAGTGGGTGGACGAGTAGGTCGGTCGATGGCAGCGCGATGTATGAGGATTCCATGCAGGGATTCTAATAGAGTAAGGCCATGACAACCGGGGGCTTTTCCAGCGCAGAACTCGCATCCCAAGAAGCTTCTCTGGCGCTTTCGAGCCTTGATACCAACGTCGCCCTCACCATAGGAGAGATAGCCCTAGAGATTGCACACGCTCGCGATCTTCCTGTTGCGATTGAGGTCCGGATTGGCGAATGGATCGTCTTCCATGCAGCCCTTCCCGGGACAGATAGCGGCAACGATTCGTGGATCGCTCGCAAAGCACGCGTTGTGGCTCTCACCGGTCACTCGACCATGTATGAACGAGTGAAGGCAGAGGAAGCTGGCGTAAATTGGTATGAAGTCAATAACGCACCTGAGGCCGACCATGCGATTCACGGCGGCGGCTTGCCTTTAATCGTCAAGGGTGTTGGACAGGTTGGCACATTATTAATCAGTGGCTTGCCACAAGTCGATGATCATCTCGTTGGTGTCGAGATTCTCACGAGCTATCTGAATCGACATCAAGGAGCGAAGAATGAGTAAACCAATCTGGGTCGCTGGTGAAGTCTTAATTGATCTCATTCCACAAGCAAATGGCGAACGCCTAGCCGTTGTGGGTGGTGGCCCTGCGAATACTGCCAAAGCACTCGCTCGGCTCGGCATGGATTCATATTTCATTGATGGCATGTCCACTAACGAGTATGGTCAGCAAGCGAAAGCAGAGTTCATTGCCGATGGCGTGAAATTGGATTACGTGTATTTTTCAGATAAGCCAATGTGTCTTGCAACAGTCACCCTTGATCCATCAGGATCTGCATCCTATGAATTCCTTATCGATGGCACTGCCACCTTTGATTTCCAACGCGAATGGTTGCCAGATCCAGTCGCAGGAAATCCTGCGGTATTTCATATCGGCACACTTGTTCCATTAATCGAGCCTGGCGCATCAGTGCTCTATGAATGGGCGCAGGAGATCAATCAAGTCGCACCGATCGTCTTTGACCCAAATATCCGCCCATCTGTAGTGAGCGATCGTGCTCGGTATGACTCCATTGTGAAGAAATGGGCAGCGTTATCTAATGTCGTCAAGCTCTCTGAGGACGATATTGCCTGGCTCTATCCTGGTCGACCTCAAGAAGATGTCGCCGCGGAATGGTTATCCATGGGTGTAGATCTCGTCGTTATCACCTTGGGATCTGAGGGCCTGCTCGGTATCACTCGCCAAGGATCGATTCGTGTCCCCGGTGTAAAAATAACTGTCGCCGATACTGTTGGCGCGGGAGATACCGTTGGTGCAATCCTGGTTGAAGGTGTTGTGAAATATGGCGTCACTGGACTTGTCGGTGCGACGTTAGAAGAAGTTCTCACTCGCGCGGCAAGAGCAGCAGCGATCACATGTAGTCGTGCCGGTGCACAACCTCCTTATCTTCATGAATTGGGCGAATAGATGCAACACATCGATGGATCAGAGATTTCAGTTGCAATTGATTTAGATCAAGGCGCGCGTATTGCATCGCTGCAGTGGCGTGACCTGCAATTTGCAGTTCCATTCCGCGGAACACCACTCTCATGGGGTTGGTATGCGATGGGTCCATGGGCTGGACGTATCGCCGATGGCATCTTGTACGACGAAGCTGATCAAGAAATTACTCTGCCAACCACGTGGGCTGCCCCGCACGCCATTCACGGTTTTGGTTTTACCGGATCATGGGAAGAGACCGGAAGTGGTTCGGCTCGTTTCGCATTACCGGCGCCATACGAAGGTGCTTATCTAGAACAACGGATTGAAGTACTCGATGATGCCGTTCGCTGGACCCTTGAGTATGAAGCCAATGGCTGCACACTTCCTGCTTGGCTGGGCTTTCACCCTTGGTTCCCACGCGAACTCGACCGAGGTGGGGAAGCAGAACTTGAATTCACTGCGGCAGAAATGTTTGTGCGCAACGAAGAGGGTATGCCAACCGGCGAACTTATAACGCCACCAGAAGGACCCTGGGATGATTGTTTTACAGGGGTTAAAGGCACCCCAACCATTGTCTGGCCAGGAGCTGCTCGACTAGAAATTGAATCCGATGCACCATATTGGGTCGTCTATACCGAGGATCCAGAAGGAATCGCCGTCGAACCGCAGACAGCCCCGCCTGATGCTGCTAATTTGGGAATCATCGGGGACCATTACATCGAAGCTCTCTTCACATTCTCAGAGGATTACTAAATGCCAGAAGTAGATCGCAGCCATCTTAAGAAGTTAATGGCGATTGAGGAAGAACGCTTCCTGAAGTTGCACCCCAAGAGCGGGGAATTATTTAAGCAAGCCCAATCTGTCATGACCAATGGCGTACCGATGTCCTGGATGTCGAAGTGGCCCGGTGCCTATCCAGTATTTGTCGATACCGCGCAAGGTGCCTATTTCACCGATGTCGATGGAAATAAATATGTTGACCTCTGTCTCGGCGACACTGGCTCGATGACAGGCCACTCACCCAAAGCGACAGTGGATGCAATCAAGGCGCAGATGGATCGCGGTATGACTGCGATGCTGCCAACTGAGGATGCCGTGCTCGTATCGCAGGAGTTAGCGCGTCGATTTGGTCTTCCGAAATGGCAGTTCACGGTATCGGCAACGGACGCCAATCGTTGTGCAATCCGATACTCGCGCCTGGTCACAGGAAAGCAGAAGACAGTCGTTATTGATTTCTGTTATCACGGATCCGTTGATGAAACTTTCGGAACTTTGGATGCAACCGGCGCCACAATAAAGCGCCCTGGGAATATTGGCGCTCCGGTTGATTTAGATCTCACAACCCGGGTTGTGGAATTTAACGATCTCGCAGCTATGGAAGCAGCGCTAGCCCACGGTGATGTGGCATGTATCTTGATGGAACCAGCGATGACCAATATCGGTATCGTCTTACCTGAAGAGGGCTATTTACAGGCAGTTGGTGATCTTGCGAAGAAGTATGGCGTGGTCTGGATTATTGATGAGACTCATACAATCTCAGTTTCAGCTGGTGGCATGACTGCTGCATTAGGTCTCAAGCCTGATATCTTGACGATCGGCAAAGCGATAGCAGGTGGATTGCCAACGGGGACCTTCGGAATGACTGAAGAGATTGCAGCTTCGATTACATCTAAGACCAGCCGAGAGATCATCGATACTGGTGGTATTGGCGGAACACTTGCTGGAAATGCGTTATCACTAGCTGCCATGCGTGCAACGCTGACGAAGGTCTTAACCGATGAAGCCTTCAATCGTATGGTGCCACTGGGCAATCGTTGGTGCGATGGCGTTGAGGCTGCTATTGCAGAGTATGAACTTCCTTGGCACTGTTCACGCCTTGGCGCGCGCGGTGAATATCTCTTTAAAGCTGGTGCCCCACGAACCGGAAAAGAAGCGGCTGATGCCGGGGACTTTGAACTCGAACAATATATTCATCTACGTATGCTCAACGATGGCTTCCTTATTACGCCATTCCATAACATGGCTCTTGTCTCACCAGAGACAAGTGAGGCTGATATCGATGCTCATACCGCGGCATTTCGCGCGATGTGTGCGGATTTGACCTCGGTTAATTAAAACCTAAATCTCGGTAGACCTTTAACGCTGCAGCATTATCGGCATCGACGTAGAGCATGGACTCTTGGATTCCAAGTTCTTTGAAATAGGCCAACCCCAAGCTCGTAAGTCCTTTACCGAGACCTTTAGGTGATCGGGCTTTATCAACGCCGAGTACATAGATCTCACCGACTGGACCTTGGCGGGTGAGGTCGTGATGGATCTTCGTCCAACAGAATCCGACCATTTCCCCATTATTTCGCGCTACAAAGAAGCCTTTTGGATCAAACCAATTCTCAGCCATCCGATTGAGAAGATCTTCCATGACCCAACCACCTTGATCAGGATGATGAGCAAATATCTGATTGTTGAGGGCAAGCCACTCTTCATTGTCATCGTCGGGGATAAAGGTATGAATATCGAGGGGGATGGTTGGCTTAGTGACATCACCAATCCGCTGTTCTAACTTTAAAATCGTGCGCATAGCGACCGTTAGACGCGTTCGGAGAGAAGTGAATCTTTACCGGGAAGTGTGAAGCGATAACCGACGTTGCGAACTGTGCCGATGATTGCCTCAAACTCTGGACCGAGTTTTGAACGTAGTCGGCGGATATGGACGTCGACGGTACGAGTGCCACCGAAGTAGTCGTAACCCCAGATCTCTTGCAGCAATTGCGCGCGAGTGAAGACGCGACCTGGATGCTGAGCAAGGTATTTGAGTAGCTCGAACTCTTTAAAGGTGAGATCGAGTGAACGTCCCTTAATCTTTGCAGTGTACGAACTTT
This sequence comes from Actinomycetota bacterium, assembly GCA_947372165.1. Lineage (GTDB taxonomy): Bacteria > Actinomycetota > Actinomycetes > Nanopelagicales > Nanopelagicaceae > PALSA-747. The sequence goes on along the minus strand of CANBSP010000007.1, from coordinate 22,322 downwards.
CATCGATGACGACATCACCGGTGCGAATCTCTCGAGCTGATGGATCACTTGCCACGAGTTGAGCCTGTGTTCGACCCATTGATATGCGAATGCGTGCTTCTACTTCTGCCGGACCTGCAGTATCGAGAATGACTTCATCGACACCCCAATCAGCGCTGATAGCCGAGAGGCCGCCTTCAGTTGCGATTGCAATCACCGGGCAATTGATACCGGTTGATGTAATTAATCTGGCGAGTGATTTCGCAGATGCAATCTCTTTGCGACAATCAATGAAGAGTGCGTCGACATCAGGAATATCAATGAGTACAGAAGCTTCGGCCGGAAGGATGCGCACCTGATGTTGTAAGAGCCCAAGACTTGGCAGCACTTCAGCGCTGGCGCCAAGTGTGTTCGTCAGAAGCAGGATGCGTGCCATAAGGGTGCAAGAATACCCCTGTGAACTCGGTGCTCCTACTTGGATTCGTTCTTACTGCCACGATCGCCTTCGGTCTCTGGCACAAGCGCTCGCGTGGCCAGGTACGCAGTACGAGATCGGTAGAAAGTGCTCTACAGACGCCGGCCGTCACAGCAGAAGAGATCGGCGCATCTCTTGGATCGCGAGTCACCTTGCTCCAATTTTCAACAGCTTTCTGCAGCCCTTGTCGAGCGACCAAAGCGCTCTTGGCAGATGTTGTCTCCGGCCTTCCTGATGTCGTGCATATAGATATTGATGCTGAAAGCCACCTGGATCTTGTCCGCCGCCTCCATATCAATTCAACTCCAACTACGTTGATTCTCGATCGTAATGGAATCGAAGTTGGTAGAGCATCTGGTGCTCCAAAGCGCGATCAAGTCATCGCAGCACTTGCGGCAATTTCGTAACTGCAATTTTCTCGCAAGTACCCAATCAATTTTTCTTCTACTCTCTCGCTATGACATATTCACATGTAACCTCAACGGCAGCTCCAACTTCTTCATCAACTCATGATTCTCAAGCACCAAAATTGATTGATGCTCGAGGTCCACGTTTTGGTGCAGCGGTTACTTCGCTCATTCTTGCGAGTGCACTCCTCACTCATTCAACACCGCTTGTTGTAATCTCACTTGCTTTCTTTCTCATCGGATCTTTTTTTGGTCCGCAGTTCACACCTCAAGGGCTAATCTTTAATAAGGTTGTCAAGCCGTTACTGAAGGGTGAAGTTGTTAAAGAGGATATTCGACCACCACGATTTGCACAGCAGGTGGGCTTGCTTTTCACTACGGTAGCTGTGGTCGCAGGACTTGCATCATGGAGTGGGCTATTTCTTGTAGCGGTAAGCGCATGCTTGGCTGCGGCGACGCTCAATGCGCTCTTCAACTTCTGCTTGGGTTGTGAGATTTATCTTCTGATCGCGCGATTGCGCTAGAATTTCATTATGGCTGAAAAACACGAACTCCATCAAAAGGGCTTGCGCCTTACTCCACAGCGCGAATTAGTCTTACAGGCTGTGCGCGAGTTAGATCATGCAACGCCTGAAGAACTCGCCGAGAAGGTTCGTCAGACCCACCCAGGTATCAATCTCTCGACTGTCTATCGCAACCTCGAGACACTTGAGAACGTTGGATTGGTTCAACACTCACACGTCGGTCATGGCGGACTTCGATACCACGCGGCGAAAGAGAAGCTTCATGCGCATCTGAACTGCGAGAGCTGCGGGCTATTGATCGAAGTTCCAATCGAGGAGACCTCACTTCTTACCGAATCTCTCTTAAATAACTACGGCTTCCACACAGATTTGGCTCACTTGGCGATCGCTGGTCGCTGCGAATCCTGCTTCGCCAAGCCATAAGCCATCTTCTCAGTAGGCTTGGGCCATGTCCGCAGTGCTCGTAGAAGAAGGTCCCGATAAAGGGGCGATCTGGCATTTTGGCGAACCTAATCATGAACAGCGCGCACTCGTGGCTGGCACTGCATTCGCTGATCTCTCTCATCGCGCGGTACTCACCATCACCGGTGTTGATCGCCTTACCTGGATGAATGATTTAGCTACGCAAGAATTTGCCGCCCTAAGACCCGGAATCTGGGTTGAATCATTGATGCTTGATGCTCAAGGGCATGTCACCCACCAATTCTTTGCCGTAGATGATGGTGAAACGCTCTGGCTTCATACCGAGAAAGAGAAGGGCGAACCGCTCCTCACCTTCTTGCAACGGATGGTCTTTATGTTGCGAGTAGAACCAAAGTTAGTCAGTGATACTCACGCAGTTGTGAGAGCGCCAGGTCTTCACGACGGATTGGGCGGACCTTTCGCCATCGTGCCCCGTGATGAATTATCCGAAACTCTCGCAGCATTTGCATCGGTACATATGCAAGTTGGTACCTGGGCGCTAGAAGCAGAACGAGTCGCGGCACATCGTGCACGTATTCTCTTTGAGACTGATCATAAGTCGATCCCGAATGAGCTCGGATATCTAGGTGGCGCAGTGCATATGAAGAAGGGTTGTTACCCAGGGCAAGAGACTGTTGCCAAGGTATTTAACTTGGGCCATCCACCACGTCGCCTCGTCCTACTTCATCTTGATGGTTCGATGGTTCATTATCCAGTGACCGGCGCGAAGGTATTTGCTGGTGAAAAAGAGGTTGGATATATCGGCACACTTGCCAGACATTATGAATTGGGGCCGATTGCACTTGCGGTAATTCGTCGAACAACACCAGTGACAGAGGTTCTTATGGTGGATGGCGTGCCAGCGACGCAAGAAGTTATTGTCGCTGCCGAATAAAATCTAGTAAACGATCGCCTGAACGCCCTCTTCCATAATCTCTTCCACAAACGAGGCAGCTCCTTTAATAGTGATGCCCGGCAAAATATCGGCCGATGTAATTCCACGGCGCTGCGCACATTGAGTACAGAGCGTCACAGAACCGCCTGCGATCACAGCGGCAAGGAGATGCTGGAGTGGTGCGGCGTGGGGGAGTTCGAACTGTTCCGCTCTTCCGGGAAGAGCAAAATCCGAGGCATCACCGGTCAGCCAGAGTGAGACCTCGACGCCAGATGCGAGTGCAGTGGCCGCAACGGTAAATGCCTGGGCGGTGCGCTCTTTATCCGAAAGACCACTCATCACCTTGATAACCAACTTCTTGCGAGATCCGCTCATAGTCAGATCTTATTAGGCCACCTTCTTAGATACGCTACTCACATGGTGACCGTAACGAGTGTTCTCTTGATTGCTGCCACCTTTGCCTTTGGTATCACGCTCATCGTCTGGGGCGCCCGCGGAATGGCTCGCAATTTCAAGCCAGAGAAGGATAAAAAATAATGGCATTTACAATCCCCGAAAATTTGCATGAAGATCTCTATCCATTGGCATGGATGGTGGGCACCTGGCGCGGTAAAGGCCAAGGTGAGTATCCAGGAATTGAGACCTTCCAATTCGCACAAGAGGTGACCTTCAACCACGATGGCCGCAACTTCCTGAATTACTACTCCCGTAGTTGGATCATCGATGAGAGTAACGAGATCATTCGACCAGCAGCATCTGAAGTCGGATATTGGCGTCCAAAGCCAAATAAAGTCCTTGAAGTCGTGCTTGCGCACAGCACCGGTATCTCTGAAGGATGGGTCGGAGTACACGATGGGGCAAAGATTCAGCTCGCCATGGACCAGGGTTACTCAACCCCAACTGCAAAGGTTGTCACTGCAGGTCAACGACTCTACGGTTTGGTAGAAGGCCAACTCTTCTTCGCCTATGACATGGCAGCCGAAGGTCAGACAATTCAAGCCCACATCTGGTCATCACTCGAGAGGCAAGTAAATGAGTAAAAATTCCGGCGAACTCCTTGCCGAACTCGTTCGTAACGGCGTCGTTGAATCCGTTCACTCTGGCCATCTGGTCGAGATCGGTGCAGATGGAACCGTGCTGCGGGCACGAGGATCAGTGGATCTTCCAATCTTTCCACGATCTTCAGTAAAAGTTTTTCAAGCATCAGGAATGGTTCGCGCAGGATTGAAACTGACACCGAAGCAATTAGCGGTCGTCTGCTCATCACACAGTGGATCAGCCGAACATTTTGAGGTAATTCTTTCGATCTTGGCTTCTGTTGGTCTGGATGAGAGCGCGCTTCGTTGCGCAACTGGCTATCCGATTGATGAGAAGGAACGCCGGGCATGGGGAGAGAAACCCGCGACCCAATTAGCGATGAACTGTTCGGGCAAGCATTCGGGAATGATTGCCGCATCTGTGGCCGCAGGATGGGACCGAGAGAGTTATACCGATCCATCTCATCCACTACAACAACTCATCGCAGAAGAGATTAAAAACCTCACGGGCGAACCACTTCAACATGTCGCAGCTGATGGTTGCGGCGCGCCCCTCTTTGCAGTCTCAACACTCGGCTTAGCCCGAGCTGTTCATGCATTCACTCTCTCTGATGATCCCGTTCATCAAGAGGTAATGGCAGCATGCCGTGCATTCCCAGAGATGACAGGTGGCAAAGGTCGCCTCCACTCAAAGTTGATGCAAGAGATTCCTGGCTTCTTTATGAAAGATGGCGCAGAAGGAGTCAATGTATTTTCGATGCCAGATGGTCGATCTTGCGCGATCAAGTTTGCCGATGGTTCATATCGACCAAGCGGACCCGTGGTGACAGCAGTCCTGCGAGGCTGGGGAGTTGATACGCCAGATGAGCGTGTAGATGTACTCGGCGGCGGAAAAGTGGTGGGGGAGATCCGAGCAGTTCTAGACTAAGGCTCATCATGAAGAAAGAAGCCCGCGTCGCAACGCTCATGCTCCACACCAGCCCGCTTGAACAAGCCGGCACTGGTGATGCTGGCGGCATGAATATTTATGTTGTTGAGAGCGCAATTCAGATGGCAAAGGCAGGCTTGCAGGTAGATATCTTTACCCGCGCAACACGTTCTGGACTTTCTGATGTCACTATTGCAGATGGTGTTACGGTCAAACATCTCGAAGCTGGACCTTATGAAGGTATCTCAAAAGAAGACCTTCCTTCTCAACTCTGCGCGCTAACCTCATCGATGATGCATACCGTCTCTAAATTCCCCTCGAATTATTACGATGTACTCCATTCACATTATTGGATCTCCGGCCAACTGGGTTGGATGATCTCCGAGCGCACTGGTATTCCACTGGTTCACACGATGCACACAATGGCGAAGGTGAAGAATTTGGCCCTTGCTGAAGGCGAGAAGCCAGAACCAAATACTCGAATCATCGGTGAGACCCAAGTTGTCGCCGCATCGACCGCTCTGATTGCAAACACGGATGCCGAAGCAGCATCACTTGTTTCACTCTACGATGCCTGCCCCGATAATGTCTTTGTTGTAACACCAGGAGTTGACCTAGGTCGATTCACTCCCGGCGCAGGTCAAGCCGCTGCTCGTAAAGAGTTAAATATCGCACCCGATGCAAAGATGATCACATTTGTTGGTCGCATCCAACCTCACAAGGGTCCCGAGGTTCTCTTGCGTGCAGTTGCCGAGATGCTCTCGCATTCTCCACATCTTCGGGCCAAACTCGCGCTCGTGATTATCGGTGGCGCTTCCGGAACTGGTTCACAAGAACCCGAACGGCTGAAGGCCCTGGCAAAATTCCTCTTGATTGATGATGTTGTTCACTTCATGCCACCTACTGCGCGAGAAGATCTCCCGAATTGGTATCGCGCATCCGATCTTGTTTGTGTGCCGTCGTACTCTGAAAGCTTTGGCCTCGTTGCTCTTGAAGCCCAGGCCTGCGGAACACCAGTCGTGGCGACCGCCGTCGGTGGCCTTCGCACCGCTGTTTCTGACGGAATTTCCGGCTCACTGGTCGATGGCCATGATCCCAAGGCCTGGTCTGCAGTGATCTCGCGTCTACTTGCCGACCCTGCTCGCCTGATCGGACTCTCCCTTGGGGCAGTGTCACACGCCGCAAAGTTCGGCTGGGATGCAACCGCTCGTCGTACCTTAGAGGTCTATGACTGGGCGATTGAACAACCAAAACCAAAGAGCCTTTTCGCGGTTAACGAGTAATACCGCAGATGGCATCACCTAATGCAGTCATTGAAGAATTTATCGCCTCGCACGATATTGATGCCGAACAATCGGGTCCACAGACCTTTCTGATTACCTTACCTGGCGAGAAGAAGCTCGTCACACATTGTGCTTTGGTGGTAGGCGAACATTCACTCTCCATCAACGCCTTTGTGATTCGCAAACCCGATGAAAATATCGAAGCGGTCTACTCCTATCTTCTCTCCAAGAATGCCTCGATGTACTCCGTGGCCTTTGCTATCAACGAATTAGGCGATATTTATCTGGTTGGTAGGTTGCCCCTTACGAGTGTGACCGAGCAAGAGTTGGATCGAGTTCTTGGCGCAGTCCTTCAATATTCAGATTCATCCTTCAATCCGCTGCTCGAACTCGGGTTCTCGTCTGCGATCCGCCGCGAATGGGCTTGGCGAGTATCGCGCGGTGAATCACTCGCCAATTTGGCGGCATTTGCCCATTTAATTTAAGTTATTCTTATCCCATGAACCTCATCCTCTTACGCCACGGCGAATCTGAATGGAATGCACTCAACCTCTTTACTGGTTGGGTTGATGTCCGACTCTCATCGCAAGGCGAAGGTGAAGCAAAGCGCGGCGGCGAACTCTTAGCATCACGTGGCCTCTTGCCAGATGTTCTTCACACATCCCTCTTGCGTCGTGCTATTCATACTTCTCAGCTCGCACTTGATGCCTGCGATCGTCATTGGATTCCAGTCCGTCGATCATGGCGCCTCAACGAGCGTCATTACGGGGCGCTACAAGGCAAGGATAAGAAAGAGACGCTCGCCCAGTATGGCGAAGAGCAGTTCCAACTCTGGCGTCGTTCTTTTGATGTGCCACCACCACCGATTGCTTCAGATGATAAGTATTCACAGGCAGGAGATGCTCGCTACGCCGATCTTGGCGCAGCCCTTCCGGCGACTGAATGTCTCAAAGATGTCATCGAGCGGATGATCCCGTATTGGGAATCAGATATTAAGCGAGATCTTCGCACCCACAAGACCGTTCTCATTACTGCCCACGGTAATTCACTTCGTGCATTAGTGAAGCATCTTGATGGAATTAGTGATGAAGCGATTGCTGGACTCAATATTCCAACCGGTATCCCATTGCTTTATGAGCTCAATGATGACTTCACACCTAAGAAGTCAGGTGGCGAGTATCTTGATCCAGATGCTGCAAAGGCGGCAATCGAAGCCGTCGCGAATCAGGGTAAGAAGTAATTACTCAGCTGGAACGTATTCACCGGTAACGGTGAAGTGCACGCGATTCGCAATGGAAACTGCGTGATCGCCAAAGCGCTCGTAATAACGACCGAGTAGCGTCATATCAATCGCGGTCTCGATGCCGTACGACCATTCATCGCCAAGCAAGACTGCGATTAACTTACGGTGCAATTCATCCATCGCATCATCATCTTTATCAAGTTCGAGTGCGCGAGTGACATCTTTATATTGAATAACAGTTGAGAGTTTCTCGCTGATCGATGCCGCAGTGCGATCCATATCAGTAAGAATTCCGGTCAAGACTTCTGGAACAGCGCATTGTGGGAAGCGCATACGTGCGGTCTTTGCCACGTGGTGTGCAAGATCGCCCATCCGCTCGAGATCAGCTGACATACGAAGAGTTGATACAAGATTGCGAAGATCTGATGCCACAGGTTGTTGGCGGGCCATTAGATTGATTGTTCGGTTATCAAGATCATGTTGAATCTGATCGATGACATCATCGGCTGCGATGACCTTCTCGGCGAGCTGGAGGTCAGCGGTAAGGAGGGCTTTGGTCGCATCAGCCATGGCCTCTTTGACTAAGCCAGACATGCGAAGGAGGGTCTCGTTGATGGAATCGAGCTCTTCGTGGAATATGTCGCGCATTGGCCTAGGGTAACTCGTCGGTTGAGCCTGTGCCGATTGATCTGTGAACGAGCCTTGAACAATCGGTAAAGATTTGGGGTTTTTCCACTAAATGGGCCCATTCCGTCTGGCGACCTGTGGCCTGACTCCTACGATTAGGGGGTGGCATGGCTTAACCGAGTAAAGCGAGAGGCTCTTCAAGGCGACTCCCTTGGGGCCAATTCCGCTTTGCCGTCGAGCCTCACCGATCTTCTCGCCAGCATCGATGCCGAATCACTCGTCTTGGGATCTTCTGATGTCATTATTTTCCAGACGTCGGGAATTGCAACATTTAATCTCACTCGCGATCGATTCCTTATTAATAACTCACTCCTGACTTTAGTTCGCGCCGTACGTCGTTCGGGTACTCAGCAAGAAGCAACGATGGAATTGCCTCGTGGTCCAATCGGTGAAGGCACACATGACCTTCTCGTGCGTGTTACCCCAATTGGCAGCGATGGCATGATCGCAATTTTGATCTTCGATGACTCCGAGATGCGACGCCTTGATGCAATTCGTAAAGATTTTGTCGCGAATATCTCTCACGAGTTAAAGACTCCCATCGGCGCACTCTCCATTCTCTCAGAAGCTGTCCTTGGTGCATCCGATGATCCAGTAGCAATCACTCGCTTTGCGACCAGGATGCAAGCTGAGGCGCAACGACTATCAGGATTAGTTCAAGAGATCATCGATCTTTCTCGGCTTCAAGATGGCGACCCACTGAAAAGTGGCGAGATCGTTGATCTTGTCCTTGCGACCAAGGAAGCTGCTGATCAAACCGAACTCTCTGCCGAATCAAGAAATATTTCTGTTGTTCTGAGTCTTCCTGACCGAGTAGAGATCACGGGTAACCGAGATCAAGTAATCATGGCGATTCATAATTTGATCGAGAACGCGATTAATTACAGTCCTGAAGGAACTCGTGTGGCTGTTGCGCTTCGAGTATCTGACGGTCTTGCTGAAATATCAGTATCAGATCAAGGCATCGGAATTCCCGAGAGCGCACTCGAACGCATCTTTGAACGTTTCTATCGAGTTGATGCAGCACGTTCCCGTGCCACAGGTGGCACGGGCCTAGGTCTGTCGATCGTTAAGCACGTTGCGACCAACCACGGAGGCGATGTCTCTGTTTGGTCGATTGAAGGCGCTGGCAGCACCTTCACTATCCGATTCCCGCTCTCATCCACCGATTCCCAACCAACGCTTAATGCCGTGGAGGCCAAGTAATGACCAAAATCCTCGTTGTCGAAGACGAAGCATCATTCTCGGATGCACTTTCTTATCTCCTGGGCAGAGAAGGATTTGATGTAAGCGTCGCTGACACTGGTGATGGTGCAATCGCTGAATTCGACCGACATGGCGCCGATTTGATCCTGCTCGATCTTATGTTGCCAGGGTTATCTGGCACTGAAGTTTGCCGACAGATTCGCCAACGCTCGAACGTCCCAGTCATCATGCTCACTGCAAAAGATTCCGAAGTCGATAAGGTCGTTGGCCTCGAACTCGGCGCCGATGATTATGTGACAAAGCCATATTCGACTCGAGAGCTGGTCGCCCGAATCCGCGCCGTATTGCGACGTCAGAGTGAAGATTTCTCTGATTCCGTGCCAGACGGAGTGATTAGCGCAGGGCCAGTACGCATGGATATCGAGCGCCACATTGTTCATGTCAATGGCGAACAAGTTCAATTGCCACTGAAGGAGTTCGAACTTCTTGAATTCTTGATCCGCAATTCAGGACGAGTCCTAACTCGTTCACAGTTGATCGATCGCGTTTGGGGCAGTGATTACTTCGGTGATACGAAGACACTTGATGTTCACGTTAAGCGGCTTCGTGCCAAGGTTGAGGTTGATCCAGCAAACCCACTCTTTATCCAGACCGTACGTGGCCTCGGATATAAGTTTGAGGCTTAATTACCCAACGTTTGCGTAGATCGCATCCTTCTCACGAACTAAGACATTTGCAACCACAGATGGTGCAGTGCCATACGTAATTGTGAGATCGACGCGAGTACCGGCTGGTGCATTCAAACCAGCTATAACTCCGTGCGCATTAGCTGTATCGCCAGCGAAGATGATTGGCTGGTTCTTAAGGAGCGGATAAGAAGGTTTATCCAACTTCAATGCCACACCGTTCACACTTAAACCAGTAAGTGAATCTGCCTGATCGCCCTCGTTGATAAAGGTTCCGACGAGTACAGCAGATCCATCAGGTTGCGCAACGAGTAAGACGTCGCGCGCAACGATCGAACCAGAATCTTTTTCAATGCCATCCGTTACTTGCTTAACATTTCGCGTAGGGGCATCTGGACCACTTGCGCCACAACTTGTCAAGAGAAAAAGTGAGGCAATTCCGATGGCGAAGGGGGCGTATTGGCTGCGTTTCATGGAACAAATCTTACCTGCTATTATTGGTCCCTATCGAAAGGCGCAAAACTCGATGTCATTCAAAGTCGGTGAAACCGTTGTTTATCCCCATCACGGAGCAGCTTTAATCGAAGCGATTGAAACTCGCACCATCAAGGGCGAAGAGAAGATCTATCTCGTTCTCAAGGTAGCCCAAGGGGATCTCACCGTCCGAGTTCCAGCAGAGAATATCGATCTCGTTGGCGTCCGCGATGTCGTGGATTCAGCCGGCTTAGATCGCGTCTTCAGCGTCCTGCGCCAGCCATATACGGAAGAGCCAACAAACTGGTCTCGCCGCTATAAGGCAAATGTCGAGAAGCTTGCATCTGGTGATGTCATCAAAGTAGCCGAAGTTGTACGTGATCTCTACCGTCGCGATCTTGATCGTGGACTTTCAGCGGGCGAGAAGCGAATGCTGGCAAAGGCTAAGCAGATTCTGATCTCAGAACTTGCACTTGCAGAACGCACTGATGAAGTAAAGGCCGGCGTTATCCTTGACGAGGTTCTCGCTTCCTAATCTGTAGCGAGTATTACGCGGTATTACCGAGCATTTCATGAGTATCGCAGTCATCATTCCAGCGGGCGGTTCAGGTGAACGCCTTGGTGCAAATATTCCTAAAGCGCTCGTTCAACTCGGCGGGCGCACTCTCATCGAACTAGCCGTCGCAGCCATGTCACCGATCGCAGACCAGATCATTGTCGCTGCGCCAACCGGATATGAAGAAGAGTTTCGCTCCCTTCTCGGGACAGAGGTCATTGTCGTTACTGGTGGCATTACCCGCACGGAATCAGTGAAAGCCGCCCTTACACAATTATCAAGAGATACTTCCTTTGTTTTAGTTCATGATGCTGCCCGGCCACTTGCCTCCACTGATCTAGCGCGTCGGGTTCTAAAGGAATTGCAGGCTGGTGCTGACGCAGTAATACCTGGCCTCAAAGTTGCTGACACAATAAAGCGCGTCAATATTGATGGCTTTGTGACAAAGACTCCGAACCGAACAAAATTGCGTGCCATCCAAACTCCACAGGGCTTTACCTTTGAGACGCTTATTACCGCGCATAAATCAAAGTCGGATGCAACCGATGATGCTGGACTTGTAGAAGAGCTAGACATTCCCGTCAAAGTGATTCTCGGTGAAGATCGCGCACTTAAAATCACAACCCCGGATGATTTCCAACGCGCCCATCGCTTCTTGTTGGGCGAAGATGTCAAAGAGTTCCGTGTTGGTATCGGCACCGATGCACATGCATTCTCGGCCGACCCTGCTCGAGCACTCCATCTTGCAGGATTGGAATGGCCGGGCGAGGTGGGTGTCGATGGCCACTCTGATGGTGATGTTGCTGCCCATGCGATCTGCGATGCGCTCTTATCTGCTGCTCAATGTGGAGATCTTGGATCTAACTTCGGAACTTCGCGGCCAGAGTATGCAGGAGCAAGTGGCGACCAGTTATTGCAAGAAAGTCGCAAGATCGTTGAAGCTGCCGGTTATCACATTACAAATGTCTCAGTGCAGATTGTCGGCAATCGCCCAAAGATTGGTCCACGTCGCCAAGCGGCGATCGATGCACTCTCGCATTCACTCGGCGGAGTACCTGTCTCGGTCTCTGCAACAACGACTGATGGGCTTGGATTTACCGGCGAGGGCAAGGGCTTATCGGCAATTGCAACGGCGCTGATCACCCGCAAGTAAGCGTTAGACTTCTCTAATGGCCGGACAATTGCATCTCTATGACACCGCTACTCGTGTCGTCGATCAATTTCTCCCGCTCACCCCGGGCAAGGTCGGTATCTATGTTTGTGGTGCAACAGTTCAAGCGCCACCTCATATTGGCCATATTCGCTCAGGTGTGAATTTCGATATCTTGCGTCGCTGGCTCACTGCCTCGGGATATGAAGTAACGATGCTTCGCAATGTCACAGATATCGATGACAAGATTTTGCATAAGGCTGTACACGAAGCCGCTCCTTGGTGGGCTGTGGCGATGAAGTATGAGCGTGCTTTCAATGCCGCTTACACATCACTGAACGTTCTGCCACCGACCTACGAACCTCGCGCAACCGGTCATGTCACGCAGATGATCGAGCTTATGGAGAAACTCATCGCTAACGGAAGTGCTTACGCGCCCGGCAATGGTGATGTCTACCTAGAAGTTCGTAAATTGAAACGTTATCTCACTCTTTCTAATCAGAAGTTAGATGATCTCCAGCCGGCAGAAGATGCCGACCTCACACATAAGCGCGATCCTCGTGACTTCGCACTCTGGAAAGCCGCAAAGGCTGGCGATCCATCGTGGCCAACACCATGGGGAGCGGGTCGCCCAGGATGGCACTTGGAATGTTCGGCGATGGCACATACCTATTTGGGTGAGAGCTTTGATATCCATGGCGGCGGACTTGATTTGATCTTCCCGCATCACGAAAATGAGATCGCACAATCCGAAGCAGCTGGTTACGGTTTTGCCAATCGGTGGATGCACAATGCATGGGTCACAACCTCTGGTGAGAAGATGTCCAAGTCATTGGGCAATTCCTTACAGATTCATGAGATCTTAAAGAAGGGCGTTCGAGGAATCGAGCTCCGCTGGTATTTGGGTTCAGCGCACTATCGATCAATGCTCGAATTCTCCTTTGAATCACTGGAAGAGTCATCGATTAACTTCCGTCGCATTGAGGCTTTCCTCAAGCGCGCGACAGAGGTAATCGGATCTGCCCCGGAGATTAAGTACTCACAGGCCTTCGCTGATGCAATGAATGATGATTTAGCGGTTCCGACAGCGCTTGCCTCGATCTCAGAAGCAGTTCGCCTGGGAAATATCGCTATTACTGCAGGGGATAGCGCAGTAGTTGCAGCGTGCGCTGCCGAAGTTCGCGGGGCGCTCTCTATCCTTGGCTGCGATCCATCAGATGAAGCATTTGCAGCACAAGGTGCGGCAAATAACGAGGCACTTGATGGATTGATTCAACTAGCTCTTGATCAACGCAACGCCGCTCGAGCCCGTAAAGATTTTGCTGCAGCTGATGCTATTCGCGATCAGATCCTTCATTTGGGAATCCTCATTGAAGACACACCACAAGGAACACGTTGGAGTATTCAATGACACGTCCAGGACGCAAACGCCGCGAAGCAGCAACCGCACCAGCACGAGCAGTTCGCCGTGAGGAGAGCCGCCGCCCAGAATCACGTCGCGAGACCAAGCCATCAGGGGATGCGGTCGCTGGCAAGAACTCTGTTGTCGAAGCGCTTCGTGCAAAGATCCCGGCAAAAGAGTTGTTGCTCGCCGAACGCACTGAAGTCGATGAGAAAATTGCTGAGTCACTTCGATTGGCAAAGAATCAGAATTTAGTCATCAAGGAAGTTCCTCGTGGCACGATTGATGGGGTTACTGGCACGACAACACATCAGGGAATCGCTCTCGTTATCAAGCCATTCACCTATACCGATTTTGATCAGATGCTCGCCAACGCTCGCGCTGGTGACAAAGCTGGCCTCATCATCGGAATGGATGGCGTAACCGATCCACATAATCTTGGTGCCATCGTCCGAAGTGCTGCCGCTTTTGGCGCCGACGGAGTAGTTATTCCAGAACGTCGCAATGCATCGATGACTGGATCTGCCTGGAAGGCATCAGCCGGTGCCGCAGCCCGGATGCCGATCTCACAAGTCACAAACTTGGTTCGTTCAATCGAAGATGCGAAGAAAGCTGGCTTCTTCGTCGTAGGACTTGCCGCAGATGGTGATGAAGATCTTCCACAGTTCTCACTTGCAGAAGAGTCGGTCTATGTCATCGTGGGCTCTGAAGGAAAGGGTCTATCCCGCCTGGCTCGAGAGAAGTGCGATTTAGTGCTCTCTATTCCGATGAATTCAGAGGTCGAGTCCCTTAATGCGTCGGTTGCGACTGCGATCGTCATGTACTGGATCGCTGCCGCACGCGCCAAATAGCGCTACCCCTCTCAGTTTGCCGGATTATTACCTGTTGTTCACCTAAGTAGGAGAAACTGTCCTTATGAGTCACTCGATCGCCGAGAACCCGCGCGAACGGCTAATCGACCGCGAACTTTCGTGGTTAGCCTTTAATCAGCGCGTTCTGGAATTGGCTGAAGATGAGTCGACGCCATTGCTTGAGCGTTGTCGCTTCTTAGCGATCTTCTCCTCTAACCTCGACGACTTTTACATGATTCGCGTCGCATCACTCAAGCGCAAACTCGCTGCGGGCATAACGAAGACGAATACTGCTGGTTATAACCCGCGTCAATTGATGACTGAGTTGTCGCAGAAGACCCAAGAGTTGATCCAGCGTCAATCACGATGCTTTCATGAATCTGTTTTGCCCGCTCTTGCTGATCACGGTATCGGCCTCACTAAATGGGACGAGCTTTCAGAGGATGAACGCGGTTATGTCAACGAGATCTTTCATTCAAAGATCTTTCCAGTTCTCACCCCGCTTGCAGTAGATCCCTCACATCCGTTCCCATATATCTCTGGCCTCTCACTTAACCTGGCTGTTGTTGTGGGTCTTCCTGATTCAGAGGAAGAGCTCTTCGCCCGTGTAAAGGTGCCATCAAATCTTCCACGCTTCATCCCAATTGAGAAGAATGTGGCACGTCGTTTCATTCCACTCGAACAAGTGATCATTGCAAATCTTGATCAACTCTTCCCAGGTATGGATATCAAGAGTTATTATACATTTCGTCTGACACGAAATGCCGACCTTGCGCTGGAAGAAGAAGAGTCAGATGATCTACTCGCAACAATGGAACAAGAACTGTTGCGCCGTAAATTCGGCCCACCTGTTCGTCTTGAAGTAAACCCAGATATTGATGCCGAACTTCTCTCTACTTTGATGGAAGAACTTGATATCAAGCCACAGGACATTTCCCGAGTATCAGAGCCGCTGGATCTGACGGGGCTTAACGTCATTGCGGATATCGACCTGCCTGAGTTGAAGTTCCAATCCTTCCAAAACCAGACCCCGCCACTTCTTCGCGATATCGACTCCGAGAATTACGATGAGTTCTTCTCAGCGATTCGCAAGCAAGAGATCTTGGTCCACCACCCTTATGAATCCTTTACTTCATCTGTTGTGCGCTTCCTGGAGAGCGCTGCTCGCGATCCGCATGTGCTGGCGATCAAGCAGACGTTATACCGAACATCAGGTGATTCACCCATTATGGCGGCGCTGATCGAAGCTGCCGAAGCGGGCAAGCAGGTCCTCGCAGTTGTTGAGATTCGTGCCCGATTTGATGAGCAGGCAAATGTCCGATGGGCCAGAAAACTCGAAGATGCTGGCGTACACGTTGTCTATGGCTTAGTTGGATTTAAGACTCATGCAAAGCTCTCACTTGTAGTCAGACAAGAGACGAATGGAATTCGTCGTTATGTCCATATGGGTACCGGAAATTACAATCCAAAGACCGCCCGACTCTATGAAGATTTTGGCCTGCTCTCATCAGATGCTGTCCTCGGTGACGATGTGAACAAGCTCTTCAACCAGCTCTCGGGTTTTGCGCCACAGACATCCTTTGAACGTATCTTGGTTGCACCTCGCACAATGGCGCCAGGATTTCTTGAAAAGATTGATCGAGAAATCGAGAATCACAAGGCGGGAAAACCTTCAGGCATTCGCTTTAAACTCAACTCGATTCTCGATGAAGAATTCATCGAAGCGCTCTATCGTGCGAGCCAAGCCGGCGTGAAGGTCGAACTCATCGTCCGCGGCATCTGCGCAATTCGCACCGGCGTGCCAGGTCTTTCGGAGAATATCCATGCAGTATCGATCCTTGGTCGATTCCTCGAGCACTCTCGTATTTTCCATTTCGTCAATGGCGGGGATGACGAACTCTGGATTGGTTCTGCTGACCTCATGGATCGCAACCTACGCCGCCGCGTTGAATCACTTGTGAAGATCACTCAAGCAGATCACAAGCGCCACCTTCTTCGTGCCATCGATGGTTACCTCTCAGATAAGACTTCGAGTTGGCATATGACTGAATCTGGCTCATGGCGCCGCGTGGTTCAAACTCCAAATGGTGAGCGACTCATGGATTTCCACCAAGCCTCCATTGATTGGTATCGGGCTCGCGGGTGAGTAGCGCGATTATTGCTGCCGGTTCAGTCATTTGGCGCAAGGTAAACGGGGAAGTTCAAATCGCCTTGGTTCATAGACCTCGTTATGACGATTGGTCACTTCCTAAGGGCAAGCAAGATCCCGGTGAATCGACGATTGCCTGCGCCTATCGCGAGACGTTAGAAGAGACGAATTTGAAGGTAAGTTTTGGTCCGTATATTGGCGACATTGAATACTTTGTTGCTGATGGTTTAAAGCAAGTCTTCTATTGGTCGGCTCGCCTTGCAGATGATTCACCCGAATTTCATCCCAACGATGAAGTAGATGCACTCGAGTGGTATTCGATAAATGATGCGGTCGAAAAAGTTACTCGAGATTCAGATCGCGAAATCATCGAAAAATTCAACGACGTTGCCTTTGATTCCTACCCGCTCATCATGCTTCGTCACGCAAAGGCAATAGCTCGCGAGGAGTGGCAGAGCGAAGATGAAGATCGTCCGCTCGAGCAACTTGGCCAACAACAAGCTCGCCGGATGCTCTCGCTCTATCAGGTTTACGGCCTCACACAGATTCATACATCCGATGCAGTTCGATGCCACGATACCGTCGAGCAGATGGCAAAGGCACTTGGTATCGCTATGAAGATCACCAACAAGATCAGTGAATATACCTGGAAGAAGAATAAAGAGAAGGCGATTGATTACGCGAAGGATCTCATCAAAGAGAATGAGCCGATTCTGCTCTGTAGCCACAATCCAGTACTGCCTCGCATGATGGAGAAATTGACGAAGAAGATTGATTTTGATTATCCATCAAATAAGTTGGAACCAGGGGAGTCTTGGGTCTTGCATCACAATAAGAAAGAAGTCCTACAAATCGATCGCTTAGAAGCGCCAGTAAAACCGGCGTAATTACTTACTTTTCAGTCCAGTCCATCCATTTAAGAACAACGCCTTCACGCAGCGCCCAAGGACAGATCTCTAATTCACGTAGGTCAAGATTTCGCATGACGGATTCGGTGACATAGGCGCCAGCAACAATCTGACGGGCGCGGTTCGCAGATACGCCTGGCAGCTTGGTCCGTTCTTCGAGTGTCATATCGCCGAGACGATTACAGATCTTTCGGATCGCATCAATCTTGATATTTTTTCCATTTCCATCAAACCAGTCACCACAAAGCCGGGCGAGAGTGCGAAGTGTCTTTGACGTTGCGATAGCTCGATCAGTATCTTGATGATGAACCAAGGCCGGCAAGATTGAATCAAGCTGTTCTTCGATATGTTCGCGCAGGACGTTAATTGATTTACTTGAGTATGGATCACCAGATAAGTGATTTTGTGTCAGGCGAGCAGCACCCAAAGGAAGTGAGACCGCTACCTCTGGTGCTTCATCAGTACCTACTGCGATTTCTAGTGAGCCGCCGCCGATATCGATCACGAGCAGCCGGCCACTAGACCAACCAAACCATCGACGAGCGGCAAGGAAGGTGAGCTTTGCTTCTTCTTCTCCGCTGAGAACTTGAATATCAATCTTTAATTCCTTGTTGATGTTACGTAGAATCACATCACCGTTAGCAGATTCACGAAGAGCAGAAGTTGCGAATGGGAGGAACTCTTCGACCTTGACAGATTTGGCGTGATCGAGCGCACGACCTACCGCTCCGCGGAGTGCATCGATACCGCCTTGCGAGATTGAATTATCGCGCTGGAGGAATTCGGTTAGCCGAAGCTCTTCTTTGTAGTTATAGGTCGGGTTGGGACGAGCCCCTGGGTGGGTGTCGACAACCTGTAAATGGACGGTATTTGAACCGATATCCAGGACCCCAAGGCGCATATGCGGACTATAGCCACGATTTCGCGCTGGCAATTGCCCGTGCCATAATTACGCCTCTTGGTAGATCCGCAAGGATCGACTGAGGGGAACTTGGTAGATCCTCTTTCAAGAGGCCGATCTACTAAGGGATCGCCTCCCTAGCTCAGTGGTAGAGCAGCCGCCTTGTAAGCGGCAGGTCGTCAGTTCAATCCTGACGGGGGGCTCCAGCTCTTAACCAGATCAATCCCAGCGCGCCAGATAACAGGGCGGCAAAGAATAAACCAATACGAACCTGAGCCAAATCTGACGGCGAACTCAGGGTAATTTCCGCAATCACGATCGAAACAGTCAGTCCCATCCCGGCGAGAAAACCAACCCCAGTAATTTCATGAAGAGTCAACCCGGCTGGTAATTGAAGCCTAGTCATTCTGGTCATTAACCAGGCTGCAAGTGAAATGCCAAGAACCTTTCCAACCACTCGCGCGATGATGAGTGATGTGGTGATTGATCCAGTGAGATGCGAGAAATCTAGTTTTGATAAGAGGTTGATCCAGAGATAGAGGGGAATGACGATAAAGGTTGCAAATGGCGCCAGTACTTTGATCAAGATTGATCTGAATGGGAGTACGAAGCCGATCGCGGCTGCGCCAAGTGTATAGATCGCACTCGAAAGGTTGAGATCTGATCTAAAGAAAATTCCAATAACTAAGAGTGAGAAGAAATCATCCGCGACTGCAAGAGTTAAGAGAAAGAGTCGTACTGCGGGATTCACACGCTTACCTAAGATACTCAGTGCACCAATCGCCAGCGCTACGTCGGTTGGCATTGTTACAGCCCAGGCGCTGGAGTGAGGGTGCTGAAGGATAAAGATGAGCGCAGGAAGGATCATGCCCGCCAAGGCTGATAGGGCAGGCAGGATGGCATCCTTTGGTTTGGCTAACCCAGCACGTAGTTCCAACCCAATCAAGGTGAAGAAGATGAAGGTTAAGAGCTCGGAGACCATGCGGGTAATCATAAGGGGAGGACATTCCACCCGTTCCGTGCTAAAAATAGCCATGACTACTCAGACTCACCGCTCAGAAATCTTCGCCCTATCCGATGAATTTGTGCAGAAATCAGCGGCTTTTAGCCCGATGAATTGCACACGTCTTGGCATCCCAGGCTTTGAAGATCAGCTCGATGACTTCTCGCTCGCCCATGCAAATAAATCAGCTGCTTACGCCCGCGAGGCGTTGAGCAAGATGAAGTCTCTACAACCTATCGATGAGATCGATCGAATTGCTCAGACCGTCTTTGTCGAGCGCATCTCCTCTCGCCTCCAACTTCACGACTCTCGTGAGGCATATGCGACATACGGCCAACTTGCCTCTCCTGTCAGTGGCATCCGTCAGATCTTCTCAACTATGACCTACGAAACTCCAGAAAAGGTAGCGAATGCAGGTAAGCGTTTGAGTGCAATCGCTAGTGCGTTGAAATCTTGGAAGGACTGCCTCGAAGAAGTGCATGCCGAAGGCCATCGCACTGCTCGTCGCCAAGTTCTCGCCGTCGCAGGTCAATTGAAGACTCATGGGTCCGGCGCCTACTCAAAGCTTGCCGCAGATATTGCTCCAGGCAATGCCGATATCGCCGCTGCAGCAAAGAGCGCTGAGCAAGCATGCCTTGAGATGTCAAAGTGGATGGAAGAAGTTCATGCCCCTCGCTCTGCCGAGACCGATGGCGTGGGTGAGAAGCGTTATGCGCCATGGGCGAAGTACTTCACCGGTGCAGATATTGATCTCCTTGCGACATATGAATGGGGCAAGCAAGATCTTCAAGCGATTAACGATCGCATGTGGCGCGCTGCAGCGAAGATTGCTCCGCACTGCAAGACGCTGGCTGAAGTTGCCGCATTCTGCGAAGAGAGCGATCATCTTAAGATTCACGGGTCAGATAATCTTTTGAAAGAGTTGCGTAGCTTCACTGATGCCGCGATCGAACGACTCGATGGCGTCTACTTCGATGTTGATGATCGCATTCGCTTCTGCGATGCCCGCCTTGCGCCAGAAGGATCTTCTGCCGCCATGTATTACACCGGGCCCTCTGAAGATCTCTCTCGCCCAGGAATTACCTGGTACCCAACAATGGGCAAAGATACGTTCAACTTCTGGCATATCGCCTCAACCTGGTACCACGAAGCAGTTCCAGGCCATCACCTCCAGGTAGCAACCGCCACCATTGAGAAAGATCGCCTCTCTCGTTTCCAACGTACAGGCGCGTGGATCTCAGGGTACGGCGAAGGTTGGGCGCTCTATGCCGAACGCTTTATGGATGAACTCGGCGCCTTTGAAGACCCAGCGCTCGAACTCGGATACCTCTCTGGTCAAGCACTCCGTGCCGCTCGAATCGTTGTCGATATCGGAATGCACTTAGGTCTCAATGACTTTGATGGCAAGCCATGGAACGCCGAATCTGCCTTTAACTTGATGGTGGAGAGAGCTTTGATCGAGCCAGATTTCGCGCAATCGGAGATCGAACGTTATCTCTCATGGCCAGGACAGGCGATCTCATACAAAGTAGGAGAGCGCATCTGGATGGAGATTCGCGAAGAGACTAAGCAACGTCTCGGTTCTGCCTTTGATCTCAAGTCATTCCACAACTATGCGTTGAAGATTGGACCAATGGGTCTGGATTCTCTTCGCGTAGAGATGCGTTCCTTCCAAGGATAACTATTCTCATGACACGTGACTTCGATGTAGTGGTGATCGGATCCGGTTTTGGCGGATCCGTCGCCGCACTGAGGTTGCGCGAGAAGGGGTATAGCGTCGCAGTCATTGAAGCTGGTCGACGATTCAAAGATAAAGATTTTCCAAAGACATCGTGGCGACTTCGCCGGTTTCTCTTCTTTCCAAGGCTTGGCTTGACCGGCATTCAGCGGATACACGCACTGCCAGATGTCATGGTCCTAGCTGGTGCTGGTGTGGGTGGCGGCTCACTTGTTTATGCGAACACTCTCTACACCCCGCCAGATTCCTATTTTAATGATCCGCAATGGAATTCGATTACTGATTGGAAATCTGAACTCACTCCTTGGTATGACCTCGCGCATCGAATGTTGGGCGTTACCGAAAACCCCTATTTCTCTCACTCAGATGCGGCGATGAAAGATGCGGCGGATGAGATGGGCGTTGGCCATACCTTCAAAATGGCGCCGCTTGGGATCTACTTTGGTGATGGTACAAATAAGAGCGTAAAAGACCCATTTTTCGGCGGTCTTGGCCCTGATCGCAATGGTTGCACTCAATGCGGAGCCTGCATGACAGGGTGTCGATTTAATGCAAAAAATACTTTGCCCAAGAATTATCTTGGTCTTGCAGAAAGTGCAGGGGCAGAGGTATTCCCACTCCACACAGTCACTCAGATCGCAGAATCTTCAGATGGTTCATGGCAGATTAAGACGCGCAAGAGCACATCGTGGTTTGGTTCCACAAAAACTTTTACTGCACAAGAGGTGGTTGTAGCAGCCGGTACCTATAACACTCAGAAATTGCTTCACACGATGAAGGGGCAAGGGATCTTGCCGAAGTTATCGGCGATGCTGGGCATACTTTCACGGACCAACAGTGAAGCTCTCACCGGGGCTCTTATGCCCACTCGAGATATTGATTTCAGTGATGGATCTGCTATTACATCGTCATTCTTCCCGGATGATCACACTCACGTAGAACCAGTTCGCTACGGCAAGGGCAGCAATCTTATGGGTCTGCTGCAGACTGTTATGACCGATGGTTTTGTGGCCAAGGATCGTCGTCGTCAATGGCGGCGCGAGATTTTCAAAAATCCAAAGTTGATCATCAGAATCCTCAATGTGAAGCGGTGGAGTGAGCGAACAGTCATAGCGCTTGTGATGCAGAATGTTGATTCATCTCTTGCGGTCAGCGGCAAGAAGGGCATCTTCGGATGGCGGTTAACGTCAAAGAATGATTCAAATAAGCCCAATGCCACATATATTCCGGCTGCGAATGAAGTTGTGCGCCATATTGCAAAGAAGCACGGCGGAATCGCTGGCGGGCATTATGGCGACCTTGTGAATGCACCATTTACTGCTCACTTTGTCGGCGGATGCGTTATCGGCAAGGATGTAGATAACGGAGTCATCGATCC
>CANBSP010000006.1 GCA_947372165.1 Actinomycetota bacterium | reverse complement strand
GACTCATAGTTTGGCGATTGTGATCCCAGGTCTTCTCTTACTTGGTGCAACATTCGTTCCTTCGCTCAAGCAATTGCTTGCAAAGAGGATCGTCCAATTTGCTTGGCTCGTGATTGGCGTTGCAGCACTCACCTACGCCTTTGTTAATTAAGCATTGCTTAAGAATCAATAACGGCCGTTAAAAGCCCATCTTTGAGGCTGCACTTCGTAGTTCTGCTCTTGCATCAGGATGAGCTGCAAAGTTGATGATGTTATGAGCTTGTTCGGACTCTGAATGTCCGAAACATGGCGCAATTCCTTCTTCGGTCACAACATAGGAGTGCTGGAAGCTTGTGACGCCTTCTTCAATCATCGGCACAATCTTCGATGTATTGCTCTTTACATGACATGAGGCGAGGGTCATAAAGGAGTTCCCACCGCGACTATGGGCAGCGCTGCAAAGATCTTCTTCAATTGTTCGATATCGACCTGCTTCATAGTCCAATACTTTCAGGTGGCAAGATGCGCCATTTCTACAGTCGTGGGGCTATCACTCATCCGGATGTGAAGTGGATTGCATAAAAAAACTGCCGCCCCACATCAGTGGAAGCGGCAGTCTTTGTAACAGGTAGTACTAGAGATTGCCCTCTAGCTCGTGCAGGACAGCAATTCGTTCTGCCTTGGTAGGCATCTTGAAGTAGACATGTCCACGTGACCAGTGCCAGATCATTGGGATGAGGCCTAGTGCAATGGTGCCAAAGCCGACGACCTTTGTGAGGTGATCGAGAGTTGGGATTACCTTGATGAACATGGTGGTCATGAAGAGCGCACCGATCAGCGGCCAGAGTCCCATAAGTAGGAAGTTCTTGACGCTCTTGAAGATCATCTTGCGGAAGAGAACGACTACCGCATAGCCAGCAAGTGAGTAGTAGATCGAGATCTGAACGCCTATAGCAGCGATCGCATCAGTCATGATCGTGCCCAATGAGCCGATGAACTGTGATCCGACAAAGAGGCCGATTCCCACCACTGTGATCGTGAGAGTGGCTACAACGGGAGTCTGATACTTCTTGTGGACCTTACCGAATGACTTGGCCAATGTGCCATCGCGACCCATAGAGAACATGGTGCGAGTGACCTGAATGAGTTGAGTCTCGAGTGTGGCGATAGTGGAAAGCAATACTGCAACGACGATCAACTTACCAGGGGTACCGGGCCAGACCTTTTGGCCAAGAATGCCGAGGATATTTGCTGAATTCTCATCAATATCTTTTGCGCTCAAGACCATATTTGAACCGATTGTGAAGACTTCGAAGAGCAAGAAGGTGATGATCATTCCGATGATTGCACCTTGACCAGGGGTCTTATGTGATCCCTTTGTCTCTTCATTGAGGTTTGCGGTGACATCCCAGCCCCAGTAATAGAAGGCGGCGACGAGTGCACCAGCGAAGAAGGTCTGACTTGTTCCAAAGGCTGAAGGTGAGAACCAGTGCCAAGAGAATTGATGGGTCTTCTCGCCATGGAAAATAGCAAGAACGGCGAAGAGTGCAAGGAGTGCGACTTCAATCGTCGACATGATGACCTGAACTTTGGCAGTGATCGTGACGCCAAAGGCGACTGCTGCGACCATCATCAAGAAGAAGATGGTGCCGAAGAGTGTTACCCAACCCTTGCTGTTAGCAAGTTTCTCGGAGAAGAGTCCCAAGAATGAGGAACCGGCTGGAAGTGTTGCTGCGACCATAAAGATCGAAGAACACATAAGAAGTGACCAACCTGCGATGTAGCCGAGTGCAGGGTGTAATCCGCGACGGACCCAGGCATACGTTGCGCCAGAGTTTGATTCAGTGCGGCCTAGGTAGTTAAAGGCAAAGACGATTCCAAACATTGCAATTCCGCAGTAGAGAAGTGCTGCAGGGCCGGCGAGTCCAACAGCTCCTACAAGGAGTGCAGTTGATGCCGCGATGGAGTAAGCAGGTGCTGAACCTGCGACACCCATCACTGCTGACTCGAAAAGTCCTAAGACGTTTTCTGCGAGTTTATGTTCGTGGGCTTTTGGCGTGCTTGACATGAGTTGACCTCCAGGTTGGAGAGGGCATCCGAAGAAGCGTGAGCAGATACAAGGAGAACCGTACTACCCCTGAAATCTGAGGCAAGCCCGATCGGCCATTTCTAGCAATCTTTTTCGGGCTTAATTAATGCCCTCGTGAGAGCGTGATCTTCTTCTGAACCAACGCTGCCGAGAGAAGTACGAGCGCGCCACCGACGAGTTGAGAGATCTTAAAAGGCTCACCGAGGAGCCAGATGCCGAGCACGGTGGCGACCACCGGCGTTATGTAGGTGACGGTGCTTGCGATTGCGCTGCCAGCTAGGCGCACATTACGGAAGTGCCAGATATAGGCAAAGCCTGTGCCTACCGCACCGAGGGCGAGCATTCCCCAGACCGACTTAGCAGTCCATGGGGCTTGGGTGATTCCGCCCAGAAGTGCGAACGGAGCGAGCAAGACGGCAGCTGAGAGCACTTGACCAGTGGCGAGTGCAGTCGAGCTATAGGAAAGTTCGGCGACGAATCGTTTTGAGTACGGGGCTGATACGCCATAGAGGAAGGTCGCGAGCAAGAGCCCAGCGATCGCCTTGCCATCATTGCCATGCAATCCCGTGAGTGCGCCAGTCAAAACTGCGATCCCTAAGAATCCGATGATGACGCCAATCATCTGATCGCGATTGATTTTCTGCTCTCTAAAGCCAAAGGCAATCACCACAACAGTCATCAAAGGTGTGGTTGCGTTCAGGAGTCCAGCCATAACGCTACTGACATGCGTCTCACTTGTGGCAAAGAGATATCCAGGTCCAGCGTTCAAGAGGAAGGCAACGACTGATAGGTGGAACCAATGCATCGCCTTATTGGGCAGGCGAGTCTTGGTGGCTAACGCAAAGATCACGAGTGCGATCCCACCGACAGAGCAGCGGACAAATGCCACACCGACTGGTGTCAGTGTGAGAAGTCCCCACTTAATAAAGAGGAAGGAACTTCCCCAAGTGATTCCTAGCGCAATGAAACCTGGCAGCCAAGAAGTTTTAGAGAAGGTTCGAGATGAGATCAAAGAGTGATCTCTTCAATCTCGAAGGTAGTGCGATCAATAATCAGAGCACGGTGGTTTTCGATCAAGGTCCAACCATCTTGGTTCCACCCTGATGATGCAACTAAGACGCCCTCGGCATCTTTTCGGTAATACAGGTCGTAATAAGCCTCGGTCTCCCCTGGTGGGATTCGCTTATAGGTATGTTCATTGATGATGATCATGGCATGGGGAGTAAGCAACATGGCATTGAGGCTGGAGTAATCACATTCTTCGCGGATCATTCGGATCGCCGCTGCGATGCCCTCAATCAGGCCGACCTTACGAATCTGCGTCAAAATAGTGGCGAAATAACGCTCGCTATCGGTCGTGCCACGAAGTCCAGCAAAGAGGTCTGGGTCGATAAATGAGTCCATCGCGGTCGCTGGAATAACTCCGCCGTTGTGAATGAAAGAGTATTCACCATGTGTGAATGGATGGGTATTTCCCTCTGTAACTGGCAGCCCTGCTGTTGCCCATCGGAAATGCAAGAGCGCACCATTGCTCTTATTCTCTTCCGCCACCTTTTTGAAGGTCGCACTCTCGCTGGCTTGGCTTGGTTCAACAATTAAAGTCGGGATACTTGTTCCTGCCTCTAACTCTGCGATTCCCCAACCATCGCGATGGAAGGCAGAGAGCGCTGCAAAATCTTCAAAGCGTGGACCAGTGAACTCTGAGATCGAGTAATCCTTCGCTGATACATAACCCATTAACCGGCACATCTACTTAGCTCCCTCAATATCGTTGCTTGCAATAAGTGCGCCCCATCGTTGAATGGTTGGTTTCCAGGTCGCATAGAGGCGATCCTCGGCCGCTAAGAATTCTGATTCGATTCCAGATTTTCCAGAAGTTTGGAAGGCGTTATCAGCATGATCTTCCCAACTGCGAACCATCGCAGCATCTACCTCGGGATGGAATTGAACTGCATAACTCTTACTGCCAAATCGATAGATCTGATTTGCACACAATGGCGAGCTTGCAAGAGTGACTGCGCCATCTGGCAAGCGAGTGACCATATCTTCGTGCCATTGGGTAACAGGATCTGCCCCGGTGAGTTCGAAGACTGGGTCGGTGATGCCGGTTGAGGTGATCTCATAGACGCCAATCTCTGGAGTCTGCGCTCTACTTACTTCGCCACCAAGGGCTGCGGCGACGAGTTGCGCACCCAAACAGATTGCAAAGATTGGAATATCGCGGGCTGCAGCATCGGCGAGCATGGCACGTTCATTGGGTAACCAAGCGGCGATGTGATCATCGAGGGCACCCATATGGCCGCCCATTGGCATGAGCGCATCTATACCTTCGGGGACATTGGTGGGGACTGCTTCGCCATCAAAAGCGCGAAGGATCTGAATTTCATGGCCTTGCTCTTGCAGCCAACGAGCAGCGAGGTGAGGTGGATCAGTCTCATCATTTTGAATCGCGAGGATACGCATAGGAGCAGTATCCCGCATTCCTCTCCTATTACAAGAAAACGCCCCCTCAGGCGCGAACCTGAGAGGGCGTAACTTCTTTTTAGATGAGAAGTGGGCGAGCCTTAGATCGTGTGATCGGTGGCTTCGACGAACTCTTCTTCTGTGAAGTAAGCGAGGTCATCCATATCGTCATCGCCTGCAGTAAGCACTGCAACGACCAAGATACCGATTACTGCACCGACGATCTCGGCGGCGATGAAGTTAAGTCCTGACTTCCAATCGATGCCAGCTGGAGCGTTTGTGAACATACGTCCAAGAACTGCTGCTGGGTTAGCGAAGCCGGTTGAAGCAGAGAAGAGATAACCCGCACCGATCCATGCTGGGATGGCGATAGGTGCAAGGTGATCGTTGTATTGGTGGATCAAGAGCTGAAGAATGATGATCAGACCAGCTGTAACGACTGCCTCTGATACATAGAAGTTCATTCCCTTGAGCGAATTCACTGATTGAACGATCGCATGTTGCTTGAACATGTAGTTAGCGAGCATTACGCCAACAACGCCACCAGCGAACTGGGCAACGATGTAGGTAACAAACTCAGCAACTTCTAGGCGCTTTGCGACGAACTCAGCAAAGGTAACAACCGGGTTGAAGTAGCCACCGCTAATTGATCCAAAGACGAAGATGATGCAACCAAGGGCGAAGACTGTCGCCAAGGTATTTCCGATGAGGCCAACGAGTGAATCTTGGCTGCGGATGCCACCCCAGAAAGATGATCCGACAACGGCGGTCAAAAGGATTGTGGTTCCGAGGAACTCTGCAAAGGTTTTACGTAGTAGATGTGTCATGGCTTAATTATGAAGGAGAGCCTTCCGAAATCAGAGCTGTAGACTTGCTGAATGGATGGCGTGTTGCAGAAAGCAGCAGTACAGCGCCAATCGGACGGACCTCACCCACACGCAGTATTTCCCACCACATTCACTGAGCTCATGACCAAGACAAAGGCGAGTCCTATGGTCGTTGGGGATTAGGTAGAATCGAACCATGGAACTGCAGAAGGTCCTTCTCTACTACGGGTTTACGCCGATCGCGGACCCGCAGGCAGTCATGCTGTGGCAGAAGACTCTCTGTGAGAGCCTGGGTATCAAGGGTCGAATTCTCGTATCTCCGCATGGCATCAACGGCACTGTCGGCGGAGATATGTCAGCGCTCAAGAAATATGTGAAGCAGACGAAGAAGTATCCGGGTTTTCGCAAGATCGATTTCAAATGGTCAGAAGGAACGGGAAATGAATTCCCGCGCCTGAGTGTGAAGGCGAAGAAAGAGCTCGTTGCCTTTGGCAATCCTGATGAGATTAAGGTCGATGAGAATGGTGTTATCGGCGGCGGTATCCACCTCAAACCCTTTGAAGTCAATAAGTTGGTCGCAGAACGTGGCGATGATGTTGTCTTCTTCGATGGCCGCAATGCATTTGAGGCGAAGATCGGCAAGTTTAAGAATGCTGTTGTTCCTGATGTGACATCGTCACAGCAGTTTGTGGCAGAGATCGAGAGTGGAAAGTACGACCATTTGAAGGATAAGCCGATCGTCACTTACTGCACCGGCGGTATCCGCTGTGAAGTTCTCTCCGTTGTGATGAAGAACCGAGGTTTTAACGAGGTCTATCAAATCGATGGTGGCATCGTTCGTTATGGAAATAAGTTTGGCAATGATGGTCTCTGGGAAGGTTCGCTCTATACCTTCGATGACCGCCTCTCTATTGATTTTGCCGCAAACCCTGCATTGATCGGTGAATGCGATGTCTGCCAAGCGCCCACTCGTCAGTTCTATAACTGCACCACTGCCTCTTGCCATCAGTTGGCCCTGCTCTGTGAACCATGTGGTGCAGACTCTTCATCGCGCGCTTGCCCCCATGATTCAAGCAAGCAACACGACTTTGAGATGAGTGGCTGAGCTCTCTGCCTTTAACCCAACGCTATCCTTAGCGTTATGAAAACTACTTATTCAATTCTTGTCGGACTCCACGTCATCACAGTTCTCGCAATGATTGGGCTACTCCTTGCCCAAGGCCGTAAGGCAGTAAAGAAGGTCCCAAATGGGGTTATTCACTCTGGCCTGACAGCAATGGTTCTAGGTATCGCCATGATCGTCATCAATGCGATGCGCCATAACAGCGATAGCGCTGTTGCTCTGCTCAATCACACAAAGTTTGGCGTGAAGTTTCTCGTGCTCTCAGTAATCCTTGGGATTGCACTTCGTTACGGCAAGAAGCCATCAATTAGTCAGCAAACTTGGCTCGCAATGGTTGGTCTATCGATCTTCAACTTGGCAATCGCTAGTTCTTGGAAGTAATTACTTCTTCTTAGGTCGGTAAGAGCTCGCACCCTTGGCGAGAATCAGCATCAGAATGAGAGAGCCAAGGGTTAAGACCAAAATAAGTAGACCGCGCATTTAAATAGAGTAGTAGTTCGCCTTCGACTTTGCCGCCAGATCCTTCACAATTGTGGCATTTGTTGGAACCAGAGCATCATCATGGACTCTGATATCCCCAATAATGCGAGCGCCGGCACCAAGAATCACTCGATTTCCAATGGTGGGGTGACGCTTGGCATGGGAGTACTCCCGTGCGCCGAGGGTCACGTCGTGATACATCAAGACATCATCGCCAATGATCGAAGTCTCCCCGATCACAACACCCATCCCGTGATCAATAAAGAATCGTCGACCAATGGTCGCGCCAGGATGAATCTCGATACCAGTAACAGATCGCACCCAAGCCATATGGATACGCGCAGCGAGCTTTAACTTATGGCGCCACAAGAAGTTCGCCCAACGATATCCCCAGACGGCGTGAATGCCGGGATAGACGAGAAAGACTTCAAGCTTTGACCGTGCTGCTGGATCGCGCTTTATCGCGTTCTCCAAATCCTCGTTGAAATGGAATGGCATCAGGGTTTAGGCATCCATTAAGTCTGAGTAAAGAACGGTCGAGAGGTAACGCTCGCCGAAGGAGGCAAGCAGTACTACGATGTTCTTTCCCTCATTCTCTGGGCGGTTTGCCACTGTATGAGCAGCCCAGAGCGCAGCTCCTGATGAGATGCCCGCAAGAATGCCTTCCTCTGTCGCAGCGCGACGTGCAAACCTAAGGGTCTGATCAGTTGGAGCATCTAAAACTTCATCATAGACATTGCGATCTAAGATCTCTGGAATGAAGTTGGCGCCGATTCCCTGAATGGGGTGTGGGCCAGGCTTTCCACCATTAAGTATTGGCGAAGCTTCTGGCTCGACTGCAATGATCTGAATATTTGGGTTCAACTCTTTGAGGCGATTGCCGACTCCCGTAATGGTTCCACCTGTTCCGATACCAGCAATGAAGATATCGACGCTGCCATCGGTATCGCGCCAGATCTCTTCAGCGGTTGTTGCGCGGTGAATCGCTGGGTTTGCCTCATTCGCAAATTGGCGAACGAGAACTGTCCCTGGCTCTTTTCCGAGTTCTTCGGCCTTTGCTACAGATCCGTTCATGCCTTCAGCAGCTGGTGTCAGAACGAGTTCTGCGCCAAATGCGCGAAGCAGGGCGCGACGCTCTTTCGACATTGATTCTGGCATTGTAAGAATGACTTTATAGCCTCGTGCAGCGCCGACCATCGCAAGTGCGATACCGGTATTGCCTGATGTCGCTTCAATGATGGTTCCACCTGGCTTGAGTTGGCCACTCTTCTCAGCGGCATCAACCATCGCAATACCAATACGATCTTTAACAGTACTGGTTGGATTATAGAATTCTAATTTTGCAAAGACATTTGCCTTTGCACCATCTGTAACGCGATTGATCTTAACGAGTGGAGTATTTCCAACTGCTTCGGTGATATTTCTATAAAGAGTCATGGCGCAAGAATAGATATCAGAAGATTAATAAGCGAGTTGCGAACTCTTTGCAGAATTTAATGATTGTGAGCACTCAATGAAATGTGCAAAGAGTTTGCAGGAAGTAGCAAGAACTAGAGCGAGAGCTTCTGTGCAAAGAAGTTAATGGTGCGCGCCCAAGCGAGCTTTGCTGCTGCTTCATTAAAGACTTCTGAGCGATCATTATTAAAGAAGGCGTGCTGTGTGCCGGCATAGTCATAGGCGATCGCCTCTCCACCAGCCCCATTAATCTCAGTGAGCGCCTCTTGGATACCAGGTGCGGCTGAGGTGCCGTCACCTTCTGCGCAATGGATGAGTGAGGCCTTTCCTTGATATCGCGCCCATTCTGGTGCATGCCTCTCCCATGATGAACCTGGATAGAAGCCAACAGTTGCGGTGATGAGATCAGAGAGGGTGGCTGACCAGATAGCGAGCGATCCCCCCATGCAGAAGCCAACGACGCCAACATGATCTGAGGTGGTGTTCTTCATGGCGATTAAGTATTTGGCGGCGGTGACGATCTCTTCGCCCGCCATCGGAAGTTGGAGTTCCATCATCAACTTCTTCGCCTCATCAGGTTCGGAAGCGGCTTGTCCGTGATAGAGATCAGGGGCGAGTGCAACAAAGCCAGCAGCAGCAAAGCGGTCGACGATATCGGTGATGTGACCAACAAGTCCCCACCACTCTTGGATAACAATGATTGCCGGGCCGGTGCCAGATTCTGGGATGGCGATATAGCCCGATCCACTCTTGCCATCTGCTGCAAATTTAATGTGATTGCCAGCCATTGTTAGAGCGCCTTTCCGATTGGGAAACGTAGCGTCGCCTGAGTGGCATCGCCTACGCGGGTGAGCTTGATCGTTCCTTTTAATTCGTTCTCCGTCAGAGTCCGCACAATCTGAAGTCCAAGATTCGAGGACCCTTCGATATCAAAGCCCGAAGGCAATCCGACACCATTATCGCTCACGATGACAGTGCACTCACTCTCACTATGGCTTACTTCGACGGAGAGTGAATCACCTGAGATATCTAATCCATGCTCGAGTGAGTTATGAATAAGTTCGGTGATGACAAGAGCTAATGGTGTCGCAATCTTTGAATCGAAGTTACCAAATTCGCCAGTCTTAGAGAGCGTGATTGGGCGTGAACTCAATTCGATCGCATTGTGCACAATCCGGTCATAGACCTCATCAAAGAGCACTACCTCAGCTGATGTTCCAGAGAGTGTCTCATGCACGATAGCGATCGATGCGACGCGACGTACCGCTTCGGCCAAGGCGGCAGATGCGACAGGATCTTCAACTCGGCGAGATTGCAGCCGCAAGAGCGCAGAAACAGTCTGGAGGTTGTTCTTGACGCGATGGTGGATCTCTCGAATCGTCGCATCTTTAGTAATGAGAGCTCGGTCTTGCCGACGAAGTTCGGTGACATCGTGCACCAGGACGATCGCTCCGATGCGATCTGCACCTTCAATGAGAGGAATAACCAGAAGATCGAGTACGGCTCGTCCATTATCAAAGTCATCACGACGTAACTCTTTACCGCTCACGACTAAGGACCAAGGCTCATCAGTCGGCACTGAACCGTTATCGATCTTTGCGAAGATATCGCCCAGGCTCTGGTTTTCAATCTCACCGGCCCAGCCAGCGCGGCTAATCGCCGATCTCGCATTGGGGCTCGCGTACATCACCATGCCATTGCTATCTAATCGCAAGAGGCCATCGCCCACACGAGGTGCTGATTCACTTCGATAGACATTGCCAGCAAGTGGGAAGGTGCTCTCTGAGACCATACGATAGACCTTGTGAGCGATTTCGCGGTAATTAATCTCGAGTCGAGATTTAGAGCGCATCTGAACAGCATCGCGATGACGAGAGATCACTGCGATCACATGGCCGTTAAAGAGTACGGGGACAGTCTCTTCCTTAATTAATAATTCGCCTACTTGTTCTGGTTCGGTATCGCGGATGATTTCACCTTGAGAGAGCGCTTGATCAATTCGGGAGTTATCGCCCCAGGCAATCTCTTGGCCGATGACATCTTGCGCAAAGACGGTCGCTGCAGTTGTGGGACGGGTATGAGCGATTGCGATGTGGCCAGTGGGCCAGCTCTGATAATCCTTCCGCTTTGGGACCCATAGTATGAGATCAGCAAATGAGAGGTCAGAGAGAAGTTGCCACTCTGCGATCAACTCGCTGATGCGTTCTTGATCCGCAGCGCTCAGCGCTGTCGATTCAATGGCATAACGAGAGGACACAGGGCACGTCACTTTCTGGAGTTAGCGAGAGAAGATCGATTGCGCGATCTTACCAATCTCGCCCTTTCCTGGCTTCTGCGTCCCAACTACTCCGTTGATCCCAAGGAGCCCTGGCCCGCCGCGTAATTGGCTCTCCCGAAGTAAGAATCGATTCTCGGCCTGGGTGAGGGTTAAGAATCTCGCCTCAGATTCACGTAACTCTCGCGATGTACCAACCAGAATGCAGATATAGGTGATCGGAATCTTGCGAAGCAAGATCGGGAACTCTTTCAGGAATCGCGCAAGCTCATCGAGACTCTCTTGGGTCGATCTGACAACAAAGAGAAGTTGAGTTGTTGCCTCAAGTATTGATGAGATGAGGCTCCCCTGCCACCGCCGATCATTCACTGCTTCACTCAGTGAGGGAAGTAACCCGAGATCGACGATCGCTATGTGATCGCTAGCGAGTTCGGGCAGAGCCGTCGGCTTTGATCCTGGATCAAGTGGCAAGAGTGAGGCTGGTGAGAGCTTTGATGAATTCTGTACGCGCCGTGAGAGCGATTGGGATCTGAAATCAGCATCTACAAAGGTGAGGCCGCTATTGCCTTGGCTCTGTAAGACTTCGCCAAGTGCAAGAGCTAGAGTGGTTCGGCCAGGTGCGCCGCTACTTCCAGTAACCGTCACGACTCTTGGCATAGGTACCTGGCGTTGTGGTTCGTGAGAGATCAAGGCGAGTGGTTGGGCGCTCTGCACGAGAGGCAGCCTCAATTGCGACCTGATCTTCTGCATAATCGCATGAGCTGCCGGCTCAGAGCCATCGAGTGAGATAAAGGTATAGGGCTCTTCGGGATACTCCATCAAGATCTGCGAACTCATCCCAGGGAGATCGGCCTTGTAGATAATGACCGTCCGGAGTGAAGTGCGAGATTGCAAGAAATCTTGCATCGCCATCGCATCAAAGGCTCGGTAGATAATCGACCATCCTTGCGAGAAGAGAAGTTGAGCGACGAAATCTTCAAAGTCTGCATCAGCAATAGCAGTAATAACTTCTAGTTGAGGAATCTCAGAGCGCATTACGGACCACCACAATCCTTCCTGATGTCAATGAATCCACGATTGGCAAGATATCTTTCTGATGAAGGAGAAAGAGAACAGTGACGGATCCACCGAGATCGCGCGATTTATTATCAACGCTTTGAACACGGATATCGGCTCCAACTAAACCGGGCGCCTGACTCGCATCTTTAGGCACCTCGTAGAGATCTACGCGATCACCGGGACCAAGGTCGGCAGGTAGATCACTCTTTGCGATACCAAGAGGCAGCTGACGCATATCGGTCGTGGCACCTGCCTGTGCCAAGGCATTGGTTGGAATGAATTCAAAGGCGCCGACTGGGCGGGTCACAACATTGCCGATCAATCGCGAAGTCGCTGGGTAATAGCGCTTCTGAGATGCGCCGAGCGTCGCATCGACGCGAGTGATATCTGCGGCCGTGATCATCGAACCAGGTGCGAGTTCATGAACGGCGGCCCAGATCGGTGTGGCTGTCTGGGTTGCGGCCGCCAAACCAATGGCTCCGAGTAAGGAGAGCGATATCGCGGTGATCGCGATGATTCGACGAGAGTGCTGGGCGAAGAAATGTGGGAGTTCGAACATGGGTGGATCAAAGCCGAACCCGAAGAGGCAAAGATCATCCGAAGGTATGAGGTGTGGATGAGCGCTCTCTAGAACTCTGCCGTCATGACCACACAAAGCGCCTCATCAGATCACTCCCCACGCCTTCCACGCATGCCTAAGAAGCTCACCTTTGACTATGCCGGGCCGGCCAATGGCCTCGATCAACCAGGCTTGCCACTCTTTGGTTATAGCCCAGCTCTAAACGAGAGTCTTGATCTCAAGCCCTTATCTTCCAGGCTCTATCTCGTACCGACACCCATCACCTTTGAAGGCGAAGATGTCGAACCAGATGTTCAGTACAAACCTTCTGCACTGAAAGATCTCCCCGATTTAGAAGAATGGGTATCTCGCTATCTCGTGAGTTTGTTAGAGATTTGGGCGGGCAAGAGAGGTGCGATGCAACTTGCGCGGTGGACTCATCCTCGGACCTTTGAAGCAGTGACTGGGTCCATCAAGGCGAAATCTGCTACTCCAAAGATTCGGAAGATCTATATCTCCGAACCGATTGAAGGCGTCGGTGAAGTAACAGTGACTCTGAGATATGACGATCGGGTCAGATCACTTGCCATGCGCTTTGAGGGCGTTGACAAGCGGTGGCTCTGTACCGAGCTCGTGAAGATTTAGGTGAGCGAGGATCTGAGCGAAACTACTTCAGCCAGATCTCGACGCGACGATTCTTTGCATTTGCGGAGGAACTTGTTCCAGGAACAAGTGGCTTTGTTGCCGCAAACCAACCTATGACTACTTTTTTGCCAGGTAGGAGCGGCTTCATGAAATCGCGAACAGCAGAGGCGCGCATCTTAGATAGCCAGACGTTATTCATGCCCGGTTGGGCATCTGTATGGCCGTAGAAGAGCACGACCTTAGAAGTCGAGGCCAGAAGTTTCTTAGCGATCACTCTCAATCCAGCCTTGGCAGAGTTCGTTAAAAAGTAGCTGTTGAGACCGAAATCAAAGGTGCCAACCTTCTTCATCTCAATCGTTGGTTGAACGTTTTGAGTTGGCGTTGGAGTTGGCGTTGGAGTTGGAGTTGGTGTTGGAGTTGGTGTTGGAGTTGGTGTTGGAGTTGGGATCGGAGTTGGGATCGGAGTTGGAGTTGGAGTGGGAGTTGGAGTTGGAGTGGGAGTTGGAGTTGCCACAGCTTCTTTAAATGTGATGTTCTGCGCGGCAAGGATTGGAGCAGAACCATTGAATATCTGTATCTGATACGAACCAACAGCTTCTGCTGGAATAGCGATCGTCAATGAGGTTGAACTTTGAACCCAACTCCCGACGGGCAAGAAGATGCCATTGATTGAGATATTGGAAACCTTTTCAATAAAGATACCATTGGCAATCGCTTGCGTCTTGACGCCGGCAATAGCAATGAGTGGTGAAAAGGCTGTGATCTTTGACTGTTGAATGGGATCGGGCACGGGTGTTATCACAACTGGAATTGGCGCAGAGATAATGACCGGAGCCACTGGCGTAAAGGTGATGGCTGAAGAGATAGCTCCTACGCCATAGGTTGCACCAACTGCCTGGAGATAGATAGTCGTGGCGGTTCCATTTGTAAGTCCCGTAATGACCACTGGTGAGGTAGCAGATGTCACTGAGAAGAAATTAATCCCGTCAAATGAGTAGTTGTAGAAGATCACCGAGTCGCCATGAGAAATCTGTGAGAAGGCGATAGATGCTTGGGTATCCCCGGGGGTGGCAGAAAGTCCAGAAGGTGCCGCGACCTGCCCAATCACTACTCGTGAAACAGGAGTTGACTCAACAGAGTTACCAATAATGCTTGTTGCATGGACAGTGGCAGAGATTATTTCGCCACCAATGAGTCCCGAGATTGAACAAGAACTTCCAGTGATCGAGCAAGTCTGAACAACCCCATTCTTACTTACCGTGGGGGTAAATGAGGTTACTGGGCTTCCATTATCACTGCCGCCCGCAAACCACCGAACGGTAACTGTCGAACTATCACTTTGTGTGAGAGTGAGCGTAGGTGCATCTGGAACGGATGCGGCAATCTGATTCAAGAGGGCAGTCGAAGCGCTCAGGGATCCACCGTTGGCGGTTGTCACAACGACAACCTTCACATCATAGGAAGTGCTTGGTGTAAGTCCTCGGAGAATCTTTCCGGGATCTGCTGGAGCGCTTGAACTACCGCTTCCAACCGTAGAACTTTCAGTCGCTGAAAGTGGAAAACTAGTACCGTGTGGTGCAATGAAGTATTGGTAACTAGTGAAAGTTCCACCGCTCAGATTAGAAGGAGCGGTGAAGTGAATAGCGAGTTCACCCAATGCGCTCTGGATCGAAGTCAGATTTGTCACGGCATACGGTGCTGCCGCTGGGGTAATCGTGGAACCATAAGTGATTACTGCGGAATATCCCACTGCGTTGTGTGCTTTAACAGAGATCGTGTACGCAGTACCGAGGGTTAATCCAGTAACGGTTCCGCTTGCACTTCCAGGCCCAGCTACGATCACTTGCGAGAAGGTGGATCCCCCACCGACAGCGGTGACTGTGTAGCTATCGATTGTCGAACCATTTGAGAGGCTATCGTTCAGATTAACTGTTACTGAACCGGTTGTATCT
Source organism: Actinomycetota bacterium (assembly GCA_947372165.1). GTDB lineage: Bacteria > Actinomycetota > Actinomycetes > Nanopelagicales > Nanopelagicaceae > PALSA-747. The sequence goes on along the minus strand of CANBSP010000006.1, from coordinate 85,156 downwards.
CCACTACTTGAAACTGAGTTGATAAACGGTGCGCCAGGAAGATCTGCGGTGATCACCAAAGTTGCACTTGCAGTCGCAGCACCATAGTTATTGTTTCCGGCTTGGGTGGCAGTGATCACGCAGTTACCCACACTAATAAGCGTGATGACACCCGCAGGAGTTACCGAACAGGTAGAACTCGAAGAAGAGTATGTAATGGGTGAGAGGTTTGATGATGCACTTGCCAGACCATCCCCGGTGGTTACTCCTAAGGTGATAGAACCAGCAGTGAGTTTTGCTGATGCGAGCGATGGGAAGGTTACGGTCTGAGCTAACGCCGGAACAGGTCCAACATTGAGCGAAGTGGAGGTGGCGCTTCCTTGGCTATTGGTCTCCGTGAGAGTGACTGAAATCGTCTGCTTTGCATCCGCGTTCTGTAGCACGTAGGTCGCACTCGTTGCACCTTGGATTGCTACACCTGCTCGATTCCATTGATAAGTAGGAGTTGGTGTTGGGTATCCATTGACGACGAGATTAGCAAGAAGCGTTTGACCGACTACAGGGCTTCCTTGGATTTCAAGAAGGGTGATCGTGGGAATCGCATTTGCACGGGGAATGATGGCATTTGAGGATGCGGATGCGGGTGAATCACCAACAGCATTCGTAGCCTTCACAGTAAAGGTGTAAGAAGTGCCTGTCGTAAGTCCGCTGACCGTCACTGGTGTTGCAGAGCCAGAGGCTGTACCTGTGAAGTTTCCTGGCGAGGATGTCACTGTGTAACCGGTGATGGCAGATCCCCCGGTATTTGTGGGTGCTGCAAAAGCAATCGTTGCAGAGGTTCCACTTGCTACGGCTGCACTCCCAATGGTTGGCGCAGAAGGTGCCACGGGAGCATAGGGAGTAAGAGAGTTTGAAGCGCTCGAGGCGGCTCCGGTTCCTGCTCCGTTCGTTGCAGCAACTGTAAATGTATAACTCTGCCCCTGAACAAATGAGGCAGTCACGGCGATTGGTGATGTGGTGCCTGAATATGTCAGTGCCAATGCAGGAGAAGAGGTGATTGTGTAGCCGGTGATGGCTGATCCATTTGTAGCAGGCGCGGTAAAAGGCACCGACACGGTGGTGGCACTCGATGATGTAACAGTGCCAATAATCCCTGCAGCAGGTACCCCGGCAGCATAGGGAGTCAGAGAATTTGAGGCGCTCGAGGAAGTACTAGTCCCCACCCCGTTGGTAGCGGTCATCGAAAATGTATAAGCCTGACCCTGCACGAAATTGGCCGAATAGGTCAATGGGTTTGCCATTGCAGAAGAGGTAAGTGTCAGTGCAACAGAGGGAGATGAGGTGAGTGTGTAGCCGGTGATAGCTGAGCCGTTTGATGCCCCTGCCGTGTAAGGGATTGAGATTGTCGTTGCATTGGTGGCGCTTATCGAGCCGATTGTTGGAGCAGAAGGTGCTGCGGGCGGGGAGGTGCTAAAGCTCGCGGATGTGTTGGATTGAGGTGAGGTTCCAACACTGTTTGTGGCCGTGACTTTGAATTTATATATGGTTCCTGCGTTCAGGCCTGTTATGACAAAGGGCGATGTCGCGGATGCGGTAACAAGATTTGAGGTTGCCCAATCATCAGTTGAAGATTGAATGGCGTATGAGGTGATGGGTGACCCACCATCACTTGATGACGGATTGAATGAGACCGTGATCGAGGATGTGGTAGGGGCAGAGAGAGTGGGTGCGGCGGGGCTACTTGGCGTGAAAGTTGTGGCTTGAATGTTCGCACCAGTTAAACAACCAGCAGCCCAATATGTCCACGCAGAAGATTGGGTTGAAAGTACCGAAATCGAACTTCCGATTGCGGAAATCACGCTCGCCGATCCAGAAATACATGCATTACCCGCCTGGCCGGCGATTGGCCATCGTAAAGAAGCATTCTGGACATTTGTATCTGTGAATTGCCAAAGGTCGAGTGTTCGATCATAGGTGAGGTAAGCCTTGAGATCTGAAGGGGCACCGTGAAAACTCAGGGTCGTGAGTGTTCCATCTGAAGCGAACTCGCCAGCTGCGATTGCTGCCAATCCATAACCAAAGACCAAGCTATGAATTCCAGGATTTATCGCAGGATTTGTTGGGGATGTTTGGCACGGCAAATATCCAGGGAGGCCGCCGGATGCACCAGATGAACCCATGTTGGAGAATGCCCGATCACCAATTTGCACCACGCTATCGGGAATTGTCATGGATGTGATCCCACATTGTCCCGTGAAGGAGAGATCGCCGATGACTTTTAGGGTAGATGGCAGAGAAATGGAGTGTAATTGCGTTGCATTGGTTGAGACCGAACTCGACGAAACAAAGAAAGAGCCATACCCGGTGTAAGCCACTGTGTACGTACCTACAAAAGATTGACAGGCGTTGCTCGAGGTGGTGATAGAGAGCGCGGCACAGGCTGCAAGCAACCCTGAAGAGGTACTGGTGAGGGTAAATGTCGATGGGATGTTGAGTGCAGAGATTCCTGCAAATCGATCATATCCGACAACCAGCGCTTCTCGAGTGGACCTATTTACCTTATAGAAGAGGCTATTGACTTCAATATATCCATTATTTACATAGACCTGTTTAGATGAAGTATTAAAATTTCCAAAATTTGATTGGAACACATTGTCTCCGGAAGGAAGATAATATGCATCTGGTGTAAATAAGGTACTCAATTGATTGAGCATTGGAGTTAAACCTGATGGTGTGTAATCAATAGAGAAGATATGAGTCGCTTGGTAGGCATACGTTGGAGTTACGGGAATTGAATAAGTGCAGTTCTTAGTTGTAGAGATGGAGTATGACATTCCGCTGCAGCCAGAAATTGCTAATCCATCGACCTTAAAGGTCATCGTCCCTGAATTAGTGGCATAGGCAGAGAGCGTGATGTTGCTGCCCTCTGTACCACGGGGAATTGCAAAACTTTGAACCCCAACCATAGACATGTTTTGCTGAGCCGAGGCTGAGACTGAGTAATGTGTATCGCCCGAATACTCTGCCATGGGATATGCAGGGCTATATGAGACTGTGGTCCAGGTACAGCTCGCACTCACGGCACCTGTCGCTGAGTTTGTGATCGTCAGAGTAGAGGTAGCACACAGTTGGCTCTTGTTTCCATCCCCAACAATCGCGATATTTCCTGTAAGTGGGGAGCTGGTGCCGGCTGTGTAAGAGGCGGGAGTGACCGTCATCGTAAAAATGACAGCCTGGCCAACTTCGGGATTTGTGTCAGAAATGGTCATGGTTGTTGTCGTGGCAATTGAAGTAATTGCGTTGGCAAAGGTAAGCGGAAGGGTTGAGGAGATACCGCCGGTAAGCAGGCTCATGAGAAGAATCTTGGAGAGCGATCGACGTAATGAACTCATGAACTGGCCCCTTGCCTGGCTTGGATCCCAATGTGGTGACTATCGAAGTCCCATTTGACTAACGGAATAATACTTCATTAGTGAAAGAATCCATCAATAGTCTGGGCTCCATCCCTGATGGTCAATAGGATGGGCATATGGCCAAAACTGTGAAGGTCGCGCCCGGCGGGCTCCCGATTCAAGGTCGCAATGCCGCGTATATCGCTCGCAATCGGGCCGCTCTCGTACAGGCCGCCTCGGAAGTATTCGCACGGATCGGCCCTGAGGCCACGATTGAGGAGATCGCTGCGCACGCAGGAGTTTCAGTGAGCACCATCTATGCCCACTTCCCAAGCAAGCTAGATCTCTTCGCAACCTTCAGCCGTGAGGCTACGACTGGCTGGCAGACCTGGGTGGATGCGCGCCTTTCTGGAATTGATGATCCCCTTCAACGCTTTGTTGCAATTCCACGATTGCTCTTTCGACAGAAACTGACCCACCCACTCTATGCCGAAGTGGCGCGGAAAAATTTTCCTCAAATGAGCAGGAACCGTTACGAACTTACAACTGCCATGCGCGCCTTTGCGACAGAGTTACTGAAGGCAAAGATTCTTGCCTTTGATCACCCGCAGATTCGGTTGGAAAATTACGCTGCTTGTATCTTCTCAACGTATGAGAAGTATGTAAGTGATGAAAACTTTACGGAAGAGGAATGTGATATTTCCTTGGAGGTTGCGCTTTCACTCTTCAATATCTCCCCGGCACAAGCAAAGAAACTTGCGCACGGGGAACTTCCTGATTTAACGCTTTAAATTAAGCGGCGCCGTGACAGCGCTTGTACTTCTTCCCCGAACCACATGGACAAGGTCCATTCTTAGAAGTTCCACCAGAAGTCTGAGCTTCGCCACTTTCATCGGCAGCACTATAGACCAGGTTCGATACTTCCTGCTTTTCAGGTGCACCGATTCCCTTTGGCGTGACTTCAACGTTGTTCTCACTCTGTTGGATATCGACTTCAACATGGAAGAGAAGTGAAACAATCTCTTCCTTAATTCCCTCCATCATGGCAGAGAAGAGTTCGTAACCCTCTTTCTGGTATTCCACGAGTGGATCGCGTTGGGCCATGGCGCGAAGGCCAATTCCCTCTTGGAGGTAATCCATCTCATATAAATGCTCGCGCCATTTGCGATCAAGAACTGAGAGCAAGACTTTGCGTTCGAGTTCGCGGACAACTTCAGCGCCAAGGGTCTCTTCACGCTTTGCATAAGCAGCACGAGCATCATCGAGAATCTTGGTGGTGAGGAAATCGCTATCAAGTCCTGAAATACCGCCTACTTCAGCACTGATCTCTTCGGCAGTAAAGGAGATTGGGTAGAGAAGTGAAAGCGCCTGCCATAGCTGTTCGAGGTCCCAGTTCTCTGGGAAGCCGCTCGCTGTCGCTGCCGAGATATAGGCAGAGATCGTCTCTTCCATAAATGTCTGAACGAGCTCTGAGATATCAGCACCTTCGAGGACTTCGCGGCGTTCGGAGTAGACAACCTCGCGCTGGCGATTCATTACATCGTCATACTTCAAAACATTCTTACGCATCTCAAAGTTGAGAGATTCGACTTGAGTCTGCGCCGAACGAATTGCATTTGAGACCATCTTTGATTCAAGTGGCTGATCATCAGGGAGTCCTGATGCGCTCATCACGCGCTCAACGAGACCTGAGTTGAAGCGACGCATCAAATCATCTTGTAGTGAGAGGTAGAAACGGGATTCACCGGGATCGCCTTGACGACCAGAACGACCGCGGAGCTGGTTATCGATACGACGCGATTCGTGGCGTTCGGTACCAAGTACATAAAGACCACCAAGAGCAGTTACCTCTTCGTGTTCTTTCTTGACCGCTTCTTTCTGCTTTGCAAGTTCTGGACCCCAGGCTGCTTCATACTCAGATGGATTATCGACCGGACTAATGCCACGACGTTGGATCTCGAAATCTGCCATGAACTCTGGGTTGCCGCCGAGCATGATGTCAGTACCGCGACCGGCCATATTGGTCGCAACTGTTACAGCGCCCTTTGCGCCTGCGCGGGCAATGATTGCTGCTTCACGTTCGTGCTGCTTCGCGTTCAATACTTCGTGGCGAACACCATTCTTAGTTAGGAAGGCAGAGAGTTCCTCTGACTTCTCGACAGAGACGGTACCGATCAAGACTGGTTGACCCTTGCCGTATTTCTCGACGATATCTTGGGTGAGTGCCATGAACTTGCCGACCTCGGTCTTATAGATGAGATCAGGTTGATCGATGCGTTGGCTGCCCTTGTTGGTTGGGATAGGAATAACGCCAAGGGTGTAAATCTGCATAAATTCTGCAGCCTCAGTCATCGCCGTCCCGGTCATGCCAGAGAGCTTCTTATAGAGGCGGAAGTAGTTCTGAAGCGTGATGGTAGCCAGGGTCTGGTTCTCATCCTTGATCTCAATGCGCTCTTTCGCTTCCAACGCCTGGTGGAGGCCTTCGGAGTAGCGGCGACCTGAGAGGACGCGGCCGGTGTGCTCATCGACGATCAGGAGCTCGCCATTCATCACGACATAATCCTTATCGCGCTTGAAGAGTTCCTTCGCGCGTACCGCGTTGTTGAGGTAACCAATCATGGGGGTGTTCTCGGCGATATAGAGGTTGCCGATCCCAAGGATCTCTTCAACCTTTGTCACGCCTTCTTCAGTAATAGAGAGATTGCGCTTCTTCTCATCGATCTCGTAGTGAAGATCGCGACTTAACTTCTCAGCAATAGTGGCAAACTCTACGTACCACTTTGTTGGCTTATCAGCGGGGCCAGAGATGATGAGCGGTGTACGCGCCTCATCGATCAGGATCGAGTCAACTTCATCCACGATGGCGAAGTTGTGTTCGCGCTGAACGCAATCATCGATCGACCAGGCCATATTGTCACGAAGGTAATCGAAACCAAATTCATTATTTGTGCCGTAGGTAATATCAGCTGCATAGGCCTCGCGACGTTCGGCTGGGGTCATATTGGAGAGAATGACGCCGACCTTTAATCCGAGGAAGCGATGGATACGACCCATCCATTCACTATCGCGCTCTGCGAGATAATCGTTGGTGGTGACGATATGAACGCCTTTGCCTGAGAGAGCATTGAGATAAGCAGGAAGAGTAGAGACGAGAGTCTTTCCTTCACCGGTACGCATTTCCGCAATATTGCCGAGGTGAAGTGCTGCGCCACCCATTAACTGGACGTCGTAGTGACGTTGGCCAAGTGTGCGCTTTGCCGCTTCGCGGACAGTCGCGAAAGCTTCTGGCAAAATATCATCGAGATCTTCGCCGTTAGCTAGGCGTGCTTTAAGAAGAGTGGTCTGGTTCTGAAGGTCGGCATCACTGAGGGCTGAGATTCGGCCTTCATGGGAGTTCACTTCGGCAGCGATCTTTTCGAGGTTGCGAACTGCGCGACCTTCTCCGGCGCGCAAGATCTTATCGAGAATTGCCACAATGCCTCTTTCGTCTCTTTTTCGTCTTAACGATCTGAATGGTCTTAATACTCTAGATAGCCAGCCTGTGCTCTGACTTAGAGCCCTATCTTATTCACTAAAAAACGCCCTGCCACACAAGCGCTGAGCAGGGCATCTGGCTCAATTGAGCCCATTCTGAGCGCCCTGAGCCCTTCACTCATCGTGCTGCCTGTAGTAACAAGATCATCGATCAGGATTATTCCCACACCCTTCCCCGCTCGCCTCTCCAAACCCTTTCGGAGTTGGAAAGCCCCGTCGATATTTACCTGCCGTGCCCGAGCAGTCAATTGACTTTGATCAGCCACTTTGCGGATCGGGGTAAGAAGGTTGAGTAGCTGGCAATCCACTTCGTATTCGGTGACGATTCGTTTCGCAACCAATCCGGCGAGGATCATCATATGTTCGTACCCGCGCCGCTTATCCGCAGCCCGAGAAGATGGAATCGGCACGAGCAGATAACTCGAACGGTGAAAATTACGATGCACTCGGCTAAAACGCATCGCCATCAATTCTGCCAAGTACCTCGCAGCGGCGCGATCGTTATCTTCTTTCGCTGCAAGAATGAGATGAGAGGCCGCTTCGTTGTAGTGAAGAGATGAGTAGAGAGTCCGACCCTGAACTCTGTAACTTTCAGTGCAGCTTGAGAGAGTCGCTTCGCACGAGGGACAGAGAGTCACGCCAGATGTCCGGCAGAGCAGACACGATGCTGGATAGATCAGATCGCGTAAATCTTTGAGGGCCATGCCCGCTTTTTACTCGGCGTTATATATCGTCACTATCGAAGTCAGCAAGAATTGTGGGTGATTGATCGCTGGGTATAACGGCGATCGGGTCAGATGTAATCGGAATACCTGGACTCTTGGGGAGTGTCACGACAAAGTTTGCACCGTGTCCTGGTCGACCCCATGCCTTTAAGGTTCCTTGGTGAAGTTTTGCATCATCGAGTGCAATCGCAAGACCCAGGCCAGTACCACCTCGGACTCGTGATCGCGATGGATCTGCACGCCAGAATCGGTCGAAGAGCCGCTCTGATTCGCGCTCGTTAAAGCCAATTCCATAATCCCGGACGCCGATGGCGACTTCATTCTCGCTCTGAACAATCGAGACGATAACGCCTCTACCCTCGCTGTGGTCAATGGCATTGGAGATCAAGTTGCGGACGATTCGCTCGATTCGACGATCATCGACAAGCGCCCGGTATTCGGAATCTTCCGCCACCATGCTGAAATTCTCATGTTGGTTTGCCTGCAACTGATCGATCACATTGAGTACTAACGGCTTGAGATCAACTTCTTTCGTCTCCAGGATCGCTGCCCGCGCATCAAATCGGCTGACCTCAAGGAGATCACTCAATAACGTCTCAAAGCGTTCGATCTGCGAGACCATTAATTCGGCGCTTCGAGCGGCGGCTGGATCAAGCTTTGAACGAGATTCAAAGAGCAACTGGGATGCCATGCGAATCGTGGTGAGCGGAGTACGAAGTTCGTGTGAAACATCAGAGACAAAGCGTTGTTGCAATCGAGAAAGATTTTCCAACCTAGAAATCTGCTGCTGCATCGAGAGCGCCATCTCGTTGAAAGAGATCGCTAACCGGCCCATCTCATCTTCACCACGGATCAACAATCGCCGACTGAGATCACCTTCGGTCAATTGTTCGGCAATCTGAGCAACCTCTCGAACCGGCAGCACTACCCGACGAATGACGTACCAGGTAATAAAGGTAATCATAAGAATGAGTACAAGGGCGGTACCAAGCATCCAACCTCGAATGAGAGTGATCAATTGATCTTGCTGGGTAAGTGGAAAGAGGTAATAGATCTCATAGATGGAGTTGGGTGGGATACCGACTACTCGACCAACTGCAATCGCGTTGATGGCCGGTCTGCGATCTCCTTCATAGCGAATCTGCACATGCATTGACTTTGAATAGAAAGTCTGACGCACCTGTTGGCGGAGCGCATCTGGAATCGTCGAAAGCAGAACGTGGTTTGACGACCCTTGATATTGAATTGAATTCTTCGAGGAGGCTGGGGTTGCCAACATAATGGTTTCGCGCACTGACGTTGTTGGGCTTACTTCACTTGCCTTAAAGACATCAGCGATCACTTTATTGAGCGTGATATCAGAACGATAATGTGTGGCATCGAGCTGGGATTGTGTGTAATCAGCCAAGGATTGCGCTTCGGCAACCGCAGCGTTCTCCTTCTCGTGATAGACGCCTTGAGCAATCTGGGTATAGAGAATTGTGCCTACGATCGCGATCACAACAAGGGAGATGGCGATAGAAGATGATGCAACCTGCAGAAGAATCGATCTACGCCACCGTCTAGCAAAACTCTTCACCTGTGGCTCATTACTTAACGGTGCCGGCCTTGTACCCCACACCGCGAACTGTCTGAATCAACTCGGGATTATCTGGATCTCGCTCAATCTTTGAACGAAGGCGTTGGATATGAACATTGACGAGGCGGGTATCGGTTGCATGTTGATATCCCCAAACCTCGGAGAGCAATGCATCGCGGGTAAAGACCCGGCCTGGCTCTTTCGCCATGGCGACTAAGAGATCAAACTCGAGTCGTGTGAGTGGAATGCTCTCACCATTGCGAGTCAATGAATGCGCAACTTGATCGATCGAGATATCGCCGATACGAAGCGAGTTTGCACCATCTCCTGGTGAACGACGGAGTCGAACTTTAAGCCGAGCAACTAGTTCAGAACTCTTAAATGGCTTGACCATGTAATCATCAGCGCCAGCTTCCAAGCCTTGAACAACTTCATGTGAATCGCCCTTTGCCGTCAGCATCACAATGGGGACCATGGACTCTGCCCGAATTTGGCGACATATCTCAATGCCATCAATACCGGGCAGCATCACATCTAAGAGAACGAGATCAGGCTTATTTGTTCGAAAACCTTCGAGCGCCTGATCGCCATGATTAATGAGGTCGACTTCATACCCAGCACCATTGAGCACAATGCCCAACATCTCTGCTAGATCTTGATCGTCATCAACAACCATGATGAGAGTCATTAGGAACCGTGCTCCCAAGAGTTGAGGTAGAGCTCTTGTGCTGGAGTGAGAGTATCGATCGATGCTCCCATGCTCTCGAGCTTCAAGCGAGCAACTTCCTTATCGATCACTGTTGGAACTTCGTGCAGACCTGCGCCAAGTCCAGCAGCAGCCTTAAGTAGCCACTCTGCAGTAAGAGCCTGATCCGAGAAGGACATATCCATTACTGAGGCTGGGTGGCCTTCAGCAGCGCCGAGGTTCACTAAGCGACCTTCGGCTACGAGCAAGATTCGGCGACCATCTGAAAGCACATACTCATCTGTCTGATGGCGGATCTTGGCATTCTTCTGCTTCGCATTCTGCTCGAGCCAGGCGACATCGATCTCGATATCAAAGTGGCCAGAGTTAGCGAGAATTGCGCCATCCTTCATAACTGCGAAGTGCTCATCACGAATGACATCGCGGTTACCAGTGACAGTGACGAAGAAGTCACCAATCTTTGCCGCTTCAACGCCTGGCATGACACGGTACCCCTGCATCAAGGCATCAAGTGCCTTGGTTGGATCAATTTCAGTAATGATGACATCTGCGCCCATACCCTTGGCACGTTCTGCAACGCCCTTACCGCAGTAACCAAAGCCAGCTACAACAACCGTTGATCCAGCGATCAATGAATTAGTTGCGCGGAAGATCGCATCCCAGGTGGATTGTCCGGTACCGAAACGGTTATCAAACATATGTTTGGTATCAGTGTCATTTACAGCGATCATTGGGAACTTCAGTGCGCCATCTTTCGCCATCTGTGAAAGACGAATAACGCCAGTCGTTGTCTCTTCGCAACCACCTTGAATTCCAGCGAGCAACTCAGTGCGAGTTGTGTGGAGAGTATTGACAAGATCGCAACCATCATCGAAGACGAAATCTGGCTTGATATCGAGAGCCGCGTTGAGATGTGAGTAGTAACCATCACGATCAACAGCGTTACGTGCGAAGACGGAGATGCCGTACTCGTGAACAAGAGCAGCAGCTGTGTCATCTTGAGTTGAAAGTGGGTTTGATGCACAGAGTGCGATCTCAGCGCCGCCTGCCTTGAGTGCGAGCATCAAGTTCGCAGTCTCAGTGGTGACGTGCATGCATGCTGCAATACGAGTACCGGTAAATGGCTTCTCGCGTTCGAAACGTTCGCGGATCTGCGCGAGGACTGGCATATTACGGCCCGCCCACTCGATGCGCTTCTTGCCTTCAGCGGCTAGCGCCGGGTTTGCAATATCGCTACGGATCTCGGTTGCTACGGTGGAATCTACGGTCACGGCTGTGCTCCTCATTCTGGTTACTTTAATAACGGTGAATAAATGGGTGTAAGCGTCAAAAAGACTTCTTCGTGAGGCCTCACTAGATAGGTAAAGATTACCTGATGTCGGCTAGATGAGTGAGAGGACCTGGTCCCGCACGCGCTCCATCTGGGCCTGGGTAGTGGCTTCGACATTGAGGCGCAGGAGCGGCTCGGTATTTGAGCCCCGGACGTTGAACCACCAATCGGGACCGGTGACCGTATAGCCATCGAGGTCATCGATTGGGTAGTCCTGCTCAAAGGAGGCCTTGATAAGTTCGAGCGAATTCGCGGTGTTTTCTACCTTGGTATTGATCTCACCACTTGCTACATATCGGTTATAGGGAGCAAGGAGCTCTGAGAGCGGCAGATCGGATGCAGCGAGTTCTGAAAGTGCAAAGAGTGCAGCGAGCATTCCAGAGTCGGCTCGCCAAAAATCTCCGAAGTAGAAATGTCCCGAGTGTTCGCCGCCAAAGATTGCGCCGGTATCAGCCATCATCTTCTTGATATAGGAGTGACCAACTCGCGAACGAATAGCGGTGCCACCATGTTCGGCGACGATCTCTGGAACAGCCTGCGAACTAATGAGATTGTAAATAATCTTTGAACCGGGCTTGCGCTTTAACTCGCGCACTGCAATCAGTGATGTCAGAGTCGATGGATTAACGAGGTCGCCTTTCTCATCAACTAAGAAACAGCGATCGGCATCGCCATCAAAAGCTAACCCGATATCGGCGCGCTCTTTCTTGACTCGCTTCTGTAAGTCGACCAAGTTTGCTGCTTCGATCGGATTCGCTTCATGGTTAGGGAAGGTGCCATCTAACTCGAAGTACATCGAAGTGAGATCAACATTGAGTTTGGCCATGACCGCGGGCGCGGTAAAACCGGCCATCCCATTTCCGGCATCAATCACAACTTTGAGACGACGAGAACCGGCGATGGTCCCAGCATCGAAGAGAGAGAGGAGAAAATCAACATACTCATCAAGCATCGGGCGATCTTTACTCACTCCAGGTGCACGAAGTGCCATGGGTACGCCATGCAGGATCAGGTCGCGAATACGAAGGAGTCCGGACTCTTTTCCTATGGGGCGAGCACCGCTCTTACATAACTTAATTCCATTGTATTGCGCAGGGTTATGACTTGCCGTGAACATAGCCCCAGGAAGATTCAATGAGCCCGCAGCAAAGTAGAGCATATCTGTCGATGCTAGGCCGATTCGGATGACATCAAATCCTTGCGAGGTAATGCCGTCAGCAAAGGCAGTTGCGAGCAATGGTGAACTTGGCCGCATGTCCTCACCGACCACAACTGTTGACGGTTCACGTTCTTCTTCTAAAAATTTGGCGTAGGCGCATCCCAAGGCAAATGCAAAATCTTCGGTGACTTGACCATCGACCAATCCGCGGATGTCGTAGGCCTTGATGATGGCGTCGAGTTCTTCTGCTGTGAACATAGGGATAATCTATCGAGAAGAGTGGTTACTCGGTAACTTCCGTGCTTACTTTACTGGTTACTTTGCTGGTTACTTTGCTGGTTAGTTTGAGGGAATAGCACGCAAGTGGCCACGGCGGCCAAGTTCTTGTGCGCTCTGCTGTGGTGGCATCTGCGTATCGGTGGAAGGCGCGCGATGAGCACCGGCTTCCCGGACAGCATCTGCAATCGCCATGATGTCATCAGAGTTCGGACCAGCTTCAGCGTTCGCTGACTCTTCCTTAATCACAGTCCAACCATTAGGAAGGGTGAGTTTCTCCGAATGCTCAAGGCAGAGATCGTAAGCATGGGGTTCGGCATAGGTAGCTAGTTCACCTAAGACCGCTGACGAATCGGCGTAGATATAGGTCAAGGTGCGGACTGCGGGTCTGCGACAGCTAGCCCGAGAACAGCCGCGCGGGCCGCGCCGAATTACCTGACCGCTTCTCATAGTTTTAAATCTAGTGGGTCAGAGTGTGAACATCGTTGAAGGGCACGGTCGTGTTCTCAATCGCCGCCCCTTGAGCAATCCCAATCTGGGTCAATCCACCCGATGTGAAGAGCGCACCGGCAAAGACTGGTGTTTTCGGATCTGTTGTGAATTTGATCGAGGCCACACCATACTTTGGGACCCAAGTTGCGATATCTGATCCTTTGATCGTCACGGCAAAGTTCTTTCCGGTCACATATTGGCCGCGAAGACGTACCGAGATCGACCTTCCGAGAATGGTTACCACTGGAATGTGACCCGAAAAATTCATCGAGGTAGCAGTAAGTGGACGCACTGGCTGAGCCCAAGCGAAATCACGTGATCCATTAGTCGTGAGTGCGCCAGCCAGGATTGGCTGATCCGACTCGATCTGTAAGCCAAAGGCTGAACTGGTCGTCAAGTTGGCGAGTGGGATTGTCACGACTGATCCATGTTTGACCTGCAATGCATCAAATCCGACCGGGACGAAGATGCCATCTCCAGAGATGACTTGAACATGAACGGTTGCATCGAGTGACCCAGGTGCGAGCAAGCGAAGTGAGTTCACGATTCCACTCTTGCTGCCAGTGTGTGGATAGATTCCGGCGATCACAAGTGATTTCTGAGGCGAATCACTCGGTTTCACATAATCCATTCCAAGATTGCTCAACCCCTTAGCGCGTTGGTCGAGAAGAAAGGCCGAGACTCGACCCGTGCGTGTGAGAACGTGGAGCGCCATCGAATCTTCACCGGGCGCCAAGACATCGAGTGAGATCGCCGCCGAACTCTTCGCTTTTACTTTTACAGTTACTTGAGCAAGTGGTGACTTAGATGTGAAGGGAAAGATGTCGACGATCGATTCGCTCAGACCAGAATTAACGATTTCGAGTTGACCCTTGCTCGTCAATCCACCCGATCCCCCAATAAACCATTCATCCGGATTTCCTGCTGTGCATGCCGTGGCTGCAGTGCCAGCAGAATTGAGCGAAGAGAAGACCAGAGATGTGCCCGGGTTGCTGTCGACAAGAAGTGAACTCTTCGTGAGTGTGATCTGCGAACGAGAAGTCCGCGCGAAAGTTGCGCTCTTGCCGTCAAGATATCGAATTCCGAGCTTGGTGGCAGGTAGAGAAGCTGTCGTATCGCCAGCACTTGCAAAATGAGGACAGGCTTGGACTGGATAACTACTTGCAACAACTGAAACTCGTTGTGCAGTTGGTATCAGGTACGAGGTAAGTACTCCGACCAGAAGTATTGCCGCTGCAAGATAGGACTTCTGCGGGCCGATGAGTCGTAGCTTCATGCGATCTCCTCTTCGATCGCAAGGTCCAGACGACGCCGGCCAGCTGGTAAGGCCATCACAATCGTCACGATGACCGCAATAAGTTCGATGGAGAGCAGTGCTCGACGCAGGGTTCCATCATGGGAGATGGAGACCTGACCTGCTTGTGGAATGGTGAAGACAGGAAGATCATTTGCTGATCGTTCTAACGGAATAGGTCGGCCATCAAGAAGAAGTCGCCATCCCCGATCATATTTTTCAGCTAGCTGGAGAACGCCTGCCGAAGGAACTTGAGCATTAGCACTGACATCAAGGGAGTCAAGCGCTGCAGTGGTTGAATGTGGTCCCACGAAAAATACTCGAGGATTGCTTCCTGCAATACGCCAGACGATGCCCGCTGATGTTGCAGACATTCGAACAAATCCGCCGACGCTATCGATCGAGCGGATCAAAGATGTTGGGGCAGGATTTTGAAGATAGAGATATTGAATTCCGTGAAGTCCTAAGAGTTTTCCGCTCGTCAATCCATCGCCAGATACCAAATTGTTCATCGCTTGGCTTACAAGTGGTGGGACCAGGGTTGAAACATCCGCATCACCTAGGAAGATGCCAGAACCGCGTGTGACAAAGTATGTCGTCTCTGCGGAAGTGGCTCGAAGGATCATCGTCTTAGGGCGAGCAGGGGTCTGTTCGAGTGCGCTAACAAAAGCGGGAAGATATGAAGCGCTATTCACGCGAACGAGGGAACGTGCGCCACCAGTCACAGCCCAGATCGGCATAGTGATGAGGTTAAAGGCAATAACGCTGGCGACCGCGGCAACCGCAAAATGACGTAGCCCGACTCTACGTTCGGGCAGAGTAGGAATGTACTCCTGCGCAAAAATTAAGGTTGGTGCGAGTAAGAGCATCATTGCGATGGCAACTAGCGGGCCACTCCATACTTGAGAGGCACTGCCATGTCCGGAGATAACGAGCTTGCTCAGCATCATGGCGCTCGCCATAAGAATGCTCACCCGTAGACCAATTGTTCGAAGACGTTCAACTACGAGCGAAATAATGAGGAAGAGCGCAAAGGGCGTCACAAGCCATACCGGTGGGGCTGAAATGCCGCCAGGATTGAAGAGCGCCACATCGATCCGACTCCCTGAAGCAAGTGGAATACCCGGTTCGAGGAAGATCTGCGTGGGGTGTAACAGAAGGGAGGCAGACCACGGGAAGGTTAGGAGCAAGGGCGTGAGAAGAAGTGTGAACCGTCGCTTCACACCATCAAGAAGATCAGAGAAGAGGAAATTAACCCAACCCAATTCACCTGCCGTATGCCTCAGTGAGACAAGTGATTGAATGAAATAAGTGAAGTGAATTCCAACCCAGATCATCAAGAGTAGGGGTGAGAATGCACCGATGACGCCCGCAAGAAGTGAGATGGCAAAGGTTCGCCGCCAGGTAGAACTCTCTCGGTCACGACTAAATGGTGACAACGAGAGAAGTGTTGGGGCGAGTTGGACAACTAAGAGCGTTCCGAGTCGACCCTGATTGATAGCAGTCCAGAGCAGCGGTGAGGCTGCGTATAGTCCTGCGCCAACAAGTGCGTAATTGCGAAGTACACCTTCACGAAGGAGAACACGATAGATCGCTAAGAATGAGATCGCAGGCGCAAAAAGAAAGATCAGCGTCATCAGAAGTTGGAGATTTCCAAAGGTGATCACTGAGGAAATTCCTAAGAGCGCGATCCACGGCGGCATCGCAACGGATGATCCGAGTCCAACTTGGTGCCACGACTCGGCATAACGATGCAGAAGATCGAGCCCACTTCCTTGCGAAAGGGCGAGTGCTCCGCCAGAGAGCGAACCGAATCGGCCTCGTGATGCGAAGAGTGAGATGAGAGCGATGACAAATGCGATTAAGAACTGTGGTTTACGAAGGAGTGATCGCCAGATTGCTGGTGCTTCGATGGGCGCCATTTCAGCTTCTTCTGAATCTGAATCTGAATTATCGCCAACTCGTGGATTACCCTCTTGAGGAGCGTCAAGAGGCTCTTCACTCTGATACCTCGCTGGTGTAATCCACCCGGCAATGGCCGAGCCGGCGCGTTCAAAGGAGATTTGTAATTGGCTCCACGTGGATGGAATGAAATGCGAAACGACGCGAGCAGAGAGCAACCGCTTCTTCTTGCGTGCGCGACGGGCCTGATAGAGCTCGGCCGGGTGGGCAAGCAAGAGGGCGACGGCCGCGATCTCATCGCCAGCATAGCCAGGCAATTTTGCGAGCAAATTAATGAGCGCCCGACCCACACTTGTTACTAAGAGCTGTAGTGCGATCCATGGAAGCAGCCACCATGATGAGTTAACTAATAAGACATAAGCGGCGTTGCGGCGATCGAGTAAGAGTGGGCGATGCAAGAAAGCCTCTGACACATCGACAGCGCGACGCTCACTCGCAGATGCTTCGGCGTGAAAAGCGATCGCTTCTGCAACGCAGATGACTTGATATCCGGCAACTCGAGCCCGCCAACCAAGGTCGACATCATCGCGGAAGAGTGCGAGATTAATATCGAGTCCACCAAGTTCTTCAAAGACGCTGCGTCGAACCAACATGCCAGCAGTACTCACCGACATTACTTCAGTGATCAAATCGTGTTGGCCTTGATCCTGTTCATTATCTTCAAGCCCGGTCCAACGAGAACCATTTCCAGCAATCGAGATTCCCACTTCACGAAGATGATCGCGGTCATACCAATCGCGAAGTTTGGGTCCAGCAATAACAACTTGTGGTCGTTCTTCTACCGCTTCAAGTAATAATTTCAGAGCGTCGCGATCAGGCGCACAATCATCATGAATTAACCAGAGCCATTCATTATCGTGCGGCTGATCACCTTGATAAATAGCCGGGGTGAGAGCGAGCGCATGTTCAATCGCATCGCCATAACCCATCTCACGATCTTCGAGAAAAGTTGTGATGCCAGAAGATTTCAATAATTTAAGTGAGTTATCAGCTGATCCTGTATCTACCGCAACAATGCGATCAATGGGTCGCGATTGTGAACTCAGAGATGCAATAACTTGAGGTAACCATGTGGCGCCGTCGTGAGTAACGAGTACGGCGGTGACAAAAAATTTATCCGCCATTACGCGGCCTTCAATTTCGTCTTATTCGCGTGCGGCGAGTTAGGCGCTGCGTCGCTTAAGGCGGCGGCGTTCGCGTTCGGAGAGGCCGCCCCAGATGCCAAAACGCTCATCGTGTGCCAAGGCATATTCGAGGCATTCTGAACGGACATCGCATGAGAGACATACTCTCTTAGCTTCGCGGGTAGATCCACCCTTTTCTGGAAAGAATGCTTCTGGGTCTGTCTGGGCGCAGAGTGCGCGCTCTTGCCAGGAGAGTTCAACGGAGTTATCTGCGAGGGGTAGGTTGCTGATGGTCTGGCTATCAGTCGTAAGTGGCTTAACTGGCATCTCTAAACTCCTAGATCCTTGGGTGCCCCGCTTGGTGGGAAAGTAGGGCATCTAGGGAGAATTACACGTGTGTAACCCCCTCTACGTCAAGCGGTCAGCCCAACTTTTCTGCTTAATAGGCCTTATTTAGATGAAAATCCGAAGAATTCATCCTTTGCGCTCATATTTGAGCCGATATCGCACCCGGCGGCGACAAAAGTCCTCTGTAAATCGACATTTGCTCCGACTATTGCGCCCTCACCTATGACGCATTGATCAATCGTTGCACCAGGACCGATCTTCGCACCAGCCCCGATAAAGCTGCCATTGGTGATTGTGGCTGTTGGATCAATCTCTGACCCCTTCCCTTGCATGAAGGGATAGCCGGTCGCCTCAATCAAATCACGGGTTGCCGCAAGGAGTGCACCTGGGTTGCCAATGTCGAGCCAATACTCATCATCAACAAAGCCCAGAACCTTTGCGCCTCGTGCAAGAAGGGCTGGGAAAGTTTCGCGTTCGACACTCACAACCGTCTCTTCTGGAATTTCGTCAATCACCGAACGATTAAAGATGTAGCACCCAGCGTTAATGATATTTGTCGGTGGGCTCTCCATCTTTTCGTTAAAGGTTTCGATGCGTTCGCCAACCATCTCTACAACTCCGAAGGCTCTCGCATCTTTCACCTGCGTCAAATAGAGCGTCACATCTGCATCGTTTTGTTCGTGAAATGCGATCTGCTCATCAAGTGAATGTTTACTCAAGACATCGCCGTTGAAGATCACAACCGGACCATCGCCTTTAAGTAACTTTGCTGCATTGCGAATCGCACCACCTGTACCGAGTGCGTTCTTCTCCACTGCATAAGAGATCGTGATGCCAAACTTTTCGCCATTACCGAAATACGGAGTAAAGACATCTGCCAAGTAAGAGGTGGCAAGAACAATTTCGGTGATGCCAGCTTCTCTTGCTTTAATGATTTGATGTTCGGTGATTGGTCGACCAAGTAATGGCAACATCGGCTTTGGTGTTGAGAAGGTCAGTGGTTGCATCCGCGTGCCCATGCCACCAACTAATAAAATTGCCGAACGCGTCTGACTCATCTTACTTACCTGATAATTGTGCGACACGTGCCGCTGCGATCGAGATCTGTTCATCGGTAGCGGTCAAGGCGATACGGACGTGTTGAGCGCCGGCTGCACCATAGAAGTGGCCAGGGGTAGCGAGGATCCCGAATTGAGCGAGCCAGGTGACGGTATCCCAATCCGATTCGCCACGTGTTACCCAGAGATAGAGGCCCGCTGCAGTTTCATCAATCCGAAAACCTTGTGATTCAAGGGCAGCTTGCAGAATCGAACGTCGCTTGAGATAGCGATCTGCTTGCTCTTTTACATGACTCTCATCAGCAAGGGCAACAGTCATTGCTCGCTGAACAGGCAGCGGCACCATCATTCCGGCATGTTTGCGAACTTCGAGAATGCGCCCAATCAAAGCGCTATCGCCCACAACAAATGCGGCGCGATACCCGGCCAAGTTTGATCGCTTGGAGAGTGAATGCACTGCCAAGAGATTTGTATTGTCGCCATCTGCATGCGCAAAGATCGAAGTGGGCTGGACTTCTCCTGCTGGAAAACTGATGTAGCACTCATCACTTGCGATCACCGTATTTGTACGACGGGCATAATCAATAACTGCCTTGAGTTCTGCCGGTGAATGCACACGACCTGTCGGGTTTGATGGTGAATTAACCCAAGCGAGATCGGCGTCTGGCCAATTGGCTGCATCAATCGGTACATGCTGGTGATCAGCCCCAGCAAGGATCGCACCCACTAAGTAGGTCGGATAGGCGATCTCTGGATAGATCACTTTCTTAGATTGGAGAAGTGTCGGCAGCCAGGCGACAAGTTCTTTTGAGCCGATAGTGGGAATGACATCAAAGTCGCCGGTAATGCCTAATTTTTCCCGCGACCACTTCTTAATAGCTTCGCGCAGTTCGGGAGTCCCGGTTGTTACTGGATAGCGCGGTGAATCCGCTGACTTAATGAATTCCGCTTGGATAAATTCTGGCGTCGGGTCAACCGGGGTGCCTTGTGAGAGGTCGATAAAACTTTCAGGATGAGACTTCGCTATCGCCCCAATTGGCGCGAGCGCATCCCAAGGAAAATCTGGAAGTTTCAGAGTTACTCAGCTTTTGCTGGACGTTCGGCGATCGAAGGGTGGTCGCTATTGGTGAGACCAACCTTGCTTGCGCCTCCTGGTGAACCGAGCTCGACGAAGAACTCGCCATTGACTGCGCCAAATTGCTTCCATTGAGATGGGACGTCATCTTCGTAGTAGATCGCTTCTACTGGGCAGACTGGCTCGCAGGCGCCGCAATCGACACACTCATCGGGTTGGATGTAGAGCATGCGGTTACCTTCGTAGATGCAATCAACTGGGCACTCTTCGATGCAGGACTTATCTTTCACATCGACACATGGCTCGGCAATCACGTAGGTCACGCTTGGCTCCTTTTATGAGGGTATGGATCTCTATCTCCAATCTTATGCCAGATAAGCCAGAAGGGTAGAGAATTGCGCCTATGAGCGGACGTACCCCACCAGATCTACCAGGAGAGGCAGAGCTCGGTCATCGCCTGAGTCTGCGTCTCTTTGAAGCCGAAGGTGGCTTCCGGGACCTGCTCGGGGTGCTGGAAACTCCTACCGCCATTCGGAAGAAGGATGGCCTGCTTGCTACCTTTGACCCCACTCGAATCTTTGTCTGGAAGGTAGTACCACCACAGTGATTACTACCCCGCTCTCACTATTTGATACGCGAACCCGGACCCTCTCTGCAGTCACGATCAGCGATGAGAAGGCGGTTCGTATCTACAGCTGCGGCCCCACCGTCTATCGCGATGCGCACGTTGGAAACCTTCGGACTTTTCTCCTCTCTGATTTGATCATCCGCACACTCACCTTCGCGGGCTTTAAGAGTTCGCTCATTCAAAATATAACCGATGTAGGTCACATGTCCGAAGATCTGCACGAAGATAAGATGCTGACCGAATCAGCAAAGCGAAATCTCGATCCATTCGCTATCGCCCGAGAGTATGAGGATCGCTTTCATAAGGATTTGGGACTGATTGGAATCAGGCCGGCGACGGCATATCCGCGGGCAAGTGAATCGATCGAATTGATGCAAGAGCTCATCGGTAAATTGATTGCCCAAGGAAATGCTTATGTTGGCGAGGACTTCTCGGTCTATTTTGCGGCGCAATCATTTCCGAGTTATGGCGAAATAAGTGGCAATAGATTAGATGCCTTACAACCTGGCCATCGATATGAATATACCGATGACGGTGCAAAACGATTCCACGCCGATTGGGCGCTCTGGAAAGCTGCCGGAAATCGCACACAGATGGTCTGGGATTCACCGTGGGGTCCCGGCTTTCCAGGATGGCATATTGAATGCTCGGCGATGTCATTACATTTTCTTGCAGGGCACGTCGATCTTCATCTTGGCGGTATCGATCTTCGTTTTCCTCACCACGAAAATGAACGAGCACAATCCAATGCGGCTGCCGGCTACGAAGTGGTTGCACACTGGATCCATGGTGAACATCTACTCTTTGAGGGCCGGAAGATGTCTAAGAGCGCCGGTAATGTCGTTCTCGTCTCAGATATCGCAGCTCGTGGCTTAGATCCCCTCGCTCTACGCCTGACTTTCCTAGAAAATCGCTATCGAAGCCAGATCGACCTGACCTGGGATGCGCTTACTGCTGCTGATGCGACGATTACTCGCTGGCGCAAGAAGTTGAAGGATTGGGGGCCAAGTACTCCGACGGATGAAAGCGCGGCCATCATTAGATCGCTTTCGGCAACTCTCATGAATGATCTCGCCACCGCCGAACTCGCCATTGAATTGCGCCGAATCGAACGAGATGAATCGATCGCGCCAGGGGTACGAGCTGAAATCTTTAGAGCCTTCGATCAGATCTTTGCACTCGAACTTGATCGCGCCGATGTCGAAGTCACTCTGACACCAGAACAATCAAATCTCTTAGCGCAGCGAGCAACCGCACGGGCTAATAAAGATTACGGTCGAAGTGATGAACTTCGCGATCAATTACTCGCACTCAAGATCGCTGTAAAAGATGGGCCAACGGGTCAGAGCTACGAAGTTATCTCCTAGCTTATTCAACAACTCCGGCGAAGAGATCTTGTTCCCAACCCTCAGGTGTAAGTTCGCCCGCCTTATCACCCTTAACGAGGGTGTAATACTCATAACCCCAAACATTTAATCCCACATTATTGGAGAGTGCGAAGAATGGGCCATCGAGGGCAATCTGAGTTGGATGGGATGCCATCGCCGTCATCTTCTGATCGACAAAGGCACTTGCATTCATCGCAGTGGTAACCACGTCATCTGGCTTTGCAAATGGAAGATCATCCGCGCTCTCTACTCCCATAAAATCTGATCCGGCAGCTTTCATTGCATCGATCCCTTTTTGAATAACGGATCGTGGCATCGTGTTCCAGTAGATCTTTGCGATATCCCATTGCGGTTGTGCTAACTCTGCTGCGCGCATTGCCACCTGGTGAGCTTTAATGTGATCGGGGTGCCCGTAGCCACCGAACTCATCGTAGGTAACCAATACCTGCGGCTTCACCTCGAGGATGATCTCCACAAGTTCTAGTGCTGCGCTATCCAGATCGGCCTGCCAGAAGACATCGGGGCGATCATTGGGTGGGGTCCCCATCATTCCGCTATCGCGATAATGGCGATGGGGTGCGCCGAGGAATCGGTGATCGGTTACTCCCAAGGCAGCCATGGCATTTGCTAATTCGACTTCACGGATAGGGGCCAGGCCATCCTCTTTATCAGCTGCCAGGTGAGCAAGTTCTGGCACGAGAATCTCGCCCTCTTCACCACGAGTACAGGTGACGAGAGTGACGTTGTAGCCAGCGGCGGCATACATCGCCATCGTCGCGCCATTATTGATCGTCTCATCATCTGGATGTGCATGAACAAGGAGGAGGCTCTTTTTACTCATACGAGGAGGATAACAACTCCCTGGGATTTCCCTTATCCTTCAACCATGAGCACTGATTTAAAGGGGCGGTTGCCTCGCGATGAGCGTCGAGCACAATTACTCGCTGCAGCCCTTGAAGTCTTCACGCAGGCTGGCTATCACTCCGCCGCGATGGATGAGATCGCAGACCGCGCCAATGTGAGCAAGCCAGTTCTCTATCAGCACTTCCCGTCAAAGCTCGATCTTTACTTAGCTGTTCTTGATCTCCACATTGATTCACTCGTCTTTGAGATTCAAAAGTCCGTTGCATCACGGACTGATAACTGGGAACGAGTCCAAGCAACTACCGCCGCCTACTTTGATTTCATCAATCTCGAAGGTGAGGCATTCCGTCTCCTCTTTGAGAGCGATATGAGCGTCGAGCCACAAGTGCGACAACGCCTGACTCGTATGACATATGACTGCGCTGCAGCTTTCTCTGCCGTGATCTCTATCGACACCGGCTTGCCGAAGGAAGCATCCATGATGCTCGCAGTGGGAATCATTGGAAATGTGCAATCTGCTGCACGCCATTGGCTCGAACGCGATGGCAAGATCGATCGCGATAGCGCGGTAAAGCTTGTCGCTACCCAGATCTGGCGCGGTATCGGCGGCTTCCCAAAGCAGAGCCAGTAATTTCAGGTTAAGGTTAGGTCATGGCAAAAGAGAGCAAGACAACAACAGACCTCCGTATCGGTATCGCAGATACCGGCGTCGACCTTATGTACGAGATCGATCAGTCGATTGAGAAGGTGATCGCCCAGGTGCAAGAGGCGCTCGATTCTGGCAAGGCGCTCTCACTTTCTGACACCAAGGGTCGTCAGATCCTGGTTCCGCACGCAAAGATTGCTTATGTAGAGGCTGGGAATGCAGCAGACCGTAAGGTCGGCTTCACCACCTTATAGATCTACCGCCCGACCATTCGCCTTATCTTCGGCGATGATCTCGCGAAGCGCCTGAACTGAAGTCTGCAAGAGAATATCGAGCGGCGGCATTGGATCAACACCATGAACCATCATCACTCCCCCCGCCCGCACGCGCAGCATGGAGGCGATGACAAAGAGCGCAGAAGCTTCCATCTCTGAACAGAGCGCCCCGCCGATCTCCCATGCTCGCCAGCGATTAAGGAGATCTGGACCAACGCCCATGCGCTCTGGCTCATGTTGACCGTAGAACGAATCCTTCGATTGCGTGATGCCCGTTCTATGAACTGCACCGGTCTTCTTCGCGGCTCGTTGTAGTGCTAACACGAGGTTGATATCAGCGATCGCTGGAAATTCAATCGGCATGTAGTGGAGGGATGTGCCTTCATCGCGGATCGCAGCATTAATGATGGCAAGTTCGCCAGATTTAATATCTTTTTGAATGTGTCCAGAAGTCCCGACGCGAATAAAGGTATCTGCACCGATACGAACGAGCTCTTCCAGCGCAATCGCAGCAGATGGGCAACCGATTCCGGTCGATGTCACCGAGACTTTCACGCCATCTAATGTGCCAGTCCACGTGTTGTATTCACGGTTTTGTGTAACGTGCACAGGATTATCAAAGAGCGCAGCGATCGCCTCACAACGTCCAGGATCACCGGGAAGGAGCACATACTTTCCGACATCACCCTTCTTCATATTGATGTGATACTGCTTGCCGTCAGCTGTCTCCATTGTTATCTCCCTTAATTTTGCTATCTTCCTTGATTAATTCCCGAACACCAGAAATTGCTGTCTCGATCAGTGAATCCAAACCACGAAATTCGCCATCGGCCCACATTGCCATAATGCCACCTGCTCGAACTCCGAGGATTGATGCAACGACAAAGAGGGTGGAGGACTCCATCTCAGAACAGATTGCCCCGCCAATCTCCCACGCCTTCCATCGCTTTAAAAGCCGGTCAGGGACGCCAGAGCGTTCGGGCTCAACTTCGCCATAGAACGAATCCTTCGACTGAGTGATCCCGAGGCGATGGGGAGTATTCGATGAGGTCGCCGCCTTGCGTAGCGCTTGCACGATCTCAAGGTTGGCCACGGCAGGAAACTCTGGCGGCAAGTAGTGGATCGACGTCCCTTCATCTCGAATTGCACCAGTGATGATGGCCAGTTCATTGCTCTTGGTCCCAGGTTGGATCGCACCTGATGTGCCGACGCGGATAAAGGTATCTGCGCCTACGCGGACGAGCTCTTCCAAGGCAATTGCAGCTGATGGACAACCGATTCCGGTCGATGTCACCGAGACTTTCACGCCATCGAGATAACCCGTATAGGTCACATACTCTCTATTTGTCGCGATATGAACTGCGTTATCCAGGTGCTTGGCGATTACCTCGACCCGTCCTGGATCTCCTGGCATGAGCACATACCGACCAACATCTCCGGGTTCAAGATGGATATGGTGCTGCTTACTCATAATTTCGCCATCCGCTCAATGAAGAAATCCATAAAGGCTTCGACATCTACCGCCATCGCAACTTTGGTATTGGGAGTCTTTCCCGAAATTTTATAGTGATCAACTGATGTCTTCGCCTTGGTGAACTCACCTTTAAGCTCAACGGTCATGTAATAATCACGAAGCTTCACGAGTTCTGGCTTGATGAGAATTGCTGCGGCGAGTGGATCATTAATCGCGCAGCCATCAATATCTTGATACTCATCGTGGAACTCCATGTAGAAGCGAGTCGAATCTTCAATAAAGGTGGCGATCTCTGGCTTTGCCGATGTCAGACGAGCCACATGGGATTTAGTGAAGAGGCATTGATATGTCACATCGAGTGGAACAATCGTCAGATCAAATCCTGCTCGCAGGACGATATCGAAGGCTTCTGGATCACAGTAGATATTGAACTCTGCATCTGGCGTCATATTGCCTGGTGCATGAACAACCCCGCCCATCACAACTACTCGATCGATCAGGGTGATGATCGATGGATCCTTATGGATTGCTAAGGCGATATTTGTACATGGCCCAATCGCCAGGATCGTTATCTCATGCGGATATTGATGAACGAGATCGATGATCGTATCGATTGCATTCTTCGCGCTTTCTGTGCCCTTCGCATCAGGGAGAACGGCATAACCAAGTCCCCCATCACCATGAGTCTCTTCCGCAACCGTGAGGCTCTTCACCAGCGGGCTGCTTGCCCCACGTGCCACTGGAACCCCAGAGAGACCGGCAAGATCAACTAGTCGCAGCGCATTAGCAAGGCACTTATCGACAGTGGTGTTGCCATGGGTGACGGTAATCGCTTCAAGTGAGATTTCGGCAGATGCGCCGAGAAGGAGAATGGCAAGGGCATCATCAATGCCTGGATCTGTATCGAGGATAACTCTCATAGCCATCTTAACTCTCCATCTTCTTTCCACGTATGCCGATGAGTGAGACCAAACAAGCAAGTGCAGTTGCACCCAACATAAAGTCGAAGCCATGCCAGCCGCCAAAGTGCGAGACAAGTACGCCGCTCAGGGATGCACCGATCGTGATGCCAAGTGAGATTGATGCACCGAGCAATGAGAAAGCTTCATTGAGTCGATGAACTGGTACTAACTCTTTGAGTCGTTCATTTGCCGAAATCAAAGCTGGTGCGATGGCGACACCGGCGATAATGAGCCAGAGAATAATTGTGTGATAACTATGAAAGATCACAAGTCCTGATGTGCCAAGTGACATCGTGAATAGGGCGGCGGTCAATCGCTTCGCTGCCGAGATCTTCCAATGAATAAATCCAAAGGCAAAACCAGCGACAGTACTGCCGATCGGATTTAATCCAACCCAGAGTCCACCTTCAGCGGCCCTGCCACCTTCGCGTGCAACTGCCAAGATCACGACGTACTGCGCACCAAAGGTGATGCCGATGCAGACCAGTGTGGCAAGTAGCGGTTTAACATATCGAATCTTGAGCAAACCACCGTGTTTACCTTCAGGCTGAACATGCCCGGCATGATCGGTACTCGTGAGTGATAGTCCAAATCCGGCGATCAGAAGGAAGATCACACCACCGATTAACGGTGACCTTGACCCTTGCCAAGCGAAGAGAAAGCCAGCAAGTGCTGGCCCAACAACGAAGGCGGTCTCATCGAGTACAGACTCCAAAGAGAGAGCTGCAGTGAGTTCGCGGTCATCTTTAAGTGTTCGGCTCCACCTCGTGCGGGTGTAACTGCCAAATTGTGGGAATGTGGCACCTGCCAATGCGGCGCTGACCAAGAGCGCAGGCGTGTTCTTCACACCAATTGTCAGAATGCCGGTAATCGCGAGGGCGTTGAGCAAAGTAATGGGAATAAGGACCTTTCGGGTCCCTTTCACATCAGCAAGCTTGCCAATCCGAGGCCCAAGAAATGCCCCAGCCAGGGTGTAACAGGCGGAGGCAAGGCCGGCCAATGCGAAGGATTTTCGGACACTGGAAATCAGGAAGACCAAGCCCACTGTGTTCATGGCGAGTGGCAACCTGCCAATAATCCCGAAGCCAAAGGTTGAGAAGGAGTGATCCTTCTTTAAGACAGTCTTATATGAGGTCAGCATTCACGCGATGATCTACTTCTCTTCATGCCATGCCTTCAAGATTTCAAAGGCCCTATCAAAGTTATCAACGAGTGCACCACGATCTTCAATGCAGCCTCTCACAAAGAGGTTGATTCCCTTGCCGTCAATCATCTTGCGATCGCGGATGACTCGGGTATCAGTGACTAACCCAACAATTCCTTTTTTAGAGGAGTCAGTGCGCATCGCACTCCAGAAGATCCCGATCTCGACAGCAGTTCCATCATCAACCATAGGGCCATCAAGGAGCGCAAGGATTGCATCGGCACCCAAGACAGCTGCCGAATCAACATCAAAGATAAATGCTGGCGTCACTGGATCTGGCAGTGGGATTTCATGTGGGACAAAGACTTCCATGCCTTCGGCACGTAATCTCGCAGCACATTCATCAATAAATGATCGCTCGTACGGGGTAAAGAGCGGACCTGCAAAGTAGATCTTCATTAATACATAACCGTTCTCGTAAGGTGGTGAGGCCAGTGGGTTGCGTGATAGGCCTTCCAAAGTCGGAAATCAACTTGTGGCATCAAGAGCGGTTCTAAACCAACGCGTCTGGCATTGATCTCTTCAGTCAGCCGCGCAATGACATAGATCGAATTCGCGCGAATCTCAATTTCGGCGACACTGTCTCGAGGGACCTCTGTGAGTGAGTTGATCTGTGACTCAAGCTCGGGTGCATATTCAAAGATTCCCATGACGCGAAGCCCAACGGGGACGATGTAATCCGCGAAGGCGGTGAGCAGATGGGCATCTTCTAACGCCCAGACCTTGCGTGGCATTAGGGCTAGGTGCATCCCCCAGATTCCAAGTTGTGGCAGCTTGTAGAGCTGGATCTCTGAACCCTGATACTCAGAGGTATCGGCAAAGCGTGGGAACTCCGTTGTGAGTCGTTCGAGGATGCCGTTGCCATCGGCATAGAGCCGAGGTGCACAGGATCGAACGAAGTTGTGCCACTTTCCACCGTATTTAGCGACGAGGATCTCTCCGACCTCATTAAAGATCTTCACTCGCTCATCGAGCATCGGCATCTCAATCGTGCCCTGGAAGACTTGTTCGAGATCAGCACGAACCATCTTCGCTTGGTATGCGCCATCGAAGAATGGAATGCCCTCAGCAACTGCGCGATGAAGGTTTGCCATCATTGCTTCTGAATCACTATAACGACGACCGTTGTAATCAGTCTCGTACTTAATGCCCGTGCCAAAGTTAGTGAATGCAAAATTCATCGTATTCACCGTGAGAGTGAGATCCATCAAGAAATCTGGATCATCGCCAAAGTTGAAGAGTGAGGAGCCATCTGGCTTTGCAAACTCTTCATATGCCATCCATGAAGCGACTTCTGCGATCTTCGCTTCGTTGACCTTTACGAGCGTCGAATTTTTAACGACGGGGTCAAGACTCTTGAGAACTTTAGACTCCCAAAAATCTAAAGGTGGCATTGGTTATCCTTCCTCTCCTTTTCGGTACGGAGCACCTGCCATGGCAGGTGGCCGCAATCGTTGCGATAGAAATGCGAGTACCAGAATCGTCGTCAGATTAGGGAAGAAGGTCACAAACTCATCTGGAACAACTTTATTCACCATGTAATAGGCAAGTACGAGACCTGCAATAGCCATATTGATGATGAAGCCCTTCCAATCCTTCTTACGAAGCTTGGTTAAGCCATATGCAGCGGCAAGTGAGATCACGATAAGAAGGAGGGCGTGCACTGATGTTGATTGGCGCACGCGGAGCGCATCGGTAAGTCCAAAGAGAACGGATCCACCAAGAACACCGGCAGGGGTCCAGTTGCCGAAGATCACTGCAGCAAGACCAATATAACCGCGACCGGCGGTCTGGCCTTCGAGGTAATTTCCGGTAGAGACGATCGAGATATATGCGCCGCCGAGACCAGCTAAACCGCCAGAGACTGCCAAGGCGATGAAGCGGGTGCGATAAACGTTAACACCTAACGATTCAGCCGCGACCGGGTTCTCACCACAGAAGCGCATCCGAAGACCGAATCGAGTCTTCCAAAGAATCCACGCTGTTAGCGGCAAGGCCAAGAACATGACAAGTGAGGCCCAGTTGATCTTGGTGACAAATCCCGCAAAGACACCGGCGATATCTGAGATAACCAGAATATGTTTGTGAGCGATCGTTGTGAGGAATGGGCTCAAACCTGGGACGGTAAATGAACCAGTCGAGTTCACTTGAGGTGAGATATTTACATCTCCGCCTTTGCCGATAAAGAAGACGCCTGAGAGGAAGCGCGCTGTTCCGGCCCCGAGCAGGTTAATGGCAAGACCAGAGACCGCTTGATCGATACCTACGCGGACTGTGAGGACTGCGTGGAGTAGGCCGGCAATTGCACCACCAATGGCACCAGCAAGAATTCCAACCCATGGCCCATAAAGGAAACCGAACCAGGCACCAAACCAGGTGCCGAGAATCATCATTCCTTCAAGTCCAATATTGATAACACCAGAACGTTCGGCCCAGAGGCCACCAAGTCCTGCCATCAAGATTGGAATCGTAAATCGAATAGTTGCACCGGTAGCACCTGGGGATGTTATGTCATCAATACCAGTGAATTGGCGTATAACTGAGACCAAGATGACGACGGCACCAACTGTCAGCATCATCCGCGATGGCGATGTGATGATCTTCCAAAGGCGATTACCGATCGATTTTGTGCCTGCTTGGGAGTTACTCATTTCTTATCTCCCTTCTCAGCAGCTTCGACCCGTGGGGCTTCGGAGGCTCCAACCAGGCGTTGCTGTTGACGACGTGTAATTCGCTTAACAATTTCATAAGCAGTCACTGTTGCCAAGATGATAGTTCCTTGCATCATCATGACGATCTCTTTAGGCACGCCGTTAAGATCTAAGGCAGGCGCAGCCTGCTCGAGGAATGACCAGAAGAAAGCAGCGATTGCGATACCGATGGGATTACTTCGCCCTAAAAGAGCAAGCGCCAAGCCAGTGAGCGCATAACCGGTTGGAAATGCGAGGCTGTAGGTGTGAGTATTACTTAAGAGCTCACCCATGCCAGTAAGTCCAGCGATTCCACCAGAGATCGCCATCGTGATGAAGACCATCCGCGGTGCATTCACACCACTGGCGCGGGCTGCTCTAAATGACATTCCGGTCGCACGTAGGTTAAAACCGAAGACGCTCTTATTGAGAACGATCCAGTAGAGAACGCCTACCGCAATAGCAACGAGACCAAAGCTATAGAGCTGGCCACCGAAGATATGGAAGGTCGGCATCCACCCGGATTTTGGAATCATTGGCGTTGCCAAGTTATCTGAACTCTTCCCCTTTAAACCGAGTCGACTTGGTTGGAGGAGGTAGATGATCAAGCCGGAGGCGATGGTATTGAGCATGATGTTCGAGATAACTTCGGAGATATTGCGCTTCACTTTGAGGTAACCAGCGATCGATGCCCATAGCGCGCCAACGACCATACCAGTGATAACAATGAGCGGGACTTCGAGGAAGGGCGGAAGATTAGTTGCTCCGCCAACTACCGCTGCGAAAAAGATCGCTAACCGATATTGACCATCGATACCAATGTTGAAAAGGAGCATTCGGAAACCAATTGCCGCTGCAACACCTGCTAGGTAATAGGCAACAGTCTGATTGAGTTCGGCGACAATATTGTCTGTTTGACTTCCATAACTTGCGATCAACTGGAAAGTGGAGAGCGGGTTGGCTCCTTTGAAGAGCAAGATGATGGAGACAAAGATCAGAGTAAAGATAATTGCAGCTACTGGTGCAGCGAGTGCCCAGAAGAGTTTATTGAGCTTCTTCATGCGATCTTCTCTCCTGTCATTGCCAAGCCCAGCTTTTCAGGCGTGGTAGTTCGTGGATCTAAGTAATCAACGATCGTGCCGCGGAAGATGACTGCGATTCGATCGGAGAGCTTGAAGAGTTCATCAAGATCAGCAGAAACCAAGAGAACTCCGGTTCCATTAAGTCTTGCCTCAATGAGGTGATCCCAAATAATTGCCTGAGCACCTACATCGACGCCACGTGTTGGCTGAGCGGCGATCAACATCTTTGGATCCCCTGCCATCTCACGTCCCACGATAAATTTCTGTTGATTTCCACCAGAGAGGGCGTTAGCTGAGACGCTATTACTTGGCGTACGAACATCGAACTCTTCAATGATGCGTTGTGAATCCTTCTTCGCTGCACCCTTATCAATCCAGAGGCCATTAGACATCGGCTTCGTCTCTTGGTGGCCCAAGATCCGGTTCTCCCATAATGGCGCTGCCATCAGCAGACCATCACGTTGACGATCTTGAGGGATATAACCCACGCCATGATCTCGAATCTCTCGAAGGGAACTCTCTCGAGTATCAAGTCCGACGGTCGTCACTGATCCTGAATCTGGCTTCACCAATCCCATGATCATCTCAATGAGCTCGTCCTGACCATTTCCTTCAACACCAGCTAGCCCCAAGATCTCGCCAGCATGAATCTCCAGGTTAACGCTGTGGAGGACTTCGCGGCCAGTTCGATCATTAATGCTGGCATTTTCAACAACAAGAACTTTCTCGTCACGAGGCTTCGTTGTTGCAGGCCGTGGCGATGGGAGCTCGCCACCAATCATATATTCAGCAAGTTCTTTCTTATTCGTCTTACTTGGAACAAGCTCTGCCACAGTAGTACCGCGACGCATTACCGAAATGCTATTTGCAATAGCCATGACCTCATCGAGTTTGTGGGAGATGAAGATGATGGTCAGGCCATTGGCAGTCAAGACCTTGAGGTTTTTAAAGAGTTCATCCACTTCTTGCGGGACCAGAACTGCAGTTGGTTCATCGAGAATCAAAATCTTTGCACCGCGAAAGAGAACCTTTGCGATCTCAACGCGTTGCCGCATGCCAACACCAAGATCAGCCACTAAGTCATCAGGGTTAATGTCGAGGCCGTAGGTCTTAATAATATTCTGGAGATTCTCACGGGCTTTGGCATAGTCCACAACGACCTTTGCCTTCATTGGTTCACTTCCTAGGACGATGTTCTCTAGGACTGTGGCGTTATCTGCCAACATAAAGTGTTGGTGAACCATTCCGATCCCAAGGCCAATGGCATCTTGAGGAGATTTGATTGTGACGGGTGATTCGAAGATAGAGATGGTGCCAGCATCTGGCTTCACCATGCCGTAGAGGATCTTCATCAATGTGGATTTGCCCGCACCATTTTCACCGATGATTGCGTGGATATTGCCCTTTTCGATGGTGATATCTACATCGTGATTGGCGACCACACCTGGGTAATTCTTCTCAATACCCTTTAATTCAATTGCGAGTGACAAGGTAAGACCCTTTCATCGTTGAAAGTAAGCATATTTTACGTTAAATAAAATTAGATAAAGTTAAAACGAAGTGTGGTGGCCTCTGGTTTCCCAAAGACCACCACCTTTTACTTCTATTACTTCTTACTTATTTCTACTTATAACGAGATCAACGAATTAACCCTGTGGAAGGGTTACCTTTGTTGGATCTGTTGGTACAACGATTGCACCTGAAGCGAGTGAGTACTTAATAGCATTCAACTTCGCAACAGTTGCCTTTGAGAGGTAGTTTCCTGTAGTTGTGAAACCAACTCCACCATTAGATGCATCAAAGAAGTGAGCACCAGGCTTGAAGGTGTTGCCAACGACATCGCTCAAGAATGAAGCGACACCGACGTCAACGTTCTTCAGTGCAGAAGTCAAGATTGCAGACTTGTACTTAGCGTTTGACGCATAAAGAGCTTCATCAGCATCTACACCGATTGACCAGTGACCCTTACCGAGTTCAAAGGCTGCCTTGTGTGCACCCTGACCGGTTGAACCAGCTGCTGAGTAAACAACGTCTGCACCGTTCTGGTACATACCAAGAGCTGCTTCATGTCCCTTATCAGGAGCATTGAATCCGCTGAAATCAGGTGGGTTAGATGCGTAGGTTGACTGGTACTTGATCTTTGGATTGACCTTGTAAACGCCAGCCTTGAATCCTGCTTCGAAAGCCTGGATCAAAGGAATATTTACGCCACCAATGAAGCCGACGCTATTTGTCTTTGTTGTGAGTGCTGCTGCCATGCCGACGAGGTATGAACCTTCTTCAGCGTGGAAGAGGAGACCCTCAACGTTTGCTGCGCCATCGATATTGTCATCGACGATTGAGAATTTGATCTTTGGATTTGCTGCTGCAACTGTCTTGAGAGCGTTCTCATATGAGTAGCCAACAACAACGATTGGGTTGCAACCAGCGCTGATGAGAAGCTTGAGGCGCTGTGCGCGTGAAGCATCTGTATCTCCGCCATTACCCTGGAGATCCTTTTCGGTCCAGCCTGGGTTGGTCTTCGCGAACGTCTTGTAACCAATGTATGCGAGCTGGTTAAAACCAGGTTGCTCTTTTCCACCAAGATCGAAGGCGATACCAATCATCTTCTTTGGTGCAGCTGAAGCAGCTGTTCCAGTTAGTGATACAACAGAAAGTGCGAGGCCTGCAGCAACTGCGCCAGCTAACGCTCTTCCTAGAGTCTTCTTCTGCATTAGGTCTTTCTCCTTATGTTAAGAGGGATCACTCAATGTCTCCATATGCATGGAAAGTTCGTGAATACCGTCCACTTCTACCAGGGTGGGTTTAGGCAGATCGATTGCACCGAGCCTAAGCCAGGAGTAGATTCATGTCTAGTCATTCCTCTAGGTAATTAGTAACAATATTGTTAAGTGAGTTAAGTGATGTGTTAAGGGAATTGGGGCCAGATGAGCCAGGAAAGCCAGGAAAGCCAGGAAAGCCAGGAAAGCCAGGGTAAAGAACCGCAGATTGTCGTAGTCGGTAGCACGATGACTGACATGGTGACCTATGCCAAAAAAATTCCAGATCGCGGGCAGACACTGCTAGCAGATAGTTTTGTCATTGGCTTCGGTGGCAAAGGTGCGAACCAAGCGAGCATGGCAAGAAGGTTTGGCATAAAAGTTGCCATGGTAAATACCTTGGGCGATGATCTCTTTGGCGACAGTACTCTCAAGAATTTCGAATCTCAAGGGATTAATACAGATTTTGTTCGCCGAGCTCCTGGCGCAAGTGGCGTCGCACCGATCTGGGTAGAACCGGATGGAACGAATCGCATCTTGATCGTGCCGGGTGCAAATAATCTGATGACAGAGGAGCAGTCTCAATCTGCCATTGAGGGTTTGGGCAATATCTCGGTCGTTGTTGGCCAGTTGGAGATCCCTCAGAACGTCACCGCTGCCGCTTTTCGAGCCGCCAGGGCAAAGGGCATCCCAACTATCCTCAACCCCGCTCCTTACTCCCCGATCACTGCAGATCTTCTTGCAGTCAGCGATTGGGTGATGCCTAATGAGAGCGAATTTGCCGCAATGCACCCAGAAGGGCTGGCTCCAACGAGCGATGAGATCATCCTTGAACTCGCTAGCCGTCTCTCTACCCGTTTTGCCGTCACCCTTGGTGAGGCTGGGGCTGCCTTTACGACCTTAGATGGCCGAGTTGTTCGCGTTTCGGCGCCAAAGGTAAAGGCTCTGGATACGACTGGGGCTGGCGATGCTTTGGTTGGCTCCTTCGCCGTTGGCCTCGCCCTGGGGCTCTCCGATGAAGCGGCGATCCGCCTTGGCTGCCTCTGCGCCACAGATAGCGTTACTCGACTTGGCACTCAATCTTCCTATCCATCGGCAGAACGAGTTCAAGAGCTCTTGAAGCAACTCTGAGCCTGGCACCGAGTGAGATTAAGAGCGAGATAAAGTAGCGACATGGCCTCAGATTCCAGCTTTGATATCGTCTCCAAGATCGATGAGATGGAGGTCGATAACGCCTTCAATCAGGCAGAACGCGAGATCGATACTCGCTTCGACTTCAAAAATACTGGCACCAAGCTTGAGAAGAGCACTGGCAAAATCAATATCGAAGCCGATACTGAAGAGAAGGCGAAGGCCGCTCTTGAAGTCCTGAAAGATAAATTGGTAAAGCGTGGAGTTTCACTCAAGCACCTCGATGCCGGCACTCCACAACTGAGTGGCAAGATCTACAAGATTGCCTGCACACTCAAAGAAGGAATCTCCACCGAGAACGCGAAGAAAATTGCAAAGTTGCTCCGTGATGAAGGTCCAAAGTCACTCAAGACGCAGATCCAAGGTGACGAACTCCGCGTGACGAGTAAGAGCCGTGATGATCTTCAGGTTGCCATCGCGATGGTGAAAGATCACCCATGGGAGTTCGCAGTTCAATTTACGAATTATCGCTAACCAGCATTGATGAAGAGTTACAAACTCGGTCTCATCTTTGGTATTAGCGCCTACACAATCTGGGGGCTCTTCCCACTCTATTGGCCACTCCTTGAACCATCAGGTTCGATTGAGATCGTTGCCCATCGATCGGCCTGGACGCTGCTCTTCTGCCTCATTGCACTCACAGCATCGCAGCAGTTAAGGTCGACGTTCCATCTCATGAAGCGATGGACGGTCACCTTGAAGTTAGTCGCTACATCGATCTTGATCTCTATCAACTGGATTGTTTATATCTGGGGAGTTAATCACGGTCATGTTGTCGAATGCGCACTCGGTTATTACATCAACCCACTGATCATCATCGCCTTTGGAGTCCTCCTGCTTAAGGAGCGAATGCGCTGGTTGCAGTGGGTCTCGGTTGGGATTGCCGCAGTTGGAGTCATTGTCCTGACGATCGATTATGGTCGACCACCTTGGATTGCACTGACACTGGCTCTCTCGTGGGGTAGTTATGGCGTTATCAAGAAGCAGCTTGGAATCCCCGCACTTCAAGGTCTCACGATCGAAACCTTACTCTCGCTCCCTTTTTATGCTGGCTACCTGCTCTTCTTAACCAAGCAAGGTACCTCCCACTTCGGCCATAGCGCTGGATTAACAATCCTCTTGATGAGCGCAGGCGTTGTCACAGCCATCCCGCTCTTACTCTTTAATGGATCAGGAAATCGCCTGCCCTTCACGATTATTGGCCTTCTTCAATACATCACTCCAACTCTTCAATTCATCATTGGCGTATCTCTTCGCCACGAAAAGATGTCACTTGGAAGTTGGATTGGCTTCTTTATTATTTGGGGCGCATTATTTGCCCTTGGTTTGGACCTCGTTAAATCAAGCGCTTCGAGTGATGATCGCATCGCACAAATTAAGTAGCGCGTCCTTTGCTGGGCCAGTCGGAATATCTTTAATCATCGCGCGCGCCTGATCGGCATAGTCGCGAAGAATCTCTCGAGCTTGCTCAAGAGCACGATGGTTGCGCAATGTCGCTAGAGTTTTGGCGACCACTTCTTCATCAGTAATTGGCGCCGAGAGAATTGCCCGCAATTGCGCATCGGCAGGGTCATCAGAGTGCAGTATGTGGAGAGTGACGAGGGTTGGTACACCTTCGCGAAGATCAGTCCCTGGGGTCTTGCCCGATTCAGAGCTCTCACTCGAGATATCAATGACATCGTCAGCGAGTTGAAAGAGTGTGCCGATTAACTCGCCATACTTGGTGAGTTGTTCGGTAGTCGCGTTATCGGCGCCAGAAAGCATTGCGCCAAAGCGAATACTTGTTGCAATCAGCGAACTCGTCTTTCCAGAGATGACTTGAAGATAGTGATCAATCTGAGAAAGTCCTTCGGTGGACCCTTGGGTCTCGGTGATCTGGCCGATAACAAGTCGTTCAAAGGTTATTGCCTGAAGTCGTACTGCCTCGGGCCCGAGGTCGGCCAGGAGTTGAGAGGCCTTGGCGAAGAGATAATCACCGGTCAAAATCGCTACGGTATTGCCCCAACGATTATTCGCACTCTCTACACCTCGACGCAAGGTCGCTTCATCCATCACATCATCGTGATAGAGCGTCGCAAGATGGGTGAGTTCGCAGACGACTGCCGCCTCAACAATGCCACCCGCTGCGGGATCCCCAAATTGAGCGCCTAGGAGGGTGAGGAGTGGGCGTAACCGCTTTCCCCCGGCCTCAACGAGATGGCGCGAGGTCTCAATAACAAGTGGGTATTCACCCTCAATATGTGAGCGCAGCAGTGTCTCCACCCGCGCCATATCGGCGGTGAGTGAGGCTTCCAGATCAGGATCGAGCTGCGGGATTCCTAGTGACATTAACGAAGGAAGGTTGCGAAGCTCTGTGCGGTATTGAGCAAGATTGATGGGTACACACCAAGAACAATAGTCACAATCGCACTTGCTGCAAGTACAAAACTGACCTTCGGTGATGGGATAGAGACGCTCACTGCATCACTCTTTGGTTCGGTGAAGAAGAGAAGAACAATCACGCGAAGATAGAAGAAGAGTGCAATTGCGCTGGTGAGCACACCAAAGACCACAATCGTTGTGTTTCCACCCTCATATGCTGCTGTGAAGATCGAGAACTTTGCGATGAATCCGCTTGTCAGTGGAATTCCACCGAAACTGAGAAGGAAGAGGCAGAAAGCGCCAGCAATAAGTGGTGACTTCTTACCAAGGCCAACCCAACGATTCATATCGGTTACTTCACCTGCCGAATCGCGAACTAGCGTCACAACTGAGAATGCACCCAACGTGGCGAAACCATAAGCAACCAGGTAGAAGAGCGTTGCTTTCAAACCTGATTGATTGAGTGCGACGATGCCGATGAGAAGGAAGCCTGCGTGGGCGATAGATGAGAAGGCAAGTGTGCGCTTCACATCCCGCGTCGTCATAGCTGCAATCGCGCCCAGAAGCATCGTAATGATGCTGATGACGGTGATGATTGGTCGCCACTGCACAAGATCGGCAGAGAGTGCCACATAGAAGATTCGCGCCATTGCGCCAACTGCCGCGACCTTGGTGCAAGCAGCCATAAAGCCGGTGATCGGAGTCGGTGCACCTTGGTAGACATCGGGAGTCCAAGAATGGAATGGGGCAGCGCCGATCTTAAAGAGCAGTCCAACCATCAAGAAGATGATGCCTAAGAGTAAGAAGATGTCGTTGCCAGCACTTGCTGC
This sequence comes from Actinomycetota bacterium, assembly GCA_947372165.1. Classification (GTDB taxonomy): domain Bacteria; phylum Actinomycetota; class Actinomycetes; order Nanopelagicales; family Nanopelagicaceae; genus PALSA-747. Next base: position 46,769 of record CANBSP010000006.1, on the reverse strand, counting down.
AACTGCAGCCGCAATGCCATTGAGTGAGAGCGAGCCGGAGTATCCGTAGAGGAAGGCGCCACCGAAGAGGAAGAAGGCCGACGAATATGCGCCAAGTAAGAAGTACTTAAGTGCAGCCTCTTGCGAGAGGAGGCGACGGCGGCGAGAGAGACCAGCCATCAGATAGAGCGGTAGGGAGAGGATCTCCAAGGCGACAAAGAGAGTGATGAGATCGGTAGCCGCCGGGAAGAGCATCATTCCGCTGATCGCAAAGAGCGTGAGCGGGAAGACTTCTGTCTGACTCTTACCTTCTAAATCTGCGCTTACTTCATCTTGAGATCCAGGAATAGCTGATGCCTGGGCGACGAAGCTGCCACGATCTGAGATGAGAAGGAGTGCAAAGAAGGCTAAAACCAAGATGGTGCCCTGCATAAAGACGGTTGCGCCATCAAAGGTCACTGAATCGATCGCAATGGTGGTGGATCGTTGATTGCGAACGATAAAGAGATCCACAACGGCTACAAGGACTGTCGCGAGTGCAACCCAGAGTTGAACGGTCGCACGAAGAGTTTTGCGAACAAATGCTTCAACGCCGACTCCGACAAGTGCACCAGCCAAAATGATGAGGATTGGGGCAAGGAGTCCGTAATTGAGGTGTGGTGATGTGAACATTACTTGCCTGCCTTCGGAAGCGGATCTGAATATCCAGCAGCCTGCATCGTCTGCTGCGAACTTGGATTAATCCAATTCAAGATTGGCTTCGGGAAGAAGCCCATCAGAATCAAGATGGCAATGACTGGAGCAATTGCAATCTTCTCACGCAGATTGAGATCCTTGAGTTCTTCATTCCCTGCAGTGGTTGGACCGTGAAGTGATCGCTGAACCGTGATTAAGACGTAGAGCGCGGCAAGGACGATGCCAGTCGTTCCAAAGATCGCTGCGACTGGATATCGAGTGAAGGTTCCGACGAGGACTAAGAATTCACTCACGAAACTTGAGATACCAGGTAGCGCGAGCGCTGACATGCCAGCGATAAAGAAGCACCAAGCCATAACTGGCGTGACTCGCTGTAGGCCACCGAAATCTTCGATCTGGGATGAGTTGCGACGAGCAACCATCCAGCCTGCAACTATGAAGAGTGCGGCGGTCGAGAATCCGTGGTTCACCATATAGAGCGTTGCACCAGAAAGGCCTTGTGACGTCATCGCGAAGATGCCAAGGACGATGAAGCCGAAGTGGCTAATGGATGTGAAGGCGATCAGTCCGTTGATATCGCGTTGGCCGATCGCAAGGAAGGCGCCATAAAGAATAGAGATGATCGCGAGCACAATAATCAATGGGGTAAAGGTCTTCGTCGCATGCGGGAAGAGGGTGATACAGAAGCGGATCATTCCGTAGGTGCCGACCTTATCGAGCACGCCCAAGAGCAGAACTGATGTTGCCGGCGTCGCAGATTTCGCGGCCCCCGGTAACCAGGTATGGAATGGCCACAGCGGCGCCTTAATTGCGAAGGCGATGAAGAATCCTAAGAAGAGGAAGTTCTCGGTTCCAGAATCAATCTGCAGCGTCGCAAGCTTTGCCAGATCGAAGGTTCCGCCAATTTGATTGGTCGAGATGATGTAGATACCGATCAATGAGGCCAACATTAAGAGGCCGCCAAAGAGTGAGTAGAGCAAGAATTTCATGGCAGCTTGCGAACGTTCGCCTCGGCCATAGCCGCCGATGAGGAGGTAGACCGGGATTAACATCGCCTCAAAGATCACATAGAAGAGGAAGACATCGGTAGCCGCAAATACTGCGATCATCGAACTTTCTAGGACGAGCATCAAGACATAGAAGGTACGCACGCTCCATCGACCATTATCAGCTTCATTCCAACCGGCGAGAAAGACGATCGGTGTCAGAATAGTCGTGAGAAGAATCAATACCAGCGCCATGCCATCAATACCCACTGCATAGCGAATGCCAAAGTTTGAGATCCACGAATGAGATTCAACAAATTGCATTCCAGTGGCATTGGTCTTAAAGCGATAGGCCATAAGGCCAGAGACCACAAGCGTCACAACTGATAACCCGAAAGCGACCTGCTTGATGAGCTTGGCATTCTGTCGTGGTACGGCATAGAGAAGTACCGCCCCAAGAAGTGGCGTGAGTTCGAGAAGTGTTAAGAGGCTCATAGGGTCACCAACCAGATCGTTGCGAGAAGGGCGATTGCACCGAGCGTCATCAAGAGCGCATAACTACGGACGTAACCATTTTGAATCTTCTTGAGTGAGGTAGAGATGTAGCCAAGTGTCCAACCCACAGCCCGAACGATGCCATCGATGAATCCGTAATCCGTTGAGACAAGTGTGCGAGTGATTGCCTGGCCAGGTAGGACTAAGAGGCGATGGTTGAGATCATCTTGACCGAGGTCGCGACGAGCGAAGCGGGTAAGCAGTGACCCTTCAGGTGCTTCAACTGGGACGCTACGACCGTACTTAATGATTGCAGTCATAACACCAAGGACCACAACACCCAGTGCGAGTGCGGAGACGACGATTGGCTTCATGAGCTCGACGCCGCCCTCTGAATCAGAGGCATTTACAACTGGTGCAAGCCAATGAACGAGCGCGCTCCCCTTGCTTAATAAGAAGCCTGATGCGACTGACCCGACTGAAAGCAAGACCATTGGAATCCACATAAGTGATGGCGACTCGTGTGGGTGGGCTTGATCATCCCAACGCTTGCTTCCCATAAAGGTAAGTACAAAGACTCGAGTCATATAGAAAGCGGTGATTGCGGCACCAAGAAGTGCTGCTCCGCCAAGGAGAATTCCTTTACTTCCACCAGCGTTAAAGGCAGTCTCAATGATCTTATCTTTTGAGTAGAAGCCAGCAAATGGTGGGACACCAATAATTGCTAAGTAACCAAGCCCGAAGGTGATGGCGGTAATCGGCATCACTCGACCAAGTGCACCATAACGGCGCATATTTACTTCATCGTTCATGCCGTGCATAACCGAACCTGCTCCAAGGAACATGCTCGCCTTAAAGAAGCCGTGAGTGAGAAGATGCATGATCGCAAAGGCGTAACCCACTGGTCCAAGCCCCGTTGCCAAGATCATGTAACCGATCTGCGACATTGTTGAGGCAGCAAGCGCCTTCTTAATATCATCTTTCGCCGTACCAACAATCGCTCCGAAGAGAAGTGTGATTGCACCAACGATGACGACGAGCAGACGTGCCGTTGCAGAAGCATCAAAGATGAAGTTTGAACGGGTGATGAGGTAGACGCCAGCGGTGACCATGGTCGCTGCGTGAATGAGAGCTGAGACTGGAGTCGGACCAGCCATCGCATCGCCGAGCCACGACTGCAATGGGAATTGTGCAGATTTACCTGCAGCTGCAAGGAGAAGCATCGCGCCAATCGCGGTGAGCGCGGCAGGTGAGGCTGAGGCAGCGCCACTCTTAACGCCAGCGAAGGTCACTGATCCAAATTGTGTAAAGGCGATCATGATCGCAAGTGAGAGGCCCACATCGCCAACGCGGTTAGCTACAAATGCTTTCTTTGCGGCAACGGCATAAGCCGGCTTCTGGTTCCAGAAACCAATGAGGAGATATGAGGCAAGACCGACGCCTTCCCATCCGACATAGAGATTGAGGTAGGAGTCGCCGAGGACGAGCAAGAGCATCGCAGCAACGAAGAGGTTGAGGTAGGCGAAGAACCTACGTCGATCGAGATCGTGGGACATATAGGCGATCGAATAGATATGAATCAAGGTTCCGACGCCGGTAATTAAGAGAACGAAACAGATACTCAACTGATCCAGGAGTAATGAGGCATCGACTTTAAAGGTGCCCACTGAGATCCACTCAAAGAGGTGCTGGGTGGCAGCCCGAGCATCCCCTGATCGAGAGCGCATGGCAAAGAATTCGTAGAGACCGATTCCAAAGGTAGATGCCGAGATCACGGTCGCGAAGAGGTGGCCCCACTTATTGGCAATCTTGCCAAGTAGTAAGAGGAGCGCCGAGCTAAAGAGCGGAAGAGCGATGAGGAAGACGAGATCTGATCGAGTTGTCATGGTTATCGCTTCAACAAACTAGCATCATCGACAGATGCTGATCGACGTGAGCGATACATCGTCACGATAATCGCCAGTCCAACGACTACTTCGCAGGCAGCCACAACCATCGTGAAGAAGGATGCGATCTGACCATCGATATTGCCATTGATACGGGCAAAGGTTACGAATGCGAGATTTGCGGCATTGAGCATTAACTCAACACACATAAAGACGACGATCGCATTACGGCGAACGATGACGCCGATCGCACCGATGGTGAAGAGAATCGCTGATAGGTAGATGTAATTCGAGATATCCATTAATTCTCCTCCGCTTCATGAATCTGGAGTTCGAATGGGGCGGTCGCGATAATGTCACCGCGCGCCGCCAGAGTTGCAGATATTGAACTTGGCGCTGGTGTGCCATCAGGCAAGAGCGCTGGGACATCGACTGCGTTATGTCGTGCATAGACACCAGATGCCGGCAGTCCTGCAGTATCTGCCAGCGATCCTTGACGGAAGCGATTGACCGAAAGTTGGCGCTGTGAGAGGTGCTTTCGTTCGCTATGAGCTAAGACCATCGCACCAAGTGCCGCGACGATTAAGAGCGCTGAAATTACTTCAAAGGCCCAGACATATTGAGTAAAGAGAGCCTGTGCAATCGCTTGAACATTTCCATCGGTATTGACGATGGAGAGGCCGACCGAATCATGCGAAGAGATCGCGCGACCAATAAGTGAGATCAAGAGGCCACCAAAACCAACTGCCGCCAGAATCGAAGCTGGACGTTGGCCTTTAATATTTTCAACGAGTGAGTCAGAGCTATCGACGCCGACCAACATCAGAATAAAGAGGAAGAGCATCATGACGGCGCCGGTATAGACGACCACCTGAACAATTCCAAGGAAGAGTGCATCTTCGGCAATATAGAAGATTGCAAGAGTGATCATTACCCAGGCGAGCAATAGCGCAGAGTGCACCGCCTTCTTTACAAGGAGCATGCCAAGAGCTGCGAGTACTGCCATAGGAGCAAGAACCCAGAAGAGAACTGCCTCGGGTGTGTGTGTGCTTCCTACCTGGAGCGACATATTAAACATGAGGGTTCGACTCCTGTGATGGGTGCGAGCCAGTGACTTCACCCTTGTAATACGAGGTATCTGTTGAATCTGGATACATAGGATGAGGCGGCATCAACATTCCTTGGCGAAGCGGCGCTAAGAGATCTTCCTTCTCAAAGATCAATTTGCGGCGAGAGTCATCTGCCAATTCATATTCATTGGTCATCGTCAATGCGCGAGTTGGGCAAGCCTCGATGCAGAGACCGCAGAAGACGCAACGCAAATAGTTAATCTGATAGACCTTGCCGTATCGCTCGCCCGGTGAGTACTGAGCATCCGGTGTGTTATCTCCACCTTCGACATAGATCGCATCTGCTGGGCAGGCCCAAGCACAGAGTTCGCAGCCAATGCACTTCTCTAAGCCATCGGGATGGCGATTGAGTTGGTGACGGCCATGGAAACGTTCGGCAGTCGGCTCTTTAACCTCTGGATATTCAACGGTATTGACCTTCTTGAATTGAGTAACGAAGGTGACCCAGAATCCAAGGAGCTGCTTAAAGAATGATCCTGCAGATTGATCCAAGATTGGCTTGCTCTCAGAAGCCGCCTTCTCTAGGCCATACTCACTATCGCGTGGGGTTAAGTTATCCATTGTTGCTCTCCACTCGATTGATACCTTGAACATGTGGAACCGGGAAGGATGGTTCGGCGCTGCTATCTGGCAGACCTTCAACATTCCCCTGACGGGTGGCGCGCTCATAGAGAGATGTCGCAGCCATAATCAGTAAGACAATTCCGAAGGTAAATGCGGCGATCAGAACGCGTGGTTCGCCGCGAGCAGACATGACGCGAAGTGTTGAAACAACCAAGATCCAGAGAAGTGAGGTTGGAATCAAAACCTTCCAACCGAACTTCATAAATTGGTCATAACGCATCCGAGGCAAGGTGCCACGAAGCCAGACAAAGAGATAGAAGAAACCAATAACCTTGGCGAAGAACCAGACCATGCAGAACCAGCCACCTAGCCAATGTTCGGTAAAGGTAAGACCTGGGAGCGCGTGATATCCGCCGAGGAAGAGTGTCGTTGCAAGAGATGAGACAGCAACAATATTCACGTATTCAGCGAGGAAGAAGAGTGCGAATTTAAGGGATGAGTACTCGGTGTGGAAGCCACCTACGAGCTCGCCTTCGGCTTCGGCTAAATCAAATGGCGCACGGTTAGTTTCGCCGACCATCGAAATTGCGTAGATGACAAATGATGGGAAGAGAACAACTGCGTACCACCACTTATGTTGAGCTGCGACGATATCTGATGTCGACATCGATCCCGAGTAGATGAAGACGGCGACTAGTGAAAGTCCCATTGCAACTTCATAAGAGATTACCTGGGCACTTGATCGAAGACCGCCAAGAAGTGGGTAGGTAGATCCAGAGGACCAACCGGCGAGAACGATTCCATAGACGCCAACTGATGCAATTGCTAAGACATAGAGCACGCCAACAGGTAAATCTGTCAGTTGCATAACGGTCTTGTGGCCAAAGAGGTTTACTTCACCGGTAAGTGGCATGACTGCGAAGGCCATAAAACATGTCGTTGCACTGATAACTGGTGCAATAACAAAGACGATTCGATCAGCTGCCTTGGGAATGAGATCTTCCTTAAGGGCAAGCTTTACACCGTCCGCGAGAGATTGAAGAAGTCCAAATGGGCCGACCCGATTTGGCCCTAGGCGCATCTGCATTCGAGCAACAATGCGACGTTCGCCCCAGACCGACATAAGGGTAAGTAGGACGCAGAGAACGAAGACGATCAAGCCCTTAACGGCGATGAGCCAGCCAGGATCGTGACCAATGAGCGCTGCAGCATTCATGCCTTTGCCACCTTTACAACTAGACCGCTTGCGGCACCGAGATTGGCAATACATTGTGAACCAGCGCTATTTCGAGGAAGCCATATTGCGCTCTCTTCGATCTCACCAATGCGTGCTGGCAAAGTGATTGAGCCACGACCGGTCGAGATGGTGATTGCATCACCAGTTGTGACACCCAACCGCGCGGCACGAGCAGCTGAGATCACAGCTTCTACCGGACGAGCAGTTCCAGCGAGATTCTCTTCGCCTGCTTGGAGTGTGCCAAGGTCAAGAAGTTCGCGCCATGAGTTCAAGATTGCATGATCGCCATCTGGAGTTGGCAACGATAGTGGCGCGACGACAGGTGCACTCGCACGAGCCCCATCCCACTTGCCAATAGCTTGAAGTTCTCTTGCAACAGCTTTTGCTGATGGCAGATTGATCGGCGAACCCATCTCATCTGCAAGGGCGGAGAGAATTCGAGTATCGCTGCGAGTGAGCGAATCTGTAATCGCCTTCTCAAAGAAGCGTGGGCGTCCTTCCCAGTTCAGGAATGATCCGCTCTTCTCCGATACTGCGGCAACCGGCAATACGACATCTGCGATTGCGGTGATTGCAGAGTGCGCAATTTCGAGTGAAAGGACAAAGGTAGAAGTATCGAGCAACTGTCCGAGCGCTTCAGCTGAGATGTCGAGTGGATCTACTCCGCCGACAACAACTGCATTAATGCGGCCATCGGTTGCAGCTTCCAAGATCTCCCAAGTCGCTTTTCCTTCTTTTACTGGAAGAGCATCTACGCCCCACGCAGTTTGAATATCAACGCGAGCTGCTGCATCACTTACTGGACGGCCGCCTGGCAAGAGGTTGCCGAGTGCGCCAGCAACGAGTGCGCCGAATTCACCGGCACGACGTGGAATCCATGCGACTTTAGCGCCAGAAGAAGAAGCAAGGCTTGCGACTGCAGTGAAGCGGCCGATTGTTTCAGCGGCACGTTCGCCAACAAGAATTACTGACTTCTCGGTGAGTGTGAGACCTGTGAGGCTAGAAAGCACTGTCGCACCAAGCTTTTGTGAGCCACGGCTAGCAAGTGGTGCAACGGTCGAAACCTTGAGACCACGCTTACGTACTTGCTTATAAAGACGGAGGAAGACGATTGGTGATTCATCTTCTGGTTCGAAATCGACAAGTACGACGTGATCAGCTTTATCGAGATCGCGATATGTAGTGGTGATCTGCGCTGCGATTGATGCAAGGAATGCTGCCTCTTCATCAGAGTGAAGCCGCGCGCGGAAATCAATATCGTTGGTATTGAGAGCTATGCGAGCAAACTTTGCATAAGCATAAGAATCTTCAATCGTGCTGCGACCGCCGACAAGTACCCCAGCGCGCTTTCCTTTCAGTCCAGCAGCAGCACGAGCAAGTGCCTCTGGCCATGATGCTTCATGGAGTTCGCCATCAGCACCCCGAACCATAGGAGTTGTGACGCGCTCTTTACTGCTGATGTATTTAAATGCCCAGCGACCCTTGTCGCAGTTCCACTCTTCGTTGACTTCAGCATCTTCACCCGCGAGACGACGAAGTGTCTTGCCACGACGTACATCGGTTCGCATCGCACAACCGGATGCGCAGTGTTCGCACGCTGATGGTGTTGAGACGAGATCGAATGGTCGTGACCGGAATCGATAAGAAGCGCCAGTGAGTGCACCGACTGGGCAGATCTGCACGGTGTTGCCAGAGAAGTACGAACGGAATGGATCTTTCTCGTAAATTCCAACTTGCTGCAATGCGCCACGTTCATTCAGTGTGATGAATGGATCGCCAGCAATCTCTTCACTAAAGCGGGTGCAACGCGCGCAGAGGACGCAACGTTCGCGATCGAGCAGAACCTGAGATGAAATAGCGGTTGGCTTCTCATAAGTACGCTTCACGCCCTCGTACCGAGATACCTCACGACCATTGCTCATTGCTTGATTCTGAAGTGGGCACTCTCCGCCCTTATCGCAGACTGGGCAATCAAGTGGATGGTTAATCAGTAAGAGTTCCATGATGCCCTTTTGGGCCTTGTCAGCGACTTCTGAAGTCAGCTGGGTCTTCACGATCATGCCGTTTTCAACTGGGATGGTGCATGAGGCTTGTGGCTTCGGGAATGCCCGGCCGTTAATCTCAATATCAACGAGGCATTGGCGACATGCGCCTGCTGGTGAGAGCAATGGGTGGTCGCAGAAACGTGGAATCTGGATCCCAAGTTTTTCAGCGGCGCGAATGACGAGAGTTCCTTTTGGAACTGTGACATCAAAGCCATCGATGACAACAGTGATCATCTCTACATCGGTTGTGATCTCGGTGCTCATGCTTGCCCTACTGTCGCAAAGAGTGTGGATTTCGCTGGATCGAATGGGCAGCCACCGTTAGTGAGGTGCGCTTCATATTCAGCACGGAAGTATTTGATGGAAGAGATGATTGGGCTAGCTGCGCCATCTGCAAGTGCACAGAATGATCGGCCAGCAATGTTGTTGGTGATATCAATGAGCTTGTCGAGATCGGCAGGAGTTCCTTTGCCAGCTTCGAGATCGCGGATCATCTGCACCAGCCACCATGTACCTTCACGACATGGTGTGCACTTTCCGCACGACTCATGCTTATAGAACTCGGTCCAGCGAAGCACTGCACGAACAACGCACGTGGTCTCGTCGAAGATCTGCAGAGCTTTTGTACCAAGCATCGATCCCGCAGCTGCAACGCCTTCGTAATCCAGAGGTACATCAAGATGTTCTGCGGTGAAGAGCGGAGTGGATGAACCACCAGGTGTCCAGAATTTCAGTGAATGCCCGACGCGGACTCCCCCAGCGAGTTCGAGTAGTTCGCGAAGTGTGATTCCGAGTGGTGCTTCGATCTGACCTGGGTTGGTCACGTGGCCGGAGAGTGAGTACAAGGTGAATCCCTTGCTCTTCTCGGTACCCATTCCTTGGAACCAGTCATTACCGCGATCAATGATTGCTGGCACGCTAGCAATGGATTCCACGTTATTGACCACAGTTGGACGGGCATAAAGCCCAGCAATAGCTGGGAATGGTGGGCGAAGGCGCGGTTGGCCGCGGAAGCCTTCGAGTGAATCAAGGAGTGCGGTCTCTTCACCGCAGATATAGGCACCTGCTCCGATATGAAGAACGAGTTCTAAATCAAAACCTTTTCCGCCGATATTCTTACCAAGCATTCCTGCCTTATATGCCTCGGCAATTGCTTCCTGCACTCGACGAACAACGTGCACAACTTCACCGCGAATATAGATGAAAGCGTAATTAGCGCGAATCGCATATGAAGCAATGATCATGCCCTCGATGAGTACATGTGGGTTTGCCATAAGAAGCGGCATATCCTTACAAGTACCAGGCTCGGATTCATCAGCATTGACGACGAGGTAATGCTCTTTGCCGTCGCCTTGTGGGATAAAGCTCCACTTCATTCCGGTTGGGAAGCCTGCGCCACCGCGACCACGAAGTCCCGAATCTTTAATCTGTGCAATTACTGCATCAGGTTCCATTGCCAGCGCTTTGAGTGCAGCGTTATATCCACCATGACGCTTGTAACCCTCGATGGTGAATGAATCTGCTTCATCCCAATGTGCTGAGAGAACGGGTGAGATCTTGCTCATTTGCCCTCTTTCGATAATTTCAAACCAAGGAGTGATGGGCCTCCGGCAGATGGACCTTCACCTGAAAGACCATCAGAGAGTCCAGCAAGGACAGCTGAGTTCTCTTTCCACGTACGAAGCGTCTTTGGTCCGCGAGTTGGGGCAGGAGGATTTCCTGCACGTGCACCATCAACGAGATCTTTCACGCTCTGCACGGTCTGGTTATCAAAGAACTCCCAGTTCACCATGACAACCGGAGCGTAATCACAAGCGGCATTGCACTCGATACGTTCGAGTGAGACCTTGCCATCTTTTGTCATCTCATCGTTAGCAATATCAAGGTGATCGCTGACGGCATCAAAGATTGCATCTCCGCCCATGACGGCGCAGAGGGTGTTGGTACAGATACCTACGTGATACTCGCCCACAGGCTCTGATTTGTACTGGGTATAGAAGGTTGAAACAGCAGTTACTTCTGCCGTGCTGAGTTCTAGCTTTTCGGCAATAGTCTCGATGCCTTCTGGGGTAACGAAACCAGAGATCGACTGAACAAAGTGAAGAAGCGGCATAATCGCCGAACGCTTACGAGGATAACGCGCAATGATCGAATCCATGATTGCGATCTGCTCTGATGAATAACACATTAGCGGTCTACGCCTCCCATAACCGGATCAATTGATGCGATTGCGCCAATCACATCTGCAATCATGCTGCCCTCACACATTGCCGACGTTGATTGCAGGTTATTAAAGGAAGGTTCGCGGAAGTGAACACGGTAAGGACGAGTTCCGCCATCAGAGACCAAGTGAACACCGGTCTCACCGCGAGGTGATTCCACTGCAACATATGCCTGTCCAGCAGGTACTCGGAATCCTTCGGTTACTAACTTGAAGTGATGGATTAAGGATTCCATTGACTCTCCCATAATCTCGCGGATATGTTCGAGTGAGTTACCCATTCCATCGCCGCCAACAGAGAGTTGTGATGGCCAGGCAATCTTCTTATCGGCAACCATGACAGGTTGGCCTGCAAGCTTCTCTAACTTGTCACATGCTTGTTCGACAATGCGAAGTGATTGTTCGAGTTCTTGCATGCGAATAAGGAAGCGACCGTAGACATCAGCAGAATCTGTGGTGATGACATCGAAGTCATAATTCTCATAGCCACAATATGGTTGAGTCTTACGCAGATCCCATGGCAGGCCAGTTGATCGAAGTACCGGACCAGTAATTCCAAGAGTGGTGCAGCCAGCTAGATCGAGGTAACCGATGTTCTGGGTGCGCTTCATCCAGATCGTATTGCCGACCAAGAGCTTTTCATTATCCTTAAAGTTGATGCGCAACTGATCTACGGTCTCGCGAATCTTCTGGATAGCGCCGGCAGGAATATCTTGAGCAACCCCACCTGGGCGGATATAGGCCATATTCATGCGTAGGCCAGAGATATTCTCAAAGAGATCGAGGACTAATTCACGATCCCGGAAGGCGAAGATCATTGGCGAGAGTGCGCCGAGTTCGAGGGCTCCAGTACCGAGCGCCACCATATGAGAAGAGATGCGGTTGAGTTCCATCATCAAGACGCGAATAACGCTGGCGCGTTCTGGAATGTCATCGGTTATTCCAAGGAGCTTCTCCACTGCCAAGCAGTAAGCGGTCTCATTGAAGATTGGCGCAAGGTAATCCATGCGGGTAACGAAAGTGACACCTTGCGTCCATGAACGATATTCAGTGTTCTTCTCAATACCGGTGTGGAGATATCCGATACCGCAACGAACTTCAGTGACAGTCTCGCCTTCAAGTTCGAGAATGATGCGAAGTACACCGTGTGTGGATGGGTGTTGTGGGCCCATGTTGACGACAACACGTTCCTCTTTCGTTGCACCGATCTCGGTTGCGAGTGAATCCCAATCGCCACCAGTGACGGAATAGACCCGACCTTCAGTTGTCTCGCGCGAATCTGCATATGCATCAGAGTGAGTTGTCATCGGTATGACCTTCTCTCACTAGGCGGTGGTGTTGTAGCGCCCTTGTATTCGATTGGAATTCCACCCAGTGGATAATCTTTTCGTTGCGGATGCCCCTGCCAATCATCTGGCATCAAGATGCGAGTCAATCCTGGGTGGCCATCAAAAATTATTCCGAACATGTCGTAACTCTCGCGTTCGTGCCAATTGATTCCGCCCCAGACCTCAACCAATGATGGCAGATGTGGATCGGCATCTGGGACGGCAACTTCAAGTCGAATGCGACGATTGTGAGTGAGAGATAAGAGTGAGTAGACGGCGTGAAGTTCGCGTCCAGTCTCTTCTGGATAGTGCACGCCATTAACTCCCATGCACATCTCAAAGCGAAGAGTTTCGGTGTTGCGAAGCGCCATTGCAGTCTCAAAGAGATGTGTGCGCTTTACATAAAGTGTGAGCTCGCCGCGATCAACAACGATCTTCTCAATCGCATCGCTAAAGGCGGGGAATGCGCGTTCTAGATCATCTGCAAGATCATCAAAGTATCCGCCAAATGGGCGTTCTGAGGATCCCGGAGTGATCTGCGTGCGGACTAAACCGCTATATCCAGATGTATCACCGGTGCCGTGGACTCCGAATGATCCCTTATCTTCACTCATGCGAGCAGGCCTTTAATCTCAAGAGTTGGCTTGGCAGCGAGCGCAGCAGCTTCAGTCTCGCGAATGATGCGTTCGCGATTGACGCCGAGTTTGGCATCGCCGATATTTTCGTGCAGCTTCAAGATCGCATCCATCAACATTTCAGGACGTGGTGGGCATCCTGGTAGATAGATATCTACTGGCACGATGTGATCGACACCTTGCACAATCGCATAGTTGTTAAACATTCCACCCGAAGATGCGCATGCACCCATGGCAATAACCCACTTTGGAGCGGCCATTTGATCATAAATCTGACGAAGTACTGGTGCCATCTTGTTTGAAACTCGACCAGCAACGATCATGAGATCTGCTTGGCGAGGAGATGCGCGGAATACTTCCATTCCAAAGCGAGCTAGGTCATAACGACCCGCACCAGCTGCCATCATTTCAATCGCGCAGCAGGCCAGTCCGAAGGTCGCAGGCCAGAGTGAGCTCTTGCGCATATAACCAGCAAGCTTCTCAACGGATGTGAGAACTATTCCGGAAGGTAACTTCTCTTCAAGACCCATGTGTTAATCCCATTCCAATCCACCGCGGCGCCAGACATAGGCATAGGCAACAAAGACGGTGAGGATAAAGATCACCATTTCAACGAGACCAAAGAGTCCGAGCTTGTCGAAGGTGACAGCCCATGGATAGAGGAAGACGATTTCAATATCAAAGACGATGAAGAGCATCGCAGTGAGGAAGTACTTCACCGGGAAACGACCGCCACCAGCTGCTTGTGGAGATGGCTCGATACCGCATTCATAGGCTTCGGATTTAGCGCGGTTGTAGCGCTTTGGCCCAGTAATTGCGGCGATGGCGACAGAGAAGGCGGCGAAACCAAATCCAACTGCGCCTATAACAAGAATCGGGATATAGAGATTCATGACGCTGAAAGTCTATGCGTTAGAGGGCTATTGTCACTGTGGCGCAGGCCACATTTTTTAGATCGAGGTCGAACACAGAGGGGCCTTAAGAACGCTGGCCGATATGGACCGCAACGATGCCAAGGGTGAGGTCCTGCCAAGCGACCTTGCTCCAACCGGCCCCCTCCATAATCTTCGCCAGCGCCTTCTGATTTGGCCAAGCCTGGATCGATTGGGCGAGGTAGATGTACGCCTCGGGGTTGGAGGCGATCTTCTTCGCCAAGACTGGGAGTGCCCGCATCAGGTAGCGCATATAGATAAGGCGGAAGAGCGGATTTGTTGGGTGGCTAAATTCGGCGATCACGATCTTGCCGCCAACCTTTGTGACTCGATAGGCCTCAACGAGGGCTGCCGCTGTGTTCTGGGTATTCCGAAGGCCAAAGGAGATCGTGGTGACATCAAAATTTTGATCTGGGAAGGGCAGCTTTAGGGCATCACCTTGGATAAAGGTGAGATCTGGGTTCTGCTTTCGTCCGGCAGCGAGCATTCCAGCTGAGAAATCAAGGGAGATGACATCGGCGCCCTTATCTGCGAGGGGGCGGGAGGATGAACCGGTTCCAGCTGCAATATCAAGAATCTTCATTCCTGGCTTTGGATTGATGATCGAGGTAACGACTTTTCGCCAGGCCTTGGTGCGACCAAGACTTAATAGATCATTGAGGAAGTCATATCGCTTTGCGACGCCATCAAACATCGATGCGACTTCTTCGGGATCCTTGTTGAGATCGGCTGCATTACTCACGCAGATATTCTCGTCCCAGTGGGCTTTTCACACAACTTTTAGGGCCGAGCGTAGATTCACGGCTTATTTCGCCAATCGTGGGTATTTTCGTTTTGTCACGAAGGCGTAAACCCGCTTAACTCCTCTGTATGTCTACACGTATCACGACCGAGATCTTGGGCGAGCACCCAGACCTCTCCGCGATTCGTACTGACTTTGATCTCACGGCCTCCTGGATTCGTGGTGGTGAAGGACTGATCGGCTTCGGTTCTTATGCCCGCCAGATTCTCACCGGACCCGATCGCTTCAATGAGGCATCGAAATGGTGGATGGAGCAACGTTCACAACTTGCGATCGAGAATAATGTCCACGGATCAGGGACTGGCCCCATTCTCTTTACCTCATTCGCATTTGATGAGAATGATGGCTCTGAACTCGTTATTCCGCAGATCATTGTTGGTCGCAAGGGTAAGAGTTCGTGGATCACTTGGATCGGTGATGGCCCACAGCCAAAAATCAGAGCATTTACATCCGAAGAATCTTCTCCGGCTCTGACCTATTCCGGTGGTGCACTCTCAGATACCGAATGGATGGCTCGGGTCGATGGCGCGATCTCACATATCAAATCTGGCGATCTAGAAAAGGTTGTCCTCGCCCGCGATAACGTCGTTCACAGTGATCAACCGATCAATACTCAACGTTTACTTCAACTCTTAGAGAATCAATATCCATCCACATGGGTCTTTCTCATTGAGAATCTCATCGGTGCAACGCCCGAGCTACTCGTTCGCTTAAGTAAATCACTCGTCACATCGAGAGTGCTCGCTGGCACTATCCGAAAGACGGGAAATGAATCGGCAGATCTCGCTCTTGCTGGATCACTTGCCAAGTCATCGAAAGATTTAGAAGAGCACGAATATGCCGTGCGATCGGTCGCAGAAGCGCTTGCTCCATACTGCTCATCAACAAATGTGCCCGACTCCCCGTTTGTCTTGCACCTTGCCAATGTTATGCACTTGGCAACTGATGTGACCGGTGTGGTCAATGAGAGTGCATCTCACGCAGATATCTTCACGTTAATTAAAGCGCTTCATCCCTCTGCTGCTGTCTGCGGAACTCCAACTTCTAAGGCGAAAGATTTGATCACCGACCTCGAAGGCATGTCGCGTGGTCGCTACGCCGGCCCAGTTGGTTGGATTGATGCACGCGGAGATGGTGAGATAGGTATCGCGCTTCGGTGCGGCCTGATCAACGACTCCGGGGATAGCGTTCGAATCTTCGCCGGCTGTGGAATTGTCGCCGGCTCAAATCCGGCAGATGAGCTTGCCGAAAGTCAGGCTAAGTTAATTCCGATGCGGACGGCACTCGCAACACTCTGATACAGCTTCTTTAACTCTGCGGCATTCTCTCCTCGACTTGGCACCTCTACCACCACGCAGTGAAGTCCATCCTCTTGTGATGCGATGATGTGGCCGAGGTCGCTCTCACTCTTCACTCGTACGACTGGTACTCCGAAACCACTAATGATCTTTGCAAGATCGTGGTCATGCGGAGTCCCGAATATCTCATCGAAACCTTTTACTCCCGCTTGCGGCAGAGTTGAGAAAATTCCACCACCATTGTTATCGACGACGAAGATGGTGAGGTTATCGGTCACCGGGTTTACCAGGGCCGAAATATCGTGCAAGAAGGTGAGATCGCCAACGATGGCATAGGTGCGTTCAAATCTGCTGGCGATACCAAAAGCGGTTGCAATATTTCCATCGATTCCAGCTAGACCTCGATTAGCAAAGACACTCAATCCAGAGCGCGGTGTTGCAAAGCCTTCAATATCTCGGATTGGCCGAGAGGATCCAATGAAGAGCGCAGATTCATCAAGGATGTCAGCCGTGATCTTTCGAAGGGCGCTCTGTTCACTCCATGGCGCATTCTTAGGCAAGATGGCATGTGCTGAAAGCGCCGCCTTCTCCCAAAGAGTGCTCCACTCGATTGGCGTCGAATGCTTGGTGATGTGAGGAAGGTGTGTGAGTACCAGGTCAGCGCTTCGATCAATATCAACATATTCCGTCCGCGGATCAACCACGATAATTCGATCAGCTTCGGAGATAAATGAGTTAATGCTGCGAGAGAGGGTGGTCCGGCCAATAATGATGACCTCTTTGGTCTGCAATGCACCGCGGATAACTTCATCAGCTAAGAAGAGTGAAGCGTGGGCAAGTGATGACGGGAATGAAAGTGGATCTTCGGCGATCACTGGCCAATCGAGAATATCTGCAAACTCTTCAATCGCTTCTACCGAGAGACCAGCGCGATCATGTCCGACTACAAGTACGCCAGCAGGGGCTAGGTCGATATTCGTACGGGATTCTTCTTCACGCTCTTGATCTCTTAACGCAAAGCCGTCGAGCCAATTGCTCTCATCATTACTCAACAATGGTTCATCAAATTGCAGATTGATATGGGCTGGCCCCCCAGTAAGAATCTCTGAGAGTTCGAGTGGCGCAGCTGAATCGAAAGTTTCGATCGGAGCCAAGATGCCATCTTGCAAGGTGGTCTGGTTGGCACCGGTATTGCGCAACCTCGCTGGACGATCTGCAGTGAGAAAGAGGACATTGATATCAGAGTGAAAAGCCTCAAGCGCAGCAGGATGATAGTTAGCAACCGCCGTACCACTGGTGCATATGACGACCGCATACTGACCGCTGGCCTTTGCGACACCGAGTGCATAAAAGGCTGCCCCGCGTTCATCTAACCGAGTGTGGAGATCGGCCAAACCTGCTTGAGCCGCTTCATAGACTGCGATAGTTAACGGTGCATTCCGAGATCCTGGTGAAATAATGAAATCACAGATTCCAAGTTCGAGTAATTCACGAACCGTGGCTCGGGCTAACGTGGTTGCGTTCATGCTCATAACCACTCGCCCCCTTCCTGAAAACTTTCATCGCCCCAAATATCGGTGATCCGTTTACGCCACCACTCTACGCGCTCTGGCGCAGCTTGGTACTTTGCCAAGAGTGCTGGCACTGGTTCTGGTCGACGTACTTCGATTCGACCATCGATCGGTACGAGTGCAGGTTCGCAAATATCAGATTCTAAAAGTGAGACCGTCCCGAGACCGCAGGCATAATCAAGCTGTGGGAAAGATGCGGCGAGTGCCAGACTCGCACTGATACCGATTCCAGTTTCTAGCGCACTTGAAATAACAACTGGTAAGCCAATTCTGCTAGCAAGTTGATGTGCCGCCTCGATACCGCCGACTGGTGCCCATTTCAGAATTGCGATATCTGCATAGTGATCCATGAGTTCCATCTGTGCATCAAGATGCTTTCGAATTCCTTCATCGACTGCAATTTTGAAGGGCACTTCGCGCTTTAACTTCTTGAGGTCATCAAGTGCAGCGCACGGTTGTTCGATATATTCAAAGATCGCACCGAAGCGAAGGTTGTAGTCATAGAGATGCAAGAGCGCTTCTTCAAGGGTCCAACCACCGTTGACATCGAGTCGGATCTTCGCATCTGGCAGATAATCCAACGTCGCCTCAACGAGCTCGGCACCATTCTCGAAATCATCGACCTTAATTTTGACTGTTGTGCAGCCAGGAAAGCGCGCAAGGATTTCGGGGACACGATCTACCGGGACCACAGGAAGGGTGGCGTTAACTTCTATGCTCTCGCGAAAGAGTTCGGGCCAAGGCTTATAAGCATTCTCCAACGCTGCTTTTAACCAGGTACTTGATTCGGCTGCGTCATATTCCACAAATGGTGAGAACTCACTCCAGCCGGCATCACCGCGAAAGAGTGTGACTTCTCGGTGATCAATTCCTCGAAAGCGTGCCTTCATCGGAATGGAGAGCACGGTGAAATCCCTCAGGAGTTCGGCGGGGAAGTTCATAACGATTACGGGCGCTTAGGGAACTTACTGAAATCTGGTTCGCGCTTCTCTTGATAGGCGTTACGACCTTCTTGCCCCTCTTCTGACATGTAGAAGAGCAAGGTTGCATCGCCAGCAAGTTGTTGCACACCAGCAAGGCCATCATCGGCGGCATTGAGGCCAGCTTTTAAGAGGCGAAGGGCCATTGGTGAGTGACGCAACATTTCGCGACACCATGAGACAGTCTCGGCTTCAAGTTCGGCAACCGGAACAACTGTATTTACTAATCCCATATCAAGTGCTTCAGCTGCGTCGTATTGGCGACAGAGGAACCAAATTTCGCGCGCCTTCTTCTGGCCAACATGTGCAGCGAGCAACCCTGCGCCATATCCACCATCAAAAGATCCAACCATCGGTCCGGTCTGACCAAACTTTGCGTTATCTGCTGCAATCGTAAGATCGCAGACGACATGGAGAACATGTCCGCCGCCAATCGCCCAACCGGCGACCATGGCGACGACTGGCTTTGGTAAGCGACGAATCTGAATCTGAAGATCGAGAACATTGAGGCGACCAATGCCCTTCTTCGCTAATGGATCATCACCGAGGTAGCCATCATCACCACGAACATTGATATCTCCGCCCGAACAGAATGCTTCGCTTCCTTCACCCGTGAAGATGATGACGCCAACCTGCTCGTTATCTCGGGCCAAACTAAAGGCGCGTTCTAATTCAAAGAGGGTCTGTGGTCGGAAGGCGTTACGTACCTCTGGGCGATTGATCGTTATCTTCGCCATGCCTTCAGCGACTTCATAACGGATATCAGTGAACTTTTCGCCACCTTCGCCTATCGCCCATGCGGGGATAGTGCGGGAACCGGCTTCGCGTTTGATCGGCTTGCTCATGCCGATAGCCTACGTCCATCATGGAGAATTCGTCACTGCAGCCTCTGATGAGCGTGCCCGCAGAGTGGGCAATTGCACAACAACTCGAGGTTCTGCGCGATCTTCTCTACGGCGACGGCCCAGCTCTTGCATTTGGTGCCACAACCTTCACTTCCGTGCCAACCGGCTGCGCTGTAGTTCTTCCAACAAGTGGATCGAGCGGCGCTCCTAAATCTGTCGCTCTTTCAGCTTCGGCACTTCTCTCATCAGCAGATGCATCACATGACTATTTAGGTGCGACAGCCCGTGATCGATGGTCTCTGCTTCTGCCCACAACGCATATTGCTGGCGTAAATGTTCTCGTCAGATCACTCGCGTTAGGCAGTGATCTTGTTGGTGTTGATGACGATGCAGATTTCACGGCGATTGTGCCAACTCAACTACATCGAGCGCTCAATGGCGATCAACAATTGCTCGAACATTTGATGAATGCCAAAGCGGTATTAGTTGGCGCAGCCGCAACTCCTCGTGAATTGTTAAATGCGGCGGGAATGGCTGGTATCAATGTTGTACGAAGTTATGGAATGACCGAGATGTCGGGTGGCTGCGTCTATAACGGCGAAGCCCTCAATGGTGTAACGATCGAAATAGTTGATGGTGTCATCGAACTCAATGGCCCGATGAAGGCGATCGGATATCTTGGTGAAGAAGCATTTAGTGATCGTCCCTTTAGAACAAGTGATGCCGGTGAAATGAAAGATGGAATCTTGACTGTCACTGGTCGAATCGATGATCAGATCAACACTGGCGGTGAGAAACTCTCTCTTAGCGCGATTACAGAGTTTCTCAACGATGGTTCGACTCAGCGATACATCGCAATTGGCCTGCCTGATCCAGAATGGGGTCAAGCACTTGCGATCGCCTCCGATGGCCCGATCGATGAAGCGTTGGTCCGCGAGCGACTACGTGCGCGATTTGGCCCTCACGCATCGCCTAAGCGCTTCGCACCCCAAATTGAGTTACCTCTCACAGCCCTCGGTAAGCCCGATCGCAAGACTCTCGCCGAAATCTTTGGCAGACTCGGTTAATGCCTGAAAATAAGTGGATTGCTGGTGCACGGCCTAAGACCCTGCCTGCCGCCATCGCCCCCGTATTAGTCGGAACTGCTCTTCGCCATACCGATCACGTGCACATCAACATGATCAATGCGATCTTGGCCCTACTTGTAAGCCTCGCCCTTCAAGTCGGCGTGAATTACTCGAACGATTATTCAGATGGTGTTCGTGGCACTGATGCAGTGCGAGTCGGACCGATTCGTCTCGTCGGCAGCGGCCTTGCAACACCAGAAGCAGTAAAGCGCGCCGCGATTCTCACCTTCTCCTTTGCAGCAGTTATCGGATTAATACTCAGCGCTCGAACATCGTGGTGGTTAGTCGGTGTCGGCGCAATCTCCATTCTCGCTGCTTGGTATTACACCGGCGGCAAGAACCCTTATGGCTACAAAGGGTTCGGTGAAGTTTCGGTCTTTATGTTCTTTGGCATTGTTGCCACAGTTGGCAGTTATCTCGTTCAATCAGAGAAGATCTCCTGGCAATCCCTCCTTGTCGCGATCCCAGTTGGGTCGCTCGCCTGTGCGATCTTGGCTATTAACAACCTGCGCGATCTACCAAAGGATGCGACTGTCGGGAAGCGAACTCTCGCGGTACGTCTTGGTGATCACAATGCTCGAATCGCCTTCATTGGACTCTTGATGAGCGCACATATCGTCTGCCTGATCTGCATCACCATCACACCGTGGGCAGTTGCCACTCTCCTCTTACTTCCAACAACGGCGGTGATCTCACGCTCGATCTGGGATGGTGCAAAGGGCGCCGATCTCATTCCCTTGCTCGGCAAGGTGGGCCGGTTGCACTTAATTCTCTCAACCACTCTTGCCATGGCACTGCTTGCAAAGCGATAAACTACGACCATGATCAAGCTAGATGCGCTCTTAGTCCTTCTCGGTTTCGGCGTGCAGATTTACGCTCTCTTTGATGTTGCTCGCAAGCCACAAGAGAGCTTTATCAAATGGCCTAAATGGGCCTGGTTGATCATCGTCATTCTCTTTGGATTAATCGGTTCACTTCTCTGGATTCTGTGGGGCCGCAAGAACAATGGTGGTTCAACTCGTCCACCTCGCCGCGGGCCTACCCGCGATATTCCACCGGATGACAACCCAGATTTCTTAAGAAACCTCTAGACCGCTGGACCGCTGGACCGCTAACAAAACCCGTTAGAGACCTGAATATGTGTGGCGCCCTGTGCCCCAGATATTTACGTAGACGTAGTTAAAGAGGAATGTCGAACCGGCGAAGAGACATAGCCATGCTGCTTTGCGGCCACGCCAACCAGCTGTCACGCGGGCATGAAGATATGCGGCGTAAGCAACCCACGTAATGAATGCCCAGGTCTCCTTTGGATCCCAACCCCAGTAGCGACCCCAAGCAGATTCAGCCCAGATAGCTCCGGCGATTACTGCAAATGTCCAGAGTGGGAAGACGAAAGCGACGAGACGATAAGAGAGTTGATCCAAGACTTCAAGTGTCGGCAACTTCTTAGCCCATGCACTTCTCTCACCACGTGCCTCCATACGATCTAGATAGAGATAGGTAGCGGCGATCGTATTGGCGAGTAAGAAGACTCCACCAGAAACAATTGCAGCAGATACATGGATCGCAAGCCAGGTTGATTTCAGCGCCGGCACCAATGGTGCGCTTGGCCGATATAAGACGGTGATTGCCGTACCAAGTGTGAGTAAGACTGCAATCGATACTGGAAGACCAAGCCAACGCAACTTATATTTCGCAAGAGCGAAGAGGTAGGCCCCACTAAATGCCATGGCACCAGTAATCGAGAACTCGTACATATTTCCCCATGGCACGCGATGTGCTGATGCGCCGCGGAGAATGACACCTGCGAAGAGGAATATGAAACCAAGGATCATCATCGCGGTTCCGATACGACCAGCGCGATCAGTGCGAGAGAAATCAAAGGTCGTCTTCTCAGACTCTTCGGTGTTCTTTACCGAGAAAGAGACTTCAACCGCATGCGAGAAGAAGGCGATCGTGTAGAGCACCATCGAGGAGTAGATCGCATAATTAGATAGATAGGCGAGATTGCGTGATGTCATATCTGTTATGCCTCCTCTGACTTACTCATGAGCGCTGCTTGTAGCGCCGACAACTCTTCATCGAGCCCCGGAACACCATTCTTTGCCAACCCAGCAATTTGAACACGACTATCGATCTTGATCCAAATTCTGCGCTGGCGTGTAAAGAGTGATGTCAGTAACCCAAGGATTGCCAAGATCGCTCCAACCAATGCGTACATCTTTCCAGGGTCATCAACTATCTGCAGGTTGACCCAGGATCGATACCCCTCAAAGGTGAGCGTCCCCTGACCAAAGTTATAAACATCACCTAATCCCAGCGCTTTGAGGCCGATGCGTTGCATCTTGCTCGTATCCACTCGATAGACAGATTGCGGCGTGCCATTATCAAGGCCGAGATCGCCCATCCAGACTGAGACTAAGAGCCGTGGGTCGAGAACTTCTGGGAAAGCTGAGAATGCGCCACGAGTCGCTGATCGATCTGCAGTCGGCAAGAACGATGCAACCATGCCGATCTGGGGTGTCATATCAGGTAATTTGATTGCGCCGATTGATGTGAGGTTCCCATCTTGTGGCAAGAAGGTGACTGGACCTTCAAAGATTAATTTCCCGGTCTTATCGCGAACTGCAACGACAGGTGAGTAACCATTAGCTTGCAGGTATACCTTGGTACTGCCGTAGGTCAGAGGGCTATTTACTTTAATTATCTTCACTTCTTCTTTACTACCAATTGGATTTGCTGCCGCGACCTGCAGCGTGTAATCAGTGGGCGCATTCGTCTTAACATCATAACTCGCTTTGAAGTCGAGAATGCGTAGTGAGAAAGGCGCCATATCGCCTTCGCGTTGGAATTTAGAGAATGAGATATTGTCATATGAAGTCGGAGTATTGATAAAACGATCACCAACATTGAGAATCGCTTCACCCTTGCTGCCATAGAGACCACCGGTAGCGACGGCAAAGAGAATGACAATGAGCGAGAGATGGAAGAGCAAATTACCCGTCTCTCGTGAGTAACCCTTCTCTGCAGAGATCGAACTCTCTTCTCGGCGGATTCGGAAGCGATTCTTCTTTAACCACTTCTGGGCATCATCGAGTGCACCCTCGATTGGGCGATCGAGTTCGGCGAAGCCTTCCATTCGATCGAGAAAACGTGGCGTAAGTGGTGGTTTCTTACCGATCGCCTTCGCATGTTCGAACGATCGAGGTAGAACGCAACCGATAAGAGAGATGAAGAGCAAGATATAGATCGCGCTAAACCATGGGGATGAATAGAGGTCAAAGATCTTCGCCTTATCCAGCCAATGTGCCAAGGTCGGATTAGCCTTAAAAAAGTCCTGAACTTTCATGGGATTCTGATTGCGCTGCGGGAAGAGCGAACCAGGAATCGATGCCAAACCAAGTGCGAGAAGCAAAATGAGAGCAGTGCGCATGCTCGTGAGTTGGCGCCACATCCATTGGAAAATATTCATTTAAACCACCGGGATAAATCCTGAGATGAGATCTCGTAGCGCGTTCATGAGTGAGAGCCAGAGTCCTGAGACCTGGAGAAGACCAATAACGATCAAGAAGGCGCCGCCAAACTTTGTCATGAGATCACCCTGTCGTGAGATTGATCGACGTAACTTCGCAGATTGATCGAAGAACAATCCGATGGTAATCAACGGAAGACCCAGACCTGCGCAGTATGCAACGCTCAGGAGCGCGCCACGAGAAGCGCTCGATGATTGAAGTGAGAGAGCTTGCACTGCACCAAGTGTTGGGCCAATGCAAGGAGTCCAACCAAGACCAAAGAGAAAACCGAGAAGAGGCGCTCCCATAAGACCGGCGCTCGATTTCCATTGTGGCTTGAAGGATCGATAGAACCGTTGATTGAAAAGGAAGATGACGCCCATGAGAATTGTTAAGAGACCTAAGACAATGGTGAGCCAATGTGAGCTGTTGCTGATCTTTGAACCGAGCGAACCGAAGAGTGCGCCATAGGAGATAAAGAGTGCAGAGAAGCCAGCAACAAAGAGGATCGAGCCAAGTGCTACTCGACCTTTGCTCTTCACATCAGTCATACCTGCTGCATAAGAGAGATAACCAGGAACAAGTGGCAGAACGCATGGCGAGAAGAAAGAGATAAGTCCGGCGATGAGGGCGACAATCAGGGCTAGTAATAGGTTTCCGCTCAGGATCTGATTCGTGAAGAAGTTATGCATGGGCGGTATCCAGAGCTACCTTTTTAATCATGGAATCAAGAAGCGCGAAGGTAACTTCGCCACTGATCCGTACCGCGACTCGGTTTTTAGCATCAATAATCAACGTCGTTGGGATCGCATTGGGTACCAATGACCCTCTAAAGGCAGCTAATAATGAGTCATCAATGAAGTTCGGATATGGAATCTTGAAGCGATTTACAAAAGAGGCGGCAGAAGAAATATTGTCTCGAGTGACGATACCGACGAATTGAACCTTGCCGGCATATCGTGTGGCGAAATCTGCTAACAACGGCGCTTCGGCGCGACATGGTGAACACCACGACGCCCAAACATTCACAACGACCTCTTGGTTCTTGGCAATCTTGAGCGATTTGCCGGAGAGAGTCGGACCCATCATATCTGGTGCTGGTTTGCGATCAGCGGGATTGATATAGACAGCAACTCCAGAACCTGAGACAAAGGCATTCTCATTCGACTTGGAGAGGCCACCGCTCGAACAACTTGTTAAGAGTCCCAGTGTGATGAGCGCGCAAGCGAGCGCAAGAGTCCGTTTCATTGAGTTGGTAGGAGATGCTTTGCAGGCTCGGTATATGAAGTACCACTTACCAGACCATCATCATCGAGATGGAAACTTGTCACAGAGGCGAGAGTGCATTCGCGCTTGCGCGGGTCATGCATCATCCGGCGACCTTCAACAGCTGATCGCAGAATCCAAATCGGGAGTTGGTGGGAGACGCAGAGTGCATCTTTACCACCAGCAGCATCGCGTGCTGCGAAGAGGGCTGCGAGCATTCGCTCAACTTGTTCTTCATAAGGTTCGCCCCACGATGGCACCCAAGGCTTGGTGAGATAGCGCCACGACTTTGGATGCTTGAGAACGCCACTTCCCATCTCAAATTTCTGACCTTCAAAGATATTGGCTGCTTCAATCAATCGATCATCGGTAATGATTTTCAAACCGTGCGCTTGCGCTACGGGTGTAGCGGTCTCTTGTGCGCGCTGAAGTGGTGATGCAAGTACAGCGCCGAGATCAAGATCCTTCGACCATTGCGCAACAGACTTCGCCATCTCTTGACCACGATCTGAGAGGTACCAACCAGGTTGGCGGCCATAGAGGATCTTCTCTGGATTGAATACTTCGCCATGGCGAAGAAAGTGAATTGTGGCCCCCATGGGCTAATCATAAAGGGGCTCCGGAGACTCTGACGCTTGAGGCTGATCTGGGTTGGTTAGGTTCGCTAGGGTAGTGACATGGCACTCACTGAGAAAAGAGTGGCCTTCTTTGATGTCGATAACACGCTGATGCAGGGATCTTCCCTCTTCTTTCTCAGCCGTGGGATGTATCAACGGGGCTTCTTCAATAGGCGCGATATCTTCGCCTTTCTCTTAGCCAACCTTCGTTATCAATTAACGGGCAAGGAAAATAAAGAGGAGATTCTCAGAGTTCAACAGGCAGCCTGTGACTTCATCCGTGGCCACAAGGTGAGCGAGCTCGAGACACTCGCCTCAGATGTCTACGATCGTTATGTCTCCCCTGCCCTATGGCAAGGCACAATCGAGATTGCTCATGATCATCTCAACGCTGGCGAAGAGGTCTGGCTCATCACTGCATCACCAAGTGAGATGGCTGACCTGATTGCATCAAAGTTAGGTTTCACTGGTGCGCTCGGAACAGTTGCTCAAGTCGCTGATGGAATCTATACCGGCCAACTTGAAGGAAATCTGCTTCACGGGCAAGAGAAGGCGATCGCCGTGAATGCTCTGGCAAAGTCACAAAATATTGATCTGCGAAATTCTTATGCATATTCAGATAGCCATCACGATATTCCACTCCTTGAGGCTGTTGGCAAGCCGCGCGTTATCAACCCAGATACCTTGCTTCAGGTCCGTGCGCTCCGCGATCACTGGCCGATCCACGATTTCCGTAGGGCTCGCCTCTTGAAGAAGTTGATCACACCGATCATCTCCAGGCTCGCCACTCTCACGACTGCGCTCAATCCGCGCATTCGCCGCAAGTAGTAAATCATCCACCCAAATCCTCGGTAATCTAGGACACTTATGTCTAGCTCATTTGCCGATGCCCTGCGCGCTAAAAGCGATGCAGAGATTGCCCGCCTCTTTGCGGCCCGGCCTGATCTACTCTCGCCAGTACCTACAGATCTCTCTGCACTGGCGGCGCGTGCCTCTTCCATGCCAAGTATCTTGCGATCCAGAGATGCACTGAATAAATTTGAATTCGATATTCTCACCGCGGCAGTAACCCTTGCCGATCCATTTACGCCATTAGAACTATTGCGAATCACTGATAAGAGCGCAAAGACAGCATTAGCGACCTTGGAAGAGCGCGCCCTTATTTATGCCGATGGTGAGAAATTCCGGATCCCGGCAAATGTTCGCACTCTCATCGGTGAGAACCCGGCAGGTCTTGGACCGATCGCCACCAAGAAAATTAACATCGATGCACTCGATAGCGCCCCTAAAGGTGCAATCGAATTATTGAACAAGATGGTCTGGGGTCCACCACGTGGTCAAGTAGCAGATGTGAAGAAAGCGAATCCAACCATCACGTGGCTGCTTGAGAATAACTTCCTCATCGCCTTTGATTCGCAAACATTGCTCTTGCCTCGAGAAGTTGCGATGCATCTTCGTGGCGGAAAAGTCTTTAAGGAGTTACAGCTCACCGCACCCATTGTGAAGGGCGCTACCCGAAAGCAGAAAGCGGTAGACCTCGCTGCGATTGCAAATATCTCAACCTTTATCCGTTGGGCCGAAGAACTGGCACATCACTGGTCAGATGAACCGCCATCAGCCCTTCGATCCGGTGGCCTTGGTGTTCGCGATCTTAAGCGGACCGCCGAACATCTTGGTATCGATGAGAGTTGCACAGCCTTCGTCGCAGAGGTTCTATTCCTCGGTGGCTTGATCGTTATTGATACTGATGATCAGATCCTGCCCACCAGCGCCTTTGATCTCTGGCTCACAAAGGGCGTAGAAGATCGTTGGCAGACACTCGTCACCTTGTGGTTAGAGACATCGCGCGTTGCCGGATTGATTGGCAAGGGTGATTCCAAGAGCGTTGCAGCACTCGGTCCCGAACTCGATCGCGCTGGCGTTGCTGGCTTAAAACGCACCTTATTGGGGCTGCTCACGACTATTCCAGAGTTAGATCCTGAGATCTCCTCACTTCAAGATCGCATGAAATTCGATCTCCCAACCCGAACAAATAATGATTACCTCACTTGGGCTCTGCGCGAAGCCGAGTGGCTTGGTATCACTGGCCAGGGTGCCATCTCTTCCTTTGGAAAGTCGCTCATTTCTGGTTCAGACCTTGGTGTCGAAGCAGCGCTTCCTGCGCCAGTCGACCACATCTTGATTCAAGCTGATAACAGTGCGATCGCTCCGGGGCCACTTACCATTGAGATTGCAAATGAGATGGGCACACTCGCCGATATCGAGAGCCGTGGCGGCGCAACTGTCTATCGTTTTACTGAAGGATCAATTCGCAGGGCGCTCGATCACGGCAAGACCGGCGAAAGTATCCGTGACTTCTTAAAGAAGACCTCAAGGACTGCGATGCCGCAACCACTTGAATATTTAATCAATGATGTCGCCAAGCGTCACGGTCGTCTTCGCGTCGGACATGCCAACTCATATATTCGTTGTGAAGATGAGGGGCTCATCGCTCAAATCATCCATGATAAGAACCTTGAAGATCTCCGACTTCGAAAGTTGGCCCCACAAGTTCTCATTGCTGATGTTGAGATCAACGAATTAGTTGCTCGACTTCGCGAGGCAAGTTATCTACCTGCCGTTGAGAATGGCACTGGTATTTTGATCTCTGCTCCCGCGATCCGTCGCGCCAAGAGTCGGCCACGACCACCACGCGTCATTACTGAAAATTCTGCTCCGACCGAGAAGATCATTGCCGCTGCAGTTCGAGCACTTCGCGCTGGTGAAAAGGCGACATCACACAAGCCTCGTGAGGTTCCGCGTACGACTGCAAATGAAACCCTTGATCTGCTCAATCAATATATTGAAGAGCAGGCGAGCATCACGATCGGTTATGCCGATTCCAATGGTGGTGTCTCGAATCGCCTTGTTGATCCACTCTCCATCTCACTTGGCACCTTGGTCGCCCGTGACCATGCGACCGGTGAGATCGCTCAGTTCCGAATCCCCCGCATAACAGGCGTAGCTCCAGCGCAATCTGCGCCGGGTGAGTGAAGTACGGCAGAATATGACGATGAGCTTCTTGGCCGACCTCCAGCGATTGGTAGAACTCCAATCCCCAAGCGAAGATCTCGATGCCTGCCGCTCAGTAATCGCACTTGCTAACGAGATTGCGACCGAGAGATTAGGTAAGCCGGCAAAGATCTTTGATGAGAATGGTCGCCCAGTTTTCTGGTGGGGCGCAGAAAATCCATCGATTGTTATCTTGACTCATCTAGATACCGTATGGCCCATTGACTCCTATCTCCCACTGTGGAAAGTCGACGGTGACAAAATATCTGGACCTGGAATCTTCGATATGAAGACCGGTTTCTTGCAAGCGCTCTATGCCATCAAAGAAATTCCTGAAGCTGCTAATAAAGTTGCACTGATTGCGACTACCGATGAAGAACTTGGAAGCAAGACATCTCGCGATCTTATAAAGCGAGTTAGTGCATCGGCCGAAGCAGTTCTCGTTACTGAAGCATCACTTGATGGCAAGGTGAAGGTTGGTCGAAAAGGTACGTCGATGTATTCAATTAAGCTGATTGGTCGCGCAGCTCATGCCGGCCTTGAACCAGAAAAGGGCATCAACGCATCTATTGAGATCGCTCGCATTGTTACTGCACTTGCAGCACTAGAAAATAACGAGCTCGGAACCTCTGTTGTTCCAACCACTCTACACTCTGGGACCACAACCAATACCGTTCCGGCAGTAGCGACCCTTGATGTCGATAGCCGTTCATTTACGATGGCAGAGATGGAGAGAGTCCAATCTGCAATCCGCGCCATGACGCCATTGCACCCAGAAGCGCGCATCGAAGTAAGTGGCGGAATAAATCGACCACCGTTGGAGTTAACTGCTACAGAAGATCTCTATAACCGGCTTGAAAGCGTGGCGAAGTCGATTGGTTTCTCGCCGATCGGAAGCGCGAGCGTTGGCGGGGCGAGCGATGGCAATTTTGCCGCAGCGGCCGGGGCGAAGGTCCTTGATGGGCTCGGCGCAGTTGGTGACGGGGCTCATGCACCACACGAACATATCTTGGCTTCAACAATTCCAGCCCGAATCTCGCTCCTCTCTGCATTTATTAAGGATTTAATGTGACCGATGGTCCACTGATTGTTCAGAGCGATAAGACGATTCTCCTCGATGTTGATCACATCTTGTCTGATGAATGTCGCCGGCAGATCGCATCCTTTGCCGAACTCGAGAAGTCACCCGAACATATCCATACCTACCGCCTCACACCCCTTGGCTTGTGGAATGCACGCGCTGCCGGACTTGATGCCGAACATGTGATCGATACCCTTTTAAAGTATTCGCGCTTTGCTGTACCTCACGCACTCCTCGTTGATATCGCAGAGACGATGTCGCGTTATGGTCGCCTGCGGTTAGAAGCTCATCCGGTCCATGGCCTTACCCTCGTCTCGCACGACCCGGCGGTCTTAAAAGAAGTCACTCGGGGCAAGAAGATCGCACCTATGTTGGG
The DNA here is from genome assembly GCA_947372165.1 of Actinomycetota bacterium. GTDB lineage: Bacteria > Actinomycetota > Actinomycetes > Nanopelagicales > Nanopelagicaceae > PALSA-747. The sequence goes on along the minus strand of CANBSP010000006.1, from coordinate 16,109 downwards.
GCTGCAGATTGATGATGAGACGATCATTGTTCATCCAGGCCAACGCGGCTTCCTCAAGCAAGCGCTCTTAAAGTTGGGATGGCCTGCTGAAGATTTCGCTGGTTATGTTGATGGCGAGGCCCATGAGATCTCACTCAACCAAGATGGCTGGACGATTCGTAAATATCAAGAGTTAGCTGCCGAAGGTTTCTGGCACGGCGGATCAGGTGTCGTCGTCCTTCCTTGTGGTGCAGGTAAGACGATTGTTGGAGCAGCTGCAATGGCTCATGCCAAGGCCACAACCTTGATTCTGGTAACCAATACTGTTGCGGCCCGTCAATGGCGTGATGAATTGTTGAAGCGGACCTCTCTTCATGAGGATGAGATCGGGGAATACTCCGGTGCTAAAAAAGAGATCCGCCCTGTAACGATCGCGACTTATCAAGTTCTCACGACCCGCAAGAAGGGTGTCTACGCCCACCTCGATCTCTTTGATGCGATCGATTGGGGCTTGATCATCTATGACGAAGTCCACCTATTACCAGCGCCAGTCTTTAGGTTTACCGCTGATATTCAATCCCGCCGCCGCCTTGGTCTAACCGCGACGCTCGTCCGCGAAGATGGCATGGAGGGTGAGGTCTTCTCACTTATTGGTCCCAAGCGTTATGACGTGCCATGGCGCGAGATCGAACAACAGGGATACATCGCTCCAGCCGATTGCGTCGAAGTTCGCATCAACCTCACTGATGCAGAGAGAATGCATTACGCAACTGCCGAGCAAGAAGATCGTTATCGCTTCTGTTCAACGACTGAGACAAAACGTAAGGTTGCGATCGCTCTTGCAGAGAAGCACAAAGATGAGCAAGTTCTCATTATTGGACAATATATTGATCAACTTGATGCGCTGGGTGCTGAATTAGGTGTGCCAGTCATCAAGGGTGAGACTCCCATCAAGGAACGCGAAGAGCTCTTCAATCTCTATCGATCTGGTGAGATTAAATGTCTCGTCGTATCTAAGGTTGCAAATTTTTCAATCGATCTCCCTGATGCAACTATCGCTATCCAAGTCTCAGGTACTTTTGGTTCGCGTCAAGAAGAGGCCCAACGACTTGGCCGCGTCCTTCGCCCAAAGGCCGATGGTCGCAGTGCTCGCTTCTACTCATTAGTTGCGCGAGATACCGTGGATCAAGATTTTGCGCAGAATCGTCAGCGCTTCTTAGCCGAACAAGGTTATGCATATCGCATCATTGATGCCGACGATATTTAAGAGTTTTATTACTTTTGCACTGCTGCAAGAAATCGCACCGGATCAACTCTGAAATAATCATGTGGCTTGCCATCAATATGGATAACTGGGACTTGCTCGCCATGTAGTTCAATGAGATTGGGCTCGTGATCGATCAGGATCTGAGTGATGGAAAATTCGGCATCACCTTGCAGAGCAATAAGAGTCTGATGAGCCACCTCGCAGAGGTGACAGCCGGACCTGGAATAGATCGTTACCTCGCGCACCAGCCACCCCCTCTCTCTGCTGAAAATATGCTGGGAGTGGCCAATTTGGGGCTACTTCCGCTAGTACCAATCCTCTCAGATAGGTAGGCTTCCCGATTATGCGTTCCCCATTCAAGATCGCCGGAGCCCTCGCGCTCACACTTGGTACGGCTGCAGCGCTCACTCTGCCCATCTCATCGGCCCAAGCCTCCACAGTCCAGTGGGTGCCTGCCGGGTGGACCAACTATTACGCGGGTACATCAACAGCTCAATCAGTGACAAAGCCGGCGACAGCTGCGCCTACTCACCCAAAGAGTGCGACCGCACAGAGCACATTTACTCTTAATTACATCAACGTCCCCGAGAATGAGAAGGCTGCGATTCAAGCTGCTGCAGATTCCTGGGCGCTCAATTGGAAATCAGCAACACCAGTAACAATTAATGCCACATATGCCCGTCAGGCGTCGAACAGTGTTCTCGCGTCAGCAACACCAGTGAAGTTCTTCCACGGCTTTGTCGGCGCACCCGATCCTGATCTCTGGTACCCATCTGCGATGGCAAATTCCCTTGCCGGTAAAGATCTTGACCCTGCAAATCCCGAAATTGATATTCATATCAACTCAGTAATGGCTCGCACGTTCTACCTCGGAACCGATGGAAATTGCCCACCTAATCAATATGATTTGGAATCAATCCTCCTTCACGAATTGGGTCATGGCCTTGGTTTCTTATCCAATGATTCATATGACCCTTACTTCAAACTTGGATCAATCGATCAGCCAACTCCATACGATGCATATGCCCAGACACCAGATGGATCCAGGCTCTCTGATCTAGCTTCACCATCTCCCGAACTTGGCACTGCTCTCGTCAACACTTTGGTCTGGTCTGGTGCACGCGGTGTCGCTGCAAATGCTGGCGTGAAACCAAAGCTCTATACGCCCAACCCTTATGAGGGCGGATCTTCAGTGAGCCATATGGATCAAAATACATTTGGTAAGAGCGGCGAGAATGCCGTGATGTGCCCAGCATTGAATGCGGCAACCGTCTTCCATGATCCAGGGCCATTGGTTCTGGCCATGTTCCAAGACATGCTGACCAAGCCACCAGTAGGCGTTGCAACAGCCGCACCTACCGTGCCGCGTAATGTGAAGGCGCTCGTCGCTGATAAATCAGCGATTATTACCTTCGATGCTCCTGCTAATGCTCGCACCGCGCACGTTGAGACCTACTCCGTCAAGGTAAACCAGACTGGCCAAGTTATCACCGGCACATCAAGTCCTATTACCGTCACGGGTTTGCGCAATGGTGGTAATTACTCCTTTAGTGTGGCTGCGGCTAATACTCAATATGGATCTTCTCCTGCTGCCACAACGAACAATGTGGTTCCGCAAACAACGTGGAAGAGTTCGATCATTGATCCGACTGCTGATGCCAAATTTATGGCGACCAGTACATATGCAGGTAAGCCAATCGTCGTCTATACCGATAGCAAGAGCGGCACATTGAAGATGTCGACCTTTGATGGCAAGAAGTGGAGTTCGATCGTTGTCGATGGCAACTCAACGAAATTAGGTAAGACGACCAATGATGTGAGCGGAGCACTCTCACTCTGTAGTTCTAAAGTAGGCAAGGTCGAGACTCTCAATATCTTCTATTCAGATCTGAAAGATAAAGACCTGCGCCATGCAACTTACGATGGCAAGAAGTGGAGCTATGAAGTCGTTGATGGCAACGGTAGCGCTATTAATGATTACAAAGATCCAGTCCGCGTCCTCACATCTAGTGATGTCTCAGTTTCAAATGCTTGCGTCGTGACCACGGCTGGCCTGCAGGTTTTCTATCGCGATGATTCACAGGGCATCCTCTTGGGTGCAACGAAGGTTGCCGGAAAGTGGAATTACGAACTCGTTGATGGTGATCGGGCTACTGATAACCGCACGACTGGCGATGTTGGGTTCCACCTCAAAGCAACGAGTGTCGGCAATAACGTCTACCTCTTCTACGACTCTGTTCTTCAGGTGAACCAAGATAAGACTCCCACCCAGGGAGAGATTCGCTTCGCAACAAGGCAGACCGCCTACCCAGAAGATTGGGTCTACTCGACCACGGATCCAGCAGGCGGCGCAACAACTATTGCCGGGTATGACATTGCGATCACTGCGAATAAGGGCGTTATTTCAGGGGCTTGGCTCGCATCTTCGGGCATCTCACTGCCTAAGGCCGATCAAGTGCGATGGGCGACGCTGACGGGCACAACCCTCGTCGCAAATGCCCCATCAGATAACTTCGGCACACCATCGGCTGCGATCGCCACAGATGGCACAAAGATTCTCTATAACTGCCAAGACCGATTGTGTGCGATGAATACGACAGATAAGAGCATCTCACTCGTCTCGACTTTGGATTTCTCAAATACCGCTCGCTTCGATTGGATCACATTAAACAATCAGAAGTATGCGATCGCCGGTGTGAACGGTGCGCTGCGTCTATTTAAGAACTGAGATCGCGTAGCCAGTTGGGGTTGAAGTAGTAAGAACAACCCCAACACCAGCGAGGTAATCGAATTTCAGCTGTAAGCCCGCGATTCGGTATGCGCCATAGATCGTGCCAGTTCGACTTCCGACCTTAAGCAGCACGCGATTCACATCTGTTGATTTCACACCACTCACACCAGCAATTAATCCATGAGCAACATAGCTCTTCCAGATGTAGAGGCCATCTTTGAGTGAACTCGAAGTAGCTGCCTTCTTAATGGCAAAACTGGCCGAGATAAATTTACTAAATACGCCAACCTTGGACATAGTTACTTGAAAATCATTTCCGGTGATAACTAATGAACTCTTTACGAAGGCAATCGTCGATGGCAGCAGAACATCCGGTGCGTTATAGGTAAATGTAGTGATGAGTGATCCATCTGGATTGATCTCCCAGACAGTGATGTGCGTGAGTCCTGCTCTGGTCGGTGGCACCGGAGTGACAACAACTCCACCAGGGTTCACAACTCCGGGGGGCGAAGATGTGGGGGTTGGTGTGGGGGTTGGTGTGGCCACCGGAACACTCGTACTTCCTGCGACCCAGAGATTTCCTGCTGCATCAAGGGTTGCGGCACTTGCGACTGCATCAAAGTTGCCTGGGATGGGCAGGTCCCACATCTGGGCACCAGTGATGGGGCTTAAGGCAATGACTTCGCCCTGAGTGGGCCCAGTTGAAGGTTCGGATGTGCCGACGAGATAGATAGCGCGCTTAGAAATGAGGGTATCAAACCATTGTCCGCCCTTACCTTGGAAGAAAGAGCCAGAGGCAAGTATTGGAAGGTTAGCGATTTTGATCGACTTGGTTGCAGCCTGCGCAGGAAGTACGAAAAGAAGGGAGAGTGCCAGAGTGGCTGTGAGAATTCTACTTTTCATTAAGCAAGTTCGGCAGATCGCTTTGCAGCTGCTGCCATCGCTTGGTGAACAATATTCTCGAGATTGAAATCTCCGAGCGTTGCCAATGCCGCCGCAGTTGTGCCATTGGGGCTTGTGACATTCTCGCGCAGAGTCTTGGCATCCTTACCACTGAGTTCGAGCATTCCGGCTGCGCCAATAATCGTCTGAACAGTCAACTCGGTAGCAACATCATGGCTTATTCCCAATGCCACAGCACCTGAGATCATTGCTTCAACAAAGGCGAAGAAATATGCCGGGCCCGATCCGCTTGTAGCCGTCACTGCATCTTGAAGATCTTCTTCAACCTCAACAACTTTGCCACTTGCGCCTAAGAATGAAGTGACGAATGCGAGATCGTCGTTATTTGCATGTGTGCCCGGGGAGATCGCCGACATTCCCTTGCCAATCAATGTTGGAGTATTTGGCATCACACGAATAACGCAATGATCGCCACCAACGATTGATTCGATGCCAGAGATCGTCTTGCCGGCAACAAAGGAGACGATGCTGGCGCGTGGCCCCAATGTTGGTTTCATCGCCTCAAGAGTTGTGACCAAATCTGTTGGCTTGACGACTACCAAGATGACTTCACATTCAGCTGCGATACCCGAGAGAGTTTGTAGGGTGACGCCATACTTCTTGGCGAGATCAGCGGCATGCTCTTCGCGCTTGTCGGTGATACAGATCTGGCCAGCAGGGTGGCCGGCCTGAATCAACCCTGCCAAGAGGGCCTCTCCCATATTGCCAACGCCGATGATCCCCACGCATTTACTCATAACCGAACTCTACCGAACCAGCCACTCTCGCCATCGGTTGTTCAGCCAGAGGTCGATTACCTGCACCTGGGATTAACACTTTCTAGGCTCATTAACTAGGCTTACGCTCACTATGGAGGTATCACCAAACTTTGCGCGCGACTGGGTTGAGTTCGCCGATCCCGCGAATCCCCAAGAGATCTTTAAGTGCGATCTCACCTGGTTAACCTCGTACTTCACCTGTATTTATGGTTCGGGTTGTTGTGGCATTGATGCCGACAAGCCCGATGCTGGTTGCTGTTCTGATGGCGCTTATTACTCAGATGAGGCCGATGAGATTCGCACACTCAAGATTGCCGAGCGACTCACTCCAGATATGTGGCAGTACTACGACGAGGCCCATTCTAAGATGAAGGGCAGCAGACTTAATATCTCTGAAGTCGGCTTCGATAAAGATCGCAAGACTCGAATGGTTGATAACAGTTGTATCTTCCTTAATCGTGTCGGCCATGAAGCACCTGGCTATAGCGGCAGCTTTGGTTGCGTTCTCCATCACCTTGCACTCAAAGAGGACGTCCATTTCGTTGAGACAAAGCCTGATGTCTGCTGGCAACTTCCGATTAGACGTTCATTTGAGAATCGCGAAGTAGGCGACCAAACTGTTTCAGTCACCGTAATCGGCGAATACGAACGCAAAGCCTGGGGCGATGGCGGCGAAGATTTCGATTGGTACTGCACCGCAAATACCGATGCTCATGTTGGCCGCGAACCTGTTTATAAGTCCAATAAAGTAGAACTCGAAACTTTGATGGGACCGTCTGGGTATGCCGAGTTGGCAAAGTACTGCGACGCCCGTGTTGAAGCGATTCGCATTACCCAAGCCGATCTCGAGAAGCGCTCACTGCCGCTCTTCGTTATTCACCCAGCGACCGCCGCCAACCAGAAATAACCGCCTTCTAGCCTGAAAAAGATCGGGCGCGCGAGTCAGTGCTCGGGATTAGGCTATCCCCGTGGCCAAGAATTCAGCTCCTGCGAAAGATCCATTCCGCTGCACCGAATGCGGTTGGACCAGCACTAAGTGGGTTGGTCGATGTGGCGAATGCCAAGCCTGGGGCAGCGTTGAAGAGTTAGCTGCACCAAAGAAGCTCTCACTCATAGCCGGCACTGTTACAACAGCTGCGACTCCAATTGGCGATGTAAGTCTCGAACGTGCCAAGGCCCGAACAAGTGGCGTCTCTGAATTAGATCGTGTTCTCGGCGGTGGATTAGTTCCTGGCGCAGCAATCTTGCTCGCAGGTGAGCCGGGTGTTGGTAAGTCCACTCTCTTGCTCTCTGTTGCAGCCGAAAGTGCGCGCCAAAAAATCACTGCGCTCTATATCAGCGGTGAAGAATCTGCCTCTCAAGTAAGACTTCGTGCCGAACGACTCAATGCGATCGATCCCAATCTCTGGCTTGCAGCCGAGACCGAACTTGGTGCTGTAATTGCCCATATCGATCAAGTCCAACCACAACTTCTGATCATCGACTCAATTCAAACTATCGCATCAGCTGCGGTTGAGGGTGCGCCAGGTGGCGTCACTCAGGTGCGCGAGATTGCCGGTGCATTGATTCGCATCGCTAAGGATCGAAATATCACAGTCGTTCTTGTAGGTCATGTGACAAAGGATGGATCGATTGCTGGACCGCGTTTGCTCGAACACCTTGTTGATGTTGTCCTTAATTTTGAAGGCGAGCGTCACTCACGCCTGCGTTTGATTCGTGCCATGAAGAATCGCTTTGGCGCATCTGATGAGGTCGGCTGCTTTGATATGACCGAGAACGGTATTGAGTCACTCACCGATCCAACCGGACTCTTTACTACTCGCCATAGCGAGCCAGTCCCGGGGACCTGCGTGACCGTTGCACTCGAAGGACGCAGACCACTTCTTGCCGAGATTCAATCACTCGTTGGTCTACCTGTTGCTGAAGGTCGCGACTTTGGTAACTCGCGCCGAGTCACATCAGGGCTAGATAACCCCCGTACCTCAATGACTTTAGCGGTCCTAGAGCTGCGGGCCAATATCCGCCTATCTGGCCGCGATGTTTATGTTGCGACCGTCGGTGGCATGAAGATGAATGAACCATCAGCTGATCTTGCAGTTGCACTCTCTGTCGCATCAGCGGCAAAGGGATTAGCACTTCCATCTGACTTAGTGGCGATTGGCGAGGTTGGCCTTGCGGGCGAGATCCGTAAAGTAACGGGTGCCCAACAACGTATCGCTGAGGCTGCACGACTCGGTTTCAAGCGGGCCATGGTTCCCGTTGGTTCAGAGATCAAGGTTGCGGGCATTGAGATCATGGAAGTAGCACGACTCGAACAAGCGATTGCCCGCGTCAAGATCGGATAATGAAAGCAGAACCAATCCTCGAGTGGTTTGAGGAGAATAAGCGCGATCTTCCGTGGCGCAACACAACACCATGGGGCGTTATGGTCTCGGAATTTATGTTGCAGCAGACTCCAGTTAATCGAGTCCTGCCTAAGTGGCACGAGTGGCTCGATCGATGGCCAACACCAGCAGACCTTGCCGCCAGCAAGCGATCAGATGCAATCACTGCGTGGGGTCGCCTTGGCTATCCCCGGCGTGCGACCAGACTCTATGAATCAGCAGGAATTATTTCGACTCGCTTTGATAACGAAGTCCCAAGATCGATTGAAGATCTGCGGACTCTGCCAGGGGTAGGTGAATACACCGCCGCTGCGATCGCCGCGTTTGCTTATGGTGAGAGCACGCTCGTAATGGATATCAATATCCGCAGGTTCTTTGCTCGAGCGATTGATGGTGTCGAATCCCCTTCCTCTTCACCATCCCAAGTCGAACGGCGTATTCGTACTGAGTTGATTCCATCTAATGGTGCGCTCTGGGCAGCGGCCACGATGGAGTTCGGGGCGCTGGTCTGCACTGCTCGATCACCGCTCTGTGAGCAGTGTCCGGTAATGAGTTCATGCGCCTGGCGTGCGGCTGGTTATCCAAAGAGTGAGGTCGCCAAACGAAGCCAAGGATGGACCGGAACCGATCGCCAATGCCGCGGGCAGATCATTCAACATCTTCGAGAAAATAAGGTGGCAAGTAAGAGTTCACTTATTGCGATCTGGCATGACAAGGATCAATCCGAGAAGGCCCTGAAAAGCCTGATCGCCGACCACCTCATCGAGGGTGCCGGCAATTCTAGGTTTAAGTTAGCTGATTAATCAGTTGGCGCAGTTGCGCTGGTGAGATCCTCTGGTGAATCGGGCATAGTCGCCTTTGGAACACCGCGGAATGTGAAGGTGGCTGTTGGGCCTTCGCCTTCAACATCAACGAGTGTGATCTCCCCTGGCTTTACATCACCAAAGAGGATCTTTTCCGAGAGGATATCTTCGATCTCGCGTTGGATGGTTCGACGCAATGGTCGTGCACCCAGGAGTGGATCGTATCCGCGTGCCGCAAGAAGTGATTTCGCAGCCGATGTGAGTTCGATCGTCATATCCTTTGCGCGAAGACGCTCGTCAAGATTTGCGATCATGAGATCAACAATCTGGATGATGTCAGCTTCGGACAATTGATGGAAGACGACGATGTCATCGATACGGTTCAAGAACTCTGGGCGGAAATGGCTCTTGAGTTCATCAGAGACCTTCGCCTTCATGCGCTCGTAATTACCGAGTACATCTGATGAGTTGTGGAAGCCAAGACCAAGAGTCTTAGAGATATCGCGGGTACCGAGGTTGGTGGTCATAATGATGACAGTGTTCTTGAAATCAACTGTGCGACCTTGGGCATCGGTGAGGCGACCATCTTCTAATACCTGAAGAAGGGTGTTGAAGATATCTGGGTGGGCCTTCTCGATCTCATCGAAGAGAACCACTGAGAATGGCTTGCGACGCACCTTTTCGGTGAGCTGTCCGCCCTCGTCATAACCGACGAAGCCAGGAGGTGCACCGAAGAGACGGGAAGCTGTGTGCTTCTCGGAATACTCGGACATATCGAGTTGAATCAAGGCATCTGAATCACCGAAGAGGAATTCGGCGAGTGTGCGAGAGAGTTCGGTCTTACCGACACCTGATGGGCCAGCAAAGATAAATGAGCCGCCCGGGCGCTTTGGATCCTTGAGACCTGCGCGAGTACGGCGGATCGCTTGTGAGAGCGCCTTGATCGCTTGATCTTGACCAATAACGCGACGGTGTAATTCATCTTCCATGCGAAGCAGACGAGCAGTCTCTTCTTCGGTGAGCTTGAAGACTGGGATGCCGGTTGAGTTAGAGAGAACTTCGGCAATCAACTCTTCATCAACTTCGGCGACCTGATCGAGATCTCCGGCCTTCCAGGTCTTCTCGCGTTCGGCGCGCTCGGCGATGAGGTTCTTCTCATCATCACGGAATGAGGCAGCCTTCTCGAAATCTTGACCATCGATCGCTGATTCCTTCGCCTTGCGAGCATCTGCAATCTTGAGATCAAACTCTTTAAGTTCGGCCGGCGCTGTCATGCGGCGGATGCGAAGACGTGATCCCGCTTCATCAATAAGATCGATCGCCTTATCTGGCAAGAATCGATCAGAGATATAGCGATCAGCAAGGGTCGCAGCAGCGACAAGTGCACCATCTGAGATGGAAACCTTGTGATGAGATTCGTAACGATCGCGAAGTCCCTTAAGGATTTCGATCGTGTGAGTCACTGATGGCTCGGCAACTTGAATTGGTTGAAAGCGACGCTCGAGAGCTGCATCCTTCTCGAAGTGCTTGCGATACTCATCAAGAGTTGTGGCGCCGATTGTCTGGAGTTCGCCGCGAGCCAACATTGGCTTCAGAATGCTTGCCGCATCGATAGCGCCTTCTGCTGCGCCGGCGCCAACAAGAGTATGGATCTCATCGATGAAGAGGACGATATCGCCGCGAGTACGGATCTCTTTCAAGACCTTTTTGAGGCGTTCTTCAAAGTCACCGCGGTAACGCGATCCAGCGACAAGTGCACCGAGATCGAGTGAGTAGAGCTGCTTATCGCGAAGCGTCTCTGGAATATCACCCTTCACAATTGCTTGGGCGAGGCCTTCAACGATTGCAGTCTTACCAACACCTGGTTCACCGATGAGGACTGGGTTGTTCTTGGTGCGACGTGAGAGAACTTGCATGACGCGTTCGATCTCTTTTTCACGGCCAATGACTGGATCGAGCTTGCCCTCGCGTGCCGCTTGTGTGAGGTTGCGACCGAATTGATCTAAGACGAGTGAAGTAGATGGTGTTCCTTCTGCTGGACCACCAGATGCGGCAGTCTCTTTTCCTTGGTAACCAGAGAGGAGTGAGATAACTTGCTGGCGGACGCGGTTGAGATCTGCGCCCAGCTTGACGAGTACTTGTGCTGCTACGCCTTCACCTTCGCGAATGAGGCCGAGAAGAATATGTTCGGTGCCGATGTAGTTATGGCCGAGTTGAAGCGCTTCGCGAAGTGATAGTTCGAGAACTTTCTTTGCGCGTGGAGTAAATGGAATATGTCCTGATGGCGCCTGCTGGCCTTGGCCGATGATCTCTTCAACTTGTGCGCGAACGCCTTCAAGTGAGATGCCAAGTGCTTCGAGCGCTTTGGCGGCAACGCCTTCACCTTCGTGAATGAGTCCGAGGAGGATGTGCTCGGTGCCGATGTAGTTGTGGTTGAGCATGCGAGCTTCTTCTTGCGCTAGAACAACTACGCGTCGAGCTCGATCGGTAAAGCGCTCAAACATTTCGGTACCTCCTGTGGGACTGGGTCGATCGGGTAAAGCCTATCGGGGTTACCTGACGGCTCGCCTGCCCAGAAATTGTGGTCAGCGGTAGATAGAACCCACGATCTAGTGGATTTATGCCCGAAATCGGCCCAAATTCTCGCTTACTTAATAAAGGTTGGCTTCAGGACGCCAAGTCCCAAGGCAGCTTCGATCGCAGCCATAGCGCGTACCAAGGCGACCTCGTTGTTGCGGGCGGCCACAACGCCGAGCGCAACTGGCAGGCCTTCGACGAGTCCCATTGGGACGGCACCGATCGGTGCACCAGCGATCGATGGCGCAGTGGTGATCCACGAACTGCCACTGAAGCTATCGCCCTCACCTAAGCGTGATACCCAAGCTGGTGAATAGGAACAGCCGATAAGAACATCAACATCAGAGAGCGCCTTGGCCAGGGTCAACTTCGCCCAGTTCAGATTGCGATCGCGCTTCATCTGATACTTCGGACCGCGACCACCGATCTGGAGCGCCTCATCGAAGATCTCTTGCTTGAAGTACTGCATCTCGGTCTCACGGTTCTGGAGATTAAATGCCACAACCTGAGCCAGTGATTGCACCTTTGCACCTGGTCGGCTCTTTAAATATGCACCGAGGTCGGAGTGGAGTTCGTGCTTGAGAACGTCATACTCATCATCGCCCACTTGATCTTTCGGCGTTGGGATATCGATATCGACAAGAGTCACACCAGCCTTAGCGAGCGCATCCACTGCACTCTGAAAGAGCGCATTAGTTCCATCATTGGAGGTCATCCAATTCTTGACTACACCGATTCGGATACCTGCAGTTTCAGAGAGCGCCGATACAAACCCACTCTGCCCGGTCATTACTTCAAGTAGAAGTGCCGCATCGGCAACTGTCTGCGCCATTGGACCAGGGGAATCTTGTGATCCGCTAATTGGAACCATCTGCTCTCGTGGAACAGATCCAACTGTTGGCTTAATGCCTACGCAACCATTCACTGATGCTGGGCAGATGATCGAACCATCTGTCTCAGAGCCAACTGCCATCTGTACTAAATCTGCAGCAACTGCAGCGCCAGATCCAGATGATGACCCACCTGCGCTGTGCTTATGAATCCATGGGTTTGCAGTGAGGCCGCCCATGGCAGACCAACCGGATGTTGATTTGGTCGATCGGATATTTGCCCACTCAGAGAGATTGGTGGCGCCGATAACGATCGCACCTGCATCTTTTAAACGTGTAACAAGTGGTGAATCAGAGAGCACAGTTGCATCGGCAAGGGCGAGTGATCCAGCAGTGCCTGGCAGGCCCACTGCTTCAATATTGTCTTTGATCAAGATCGGCCGACCAGCGAGTGGGAGATCTTTACCTGCCTTGTCATATGCATCTGCATCTGCAAGTGCAAGTGCTTCGCTACGCACTGCGAGGACCGAGCGAAGCTCGTAACCTGCGTGATCAATCGTGGCGATCTTATTGAGGGCGATTTCTACCTGTTCGCGTGAAGTCATGGGTAAAGAATAGGAGAGAATAGGCCTATGCGAGCAATGGGACCCGAACGGAGAGTCTTCTGGTGAAGACCCTCTACCGTCGCACCATCAAGCTCTTTACCGACCGTCAAGTCTGGGTCCGCCAGATCACTGTCGCATCCGCCGCTTCAGGCACAGCCTGGCTGATCGGCAATACCTTTATCAAGAGTGGTGGAGTTGTGGCAGCAATCGTCTGCGCCCTCTCAATTCGAATCTCGCTCTACAAATCAGTCCGCGAGGGATTCGGTCAAATTGTCGGAACCGCAATCGGCGCCAGCGTCGCACTCGGCACCGTTGGTATCTTCCACCTCGGTTTTATCGCAGTCGCATCCACCGTCTTACTTTGTTCGGTTGTGGCTCGTGCACTGCACCTTGGCGAAGTCGCATCTGTAAACGTCCCAGTCACCGCTCTCATTGTTATTGGGCCTGGCGTAAGCGGCAGCACCGCTGTGCATCGCCTGCTCTCAACGTTGGTTGGCGCCGGCATCGCAATCGTCTTTTCATACTTCTCGCATGCCTCTACCCCAAAGGGACGAACTGAAGCTGCGATCTCACAACTCGGCGAAGATTGCGCAGCGCTTCTGACTGAGATGGCCGAGGGAGTAGTCAGTGGCTATGACGAGGTCACATCAGGCAAGTGGCTGGCAAAGGGTCGCGTACTGATTGAAGAGATTCCAAAACTTCGTGCCCAAGCCCTAGAAGCAAAGCGTTATGCACGGTGGTCACCGATGGAAGAGGAAGATGACGCAGATGCGCTCTACATCTCTGGTGTCGCCATCGAGCATACGATCGTCCAAGTTCGCACCATCGCCCGCGCACTCTTTGATGCCGCAGTCTCTGGCGAGAACTTTATGTCCGGTTACGGCGAACTTGCGCAGGCTCTCCTTGAAACTGGCTCGGCAATTCTGACGAAGATTGAATATATTGAATTACATAGCAATATCGATCAGATAGATAACGTCGCCCATGATCTACGACTGGGCAGCCGACTACTTGCCGAACACCTCTTTGACCTCGCAGGTGAGGTAAATCAAGATCAATTAGTTCGCGCCGTCTCAATTGTTGGAAATATGGAACGCATCGCTGATTCACTGGATGAGAGCAGCCCTGCCCTCAAGGATGTTAAGACACCTGGTGAGCCTGTACATATGCAGATATTAGAAGTAAATCCACTCCAGCAAGGAAAACGCTGGCGCAAGAAGATCATCCGCCTTCTGAAAGTGATGACTGGACGGAAGTAGTTAGTTAGAAGAGGGTGCCACAGAGCGCTTCAAATTTACCGGTGAGTGCAGCCAGTTCGCCCTTAATCAGCACTCTCTTATCCCGTGCTAACTCGCCATGAACTATTGTGAAAGCACTAGTACGCAGATCAAAAGCCTTGGCAAACTCTTTAATCACGGCAGCGTTCGCTTTCCCATCAACAGCTGGTGCTTGAACCGCCACAACTAACCGAGGTGGATCGCCCGCAACTCCTCCCACCTTATTTCGGGAGGCATTGGGACGAACTCGGATTTCGATGAGAAGTTGGTCTGGCATAAGTGGGCCCCTAAAGGCATGGGCACTACTTCTTTAAATATCCCGCCGGACAGAGTGGATTTGTCCCATACACAACACGTGTCCCGCGACCGGCCTTCTTACATTGAATGTAGATCACTTTCGGCTTGCTGGTCTTCTTTGGAGCAGAGTTCTGGGACGTTGGCGCAGCGATTGTCAGAGATTGCTCTGACAATACTGGGGCTGATCCGTTAAAGATCTGGATCGCGTATGTGCCCACGGCCTTTGCTGGGACGTTAAATGTGAGAGTAGTTGGAGTCTGAACCCATGATCCAGAAGTGATGCCGATTCCATTGATTTGAATGGCAGAGACCTTTTCAATGAATTTTCCTTGAATCACTATTGGAGTCGATTCTCCAGCTATCCCCGTTGATGTGGAGATACTTGTGATTTTCGAAAGTTGGAGCGGGTCTGGGATCGGCGTCGGCGCAGGTGCAATCACAAAGCTGATGCCTGAAACGGATGCAGCTGGTCCAAATAACGAATCTTGCACGGTGAAATTGAGAGTCGATGTTCCTGCTGTTGTAGGAGTACCCGAGATCAGACCCGCAGATGTCATGGAGAGGCCGCCAGGAAGGGCACCTGAAGCAGTCACAAAGAATGGAGCAGTGCCAATCATGGAGAAAGCTAACGAAAGTGGAGATCCGACAATCCCGTTGATTGCGACATTGCTTGCCGGCGCCAAGATTGTAGGAGTTGGCGGAACACTATTTATGACGAGAGTAGCTTCGCTCTGGTTCTGGGTATTTAGGCCTGTCTGACTCAAACTAACGCGCCAGGTCAAGCCAATTGGCACAATTTGATTGTATGAAAGAAAAAATGGAGACATTCGCATCTTGGTAAAAGTCCCTTGTGCGGGCAGATAGAACGAGACTCTCGTTGCACTCTGGGAAATAAAACTTGAGATGCTTGCTGAATATTCATCATGAGTTGATGGATCGGTATATGCAATTGAACCAGCGGTTGCGACATCTAAATTAACGCCGGAGAGCGTCACAAGTGAACCAAAATAAGAAGAAGATGGTGATGCTGATTGCACATCAATTAATGGCGCATAGATCAGAAGTCCAAAGGTCTGACTGGCATCTCCCGTCGTATTATGAGCAGTAATTGTGTAAGTGGTTCTTCCTTGTGCGATTGTTGGAATTCCAGAGATCAGGCCCGTCGTTGTGCTGAAAGTAAGACCATTATTTAAAGAAGGTGCTATCGACCAACTATCGACCGCGCCACCAGTAGAACTGATGGTGTATCCGCTATACGAAGATCTCATCGTGGCATCCCCTGATCCTGATGAAAGGGTAAATGCGGGAGCTGCCAGGGTTGCATGAGCTAACGGCATCTGGAAATTGGTGATAAGAAATGCCATCAGAACGAAGATCTTTGCTAGCTTTTTCATTACGGAATTATAGCGGGTCGGATCTTTGAAGGATTTAGAACAAGACTAATCCCTCCACCTTACTTAATCAGGGAATAGTAATTGCAACGCCAGCTTTAGCCAGCGCATTTCGATCTGCGACCACAGAAAGGGTTGCCCCAGTTGTTAGGCCGGTGTTGTAGGTTCCGGATAAGACGTTGCCGCCACCACCGCCCGTTTTTGTTCCACCCGAAATACTCGCCGTGGCATTGGTACAAGAAGCGGC
>CANBSP010000005.1 GCA_947372165.1 Actinomycetota bacterium | reverse complement strand
ACTCATCACACACGATGTTGATCAGGATTCTCTTGGTTACTTTGCAACGAGACGAGATAAGAGCGTGATCTGGGCTCCGAATAAGAAGGCTGGGATTGCCTATCGAGTCGAAGGTGGCGTAATGCTTGCCAGTGGTGATCCATTCGGTGAATACAGTCTCTGGCCTGCTGCTATAGATGCTTTCCTTGATGAGGCAAAGTTGCATGCTTGGACACCTGCGGTGATGGGGGCGAGTGACCGTGGTGGCGAAGTTTGGGTAGAACATGCCGGGATGACCGCTTTTGATATTGGTGATGAAGCGATCATTAAGGTCAAAGATTTCACATTAGAAGGTCGCCCAATGGCAAACGTTCGCCAGATGGTGAATCGCATTAAGCGCAAGGGGTACTCGGCCTACACGGCGAAATGGTCAGATCTCGATGCAAATATTCGAGTCGAACTTCGACACTTAGCAAAGAAGTGGCGTTACGGAACTCCAGAACGTGGCTTCTCTATGGCGATGGATCGCTTTGGCGAAGATATTGATGGTGAGACGATTATTACGATCGCAACTCTTGGTGATGAGATCAAGGGACTTCTCTACTTCGTTCCGTGGTCACATGATGGAATCTCCCTCGATCGCATGCAACGCGAACGCGGCACAGATCCTGGAGTGAATGAACTTCTTATTGTTCAGACAGTGGAATGGGCGCGCGAGAATAAGATTGAAAGTATTTCACTCAACTTCGCAGCTTTCCGTTCCCTCTTTGAACGCGCTGAGAAAATTAGTGCCGGACCCATTACTCGAAGTAGTCGCAACCTGATTCGATTCTTCTCTAACTTCTTCCAAGTGGAATCGCTCTACCGCTTTAATGCCAAGTTCGATCCAGAGTGGCAGACCCGATACCTGGTCTATCCGAAGGCGACCGATATTGCCAAGATTGGTTGGGCGGCGATCAAGGCCGAACAATTCATCGGCAGCTTCAGGAATAAGGCTGTTCGCGAGTAACTCATACCTGGTCATCTAGGTCATCTAGGTCATCTAGGTCATCTGGGTCATCTGGGTCATCTGGGTCATCTGGGTCATCTGGGTCATCTGGTAGATCTAGCTGGTCAGATATACCCAAACCTGCAGGTCAGGCCTTTATCTGGCCTAGCGAAAGACGGGTATCATTTGTCCACGTGCGTTTCATAACTAGCCCGTCTTTTGACCTCACCTACGAGGATGTCTTCCTCGCCCCCAGCCGTTCGGAAATTGCGAGCCGCATGGATGTCGATCTCTCATCAATAGATGGCACCGGCACCACAATCCCACTTGTTGTTGCCAATATGACCGCGATCTCTGGCCGGCGGATGGCTGAGACCATCGCCCGCCGCGGTGGAATTGCCGTAATCCCACAAGATATTCCACTCGAGATTGTCGCTCAGGTAATCGCTTGGGTTAAGGATCGTCACACCTTCTTTGATACACCAGTAACACTTGCTCCGACTGACACAGTCGCTGATGCGTTAGACCTTATTAATAAGCGTGCCCATGGTGCGTTGATCGTCGTCGAAGGTGGCAAGCCGGTCGGCATTGTGACCGAAGCAGATTGCGAACGCGTTGATCGCTTCACTCAGTTGCAACAGATCATGGCAACCGATCTCATGACAGTGAACGATTCAATCCAACCCCGCGAGGCATTTGAATTCTTGACCACCCATCGTCGCAAGCTTGCACCAGTTGTGCGCGCAGATGGATCACTCGTCGGGATCCTGACGAAGGTTGGTGCACTTCGTGCCACCCTTTACACACCTGCTCTCGATGCAAATGGAAAGTTGCGCATCGCCGCAGCCGTTGGCATCAATGGTGATGTTGCTGCAAAGGCGAAGTTCCTGATTGAAGCCGGTGCTGATGTACTTGTTGTTGATACAGCGCATGGCCATCAAGTGAAGATGATTGAAGCGATCAAAGTAATTCGGGCACAAAGTCCAAAGATTCCCATTGTTGCCGGAAACGTTGTGACTGCAGCTGGTACCCGTGACCTCATTGAAGCTGGCGCAGACATTATTAAAGTTGGTGTCGGACCCGGTGCAATGTGCACAACACGGATGCAGACTGGTGTTGGCCGACCACAATTTTCTGCGGTGCTTGAGTGTGCCGAAGAGGCAGCGAAGTTTGGCAAGCATGTCTGGGCCGATGGCGGAGTACGCCATCCCCGCGATGTCGCGCTCGCCCTTGCTGCAGGTGCATCTCAGGTCATGATCGGCTCGTGGTTTGCTGGGACTCTTGAGTCTCCAAGTGATCTCAACCGTGATTCCCATGGTCGTCTCTATAAAGAGTCATTCGGAATGGCATCGGCTCGCGCCGTTGCTGCTCGTACCGCAAGTGAAGGTGCATTTGATCGTGCCCGTAAGGCGCTCTTCGAAGAAGGTATCTCTTCATCACGGATGTATATCAACCCTTCACGTCCCGGAGTTGAAGATTTAATTGACGAGATTATTTCGGGTGTTCGCTCGAGCTGTACCTATGCCGGGGCTGATTCGATTCCAGATTTCTTTGCTAAAGCAATTGTTGGAATTCAATCATCATCAGGGTATGCCGAAGGTAAGCCGCTCAATCAGTCCTGGTAAAAATTGGTAATTAATCTATCTCGCGCTGCGGATCCTCAGAGTCGTCGTACTTCTCTTGTGGTTGTGAGAGTTTCCAGTACATATAGATGATGAAGATCGCAAAGAATGGCCATTCAGCAACATAGACCCAACTGCGATGATTGCCGCCAAGTGCCCGATCGAGTTCGAAGAAGGCCATGAGAACACAGAGTGGAATTCCCCAGAGCACCCATCTGCGATGTGGATCGGGCTTGAGTTCTGGCTCAGTGCTCATCTTCCGCCTCCGCTAATAACCGTTCATTCTCAAACCAATCTCGGGCGGCTAAGACTATCCACATTGAATCGATCAACATTCCCATCGCCCACATAATGGCGCCACCAGTATGTTGATCTGATAATCCCATCGACATTGTTCTGTTCTCCGGAAGTGAATGAAGTACTCGATTTCCCGAATAGAGGAAGAAGCCAGTCATTGTCTCTGGCACCATCATGGCGAAGAGTGAGATCACGCGTTTGGAGTATGAGACTGGGTGCGGCTGAGGATTGCCCTCCATCACTGAGTAGTAATAGAGAATGCCGCCGAGTAAGAAGAAGATGAGCTCGAGGCAATGGATATTCGCACTTCGCATCCCGGCATTTGCCAGAGGCGAGAAGTGGGTGAGGATCAAGACCGTAAGGAATATTGCAAAGCCAACTTCGGGATGAAAGAGCAGTCGAATTACTTTTACTTGAACAAGGCGTGAAGCGATTCGTCCAGCTCGCGACTCAGGTCTGCTTAAGAGAAGGGTGAAGGGTGAGCCAAGAATAAGGAGTGGTGAGATCACCATCATGATCGAGATGTGTTGGATCATGTGCACCCAGAAGGTATTGACCGCGGCATGCGGGACGGGGCCGACCACCATGAGTGCCAGCACTCCGATTCCGAGGTAGAAGAGGAATTGGCGCAGACGACTCACTATCTGCATCTGCTTGTTACTTGTGTAATACCAGTAGAGAACGGTTAAGAGCGTGGCTGCGAAGGCGATATCCCATAGTGGCTTGAGCCGCATCGCTATCACCTCGCTCTCAGATTCAGATCGAAAGAATCCCTAAATTGATCTTCGAATTCGCTTCACTGAGCGTAGAGATGAGCGTACCCTGACCACAAGCAATTTCTCACGGAAAGTTCACTCATCTTTGAGCGAGCTATGACCTCATCAGAAAGAAGGACCAGTGGAAACCGCCACACACAATGAAGTGTCGGGAGGCAAGCGCTTAGCGAGCGCAATCGCCTTCCTCTTCTTAGGCGTTGCCGTTGTCGCAACCGTCGGCTTTACCCTCCACTCTGTTTCGAAAGAGTCGCAGCCGAAGACATATGCAACGGTCAATGGAACAGTTACGGTGGATGGCAAGGAACTCCCCCATGCCTTCATTAGTCAGAGCGTCTTTCCGGATGATGCATCGGCCCGTGCAAATAACGTTAATCGGACAAATACCCATCCGTGGCCGTTCTACACCGATTCACATTTGGTTCTACCTGCCCACTCTGTCGTCACCATGACGCTCAAGGTTTATGACGGCGGCGAAGAGCTCAATACTAATTACTTTGCAAAAGTTGTCGGAACGATCGACAACATGATGACAGTTGATGGCCAGCAGGTCTCATCGCTGCCACCAACTGAAGTTCAACACACCTTCACACTCCATGGTCTACCTACGTCGACCCAAGAGCCTCTCTTCGTCAACGTCCCACTTCCAAAGGTGCAGGATGCTGATATGGAGAAGAACGGTTCCCATCTCGTCGTCTTCTCCTTCGTAACAGGTGGAGCCGGTGAATATGTCTGGAACTGCGAATACCCATGTGGTGATGGCACCTACGCCAAGTTCGGCGCCGTAATGGGCCAGAACGGTTATATGTCTGGAAAGGTGAGTGTCGTCAATGGCTAATTCATCCGATCACAATGCCGAGGTGTTAACCCCTACTCCGGGAGAGCGTCTCACCCACTTCTTTGCCCGCAGAGATGTAAAGCGCACCACCGTCCTCTTCTTCCTTTGGACAGCGCTCTTCGTGGTTCTCGGTCTCGTCTTCTACCCAAAGTGGATGCCAGAGATCATGTCGAAAGAGATGAAATCTGCTGAATCCATCATGATCTGGTTCACCGTTATTTCAGCGCCAATCGCTGGTTTGGTGCTCGCCATCGCGACTAACTCCTTTATGGATATGCACCGTGGCGATAACCCACCAGAGGATGGTCCAGCGATTCGCACTCACGGTCCAATCGTTGCAGTCTGGACAGTCGGTTCTTTAGTCTTCGCACTTGTTGCGATTGCTTGGGGATTGATCGAGGTTAACTCGCAAGCAGTTGCTGCAGCCTCTGATGCAAAGAGTGCAATCACTGTGGAGGTAACTGGTTCGCAGTGGCTCTGGACATTTAACTATCCAGCGCAAGGCATTGAAACACATGAACTCAACTTGCCAGTTGGTGTTCCGGTGATCTTCGATGTGAAATCTGCTGATGTCAACCACTCATTCTGGCCAGTTCAACTTGGCGTGAAGGTTGATGCCAACGCACAAGTTACGACAGTCATTCACACCACACCTACAAAGGTTGGTGTTATCGAAGTGAAGTGCGCAGAGCTCTGCGGCCTCTATCACGCATATATGGAGACGAACGGGGCGGTGATGTCACCGAGTGACTTCAATGCCTGGGTTCTCGCACAAGGAGGTCACACCGCATGAGCACTTCAACAAAGAGTAAAGATGTAGCTCGTCCAGTTCCAAACCCAAAGCGCAGTCTCATCACTCGCCTGCACATGGGAACCGGCGTAGTCGTAGGAGTCATTCTTGCGGCGATCGTTTACTACCTCTTGAAGAAGTCTCTTCTGACTTACACAGATGGTGCGGCCGATCCACTTTCACCTCATGACAACAACATCCTCCTTCTCGGAACGATGTTCACCTGGTCGATTGGCTTCATGATCGGTATCGGTGCATTGATTGGACCGTGGCGTTGGTTGGTCGGAAAAGACCTCACTGATGAAGAGATTCTCTACATGGCTGGCGATGGCCAGGGCGTTAAGCGCTACTTCAAGTACTGCACTGACCACAAAGTGGTTGGAATCCAGTATTTAGTAGGCGTTATGACCCTCTTGGGCGTCGGTGGAACCATGGCGATGATGATTCGTACCAGCTTGGCACGTCCTGGTGCACATTTTGTTACCCCAACTGTCTACAACTCATTGGTCGGATTACATGGAATCACCATGATCATCGCAATGATTATTGTTGCAACGGGTCCATTTGGTAACTACATCATGCCAATCATGATCGGTGCTTACGATATGGCCTTCCCTCGCCTCAACGCTCTCTCATGGTGGGTTCTCTTCACAGCGATCCCTGTCCTCTGCAGCGCATGGTTCCTCGGTGGAATCCCAACTGGTTGGACTGCCTATGCACCACTGAGCATTCAAGCAGGACCTGGAATGAATGCCTTTATTGCAACCATCATCATCTTCGCAGTTTCAACTGCAGTCGCTGGTATGAATATCACCACGACAGTTGTTGCAATGCGTACCAAGGGTATGAAGTGGAATCGGGTACCGATCTTCGTTATCGGTTCGACGATCTCTGTCGCGCTTGCTATCCCAGCTTTTCCAACTTTCATGGTCTCGATGATCATGACTGGATTAGATCGTACTTATAACACTGGCTTCTTTGATGCCAACATGGGTGGAAGCGGATGGCTCTATGCCAACCTCTTCTGGATCATGGGCCATCCAGAGGTTTACGTTATTTTGATTCCTGGTGTTGCAGCGCTCATGGAGATTGCACCGGTCTTTGTAAGAAAGCCGCTCTTCTCTTATAACGCCGCGATCATGGGATTTGCTGGTATCGCCGGTCTTTCGATCTTGGTCTGGGCGCACCATATGTATATCGCTGGTTGGGCACCTTCGCTCAATGGCGCATTCATGGTGACAACCGAGATGATTTCGATTCCAACCGGACTTCTCTTCCTAGTATTAATCGGCACTCTCTGGCGCGGAAAGCCTTGGATGAAACTACCAATGCTCTCCATCTTCGCCTTCATCTGGGATTTCTTAATCGGTGGAATCACCGGTATCTATCTCTCAGATGTCCCTGCTGATGGATACCTCCATGGATCTATGTTCGTGACTGCGCACTTCCACTTCACACTGATGGGCGCTGCGCTCACTGGTGCTATCGGTGGCCTCGCGTACTGGTACCCAAAGATGACCGGCCGAATGCTCAATGAGCGTGCTGGCTACATCTCTTTCTGGTTCGTTCAAATCGGCTTCAACGTTCTCTTCTTTGGAATGTTCATGGCTGGCGCAGAAGGTCAACCACGTCGCGTCCTCGATTACGCAGCTCTCTATAAGAACTCGAATCTCATCTCGACGATCGGCGCATATAGCGTTGGTATCGGAATGATCATCCTGCTCTGGGCTGTTATCCACTCAGCGCGTCACGGAAAGGTTGCACCAATGAATCCTTGGGGCGCCAAGACGCTTGAATGGACTGTCCCTTATCCAGTTCCACTCACCAACTTTGATGAACTTCCAATCATCACAAGTGATCCATATGGCTACGGAAAGGGTAAGTAACTCATGAGTCACGACACAGAGTTCCACGTTCACCACGATTCAGATGCAGCTGTCGGTCGTCGCGAACGCCTCGGAGTAAGACTTCTCATCGTTGCAGATGGAGCATTCCTCTTCTCGATGATCTTCTCTTACTTCTACCTCCGTAACCTCAATACAAATGGTGCATGGCTTCCAAAAGGCGTCAAGCACTTCAGCACCGGCTCGGCCTGGCAGGTTGCAATTCCATTTGTGATCGCAGCGATTACCCATCGCTTGGGTCAAGAGAATAAGCAGACTCGTAATCTCACCTCAATCGTGACATTCGTGGTCTTGCTTGTTGGTGGATATCTCCAATGGAAGCAGATGGCACATATGCCGTTCTTGCTCAAAGATGATGGTGGGATCGTAAGCTTCAATGGTGCCTATGCATCGAATTGGGTTCTCATGGCAGGCACTGGAATCTTCCATTACATTCTCGGTGCTTTTATCGCGCTTGGAATCTTGATTCGAAACCGTACAACTGATCTGCCGCACGAGCTCGATGTCTGGCGTCAGCGCACCGCACAATCCTGGTTCACTTGGTGTGCAGTTGCTGCCGTTTTGACTGCTCTCACACTCTCAGTCATCTAGAACTACAGTAAAAAACCCCGCAGCCATCTGGTTGCGGGGTTTTTTATCGCTATTATTGGCTTCACAGACGTACTCATGAAAGGCATTTACAATGGCAAATAAAGAACAGAAGAGCAATGCAAATACCAAGAAAGAGCCAAAGCTCTCACTCAAGGAGAAGCGCGCTGCTAAGCAGGAGAAGAAGTCCGCTAAAGGCTAACAGGGCAAATAACGCCCTCACATTGTGACGAAGTTGAGATGGGGTTTCCTCAGCGCAGGCGGGATTGCGAGCGCTGTCGCTGAGGATTTTCAGATTGCCGGCCTTTCCATCCTGGCCGTTGGTGCACGGGATTTAGCCAAGGCGAATGAATTCGCGGATCGATTCGGTATTCCTAACCGACATCAGGGCTATGAGGCCTTAGTAAATGATCCTGAAGTTGATCTCATCTATGTTTCAACGATCCACCCATTCCATAAGCGTGATGCGCTCCTGGCCCTTGCCGCTGGTAAACATCTCTTAGTAGAGAAGCCTTTTACCATTAATGCCCGCGAGGCAGAAGAAGTTCGTAGCTTTGCAGCCTCTCAAGGCCTCTTCGTCATGGAAGCGATGTGGACTCGATTCTTACCATCTATGGATGCGATCTTTGAGGTCATCAATTCGGGTGCGCTCGGTGAGATCGAACTCTTCACAGCAGATCACAGCCAAGCGCTCACACACGTTCCGCGACTATTGCAACGCGAACTTGGTGGAGGCGCGCTTCTTGATTTGGGGATCTATCCAGTATCAATGGCGCATCGATTATTTGGCAGACCAGAGACGATTACAGCTAAGGCTCGACTCAATTCCGAAAAGATTGATGCAACGACATCGATGATCTTTCAGTATGCAGGCGGTAAGCAGGCAACGATGACTACCTCTTTCTTGGGGGCAGGCCCTGTGACAGCGTCGGTAGTCGGTTCACTTGCCCGAATCGATATCGATGGCTCCTTCTACGCCCAAACATCTTTTAGGGTCACCACTCATGATGGTGAAATTATCAAGCGCTATGAGACCAAGATCGAAGGTCAGGGACGCCAGTATCAGGCGATGCATGTCGAAGAATGTGTACGAGAAGGGCTCATTGAAAGCCCAGTAATGTCACTTCGCGAAAGTGTCGAGATCATGCAGGTGATGGATACCGTACGAGAGCAGATCGGCGTCTCCTACCCAACCGAATAACAATAACGTTATAGCGATTGCAGATCTTTCACTATATTCGCCATATCCCGCTCGCTAATCTTTCAGCATGAAAATCTTCTTTGCGCGAAAAGTCCAAGCCCTTCTTATCCTTCTTCTTGCGGGCGCACTGACCAATTTCTTCTTGGCGCCAGTTCGTGCTGCGCTGCCGGATACGGTGCACCTCACGGTCCACTACCAACGTACTGCCGCTGACTACACCGACTGGAACGTTTATTTGTGGCGCGATCTTCCAGGAAGTGCGAACGATAAAGAAGTCGCTGCATCTGGATTCCCATTCCAGACCGAAGATGGCTTCGGTAAGGTCGCAAAGATTGATGTCACCGGTAC
This sequence comes from Actinomycetota bacterium, assembly GCA_947372165.1. Lineage (GTDB taxonomy): Bacteria > Actinomycetota > Actinomycetes > Nanopelagicales > Nanopelagicaceae > PALSA-747. The sequence goes on along the minus strand of CANBSP010000005.1, from coordinate 92,992 downwards.
CTCTACCTTCGCTCAACTCGGCATCATCATTCGCCGAGGTGCTTGGCTCGAAAAAGAGGGCTCGAACGATCGCTTCATTGCTAATTTCGATGCAACTGGTAACGCCGAAGTGTGGATTCGCCAAGGTGATGCCACCATCTACACGGCACTTCCAACGACAGCTATTCCAGTTAACCCGGTTGTTGAACAAGCAAAGATCTTTGACTCTGCAGAATTTGCAGCAAAGTACACATACACCGGAAATGATCTAGGAAATACCTATTCCACCAAGGCGACGAAGTTCCGCGTGTGGGCGCCGACTGCGTCAATAGTGACGCTACTTACTTTCCCGACTTTAGATAAATCTGAACCAGTCCAGACGCCTATGACATCAGATGTGAAAGGTACCTGGGTGGCCACAATGCCCGGAGATCTCAACGGCATCTCCTATCTCTACCGCGTCACGGTCGATGGAAACACAAATGAAGCAGTTGACCCATACGTACGTGCGACGACCGCAAATGGGACTCGAGGTGTGGTTGTTGATCTCGCCAAGACCAATCCTGCTGGTTGGAATAACACCAAGCCAAAGTTCTCAGGTAACCCAACAGATGCTTCGATCTATGAACTTCATGTCCGCGACCTCTCAATTGATCCTTCAAGTGGCGTGCCAGCTGCCCATCAAGGTAAGTATTTGGCCTTCACGGATACAAATACCTCTTATAAAGGCGTCGCAACCGGAATATCCCATATCAAGAGCCTGGGCGTGACCCACGTAGAACTATTGCCAGTCTTTGATTTCCAGTCAGTCAATGAGCTCAGCCCATCATTTAACTGGGGTTATGACCCTCAGAACTTCAATGTCCCTGAGGGCTCTTATGCCTCTGATCCTTCAACGCCGACTACTCGAATTATTGAGCTCAAAAGTGCGATCCAGTCCATGCACAATCAAGGGCTGCGCGTCATCATGGATGTCGTCTACCACCACGTCTATAACGCGGGATCATTTAGTGAGAACCTCATTGTTCCCGGTTACTTCTTCCGTACCGATTCCAGTGGTGATCTCACCAATGGAAGTGGCTGCGGAAATGATGTCGCCGATGAGAGATCCATGGTCGCTAAGTTTGTGACTGACTCCTTTAAATACTGGGCCACTGAATATCACATGGATGGTTTCCGTATCGACCAGATGGGCCAGATGAGCATTACAACCATCAATCAGGTTCGTAAGGACATGACGGCAATCAATCCCTCACTCTTAATCTATGGCGAGGGTTGGTATGGACAGAGTTCTCTTCCGGCAACAAAGGCCGCGACTCAGGCAAATATTGCGCAATTGCCAGGAGTCGGTGCCTTCAATGATCAGGTGCGAGATGGTGCCAAGGGTTCGGTCTTCCACGCAACCGAGAAAGGTTTTGTCTCAGGGCTCTTTAATCGATCCCTCGATGTCGCCGCTGGAATAGTTGGCCAAACTTCTTACAACAACGTCCTATCCAATGCTTGGACGACAGCCTCCCCTGGGCAAGCCATTAACTATGTTGAGTCGCACGATAACGCGACCATCTTCGACAAGTTAACGGCAAGCATGCCAGGTGCAACACCTGCCACTATTCTCAAGTTGGATCAGATGACCGCCGCAATTGTTTATCTCTCTCAAGGTGTCCCATTTATCCAAGCTGGTCAAGAGTTCTTGCGCACCAAGGGTGGCAACGAAAATAGTTATAACGCCGGCGATGATGTGAACTCACTGAAATGGTCGACTCTTCCCGCAAATATCGCATTAAATAACTACTACAAGGGGCTCTTGGCGATCCGCAACGCTCATCCTGCCTTTAGGTTAACCACCGGTAGCGCCATTAACTCAAACCTTGCCTTCTTGCCAACACTCAGCGGAGGGATCGCATATTCACTGAACGGCAAGAAGAGTGGCGATTCATGGGGATCTATCGTGGTGGCGATGAATGCGACAACCGCACCACAGTCCATTGCTCTACCATCTTCAGGCAAGTGGAATGTTGTTGTGAGTGGAAACTCTGCAGGCACCAAGGTCCTGTCTGTTGTGAACGGTGGAAAGGTGAGCGTTCCAGCTCAGACAACTATCGTCCTAGAGAAGTAGGTGAGTGCTCACACTCTTCAACGCCCCAGCAGTCGCATCTAGCTTCGATTGCGAGTAGCGTCACTAGAGTAAAGCCAGATTGACTTTGCGAACCACATCGTGATTCCTATCGCTGGCTGAGTCGAATTCGCTCGAATCGATCAGGTACAACCGAGTACTCCCCCGCATGGAAGGTGATTTCTTCCTCGGAGACCTCCCAGATGTATCCCGAATCAAGGAGTGCATTGAGAAAGACCTTGGCCTCGATCTCTGCCAAGTGATTACCCAAACATGTATGCGGGCCAAATCCAAAGCTCAGATGTGGGTTGCGGGGGCGCTCAAGGGATATTTCTAGTGGATTATCAAAGACAGTGGCATCGAAATTTCCGGAGATAAAACTAATCCCTACGTAACGATCTTCGGGGAGATTGAGGGCATTGCTTTCAGCAACAATTGTCCGAGCCATTTCGGGGAGAGGTGTGAAGAAACGAAGGAATTCTTGAACTGCAGAGTCAATCCGCGCGCGGTCACTACGCAGGAGTTCGAGCTCTGCCGGATGTGAACCGAAATACCAGACCATGCCAGTCAATAATTTAATGACAGTATCGCGACCGCCAGCGAGTAAGACCCCAGCGATTCCCTTGAACTCAGTCTGGGTAATTCGTTCACCCTCAATCTCTATTTGTGCGACATCGCTCCAAACATCTCTCTTCTTCGCCTCAATAATCTCAATAGCTTCTGCATAGACTCGATCGAGATAGGCGTGAAGTATGGCGCCGTCACGAGTCGGACCTGCTGCAGTCCAAACATCTGGACCCCAAGAGATCCATTCTTGAACATCGTGCGGGCGGTGGTAGAGCGCACCCAGGTTCTGCATCACGATTGGAAGCGCGAGATCTGCGATGACATCTTGGCCTGGATTTTGAAAGAAATGAGAGATCTGCGACTCAGCATTCGAGTAAAACTCTGCTGAGTACCTCTCAACGGTCGGCTTTACAAAGAAGGGAGCAAGCGCGGCTCGATAGAGATGGTGACGCGGAGGGTCTATTTCAAGGGGTATTTGCCTGTAATCGCGGACATCAGCATCCCCCTGAAGGTCTGATGAGTAAGTCTGGGTATCGCGCAACGCCTCGCGAACCGCCTTATGACCAGTAATTGTCCTGGTCTTATTTGCTTTCGCGGCGCTCACTTTCTGAGCATAATTGGCGTCTACTACTAGCGCAAGGAATCCCATGGAGACCATTAGAGCAGTTGCAACATTCCCTTATATTGCACCGGGAAATCTCGCAGCCTTCAAAGAGATTGCAGCCACAATGCTAGAAGTAATTAAGAAGCAAGAGTCAATCTTGCGATATGACCTCTTCTTTAGCGTCGATAATACGCAATGTGTGGCCGTTGAAGAGTTCACATCTCCTGCTGGAATCCTCGAACATGTGGCGAAGAATCGGGCACTCTTAGATCAATTAGCGGCGTTAGGTGGAGATGTCACTGGTTCGGTATTTCCGATGAGCCAAGAAGGTGAAGCGCTCGAAGTGATTCGTTCCAGTTGGAATTCAAAGATGCATATTCACTTTGCAGGCAAATAAGAATCTTATTTCGCTCGATGAATCTCACCGCTAAAGAACTCTTTCCTGACCTTATCAATGAATTACCGCCTGAACGGGCGAAGAGAGTCGAAGCGATCGTTGGCCGATTCTTCTCCAAAACTCTTCAGCGGACTGATGATGGATTACCGTTCATTATTACAGGTGACATCCCCGCTATGTGGCTGCGAGATAGCACGTGGCAGGTTGCGCCATTCTTTTCATCATCGCATCCCGAGATGCCCATACTTTTAGCTGATCTCTCGCGTGCCCAAGTGAAATATTTCCTGATTGATCCGTATGCCAATGCTTTCAATCCAACTCCATCGGGCGATTGCTGGCATAAAGATTTTGAGGATCAGAGCCCTTGGGTCTTTGAGCGAAAATATGAACTCGACTCTTGGGCATCGATTCTCTATTTAGCGCGCAAGGTCGAGCAGCAATGGGGAATCACCTCCCACATCGATGAGGCCTTTCGCAATGCCGTCAGAAAGATGATCAACCTTGCCCGCAGGGAACAGCGCCATGACGCTGCCAGTTACCGTTTCTGGCGGGATAACGGGATTGTTCATGACAGCCTTTCACATCACGGCCGTGGGGCCCCGGTCGGATATACCGGCATGGTCTACTCCGCCTTTCGGCCCAGCGATGACGCCTGCACTTACGGGTATTTGGTGCCTTCCAATCTCTTCTTTCTCAATGAGTTGAAGCAACTACCGGAGGATCTGCGGCCCCATGACCTGATTGAGGAGATCGAGTCAGGGATTAAGAATTATGCGGTAACGAATCACGGCTATGCCTATGAGGTCGATGGCTTGGGCAATTCACTCTCGATGGATGATGCCAATATGCCATCTCTACTCTCCTTGCCATACCTTGGGGTCTGTAGCGCAGACGATGAGATGTATCTCAAAACGAGAGAGCGAATACTCTCAGACCACAATCCTTATTTTCATCGATCCGAGATTGCATCAGGGATCGGATCTCAACATACTCCGCCAGAACATATCTGGCCGATCGCTATCGCGATGGAAGGGCTCACTCGAGGAGGCAAATCCGATCTATCAGATGTAATCAACCTGCTTGAATCGACAGATGCTGGGACCGGGCATATGCATGAGTCATTCCACAAAGATGATCCGGAGATCTTTACCCGCGGTTGGTTTTCGTGGGCTGATGCGATGTATCTAGAAAGCGTGAAGCTTCATGCAGCGAAAAAAGTGATTTGGCCTTCTGTTAGACCAGAGTTTAGACAAGATGGTACCTTCAGGACCTTCTGAAAGTAATGAAAGTAAAGGCGAGGTAAGTGATATGAGTGCATACGAGGATCGCCCTAATAAGGCCCTGATTGTCATTGATGTCCAAAATGGCGTCGTCGATTTCTCCCGTGATCGCAATGTTGTTGTTGCCAAGATTGCTGGGCTCGTCGATCGCGCTCGCACCGCTGGAGTAAAAGTTATCTGGGTTCAACACTCTGAAGATGATATGCCGATCGATAGCGAGTACTGGCAGATCGTCCCCGAACTCAAGCCCGCCACAGGTGAACCGATTATCCACAAACTTTGGCGTAGCTCCTTTGAAGAGACAGATCTTGAAGAGGTTCTCGAAACTCTCAAAGTCGGACATTTGATCGTCACGGGCGCCCAGAGCAATTACTGCGTTCGCCACACGATCCACGCTGCGATCGAACGCGGTATCGATATCACTCTTATCGAAGATGCTCACACAACGCTAGATGAATCCTGGAATGGCACTGCTATTCCTGCCGAATTGATCGTTGCCGAACTCAATCGGGCCTGCAATAACTACGATCTGCCCGATAGCAGAGTTGATGTGATCTCGGCCGACAAAGTTCGACTCTAGGACTGCCAAGACCTTCGATGCCGGAATTACCAGAAGTTGAGACAGTCCGACGGGGGCTACATGCCCATGTTGTCGGACGAAAGATCGTCTCTGCGACTCAACTTCATCCACGAGCACTCAACCCTAAGAGTATTGATACTCTCGACATTCTTTCCGGAGCGAAGGTGCTGGACACAAAGCGCCGTGGGAAATTCCTCTGGTTCGTATTAGATCGGCCTTACGTTCTATCGGCTCATCTTGGAATGTCTGGCCAGTTCCTCATCGACCCTGCAGATCAGAGACATACCAGAGCTCAATTCACCCTTAAGAAGGGGCTTAAAACAACGGCTCTTCACTTCAACGATCAACGAACCTTTGGCTGGGTATCGATTGAAGAGGCGACCAACGGCTTGCCGAGATCTGTTCAAGGTATCGCACCTGACATCTTTGAGGACGAATGTGACCTTGATGCCGTGGTCGCCAGTATTCACAAACGCAACGTAAGCATAAAGACCGCGATACTCAATCAGAATATCGTCTCGGGAATCGGAAATATCTATGCCGATGAATCCCTGTGGCTTGCAAAGGTCCACCCCGAGTTCCGTGCGAATGAGATGAAACCGGCTCAGATTAGAAGAGTGCTTGACTGTGCGAAAGAGGTAATGTGCAGAGCGTTAGAAGTTGGCGGAACATCCTTTGATGAGCTCTACATCAAAGTGAATGGTGAGAGCGGATATTTCGATATCTCATTAAATGCCTACGGGCAGGAGGGCGAGCCTTGCCCACGATGTGGCAAGCAGATTAGCCGAATCAAATTCGCTAATCGTTCCTCGCACTTCTGCCCGAAGTGTCAACGACTTATTTAATACTGACGCGGATGGACTTCTTCATCACTGTTGAGATTTCTGTTGAAGTGAGTCCAACTGTGATGAGAGCCAACTGAGTACCTGGACTTCCTCCTACACCAGCTTTAGTTATTACAGTGCGTTTGGCGCCTTTAATGAGGGCTTGGGTAAGAGGGCAAGGCGTGGTTGATGAATATTCAGTGAGCAGAATTGATTTCTTCCCTAGGAGATAAGAAGCGGTCACTCCATAACTTCCGGATCCTCCACACTTTGTTATGGCCAGGCTCTTGAGAGTGAGCCCTGCTGTGTATGTAGGTTGATAGATCCCAAAGGTCAATCCTGATTGAAGATTCTGATACTGCGCAGCAATTGGTAGTGGTTGATAGCCATCTACTCGATAGCTGACCGCAACCCACTTTGCACCTTCGGCTGCAGGCGGGGCAGAGACAGCTGGTCGAATCAGAATAGATGTATTCAGCGATGGCCGAACTTTCTTAATGATCGCGCATACTGCACTCGCCTGCTTCTTCGCTAGTACGGTCGCCTTAGCAAGTGATGCACTTTGCGTATATGTGTAACCGATGCAGATGATTGATGCATTGCTCTTCAGGGTTGATAGGTACTTCTTTAAGTACGACATATCAAAAGTGCTGAGTGTGAGGTTCGCCTTAATCGAATAGAGCGTCACATCCGGCGTGATCTTCTTTGCTGCTAGCTGTGCCGCGATGGCTGCATCTGCTACTGCTTTTGCTTCAGCGGCGACCTTCGCATCAGCGTCGGCTTGGGCTTTCGCTGCAGCATCACTTGCCGCTTGTGCATCCGCTTCGGCTTTATCTCTCGCAGCTTGGAGTTCGGCCGCGGCCTGTGCTTGAGCAGCTAAGAGAGCTGCTGCATCACTTGCTGCCTTCGCTTCGGCTAAAGCCTTGGCTTCAGCGATTGACTTCTCTTCTGCGGCTATTCGCGCAGCTTCCTTCTCTTTTGCCGCCGCAATAGCTGCGGAATTATCTGGTGCCACCGTAATTGGGGCCGGCGTAGGGGTTGAAGGGGTTGGCGTTGGGGTTGGGGTTGAAGGGGTTGGCGTTGGGGTTGGCGTTGAAGGGGTTGGCGCTGGTGGCGTTGGAGCTGGTGGAGTTGGAGCCGCGATAATGAATGAGGCAGTTTGCGCACTTGCTACAGAGGTACCGATCGCATTCGTCGCAGTCACAGTAAATGTGTAAGCAGTACCCGCAGTGAGTCCAGAAATCACACAGGAGGTTGTTGCTGATGTGCAACCCTGTCCGCCACTTGATGTTGCGGAGTATCCGGTGATCTGGGAACCACCGTTGTGGGCTGGCTCGGTCCAAGAGATTGTGGCCGAACTTTGATCGATCGCCACCGCAGTCACGGCTGTAGGGGCATCTGGCACAACGATTGCTACGACAACTGCCGGGTCCTCGTTGATCTCGACCGTGACAATGCCATCAACTGTAGCTATTCCAAGCAAGGTCGGACTATTTCCTAATAGGCCATAGACCTTTGACCCAGCCGTAATGCTCGAGTTGGCAACGCTCATACTGATTGGCTTTCCGGCCGCCGTGCGAGGAACAGTGCCATCTGGCGCTACCCACGCGACGATGAGTGAGAGAATCGTATTTGCCGCTGAAGAGAGTAGTGGTGTTACTCGAGCGGTCGAGTTCTCAAGGTAAGCAGTGATAACTGTGCCATCAGGCAAGCTATCTGCAAGATAATTAACACTCACGGTCGAACCATTGCTGCCTGCGGTGAAGGAGGAATCGATTCCAGCATGGACTGTTACCTGAGCGATCTGCGTTGCAGCGCCCATGCCATTAAGTGAACCTTGAATCCAGTGGGCGAATGCTGTCATGGAAGATGTTGGCGAGTAGTTGGCACTTGCTGCACCAATGAGATAGCCGGCACTCGGATCTGAATACCAACCATTGAAGACATAGTTCGAACGCGTCGCCGAAGGCAGCGCTATCGGTGTTGATGAGCCATAGGTCATCGTCGCCGAGGTCTGGCTTGGTGTGCCATGGTTGCCATCGAATGTAACCGTGAAGATTTGCAAGGTCCATTGTGCAAAGAGAGTCGCTTCTGCAGATGGCGTGAATGATGAGCCCGCTGCACGAGCGGTACCACCAGATTGCTGCGTGGACCATCCAAGGAGTGTGTAGTTAGCTCGAGTCGCTGATGGCAGAGCGATTGCCTGCCCAATTGTGACCTTGGCTGTAGCGGTATCACTGAATCCGCTACCGGCATCGAAGGTGAGGCGATAGATCGATGTCACCCACACTGCATGGAGTTGGATATTTCCACTTGGTGTGAAGTTGAGAACGCCAGTTGATGCCGTAGCACTCGATGACCAACCGCTGAATGTGTAATCCTGACGAGTAATACCCGCTGAAGGCAGTGTCGCGGCGGGGGTTCCAAAGGTGTAGTTGGTTGGAGAAATTGGATTTCCAGTTCCGCCATTGAAGTCATAAGTAATAACGTAAACCTGCGGTGTCCATTGCGCTTGCAGCGCAATGTTCTGAGTGCCAACGAGATAGGTGCCACCAGCGTTGTAATGGGTGGACCCGCCATCACTCCAGTATGCAAAGTCGTAACCAGTCTTGGTTGGCGCTGAAGCAAGAGTGAAGATCTCTCCGATCACATGTGTGCGTTCGGTTGGATTAGTTCCACCACCGTTCGAGTCGTACGTGACGGTGTATGAGACAGGTGTCCATTGCGCATAGAGGAGGTAGTGGTTATCAGAGACGGTGTAACTCGATGAAGCTGCCGCTGATCGACCGCCCTGGTCTTGCCAGGTGGTAAAGGTGTAACCAGCGCGAGTAGGGATCACTGATGAAACAGTGATGATGTCGCCAGAGACCTTTTGCTGATCTGGGATAGGCGTCGAGACGCTTCCACCATTGAAGGAGTACTTCACGTTATAGATACGAGTCCACTGAGCAGTGAGTGTTACTGGGGCTGCACCCATAATGTAACTCTGACCGGGTGCATAAGTAGCACCTGCGCCATCCATCCATGAGACAAATGCATAGGTGTATGTGCCATCGGTCGCACTTAGCCCGGCTGATGGTGCCACCGTGAAATTAGCACCGTAGTTCACTGCATTTTGGGTAGGTACGTTGCCGCTGCCATTTGTGCCGGCGAGGTAGGTGACAGCAAAGCTTGCAATATTCCACTGTGCATAGAGTCGAGTATTTGCAGCGACGGTGTATCCATCTGCAACCGGGGTGGATGAAGCGGCCAATCCCCATCCAGCGAAGTTGTATCCAGTTTTTGCCATTGATCCTACTGTTGCAAGAGTGATGGCCGTTGAGGCTGTTGTGTAGGAATCTGTCGCCTTGCTCGGTGATCCTGTTGCACCATTGCTGTCATAGGTCACCGTATAAGTATTTGCACTCCACACCGCATAGAAGGTGACATTGTTTGCGCCAACGGTGTAGCCCTGACCTGATTGGAAGATTTGATCGGTCTCGGTGGAGTTATATCCCCATCCAGCAAAGCTGTAACCGATACGAGAGAGAGGTCCAGTGTTTCCATAAATCGGCACACTCTCACCAATTGTGTAGGTGGTGAGATCGGTTGGCACAGACCCTGTTCCACCATTTGGATAGTAAGTAACGGTGTACTGAATTTTCGACCATTTTGCATAGAGCGTGACACTTGCAGAGCCAAGTTGAAGAGAATTTCCTGCCTGATAAACCTGTCCGGTTCCGCCAGAGTTGAGCGTCCAGCCCACAAGATTATTTCCACTGAGGCTAAATCCGCCCTGAGCAGGGTTCGCTAAGACCACCGCAGTTGCACTCGATGCATATTGATTTGAATCAACCGGGGCCGAACCACCTGTTGCGCCATTTCCGTTATAAATAACTTGGAGGAGCTGAAGTGTTGTCACGGTTGTGCTTGCATTTCCTGGCGCATATCCAGTGCGAGAGGTGCCGACTGTTAGGGTGACTTGAGTCTGAGGATTTACTCCAGTGACAACAATGTCTCCCGTACCGCTAATCGCAGCATTGCCGAGCGTAGATTGTGCGCTCCATTGGAATGTTGAGTCAAAATTGGTAATCGTCGCTCTAAAGCCACCCGTGGTAGCCACAACATTTCCTATAACTGGAGTGAGTGCTGCTTCAAGTGCCTTTCCAGAAGCATAGGCAATGCCATCCGAGAAATTCTGTCTCAAAGCTGTAATAGATATTGAAGAAACATCACCCGGTGCCATACCTGTGACGGTGAGCGGGAGTTTGCCATTGGCAGCTGTGCCAATACTGATAGTGCCTGACCCTGCTGTGACGATTGCATTTTGCCAGACATAGGCACCGTCATAGTTAGATACATTCACCGTGAAGCCATTCACCGTGGATACCGGAGTATCAAACAGGGGCGTAAAGGAGAGCCCTAACGGTTTGCCTTGAACAGTGGATGTGAAACTTCCGGTTCCGATGAGATTTACGGCGGCTACCTTGAAGAGGTAGGTAGTTCCATTTGCAAGACCATTTACGGTAATAGATGTGGCTGTAGATGCAGTATGTGAAAAGGTGCTCCAAGAAGTTCCACCATTAGATGAGTATTGAATGGTGTAGTCGTAGGTTGGCGCTTCATTCTGCGAAATTCCAGCAGCCCAGGAGAGCGCGACTTGTCCATTACCAGCAGTGGCTACCAAAGTAGTTGGAGCGTTTGGAACCACAGCGTTACACCAGATCAAAGCTTGTGGTTGATATGTTCGTAAATATGTATGAAGAATGGTTGTAGCACTCGGAGCTTCACAATCTTGGACACTTGTGAGTGATCCCTGATCAAATGCAGTGGCACTGATTGCAGTGATGCCGAGCATGGATGATGACCCAAATCGAATGACCTTAAGGTTTGGGCTCTGAGAGAAGGCGCCAGGACCGAAAGTTTTGATTGTGGTTGGGAAGACCGGAACCCAACCTGCGCCAATGCCATTTTGATTGAAGGCATTTTGACCGATTTCCGTGATTGCCGATCCGAAATCAATGGCTTGGAATGTTGTTGTGCTCCCGAAGTAATCCTGAATATGGATCTGGCCACTTCCGAGCGTCAAAGTGAGAGGTACTCCTTGACCATTTGCACCAAGTAAATAGGCCTGATTTGAGAAGACTCCCAGGCCGAGATACGTGCCATCTGGATAAGCGCCACCAAGAACGGTTGCCGAGGTAAGCGGATTGTTCCTAAAGGCGAATTGCCCCACATCATGCACTGATGCTGGGATGGTGACCGTGGAGAGTCCAAGGCTAGAGAAAGCACCTTGGTCAATGTTGTAGAGAGTATTGCCTTGGAAGACCACAGCCGTGAGATCACGGTTAGCATCACTTGAACTGCCACTTTCACCGAATGCGAATGCAAACTTCACAACTTTGATAATCCCGTTAGGAATCGTCACAGTGCCCTTGCAGTTCTTACCTGCGAATTCTGGGATTTCGGTTCCAGTGACGTAGAAGCTGCCGCTCACAGAGCATGTCATCGCAAGAATATGCAAGGTCTGCTGAACCATTGGTGCAGCCTTATAACTTGCGTTACCAGCCTGATTGAAGTTGATGATGCAATCACCTGTGCCTGTGATGGTGATTACACCACCAGCAATTGTGCAGCCAATCGATGCGGCATCAAGAGTACGTGTCACGGTACCACCAGGCGCGGTGACAGTAGGTGTATAGGTTGAACTCAATGCACCGGTAACTGGAATTACTGAAGCATCGGTTATTACTTGATCTGCTTGACCAACTGTTTCGGTCGCGGTAGTTGTCGCGGTGTTGTGATTCGCCGTATCAGTTGGGGTGAAAAGTGCGGTAATGATCGATGAACCCGTAGCAACAATTGTGAGAGTCGTTCCGCTTATGGTCGCGACAGAGGTAGTCCCTGATGTGTAAGTAAAGGTTCCTGGGATTGAAGGCGTAATAGTCGGTGCTGTCAGCGTGATAGGTGAGGAACCAAAGAGTTGGCTCACGATCGTAAATCCAGAAAGGGTCGGAGTTGCCTTTGCCACCGTAAGGTTTTGCGTGACTCGTGTCGCTGCTGAATAGTTTGCGGTTCCGCTGTTATCAGCGGTGATTGTGCAGGTGCCAGCAATAAGCACTGTAATCGCGCCAGATGAGGCGTTAACAGTACATACCGAAGGTGTTGTAGAAGCGAAGACGATAGTCCCGGTACTTGCAGGCGATGAAGTCGCGGTGACTGAGTGGGTCCCCGCAGCCTCTCCATAGGTCAGACCCGCTGGGGCTGTTCCGAAGGCTATAGAGAGAGTGCCGGCTTTTCCGACAGTAATGTTTTGAGTGATTTGGGCGGCAGCCAAGTAATTTGTTGTGCCACTGTCATTCGCCGTGATCGTACAAGTGCCTGAAGCAAGAATCGTGAGTGCACCAGAGGATGAGTTCACCGTACATACCGTTGACGTTGTCGAGGCAAAGGTAATGGTTCCGGTACTAGCTGGCGATGAAGTCGCTGTCACTGAATGAGTGCCTACTGACTCACCATATGTGACGCCGGTTGGGGCTGCACCGAAAGTGAGGTTCAAGGCGGATGATTGGCCCACGACTAAGTCTTGAGAGATTTGGAGTGCAGCAGAGTAATTTGCAGTGCCGGCATTATTTGCAGTGATTGTGCAAGTCCCTAGAGCAATAATGGTGAGTGATCCGGTTGAGGCATTGACCGAACAGATTGACGGGGTCGTAGAGGCAAAGATGATTGTTCCGGTACTTGATGGGCTTGATGTTGCAGTGACGGAATGGGTTCCGGCAGGTTCGGCATAGGACACACCTGTTGGGGCGGTTCCGAAGGTAATCGTTAAGGCGCTGGACTTGCCTACAGTCACAGTCGCCGTAATCGATGCAGTGTTGTAATTTGTTGTATCCGTTGGCGTAAAGAGAGCAGTAATAATCGAAGTACCGATGCCAACTGAGCTCAAGTTAGCGCCACTTATTGTCGCAACCGAGGTGGTTGCTGACGTGTAAGTAAATGATCCCGGGATGGAAGAGGAAACAGTCGGTGCTGTCAGGGTAAGAGGTGAACCGCCAAAGCTCTGATTAGCAATGCTGAAGCTTGAAAGTAGAGGGCTGGCTTTCGCCACGGTGATGGTCTGGCTGACTTGAGGGGCCGCTAGATAGTTTGTGGTTCCACTGTTATTTGCTGTGATTGTGCATGTGCCCGCAGTCAGAACTGTGAGCGCACCAGTAGATGAATTCACCGAACATACGGTTGAATTTGTTGTTGCGAAGACGATGGTCCCGGTACTTGCCGGCGATGAAGTCGCTGTCACTGAATGAGTGCCGACGGCCTCGCCATAGACCAGACCAGTGGGGGCTGTACCAAAAGTTAGTGTGAGAACACCTTGGGTGTAGGTGAAGAGGTCTGCGGCACTCTGTGTTGATGCCCCTGAAGCGTTTGTCAGAATAATGTGGACATCACCAAGAGTTGTGGTGGCAGGTGAAACTACTTGGATATGAGTTGAATCGATTGGAATCACACTTTGAGCTGCCAGTGAACCGAAGAGCACGCCACCTGTAGAAAGTAGATTGCTCAATCCTGTCCCGGTAACAGTCACTGCTGTTCCGCCAGTAACAGTTCCGGTTGAGACAGAGATTGCAGTAATTGTCGGCACCGCCACATAGTTGTACTTTCCGTACAATGAAATTGCCGAGGTAGTCGCAGGATTTACAACAGTTACATCAACTGATCCGGTTCCAGCTGGTGCGACTGCAGTGATCTGGCTAGCACTGTCAACGTTGAAACTGGTGGCATTCGTTGCACCAAATTTGACTGCAGTTGCTCCGGTGAAATTGGTACCTGCAATAACAACTGAAGTCGCTCCACTGGCCGGGCCCGAGGTTGGCGTAATGCCGGTGATTGTTGGAGCACCGTAATAGGTAAACCTATCTGCGGCAGAAGTTGCGGACGTCCCGCCTACGGTTGTTACCAGTACATCAACCACTCCCGAACCAGCAGGTGAGATAACGGTTAACTGGGTTGCGCTGTTGCACGTCACGCTTGCTGCGCTGGTGCCTCCAAAGAGAACTGTGGATGTGTTTGTGAAATTGGTTCCGGTAATAACTACAGAGGTGCCACCAGATGTAAGGCCAACGGTAGTGCCGATTCCGGTGACTGTTGGAAGGGCGAAATACGTGAATTTATCCGCATTAACAACCCCGGATGTAGTTCCCGCTGTCACCGCAATATCAACAGTGCCAGCCGTACCTGCTGGCGCGACGGCAGTAATCTGGGTCGAGCTATTCACGATATAACTTGTGGCCGCTACCGTACCGAATTTAACGGCGGTTGCGCCGGTGAAATTAGTTCCAGTAACGACGACCGATGTGCCACCGGCAACCGGGCCATAACTTGGGCTTATACCGGTAATGGTCACGGCGGCTGTATATGTGAATAGGTCAGCAGACGATGTTGCCGAGGTTGTTCCGCCGGAAGTAACCGTCACATCAACGGCACCAGCGGTTCCTGCCGGTGATACAGCGGTAATTTGAGTCGAACTATTTACGGTGTAACTACTTGCCGTAGTGGTGCCAAATTTTACAGCAGTAACACTGGTGAAGTTAGTTCCGGTGATGATGACGGATGTTCCGCCTGCAGTAGCACCTGAGGTTGGTGAAATTCCTGTTACGGTGACCGCTCCTGTGTATGTGTACTGATCTGCCGAAGTCGAAACAGTTGTTCCACCCGGTGCCGTTATCTGTATATGCACAGTCCCTGCACTACCGGCCGGAGCGGATGCGGTAATTTGAGTAGAACTATTAACCGTAAAACTTGAAGCCGCAACAGATCCGAAGAGCACTGAAGATGCACTTGTAAAGCCGGTTCCTGTTATTACTACTGAGCCCCCACCTTGAGTTGAGCCAGAAGTTGGGCTCAACCCCGAAATCGTTGGCGTCGAAAGATAGGTGTATCTATCTGTTGAAGAAAGTGCCGATGTGCCGCCTAGCGTTGTTACTACTGTCACATCAACAACTCCAGCAGAGCCAGATGGAACCGTGGCAGTGATTTGAGTTCCAAATGAGTTCACAGCGTAATTGCTCGCCGAGAGAATGTTTGTGCCAAATTTGACCGAACTCAACCCAACAAAGTTACTTCCATTGATCACCACAGCGTTTCCGCCAGCCGCAGGACCGCTATCGGCCACAACAGAGGCAATCACGGGTGTCGCAGTTGGATAATCTGATGTACAACTCGATGTCGTCGTTTGGTAGCTGGCAGTCACCGTGGAAGGTGCGACAACCGCTGAACCACAGGAGGTTGAACTTGGCTGGAAGAGTGCGATGGTATTCGAGCCCAAGGAGTATGTAGTCGAAGGAGAGAACCCCGACACTGGATATAGAGAAGTATCTGCCAAAACTTGAGTTGGGCCGATGAGCGTAACTCCCCCAAAGGGTCCGATCTTGATCCCGGTGCTCTTGCCACCGTTTGGATATTGAGTAAGGAAGCCACCATCAGCCCATTGAGCCACCATCTGTCCATTTATGAACAAGGTGTCGAAGGACTGAGTCGCCTGACCCGCAACATAGTTTCGCTGAAAGACAACGTTCTGCCAAGTGGCCGCTGTTACTGGAGTCGTCGGTGTAATTGTTCCCATATAGCCTGTAGCTGCATATCCATTGATAGCCGTGCCGCTGTTATAAATTTGAATTCCTTGACCACGGTCCAAGTAGAAACTATCGCCATAGATCGCACCCAACTGCATCGTAAGGTTTGAGGTAGAGCTCTTTACCCAAGTTTCGATCGTGAAGTTTTGACCTGTTATTAATCCAGTACCTGATGGAAAGTTGAGGATGAGCGCGTTGTTGGTCGACGTGTTTCCAGAGTTGTCTGCGAATACGTGACTCCCTGTTGAAGTAAGAGAAAGGCTCCCTCGAATATTAGTTAGCGCCGGTGTCGAGGTGGACTTTGCTAACAGAGATGATGTCGGGGTCAGAGTTGCATTCATCGTGTAATAGATGGTCGTGGGATTCCATGCACAGGTAGCAGTGAATGGGGAAGAAAGTGTCGTCGCGACTGAGGAACAACCAGAAATAGTTCCCAAGTCGGTTTGGAAGGAAACAGTTCCAGCCACTGAAGCCGTCGCGGTGACTGTATCGATCACACCAACTTGTACAGTGCCGTTAGCAAGGGCTATCGAGACCGATGTCGGGGGTTTATTGACAGTAATTGTGACGTTTGCAGTCGTGGTCAAGCCAGAGCTCGCCTGTGTACCAGTAACAACATAGGTTGTGGTTGGCGAATAGGAAGTCGGCGTTCCAGAAATAGACCCTGACGTTGTATCTAATGAGAGTCCCGTTGGTAAAGCCGGGCTCACAGAATAAGTATTAATGTCTCCGCCGGTTGAAATGGGATTATCTGAGGTGATAGCGGTGCCGGCGATCGTCGTGATTGAAGATGATGTGTAAGAAAAGGCGGGGGCCGGCGGGGAGGCAAAATCTGACGTTGCAGTTACATTTGCAGCTGAGACTTGGCTCACTACTGTCGAACCATTTCCGGTTAAATCTACAAGGTTGGATGTCGTTGAATCAGTCTGAGGTTTAAATAGGGCGACGACCGTTGCGCCGCTTGAGACTGTACCGCCCGAAACGGTGGATGAAAAATCGTAAGTCGGGGAAAAGCTCGAGGCTCCGTCGGTAGGGTATAACGAGCCGGCCGTCACTCGTATCTGCCCATACGAAGCTTTTCCAGTATTGCTAGATCCAAATGTCCCGATCTTCGCGTATCTCAGTAAAGTTGAATTAGATTGCCCGGTTACATTTCTTGAAACCACGACTACGCCATTAATGAAGAGTGTCATTCGAATAACGCCTGCGACAACTGATTTTTGAATTGCTACGTGCGTCCAAGAGCCCGCCGAAAAATCGACAGATTTACATAAGCTTTGGCTATCGGATTCGGTAAGCCCGCATCTAATAACAATAGTCCCACCGCTATAACCGTAGTACGCCCCCCATGTCGAGCTATTGTCACCAGTGCGTTGATTCCACGAGTCGGTTGTTCCCCACAACGAATCTGAAAAAGCCATTTGTGCACACTGACGTCCAGAGTTTGTGCTCGAATCTGACTTCACCCAAGTTTCGATGGTGTATGCCGAAGAGTCACTTATCGCTTTCCCCGAAGGTAAGGTAACTCCGAGCTGATTGTCTCCCTTTGATGTTCCGCACGGATTATTTGTAGCCCCATCCGATGTGACGGTAAGGCTGCCGGTTGTTGCCGCTGCTGCTGTAGGCAAAATTTGTGGAGCGGTGATTCCCGCAATTGGCACAAGGAGTGATCCCAGCAGCGCCGCAACCACTACGCGCGAGGCTTTTAGGCACATGGTCGGCCGCATCTGCTTGATAGCTTGAGAAAACTTAATAAGCACGGGACCCCTTGAGTTGTATATTGGAAGGATAATCCAATCTTGGAGAATTGTGCCACAAATGAGAGGTGGCACCAGTTTTAGAAGTGACTTTCAAGTGTCGGGCTCTATCCCAGTTGTGTGGGATGGTTCTAGAGTTGGCCTATGGCGGCGAAGAAGCAGACGGCTCCGGTTCTGGGCAATCGTCAGGCTGCCTACAGCGCACGAAATAGGGCCAAGTTGATCAAGAATGCCCAAGAGATCCTGGCTGAGGTCGGGCCTTCTGCCACGATCGAGCAGATAGCAGCCCATGCCGAGGTCTCCCCGACGACTATTTACAAGTATTTTCAGAACAAGGATGAACTCTTTCTCCTTGCATTTGCTGATCTCTGGCAGGACTTCCTGAGATATTCAGCGGAGAACTCTTCACCCGGTGATCCAATTGAACGGGTGCTAGATATCGGAAGAAGGCTCTTCAGAGCGAAGCTGACTCATCCCCTCTTCGCAAAAGCTCTTCATCACTCATTATCTGAGAGTTCACATTTTATTATTGATGCTGACCAAGGTGAGGGTAAAGACGTTTTCAGACGAGTGGCCTCAACTGGCGCCATCAAGGGAGAAGATTTCGAAGCACGATGGGTTCTCTGGACCAATATTTTCTCAGGCGTGATGTACGCAGTGCATGTCAAAGATGATTTAACTCCTGAAGAAGCCGATATAGCTTATGGAATCGGACTTTCAGTTTGGGGCGTAAGTGAAGCAAAGGCTAAGAAGATCATGTCTCGTAAATTGGAATTTACACCTTCGACTGGCAAGTAAGTTGAGCTAACATTCCGGTTCTTTTCTTACTTGTTTGCGAAAAGCCTCTGACTTCCCGAAGTGTCAACGACTTAGATAGAAGTGACCCCCGCTGACCAAGCGGAAGTCACTCTATGTATATGCGACTGGTGGGATTCAAACCCACATCACCTCCTTAGTCAGAAGAGGGCTCTATTCGCTGAGCTACAGCCGCATTTGCGAACCATAGAAATGAGTTTGAATTTTCTGATGAAAACTTCATTGAGAAGTTGATACTCCAAGGTTGTGAATATAGAATTAAACAACCTTAGTCAGAAGAGTGCAAAAAGCCCCCGGTTATTTACTGGGGGCTTTTTCTGTGCGTGCAACCATGAGTAAAAAGTAGCTGGTGCGCTTGAAGGGATTCGAACCCCTAACCTTCTGATCCGTAGTCAGATGCTCTATCCGTTGAGCTACAAGCGCAAGATTCTGCAGTTTCCTTAAGAATCCCACACGGTGGTGGAGAGTGAATACTACCTGCTAACTAATTAAGCCCCAAACTCAGCAATTTAGGCCAAGAAGCCTCTTTTATACGTGGTTTTCCGAGGGGTTCGCCCGCTGCGATTTCAGCGTTATTGATCTTCGCCCAAGCCGCCTGATCGATGATCTGATGGCCTGATGGAATGAGCATCGAGATATCCATCGTCTCTTTTGGCTCTTTCAAATCTTCGAGGATCAGATCTACAACATCAGATGCATCGCTCTTATTCGTTCCGATCACACCGGATGGACCACGCTTTGCCCATCCCACTGTGTAGATATTGGTACCGAGCACTCGACCATTCTCATTTTCAATAATTCCATTATGGAAGTAGACCCCGTTAATTGGTGCGGCCTGATATCCAATGGCAGAAATAACTAATGAACAAGGAATCGAATAAGTCTCACCAGTATCAACTACCTTGCTGCCTTCAACTCTATTGATACCAAAGATAACTTCCCTTACCTTGCCGTTCTCATCTCCCTTAATCTCCTTTGGGGCAGAGAGGAATCGGAACTCCATGGATCGATCGTGGCCTGATTTTGGGTGTTCGGCGATAAGGCGCCATGCTTCAAGATTTGATGCAAGATGCTTCTCGATCTCACCAGCGGCTTCTGCACGTGCATGAGCTTCACTCACTTGTTGGGAATCAATGTGAACATCAGTATGTTCAAGTTTCGGTAGATCGCGAAGTTCGGGTGCCGTGAACGCTGCATGTTCTACACCGCGACGTCCAGCGATATAGACCTTACGAATATTTGATGCATGTAGGTGAGCGAGCGCATGCTCTGCGGTATCCGTTGTATCAAGTTCGCTTGGATTGATCGCCAAGATACGTGCGCAATCCATCGCAACATTTCCTGCACCAATGACAACGGCTGTATCACCCGAAAGATCAATCTCAAGGTCTGCATAATCTGGATGTCCGTTATACCAAGGTACAAACTCTGCAGCCGAGATTGATCCAATGAGATCCTCTCCCGGAATACCAAGCTTTCGACCAATGGCAGAACCAGTACACATTACGACTGCGTCATAGCGAGAGGTGAGGTCTTCAATATCTATATCTTTGCCGATTTCAATATTGCCAAAGAGGCGGAAATTAGGTTCGGCAGCTACCTTCTCAAATACCTTTGCAACCGTCTTAATCTTTGGGTGATCTGGAGCTACACCTGATCGAACTAATCCCCACATGGTTGGGAGGCGTTCAAAGAGATCAATGGCAAAGGTGCGGTCCTCGCTTTGAGCGTTCTGGAGCGCCTGGGCAGTGAAATACCCGGCAGGTCCTGCGCCGACGATTGCGATCGAATAGTGAGCCATGAGAGGTGAAGTTTACAGCCCTCACCAGGGGCTCATACCAAAAATTAGGCGAAGTGGGAGTTAGAGAGCGTGCATGAAGCTGACGCTGATGCCGTTTGCGGTGAGCTCTTTCTCAGATTCACGGATCGCCATCACATGGGGAGTCTTATCGTGTTGGGCAAGCGCTTCTGGGCCAGTCCAACCCTCTCTGAAGTAGAAGATATCTGGATTATCTCGGTCTACGTTGAGAATGTAATAGAGGCAACCTGGCTCACCTTGTGTGGCAATCTCCATCGCCTTCAGACGCGCGATGAGCTCTTCACGCTTGCCTGGAGCAGCCTCAAACCTGGCAACCATATGAAATTCAGACATGAGATCTCTTTTCCTTTTACTTGATCTTCTCTTATTTAATAATATGAGGACGTAAGGTGGTGAAAGCGATCTCTAGACCAACCTTCACATTCTCTTCAGTGCCACCCCAAATAGGATCTTCATGTTCAACGGAGAGCGTTCCATTAAATCCGCCTTCATACATCACGTCGATCAACTTCTTCCAATTCACTTCACCAAGACCAGGTACACGATAACGCCACCAACCAACATCCCATGGGTTCTCGCGCACTACTGCTTTGCCAGGATAACCAAAGAAGTTTCGCTTCTCTGGAAATACTTCAATATCTTTTGCTTGAGCGTGAATAACGCGATCGATATAGGGCTTGATTGCCTCAATGGGATCTATACCCATCCAGATCAAATGTGATGGGTCGTAGTTCAGATAAAGGCCAAGTCCAAACATCCACTCCCACAGCTCTGGTGAGTAGGCGAGATTGCCTGGATAGCCATCGGGATGCCAGCCCTCCATGACACAGTTCTCAATAATAATCTTTACATTCTGCATCGTTGCATGCGCAACAAGTGGCTTGAAGACCTCTTCTGCCATCGTGAGATTCTCGGCAACGGTCTTATTCCAGTCGCGGCCCACAAATGTTCCGACCGATTCAACGCCCAGGAGTGCTGCAGCATCAATACAGCGCATCACATGCTGATTGATCTTTCTCCGTTCTTCCAGATCTGGGTGCAAGTTGTTGTCATAGAAGGCGATAGATGAGAGTGTGAGGCCGCGTGAGGTGAAGATCTCTTTAACGCGAGCAACATCTTGTGTGCCAAAGGTTTCAACATTGAGGTGGGTCGCAACAAAGGGGCGGTCTCCAAGATCTGGCCATGCCGCGACTTCAAGGGCTTCATACCCTTGGGCTACAGCCCAATCAGCAATCTCTTCCAGCGATAACTTAGGAAGACAGGCGGTTAGAAAACCGAGCTTCATCGAACCTCCACCCACTGTTGTGTCTTCGCTGATTCTAGGACAGCAGCGGTAAGTCTGGCTGCCCGCAGACCATCGGCAAAACGAGGCAAGCCATCACTCTCCCCGGAAGAGATCGCGCTGTAGGTATCTGCGATGAAAGCATTAAAGCAATCTTGATAGCCCTGAGGGTGGCCGGCCGGCAGGATGGAGAAGCGGGATGCGCCTTCACTTGCTGAACCACGCATGAAGGTGGAGTTCACATCAACTCCACCTTGCCAGAGTGAATCAGGATTCTCTTGGTCAAAGACGTAGGAGTAGCCATGGCCTTCAACAGAGAACCACAATTTATTCTTGCGGCCAGCAGAGACTTGAGAGAGTACAAGTGAGCCTTGAGCACCAGTATTAGTCTCAAAGATGATCGTTGCGCCATCTTCGGTCCCTACTGATGGAGCATCCGAGCGAGATTCAAAGACACGCATGAGTTGAGCATTGAGGCGAGTGATGCGCTGGCCTGTCACGAACTCGATGAGATCTACCCAATGCACTCCAATATCGCCAAAGGCGCGTGATGGACCGCCCAGCTTAGGATCGATACGCCAGTTCTCCACCTCATCTGATGCAAGCCAATCTTGCAGGTAGTAACCGTGGAGCAAGTGAGGGGCGAAATCAGATGCGGCCAGGCGTGCTCTCGCATCACGAACTGTTGGGTAGTAACGGTAGATAAAGGGAACGGTTGCAACGAGCTTCTTCTCGTGTGCTAATTCAGTCAGGCGCTGGGCATCCGCTACTGAGATTGCAAGCGGCTTCTCACAAATAACATGCTTGCCATTCTGAAGTGCGAGCGTGGCAAGCTCTGCGTGGAAGATATTGGGCGTGCAGATGTGGATGACATCAATCTCAGGATCACTCATCATCGCCTCTGTCGTCACAGCAAACTCTGCGCCAACTTTCTGGGCACCATCGCGCGCGATATCAATATTTGCCGCTGAGACTGCGCGTAGGTTATGGCCATTGGCGCGGATCGCACGAGCGTGAACTTCACCGATAAAGCCAAGTCCGATAATGCCGGCATTTAATGTCGCCACTCGCGTCTGCTCTCTCTCTGTGCGGGAGAAGGTATTAGTACTCATCACTTCAATTCCTACTTCTTCTTCGCTAGGGCAACAGCCAAAATAATGATGAGGCCGCGGATAATTTGTTGTTCACTTACTGGCAAGCCTGCCAAGATCAAGCCGTTGTTGATTAAGCCAACGAGGAGTGCGCCAAAGAGGGTGCCGATGATTGTTCCGCCACCGCCAAAGAGGCTTGTTCCGCCAAGGATTACGGCAGCGATCGCCGAGAGCTCATCGCCTGTTCCCCACTCATACCGCCCGGTTTGCAGACGACCGGCATAGATCATGCCTGCGATCGCAGCAACGGTCGATGAGATAAGAAGAACGGTGAACTTGATGCGCTTGGTATCGATACCGTTGAATTCAGCGGCATCACGGTTTCCACCTGTTGCAAGGATACGACGACCCAATGTGGTGCGAGTCAAAGTGACCCAACCAATAAGGACTGCGCTAAAGCTCCAAAAGATCACACTAGGAAACTTTCCGATAGAGCCCGAACCGAAGATTCGATTGAAGCCATCGTTGAGAATTGGAATAGGGGCATAGTCGGTAATGAGGGCTGCTGTTCCGACAGCCACTCCTTGCATTCCAAGTGTCACGAGGAAACTAGGTATTCCTATCCGTGATACGAGGAGACCATTTGCTGCTCCCACAAGCAGCCCTACCCCTATTCCTGCACATACACCTGCGATTGCGCCGTGATCACGAATTGTGATCGCGACAACGACAGAGGAGAGACCGGCAACCCCGCCGATCGAAAGATCAATTTCGGCACAGGCAATAACTAAGGTCATCGCAACAGCCATCACCGAGATTGTCGCCGTCTGGCGGAAGATATTCAATAAGTTGTTGGGACCAAGGAAGCCATCGTTATGCAGGAGCACTGCAAAGAAGAGGAAGATCAGCGCGAACATCCAGTAAATAAAGCTGGCGCGCCAATCGAAGCGAGTTGGTGTCTTGATCTTCATGCGTTTATCCCTTGCACCATGAGTTGGAGGTGGTCTTCGTCTCGTATTTCATGACGCTCAAGAGCATCACGAATTTCGCCATTTTTAATAATCAGGATTCGATCACAGACTCCCAGCAACTCTGGCAGTTCTGATGAAATAAGAATGATGGAATTTCCTCGTGCAGCAAGTGAGCGGACTAACTTCATGATTTCAACCTTGGTTCCAATATCTACCCCAACCGTTGGTTCATCCATCAAGATAATCGATGGGTTTGTCGCTACCCACTTCGCAATAACAACCTTCTGCTGATTGCCTCCAGAGAGCAGCTTTACCTGGCGATTGGCCTCAGGCGGGCGAATCTCAAAGTCAGTGATAGCCGTGGCAGAATATTGATCGATTTTGTTGAAGTTCAGGAAGCTCAGATGAGAGAGCTTTTCAAGGTTTGCCGCAAGAATATTGGCGGAGATCGAATGCTCCATGACCAAGCCTTGGCGACGGCGATCTTCAGGGATAAATGCCAAGCCCGAATTTTTCGCATCCCGTGGGTTCTTGATCGAGACTTCTCTTCCTTCAAGGAAGAGTTTGCCTGCTGACTTCTTATCCAGCCCAAAGATGGTGCGCAGGATCTCTGTCCGGCCACTACCCATAAGGCCTGCAAAGCCAAGTATTTCACCCTTATAGAGATCAAAGGAGACGTCTTTTACACGATGGCCAGATGAGAGATTCTCGACCTTGAGCGTTGGTACTGATGCACGATCGATGTGGCGGCCATCATGAGAGAGCATTTCAACATCTTTACGGCCGGTAATGTGCGCGATGACTTCTTGTGCACTGATATTGGCTAAAGATTCGGTGGCGACAAGACTTCCATCGCGAAGAATGGTGATGCGATCGCAGATTTGGTAGATCTCATCCATACGGTGACTGATGTAGATGATAGAGACACCTGAAGCTGTCAGCTGCTTGAGGACTTTAAAGAGCGCATCCACCTCATGCTTTGCAAGGGATGCGGTTGGTTCATCAAGAATTAAGATCTTGGCATCGGCAGCGATCGCTTTAGCGATCTCAGTGAGTTGCTGATAAGCCCGGCTGAGCGATGAGACTTTAGAATTTACATCAATCTCAATACCGACACTCTTTAATACATCTCGTGCCCGCGATACGGAGTCACGGTCAGCGATGAGATGCGCTTTATTCTTTGGCTCACGGTTAAGAAAAATATTTTGTGCAACGGTAAGTTCAGGAATTAATGAAAATTCCTGGAAAACCATTCCGATTCCATGGCGCTGCGCGTCTTGGAATGAATGAATCTGAACTGGGGCGCCTGCGACAGAGATCTCACCAGCATCCATACTATAAACGCCTTGCAAGATCTTCATCAAGGTTGACTTACCCGCTCCGTTTTCGCCCGCCAAGGCATGGACTTCACCTGGTCGAACACTGAAGTTCACATCTTTGAGGACGCGAGTTCCAAAGAATGACTTATTGATATTTCTCATCTCAACGGTATTCATGGAACTCACCTCCTCCTAATGTCGATTACTTCTTACGGATACTTGAATGTTCTTGGGGGTAGTTAGTCAGTAACGCGTGGAACGCTGACCCAAGATCGCTTTGCTGCTGAATCAGCCATCGCATCAGCGATCAGGTTGATCTGGTAGCCATCCTTGAAGTTTGGCGATACTTCGCCACCTTCTACGATCGCCTTGATGAAATCGTAGGCTTCAATGATCTTTGTCTCACCATAACCGATGCCAAGCGCTGGGATAGGCCATAGACCTTCACCATATGGGTGCGCTGGGCCGGTGTAGACGGTGCGGAATCCCTTGCGATCGCCCTGATCCTTAGCAAAAGCTACCTGGAGCTCATCGCGACGCTCATAGTTGAAGTAGATCGAGCCAAGTGAGCCATGGATTTCAAAGGTGAGGAAGTTATTTCGACCATGAGCATTTCGTGTCGCCTCAAGTGAACCAATGGCGCCGTTTTCAAATTCAAGAAGTGAGAGCACTTCATCATCGACATCGACGGCGGCGCGTGGTGCATCAGCATTTTTAGCACCCGTTCCAAGCTTGTCTACTGTTCCGCTCTGCACTGGACGAGTTGTAACCCAGGTTTTGAGTTGGGTATTGACCTGTGTGATTTCACCACAGAGGTAACGAGCCATATCTACAACGTGTGTCCCGATATCACCAAGGGATCCAGAACCGGCAATAGCCTTCTGGAAACGCCATGAGAGTGGGCCATCTGGATCTGCCGACCAATCCTGCAGATATGTTCCACGGAAGTTCATGATCTCACCGATCGCGCCCTCTTCAATGTACTTCTTAGCAAGTGCAACAGCTGGTGTACGGCGATAGTTAAATGCCACCATATGGACAATGCCAGCGTTTTTCACTGCGTCATACATGGTCTTAGCCTCAGCACCGTTTCGGGCTAGTGGCTTCTCGGAAATAATGTGCTTGCCAGCCGCTGCCGCTGCAATAGCGATCTCAGCGTGGAGGTGATTAGGTGTTGCAATATCAATGATGTCGATCTCGGGATCTTCAATGACTGAACGCCAGTCACCGGAACTCTTTTCAAATCCAAAACGAATTGCAGCCTCAGCTGCCACTGCATCGTTCACATCAACGATGGTCTTACGAACTGGGTATGCCGGTGCCGGATGAAAAAACATAGGCATAGCAACGTAGGCAAGAGAGTGGGCCTTACCCATGAACCCTGCACCAATGAGTGCGACATTTATTTTTTTCATCTTTTTCCCTTAAAAGTAGTGTGGTGTGGAGTGATTGAGTCATCTGCCACCATTTTCGGTGGTGGCAGATGACTGATAATCAAGCGGCTATCGAGTTAGGTAATTAGCTGACTTTGAATGACTTGCGAAGTGCATCTGATGGTGCAGCGGAATAAACCGTACGCCATGCAGCGAGTACTCCGTTGTGATCCACAGCTAGAGCTGGCATCGCAACGTAGATAGGAGCAGTCTTTCCGAGCAATCCGTATGCAGCAAGCTTTGCTTCTGCAACACCTGCATCGTATGGACGCTGTGCCCCAAGGCCGACGACTGGTCCACCCTTAGCGAGTGAGATTGCAACGTTTGCACCCAAGTCTTCAGTAGCGATGACTGTTGTTGTGTTTCCTGCGGCACGAAGTGCAGCCATAACACCTTCAGCTGGTGTATCCCAAACAGCCCAGATTGCGTTGATCTTTGGATACTTAGTCAAGATCGCAGTTGCTGCAGCTTGTGCATCGCCAGCGAAATCTGGTCCAGAGATACCCTTGTCATCAACAATCTTGATTCCAGGGAACTTAGAGGTGATTGTCTCCTTGAAACCGTTCCAACGCTGCTTTGTTACCCAGAAATCAGCTGCGTGGTGGATGGTTGCGATTGTTCCCTTGCCATTGAGTGCCTTACCAAGAAGGTAAGCAGAAGCTGCACCGTTTGCATAGTTATCTGCAGAGACAACTGAGATGTAATCCTTGCCAGCGACCATGCCATTTGCAACGTTATCCATGAAGACGATCTTTGTTCCTGCAGCTGCAACAGCCTTATATGCTGATGCCTCTGCTTGGCTATCAACAGGAATCGAGATAAGCACTGAAGGCTTCTTAGCCATCAATGTCTGAATCTGTGAAACCTGAGTATCGGCCTTGAAATCCGCCTGTGTAGTTCCGACGATAGTGATGCCCAAAACTGCGAACTCCTTCTTGAGGCCAGCGAGTTGTCCGCTGGTCCAATCTGAAGTGAGGTGAAGTGCAATAGCAGCGGTGGCATTCATAGCCTTGAGCTTTGTGAGCTCAGCTGGTGTGAAGGTCAGAGACTCTGCTGCTGCAGCGGCTTCTCCGGCAGGGCCAGTCGAATAGACCTTTCCTGATGCAAGCTCAGCAAGGCCGGCCTTAGCAATCTGGCTAGCTGTCTGAGCAGCTGATACTGCATTAATAGAGGCGAATGATGAAACTGCGAGAGCCGCAGCGACAACAAGTGCCTTCTTTTTGATAGATGTCATTATTTCTCCTTGTTAGGTGGTGATTGTTTTTTGAAGGTATTTCGTCTTACTCAACCAAGATGTTCTTTGATGAACTTCATGCTTATTGCTGCTGCCTCCTTCGGATCTCCGTCGTACCCATCCAGCTCGACTACAGCCCAGCCTTGATAGTTGACCTCTTTGAGAGCGGAGAAGATGTCTGTGAAGTTAAGTTCGCCCTTACCGAGTGGAAGGAATGCAAACGGGTCCTTGCGAAAATCTTTAAGGTGAACGTGGCGTACACGATCTGGATACTGTCGGATCAGTGCAGCAGGATCTCCACCGCCAGCAGCAAGGTGCGCTGTGTCTGGGCAGAAGGCAATCTTGGAGATCTTCATAACCTTGGCAAGTTGTTCAGGTCCTTCGACAATCGTTGAAAGATGTGGATGGAAGCAGGCGGTAAGACCGGCTGCAGCTGCAAGGTCTGTGACACGATCGAGTTGGGTTGCTAGCTTCTGGTAATCACTTTCGCGAATTCCCGAGGCGCGTTGTGCTCCGCCGCCAACAATGAGGTTAATTGCGCCAAATTGCTTGGCGAGCTCTATCGCCTTACCAATTTTGTGGAATTCATCATCGAGGATTTCGTCGTAGATGAAATTTGCTCCAGTGTAGACACTGACGAGAGTGATGTTGTTCTTCGCCAAGAGCGCCTTAAACTCCTCAGGTTTGCTGGCATATTCAGCGAGGTTGCCATCGAAGATTTCAATACCCTCATAGCCAACACTTGCAATGTCCTGGACTGCCTTTTCGGTATTGCCATATGTCTGATAGAAAAGATCTTTCACAGAGGTGACGCCTTGTGCCTGTCCAACAACTCCACCCCATGTGATGGTCTGATAACCGAGCTTCATGTGTAACTCCCTTCGAGTAACTGAATACTTATGTTTAAATATACTTAAGTCAAGGTGTTTTAAGCGGTAGTTGCGTTTTGTTATGCAATTGTTATAAATTCTGCGGTGGAAGTATTTGGGCCTAGAGGGGCCCAAGGCGAGAGGATTCGGCCACGGGGGGACCCCGTCGAGCACGGTGGATGGAAGGGTAGGCATATGACAGCTCAGTCAGCTGGAAAGCGCAGCAAGAGCAAGGTTGTTGTCGACGATCCCTCCTCCCTCTCAAAAGTACTCACGACTCTGAAAAGTTCTAAGGTATCAACACGTCCTGAATTAGCGCGAGCAACGGGTCTTGGAAGAACTCTCGTTGCAAAACATGTTGATATTGCTTTGAAAATAAAACTCATCAGTGAAGGCAACTTCGGTTCTTCTACCGGTGGACGAGTTCCAAGGCTTCTAGAGTTCAATAAGGATTCTGGCTACCTCCTGGTGGCAGCACTCGGTGCAACAGGTATGACCATTGCCCGCAGTGATCTCCTAGGTACTGCTACTGAAGTCTTTCATGCACCTATTGATATCTCAGTCGGGCCGGAAAAAGTTCTGAGTGAACTTGAAAAAATCTTTGACAGGATTGCTCTAAATGAAAGTGCACCGCTCTGGGGCGTTGGAATTGGTGTGCCTGGTCCCGTTGAATTTGCCACTGGCGTTCTTATGTCGCCACCGATTATGCCTGGCTGGGATAAGTATGAAGTGCGTGCACGTTTTGAAGGAAAGTACGGCGCCCCAGTGTGGATCGATAACGACGTGAACCTTATGGCACTTGGTGAGGCGGTAATGAACGTCGATACCAAGCATCGCGAACTTATTTACATCAAGATTGGTACTGGTATAGGCGCGGGAATTATTAGTCACAATACATTGCATCGTGGTGCACAAGGATCTGCTGGCGATATCGGTCATATTGCTATTAGTGATCCTACGCAGATTGTCTGCCGCTGCGGAAATATTGGTTGCTTGGAGGCGATTGCTGGTGGAGCTGCGCTGGCCCGCGATGCAAAACTAGCGGTAGAGGCCAACAAGAGCGCATTTCTCGCTGATCGCCTCAAGAAGAATAAGGTTCTTACCGGTCTTGATGTGACAGATGGTGCACAACATGGTGATGCATGGTCTGTCGATGCTATTACTCAGGCAGGTCGCCAAGTTGGCCAAGTCCTTGCCACCATCATCAATTTCTATAATCCCTCACTGGTGGTTATCGGTGGTGGGGTCTCTTCTGCTGGAAACCTTCTTCTTGCAGCAGTGCGTGAGACTGTTTATCGACGTTCATTACCGCTTGCCACACGCGATCTTGAGATTCGACTTGGTAAGGTCAAAGATGAAGTCGGCCTTCGAGGGGCGGCAGAGATGGTGCTCGCTGAACTTTTCTCCCCAAATGTTTTGTCGCAATGGGTCGAGTCAGGCAAGCCACAACTTCCTATCGCCTACTAAAAAGGATTACGACACATCCACAGCTGGATCGCCAGCGCTTGCAAGGAGATTGGTGAAGTAATCAGGTAGGCCATCCTCTAATTCAAGTGGAACGTAGCAATGTGCACCTTCTTGCGGTGGGAAGTTCATATAGACACCACGAAGATCACAGACAGTCTGTCCGCGACCCGGACCATTGGTGATATCAACTTCCACATTCACACACGGTGAAACCTTCGCCTTCACAAGTCCTGCGGCCAGTGCAACTGCAATTGCATCATGCATTGTGGTGAGCGGTTTGTTATAGGTGTACTTCTCGTAGAAGTCCGAATAGAACTCGGTAATTCGAGCCATGTACTTGGAAATCCCGCCACCGTTATTCATCTTTTCAAAATGCTTTGGCTCAAGAAGTACCTTCATGGTCACATCTAATCCGACCATAGTGATCGGCCATTGTGCGCGGAAGACGACATCAGCAGCTTCTGGATCGTGCCAGATATTTGCTTCTGCAACCGGTGAGACATTTCCTGGAGTGAGCGCTGTTCCACCCATGACGGTTACACCGCGAACCAGGTTAGGAAGATTAGGCTCTAGTTGGAGAGCGAGCGCAATATTGGTCAACGGCCCAACTGGAACAAGTTCGATTTCACCGGGGCGCTTGCGACAAGCATCGACGATAAATTCAGCGGCGCTCATATCAACGGGCTTTCCATAATTTGCCTTCATGCCTTTATTGCCTTGGCCATCATCGCCATGAACGAAGTAGGCAGGATCAGCTATATCCCCATTTGATGGACCCTCAGCGCCATGGGCTACTGGGACATCGCCTTTGCCACACATCGCCAAGATATTGAGAGTGTTTCTTGTGGCAATCGGGGTATGAACATTCCCCCAGATGGTGGTCACACCCACTAGTTCGATCTCAGGTGCGAGGCAGGCGAGCATGATTGCCATGGTGTCATCGACCCCAGTATCGCAATCAAGGATCATGGCAGTTTTGGCGGTGTGTGAAGTAGACATTCCAGCAGAGTACAACAGCCAAGCAGCTTTAAGGGGCTTCTTCCCTATCCGATCTTGGTGCCAGTAATACTAGAAAGAGCTGCCAATACCGCCTTGGCATCCCATGAAGGCTCTTGTGGCTTTGCCAAGTTATGTAAGCCCTCTTCATTCAGATACTTCTTGAGCTTTGGTGGGACAACTCCCTTACCGGGGTTGGGATTGCCAAGATCGAGCCATGCCCACGATCCTTGAGCGTTAACAATCACGACCATATCGGAATGAGTTACGTCGTACTCACTTGGCTTACCAGTCTGCCAATCAAGGGGCAGAGTCTTCTTTTCGGCCGCCGTGTATGCCGTCTTGGTATTGCTTGAACCAAAGAAGGCCCAGAACTTTGTGAGATCGGAATCTTTTCCTGTGGCAAGCGTCCAATTCGTACCTTGGAAATTTGCTTGATAAGCCGTTAATCGTGATGGTGTATCTCGTGCACCATCGACGGTGATTTCTAGAACTTTCACTTTACTCTTCAATGAGGAGGCAGCGACAGCGTCACCAACTTGGCGCATGTTGACTGTCGTCATAGGGCATATCTCGTGGCATGAGGTTAAGAAGTTTGCAATGACAACGGTCTGGCCCTTGAGAGATGCAAGGGTGAATGTCTTGCCTGAACTATCGACGAGTGGGAGCTTCACAATATTTGCTGGGATTGGTGCATTAAGAAATGAACCGCCACCAGGGGCCGCTTTCCCTTGGCCGACTGCAAGCGGAGTTGGGGTAGGCATCTTCATGCTGGCCTGCGCGATGGATAGTGAAGAGAGGACGGAAGTAATAGCGACCGATAAAACCATACTCGTAGATCTCTTCACGATTGCTCTCCTACCCATAGATTCATGGCTTGTAGGGAGAAGGGTAACAAGAGAGGGTAGATCCGGATAGCGTTTTGGTCTTTTAACGGATCCAGCCCGCAAGATCTACGCCCTTAACGACAAAGACCATCAGAATGAAGATAGCAACACCGCTGAGTCGGTAAATCTTCCGCCCATTCGTTGAGCTCTTCCATTGAGTATCTGGGTCATCGGCGATGACGTCAAGATAATGAAAGAGGAAGCCAGGAAGAGCCATCACGACGAAGCTCCACTTTAGGAAGGAGGCTGGTGAACTAAAAGTGCTCTCAATTGCGTTAGAGATCAGGGCCATTACAAAGATCATCACAACGGTCTTAAAGACGCCCTTCGGAAGGTAAATCTTCTTCTTAGGAAGATGATCCTCGAGCGAGAGGGCGGTAATTTGAGGAATCGCAAAGAGGATCGTTCCGAGAATGAGATTAAGCAGCGAACCTACGAATGGTGCGGCCATAATAAAGAAAGTGAAGATCTTGAATGAGACCGAGCCAATTTTCTGTCTGTATGAGGGTGTCTTCACTTCAACGAACAAAGACTTCAGTCGGACCGGATAATTTCTAGCAACGAGATCTTCCATTGCTAATCGAATAATGATCAGCCCGGCGCTAACCCAAGCAAGCTGAGATCCATGAATAGTTATCGGAAGTTTGAGTCGTGCCAAACCATTCATTGCTGCAACCATCTTGGTGATCACCCAAAATGATAAAAGCGCGCCCAGCGCATAATCTGTAATCCGTTCCCACAAATCATCAGTACTGCGAATCAAGCGTCTGAAGGGGCGGAATGAGCTGGCAAGAAGTGCCGGAGCAAAGAAGAGGACTATGAGACCTATCTCTGTCAGAAATTCTGGACGGTTGGTGATCCCGCCAGTGATGAAAGTGAGGATAAAAAACACTGAACCAGCAACAAGGCCAGCAAAGGCATCAAAGATTGAAACTGCCATGATGGCGGCAACTATTGACCATGATGGCGGAAGAGCTTTGGCGCCAGTATCAAAAGCGGCGACAAAGCCCAAGATTGCACCAAGAGGAAGAAGTAGCGATGACCAAGAGCCGATAACAGCTCTGATCGTGTTTCCATCCTGTGCGGTTCTAGTGAGCAGTGGAGAGAAGCGATTGAACCAATGAGCGATATTTATCATTGCGATATCAGTGAGCTCGGTAAATCTATTGTTCCAAGATTGTGAAATGTCACCTCTGCCTGGCTCGGTCTTGAGCAAGGCCAATTTCCCGGTTGCAACTGATTGCAAAGACTCTTCTTCTGAATCATCTTGGCTATCTTGCTTTTCATTGCGCTTAACCGAGGTCAGCGCAGCTAAGGCAGCAAAAGCCGCTAATTGCAGGCCCTGTGTGGTCTTTGAGTCGCTCAGGGGATCGTATGGTTTTCCGGAACCGTCCCCAGCAGGGATTGGTTTCATCGAAGCAGGAGATTTTGCGGTGAGATGAGGGCACTTGTCATCCCAATGGACTACGCCTACCTCATCTTTACAGAAAGCAATAATCTTGTTGGTCACCACTCCCTTAGCATCAGAAACCTCAATCGTCACAGTGTGATGTCCCGCAGGAACATTATCTGGAATTGTAATGTTGAGATCCTCGGCCTGCGATTGCGTAATCCGATCAATGACGACTTCATCTTGAGCCCAAGCGCTCGGAAGTACAAGTAGATTGAGCCCGAGAAGAATTATTATGGCTAATTTTTTCATGAGTTACCTTTTACATTCACTGTTACTTTGATCTTCTGCCCCGGCTTGAGTCCGCTAACAGTTGCGGTTGCAGAGTTCTTGGCAGCGCTGCTACTTGTCACAGGAAGAATGGTTGCTTTTGCTGGAATTTTCGCTGCTGCGGCCTTTGCAGCTGCGGCTACCTTTGCTGCGACTGATGCCGCTGCTGCGGCCTTGGTCGCTGCTGCAGACTTGGCAACAGAATCTGCCTTTGCTGCGATTGCTTCTGTTGCTTGTTTTTGGGCCGCTGTTGTCGCAACTACAACTGCTTGCTGCGCAGCAACTTGGGCCGCTCCCGCAACATCAGATTTTGTAGCTGCAGAATCTAGCGCCGTTTGAACGGCATCCACCTTTGACGTGAGATCATCGATTGATTTCTGTAGTTCGATTCGCACGGTTTCATCGGTCACCGAGGCTGCTTGTAGGGCAAGTGCTGCTTTTTGCGACAAAATCTTTGCAAGGTCTTGAGATGTAGTTGTCACAGCAGCATCAGCTGCGACCTTGTCGGCGATCGCTTTGGCTGCTGCATCTGCGGCGGCTTGCGCTTCGGCTGCGGCATCGGCTGCTTGCTTCTGCTGAGTAGCTATCCGCGCTGCAGCATCGGACGCTGCCTTAGTAGCGGAATCGGACGCTGCCTTTGCAGCCGCGGCAGTATCAGCTGCTGCTTTGGCTGCGGCATCGGCGGCAGCCTTTGCAGCCGCGGCAATGGCATTCGCCTGCGCATTGGTCTGTGCAGCTGCTGTTTTTGATGTCAAAGAGTTAATTGCAATTTCTACTTGTTTAGTCGCATTCGTTGAGGCGATCTGAGCCTTCTGCGCCGCGGATGCAGCATCTGCGGCAGCCTTTACGACTGCTGCAGCATCAGTTGCTGCCTTGGTAGCTGTCGCCGTGACAGCGGCCTTGCTTGCGGCGGTTGCCGCAGAACTCTTAAGCGCGGATGCGGCGTCGGCCGCTGCCTTATTTGCGGCGGCGGTTGCAGCTGTAGCAGCTTTAGCCTTCTCGGCTGCAGCGGCAGCGGCGGCGTCGGCCACCACTTTTGCTTGTGCTGCGGCGGCAGCTTTTGCAATTGCAGCGGTTGCTGCTGCAGCCGCTGCTGCTGCATCTGCTGTTGCTTTAGTACTGACGATCTTTGCGGCGGCCTGTGATGCAGCAATGGCTGCTGCTTTATCAGCCGCTAATTTATCTGCTGCTGCTTTTTCGGCGGCCAACTTATCTGCCGCGGCTTTATCAGCCGCTAATTTATCTGCTGCTAATTTATCCGCTAGGGCCTTAGTAGCTGCATCTGCTGCAGCTTGCGCAGTCCACTGGCAGGAGGCATCACATGTGACGACAGTTGGGCTGGGTGCGGGTGGTGCGGGTGGTGCGGGTGGTGCGGGTGGTGCGGGGGTAATAATCGTCAAGGTGATGACAACATCTTTGTAGACGCCGTTTGAGTCGGCTGCTCTCACTGTGAATGTAAAGGTTCCACCTATGGTGGGTGAACCAGTGACTTCACCGGTCGCCGGGTTAAGAGTGAGACCGGCCGGTAAGGATCCGTTCGAGATGGAATAACTAAAGGTTCCAACACCGCCACTTGCCCCAAGGCTGAGGGAGTAACTTGTTCCGACTGTTCCAGCCGGTACCGAGCCAGGAGCCGTGAAAGCTATCTCTGGATTGATTACCAGGGTTGGATTTGAAATTTCAGTGACTTGACCGATGGCATTTGTCGCGGTTGCGGCGACAACTAAGTAATTTCCAAGGTCGCTAGATGTTGGTACGTAAGTTCCGGAGGTTGCACCAGAGATGATTGAGCAGCTTCCAAGATTTTGTGGGTCTGCGCAGGATTTCCACTGATAAGTAACTGTGGGAGTCGGAGATCCATTAAATGTCACACCAGATGTGAGTGTCGATCCAACATATGGATTTCCGGTTGGCTGACCAGGATTTGCAAGTGTTGGCGCTCTTGATAAAACAGGTGTTGCAGAAGATGAGGTTGATGAAGCTACTGACTGTCCATTTGCATTTTCAGCCTTAACTGTAAATGTGTATGCGGTACCGTTTGTAAGTCCTGCAAGTGTTAACGGAGAAGAAGTTCCAGAAATTGTCGCCCCATTACTTGCTGTCACGGTATACCCAGTAATTGTTGAACCGCCATTATTTGATGGTGCTGTGAATGAAATTGCAACAGTTCCATCACCAGCAGCAACTGTTACTCCGGTAGGAGCATTCGGGACAGTCGATGGTGTTACTGCGCTAGAAGCTGTCGATTCGACAGATGTACCTATGCCATTTGTCGCAACAACTTTAAATGTGTATGCGGTTCCATTTGTTAGTCCGGTAACAGTACAAGCTTCTGCAATAACCGTAGATGTACATGTTCCCGCTACATTGTTTCCAGATGTGTACGCAGTTGCTGTGTAACCAGTAAGTGCAGAACCTCGAATGTCAGTAGGTGCATCCCACACAACTGCCACTGACGCGTTCCCAGGCGTACCAGCAACATTTCGGGGCGCAGATGGCGCTGCATTGATTGCCGCACTTGAAGACGCAGAAGAAGCGGCCGAGCTGCCTGCAAGGCTCGTTGCAATTACCTTAAATGTGTAGTTACTTCCTGCCGTTAAGTTAGTTGAAACATCACAGGTCGTTGATGGTGCAGTTGCGGTACAAGAAGCGCCAGATACTGGATTTCCAGCAGCATCGTAAGC
The DNA here is from genome assembly GCA_947372165.1 of Actinomycetota bacterium. Taxonomy (GTDB): domain Bacteria; phylum Actinomycetota; class Actinomycetes; order Nanopelagicales; family Nanopelagicaceae; genus PALSA-747. Next base: position 56,692 of record CANBSP010000005.1, on the reverse strand, counting down.
CTGCACTGAGTATGAAGTTATCGGCGATCCATTCGATGCCGGCTCTGTCCAAGACACCGTTACTTTGCCAGTGCCAGATGCAACTGTTAAACCAGTTGGTGCACTTGGTGCAGTTGCTGGTGTGACGGCATTAGACGCAGATGATGGGCTTGACGCGGTTGTCGATCCAGCTCCATAAACAGTTGAGTTAGTAACAACTTTAAATGTATATGTGGATCCATTTGCAAGTCCGGTTACCGTGCATGGACTCATGGTACTTGTACACGTTGCACCTGAAACTTCATTTCCGTTGCTGTCATAAGCCTGAACCGTGTAACCGGCAATTGTTGAACCATTCGCTATCGCTCCACTAAACGCAATTGATGCTTGTCCATCTCCTACTGTCGCTGTAATCGTTATTGGCGCACTCGCGGCCGATTGTGGAGTTACTGATGTAGATGAAGACGAAGCAACTGAATTACCAATTTCATTTGTCGCGACAACACTAAATGTATAAGGAGTACCATTTGTAAGGCCAGATACATCACATGAGTTTGCATTTGCAGCAGCAGTACAAGTAAATCCCCCAGGCGAAGATGTAACGGTGAATCCTGTTAATGCTGTGCCACCATTTACTAATGGAGCAGTAAATGAAACCGTTGCAGCGCCTGCTGTAGTAACAGCTGCCGTGACTGATGTTGGTGCATTTGGAACAGTTGCTGGAATTACGGCAGTAGAAGCTGATGAAGCAGATGATGTAAAGAGACTATTATTAGCAGTTGCCTTAAACGTGTAAGCGGTTCCATTTGTTAATCCAGTGACTATGCAACTTGTTGCATTTGAAGCCGCCGTACATGGTGTACCGACTGCGTTATTACTTGAGTCGTATGCGGTGATTGTGTAGGACGAAATTGCCGGGCCACCCGTCGCACTTCCCGTTACTGCGGTGAATGAAACAGTCGCTTGGGTATTGCCACGCACTGCATTTAGGCCTGTTGGTGCATCAGGCTTTCCTGCAGGAGTGACCGGAGATGATGTGGCCGCAGCTGATGTTCCAGTTGAGTTAGTAGCAGTAACGCTAAAGGTATATGCGGTTCCATTTGTTAAAGGAGAGATAGAACAAGATGTAGCAGGTGCATATACGGCACACGTTGCACCCCCAGGTGAGGCAGTCACTAGATATGAGCTTGGTGCTCCACCAGTTCCTGCTGCCACTGTGATTGTTGCTCCGCTGTCCGAACCAGTTACAGATGAAATGCTTGGAGTACCAGGAATCGCGATCTTCCACTGCGCAATCAGCGTAGAGTTTGTTGAACCCATCGTTGTTGCATAACTTGCAGCGCGAACATCTGTTCCATCGCTCCAACCATCAAAAGTAAATCCTGAGCGACTAAAACCCGTTGCATCATTTAATGAAATATTCGCGCCTTGAACCGCAGTTGTTGCTGACGGTGTATTTCCAGATGTTGCTCCATTAGTGTTGTAAAAAATCTTAAATGTGTTGTTTGCATACTGTGCGGTTGCGGTAATTGGAGATGTGTCAGTACCCATTGTGTAATAAGCGCCTGCGGCATAGGTAGTTGAACCAATCAACCAACCGGTAAATACAGAACCGCTAAGTGAGTATCCAGAACTAGCTGCCAATTGGACGATAGCGCCATGAGAATCTGTGATTGAAGATGCATTTCCATTAGAACCTGAACCGGCGGCAAAGCTAATTGTGTAACTATTAGCGGTCCAGGTTGCGTAGAAAATGTAATTTATTGACGATAACGGTGTTTGAATCCCAGCGATTGCGCCATCTGAATCTGTAACTACTGTCCCACCTTGATTAGCCCAACCGTTAAAAGTGAATCCAGATCTTGTTGGACTTACGTTGAGTGTGATTACTTGACCATCGATGCAAAGCCCTGCGGTCACACATTCTGCATCAGTTACTAGGTCATTAGTAGCAAGTAATCCACCGTTGACGTTATATCGGACATCAAAGAGTCGAAGCCATTGCGCTGTAATGGTAATAGGCGCTTCGGAATTCGCTCGGTATGTATCCCCCGATTTATAGGTAACACCATTGATACTCCAGCCGGCAAACAAGTAATTTGTACTAGAAATTGAAGTTGAGGAATCTACTCCCGAGCTTAAAGTTAAATTAGAGCCAAACCCGATAGTGGTATTTCCAGGGAAAGCAGTTGTGGTGGTTGCGATTCCCTTGTCATAAGTGACTGAAATCGTTTTCGGAGTCCAAATAGCATACAGAGTCACGTTATCCGTTGGCGCATATGGAGAGCCACTAACCGTTGTGCCTGCGACATTTTTCCAACCGCTAAATGTGTAGCCGTTTCGAGACAATGTTGAACCGTTATTTAGGGTTATTCCAGTCGCGCCTGTTGTGTACGTTGCATCTGGAATAGCAGTGTTTACTGTTCCACCATTCTCATTGTACGTAATGGAATATTGAACTCCAGACCAGACCGCGTACATCGTGCGGGTTTGAGTTGGTGAATAAGGATTAATGACAGCCAAGCCTGTAGAAGTTTCAGACCAACCACCAAATGTATATCCACCATATGTCATTCCAGTTTTGTCTGGAAGAGTAATCGCCGTTGTTCCAAATGTATAAGAATCAGTTGCACGACTTGGAGAACCGGTCGCACCATTTGCATTGTAAGTAATCGTGTAAACCTGTGGGGTCCACTTTGCATAAAGGTTTAAACTGCTTGCAGATGTATAACTCGCCGTTGAACTTGCAATTGAATCTGTGGCATTTGCATACAAAGTTCCTGAGCCGTTGGCAGCTGTAGTCCACCCAGCAAATGTGTATCCAGATTTAGACATGGTGCCTTTTGTGGCAATTGAATAAGGATTTCCAAATGTGAAACTTCCTGCGCTAGGAACACTTCCACCGTCAGAACCATTTCCGTTATAAGTAATTGTGTATGTGTTGGCAGACCATTGGGCAGTTAAAGTAATTGATGCTGAAGGTGAATAATTTGATCCATCGACGCCAACAGAGCTATTTGAAGGGTTATTCCACCCCGTAAAGGTGTACCCAGTCTTTGAAGGTAGCGGCAGAACAACAGGCGTGCCAAGTGTGTAATTCGTTGTAGTTGGGGTCAGTGATCCGCCGTTAAGTGCATATGTAACTACGTATGGAGCTGGGATTGCCGTAACTGTGCTTGCTGCTCCTGTTGCAGAACCTGTTGTATTTGTTGCTGTTGCTTTGAATTTATATGTTGTGCCATTTGTGAGTCCGGTAATTTCACAACTTAGCGGTGAAGCACTTGCTAATACCGTACAAGTTTTGCCAGCAATAGCTGTTGTGCCCGTGCTGTCATAAGCCTGAACAGTGAAAGATGCTGCCGGACCAACCGTTGTTCCACTTGCTGCGACTGCCGTGACAGTGACAGTTGAAGTTGTGTTGCCAGATGTTGCAGCGGAAACAGAGGGTGCGCCTGGATTTGCTGGGCGCCATATCGCATACAGAGTTACATCGGAAAAGTAGGTTTGAGACGAGCCAAGAGCAACAGTGCTTCCTGTTCCATCAGAGATGGTATTCCAGCTTGCTAATGTATATCCAGTTCTTGTTCCTGCAGCAGAAGAGAGAGTCAGCGGAGTTCCTGCTGTAATGGAAGCGGTTGAGTTTGTTGTTCCACCGTTTGCGTTATAATTCAATGTGTAACTATTTGGTGTCCACTTTGCATACAAAATAATCGATGCTGTTGGTGAGAAATTTGCGTTCTCCAGGTAATTTGTTCCAAGACCCGTTGCCAAGGTATTCCAACCAGCAAATGTGTAACCAGTTTTAGTTAAAGTTCCTTTGGTTGTTAAGGAGATTGCAGAAGTACCAAAAGTGAAACTCTTGGTTGCTTCCGTAGGAGCGCCGTTTCCACCATTAGCAGAATATGTAACTACATAAACACTTGGTGTCCACTGTGGAATTAATTTGATTCTGGTTGTTGGTGTGTAACTACCCGTGAGAATCGTCGAAGAGTTTTGTGTCTCCCCCCAGCCAGCAAAGCTATAACCAGTTCGGTACAAAGTATTTGGCCCAGGAAGAGTGATTGAGGCGCCAAGAGAAGCTTGTGTAAGAGATGCCGGCCCTGTTCCACCTGTGCAGTATTGACCAATTGGACCACAATCCCAGAAGTCCACACGTGCAACGGAGTTGAGAACGAAGTCGGACGCGGTGGCTGTATTTGTATTACCAGCCGCGTCCGTCGCTACTCCCTCAGCAATTCGAAGCATTAGCTTTCCCGGGTCATTAACCAATACGGCGGAGTTGGTTGTTGTGAAGGTGTAAGTGGCTCCTGAACCTGAAAGCGTTGTTCCAACTGACCAGCCAGTAGATGCAGCATCTTTAGTTATTTCACCGATCAATAATCCTGATACTGATTCAGAGAAATTGATTGTAATAGTGTAGTTTGTAATTGCCGTATTTAATGCAATCAGATCATTAGCTCCACTTGCTACGGTTGAAGTTAGGACAACCGTTGGTCTTTGAGTGTCAATTACAACACCAGTTAGAGCAGTAGATGCAGTCGATGTGCCACCGTTGTAAGTTTGCTTTGCAGTAAATGAGTAAGTTCCGTCAGGTAATGTTGAAAAGGTGCAAGTTCCACTTGTTGATGACGCAGTAAATGTGCAGGTGATTGCAGAACCTGAGGCTGGTGTAGCCGTTACTTCAACAGATGCTCCGGACACTAATCCAGACACAGAAATATCAGGTGTGTTATCCGAAGTTAGTTTGTCTGAATTAGATGATCCAAGATCGGATGAAGTAGCGAGAGTTGGAGCAGCAGCTGCAACAATCCACTTTGCATACAAAGTTACAGAGCCACTGGCTGCATAGGTTGTAAGGCCTGATGCATATGTGGTTCCAGTTCCATCTTGAAGAGTGTTCCAGCCGGCAAAAGTTGCACCATTTTTTACTAATGTTCCTGCGGTTGCCAAGGTTGTGTTTGCTGCAGTTCCCTGTGCGGTTGTTGCAGTTGGTGCCGTTCCACCTGTATTCCCATTGCCATTGTAAGTAATCGTTGAGTTCCAGCGAGCATAAAGTGTCACGTCGCCTGTCGTTGTGTATGAAGTACCTGTTGCGTAATGCGTACCTGAACCATCTGCAGATGTGTTCCAACCGTCAAAGAGAAAATTCGTTCGGGCTAAAGTGCCTGTATTTGTTGGTAAAACAGTCGCATTGGTACCAAGAACACTAATTGTTGCTGGGGCGGTTCCGCCAGTGCTTGAATTGCCCGAAAATGTAATTGTTGATGTCCATTTAGCATAGAGATTTAGGATTGCGTTTGTATTGTAAAGATCTGCAGGAGCATAACGGGATCCAGTCGCGTTAGCAGAGGTGTACCAACCGCCGAAAGTAAATCCTGGACGAGTTACACCTACTTCGGCAACAATTAGATCTTCACCTTCAGAACTTTGAACTTGCTTGGCTGGCGCATTTCCTGTTGCACCATTTAAGTTGTAATTGATTACTGGCCGTGTGAGTTGAAGAGTTACAGAACCTGCAACAGCATTTACAGAATTGGCTCCATCCGAAACGATTGTGGTTGCACCAGTCGCTGCATTTCCACCACGATAGCCACCAAGACCCAAGCCACCATTGTCATTTCCTGAACTACAACTATATGCAGCTGTTGCACCACCGTTCTTACCTCCATTGGCACCACCACCGCCTGCACCTGAATACATGTTGTAACCATGGCTTGCACCATCTGTGCCATATGAAAATCCGTTAGACGATGCGGCTGGATTTCCAGGAGTGCTTGTTATTGGGTTGTACTGCGAATAACAACCATTATTTGCGCCGCCGCCACCGCCCCCGCCTGCAACTATAATTACATTTGACGTTGCAGTTCCATTCTTTGTAACAACAGTGCCGGCACCGCCACCACCAGACCCACCGTTGTTACTTAAACCGTTTCCGCCGTTGTAATTTGCGTTTGGGTAGGTATCAACACCACCGCTGATGCCACTTGCGGATCCACCAGGGAAAAATCGGATGTCATCACCCTGCGTAAATGAATAACTTGCCTGAATTTTTCCAGCAACACCACCTACACCTCTAGCTCCGTTTGCGCCGGACCCTCCAATTGCGATGACATCAAGTGATTTAAAACCCCACGGAATTACGAAATTCTGTTGCCCTGAATAAGTTTTAGTACAAGTCGGCTCAGTCCATGTCCAGTTTTCAGGACAATAAGCTCCCATCCATTGCGCATACAAAATTGTGTCATTCGTTGGTCTAATGCTGCCGCCAGCTGCATAGTTAATTCCGCTTCCATCTGCTGCGGTATTCCAATTCATAAATCGCAATGAATTTTTAGTACCTGAATATGAAGCGACAGTAAGAATTTGACCTGCGGTACTTTGGGTTTGTGCGCTCGGGGCAGATCCGTTTCCACCGTTGATGTTATACGTGACGGTTGAAGGCTCTCTTGGATAACTGATAATTACAATTCCGGAGCCGCCATCGCCGCCAGTCAAACCATCGTATGCACCACCACCTCCACCGCCGGTGTTTGCAGCTCCATCACCACCTGCAACGTTTCCATCAGAACCTTGCCCACCGCCGCCATTTCCACCAGCGCCAGTCCAGTTTGTTTTACTGTTGTACCAAGAAGCGCCGCCACCGCCGCCGTAGTAAGTGGTAGTTCCAGAAATATCGCTGCCTACACCAATTCCACCTGATGCTGCATTACTTGAAGCATCTCTGGCTACACCTGCGCCGCCGGCACCACCACCACCTCCACCACCGGAGCCAGTGCCAGTTCCGCCGATGTATGCATTTCCTCCAACACCCGCAATCGCCGTTCCAGAGTTAATTCCGGATGTGATGTTTGGATATGCACCGCCGCCACCTGTAAATCCTGTGCTAATTGCAGTTCCGTCAGCATTTAAATTTGTTGCGGACATGCGACCGTTTCCGCCACTTCCACCTAATGCTGTGTAGCTAGTGCTACCTGAAACTAATGCGGAACTAGATCCTTTCTTACCGTGATTGGTCGTTGCAGAGAAGCTTCCACTTCCTCCAAGACCTCCGGCGCCAATCCAAATTGTTGCTGTTGAATTTAAAGTAATGCTGGTTTGTGAAACTACTTGTCCACCACCGCCGCCGCCGCCCAGAGAGGATCCACCACCACCGCCGCCACCAACTACTAAAGCGTCAAATGATGTGACACCGCTTGGTACTGACCAACCACATTGCCCAACAGTTGTGAAGGTATAAACATAATTACTTGCTGTTGTGGTTCTAGTGGGTGAACAATCTTTTAAGTAGCGAACAATTACAATTCCTTGAAAACCAGTGCCTCCTCCAGCGCCATCGGATGCACCTAAGTAACCAGCATCTCCACCAGAACCGTAAGTTTGCTCACCAGCTGACCACTTAAAAGGTCCGGGTTTAGAGTATTCGTAGGAACTGCCACTTATCGAGGATGTGCGATCAACAGATGTAACTGAGCCACCCGTGCCACCAGTTGCGTAATCTCCACTATTAGAATTATTCCCTGCCACTCCAACTACGCCTGTAAGTGTTGCTCCTAAGAATGTAATACCAGAACTTGAGTATGCGCCGCCGCTACCACCATTTTGTATTGCCGCTGCGTTGTCAGGTCTTGATCTCGCACCACCACCATTACCACCGGTTAGATAATTACTTCCGCCGTTTCCAGAAAGGGCAGCAGTACCTAATGTGTAATTCCAAGAATTTCCACCGCCACCGCCGCCAACTCTTAACGCTCCAAATAAACTGTCTCCACCCGCACTTCCTCTTGAAGTACTTGTAGTACCTGTGTTATTTGCGCCACCCACACCACCAGCACCGACGGTAATTGATATCAATCCTGAAACACTTAAGTTGGTTGCTTGAAAAAATCCGCCCGAACCGCCGCCGCCACCAGTTGCATAAACTTTTGAATCGCCGCCACCGCCACCGCCACCGACAATTAATACTTGTGCCTTTGTGACACCTGCCGGAACTGTCCAATCACAAGTTCCTACAGTTGAAAAAGTTAATATTGTGTCGCCATTAGTTGCTGTACTAGATGTAGGAACACAAGCTGCTGCTTTTGCAGGGAGCGGAATTGAAACTAAAATTCCAGAAATTAAACTAGTGATAACTAATGAGGCAATCCTGTGGCGTGCGGTATTAACCTTCATGCGCACCAAACCAAAGATCACTTTTACCTCTTTATTTAGCATCACTTACGAGAGGCCTAAGCGTAAAAGCGGGTTGAAGGGTGGGTAAACCGAAACATCCCTTTTGTGCTTTCTTCACCCCCAAGGATCACCCTAAAAGGGAGTCAATCTGCCTAATTCTTTTTCGGGTGAGTACTCCAAGGGGCCAGAGTCAGATCAACTAGGATTCATATTCTTATGGCTCTTATGACAGATTTCAAGGGTAAGAAGATTCTCATCACTGGCGCATCACGTGGCATTGGTTTTGAATCCGCCAAGCTCTTCCTAGCCGCTGGCGCGCACGTCATTGGTACTGGCCGAGACCAGGAAAGGCTTGATCACGCGAGCGCAGAGCTCTCGACCATAGGTGATTTCCATCCACTCATAGCAGACTTTGATGACCCCGCTGCACCAGCACTCGTTGCGCAAGCTGTTGAAGCTCGTTGGGATAGCCTGGATTTTCTTCTCAACAACGCTGCAGTGCAAACCTATAAATCTGATTGGGAAGATGAAGGACTCGACCTCCTTCAAAGCCAACTACGATGCAATCTCTTTGCCCAACATGAATTAATTTTTCGATTACAGCATCTCTTGCGGAAAGGATCCGAACCAAGAATTGTGAATGTCAGTTCTGGGGCTGGAACCTTAGAATCTCTCAAGACATCCTCTGATATGCCCACCTATCGCCTTACAAAATATGCACTTGGCGGATTGACTCTCTTATGGGCAGAGACTTTAAGAGGGAGAGTTGCAGTCAATGCACTCGATCCAGGTTGGCTTAAGACCGATCTTGGTGGTCCTCATGCACCAGGTGAACCTGCAGATGGTGGGCAGAGAATGTGGGAGATTTGCTCTTTGCCATGGTCAGAGAGTGGAAAGTTTTGGTACGGAAATCAGGAGATTGATTTTTAGTTTTGTTCGCTGATACTTCTATAAATCAAACCAGCGGATCTGGCGGAGACGAGAGGATTTGAACCTCCGATACCTTTTTAAAGGGTATACCTCATTAGCAGTGAGGCGCACTCGACCGGGCTATGCGACGTCTCCGAGTTACGGGAGTAGTTTACCCGTTCGGTGGTTCGGCGAAAACCGTTATTTCTTACGGCGGAGAGAGCCTTCGGCGGTTAATTCCAGTGGAATTGGGTCACAGATCCGGCCAGTGAAGTCACCCGTCGACTGGCCTGCCTCAAAGCCTAGTAATACCCAGTGGCCACTTCGGTCCTTGATGATGCGCCCTGCGTAGATCCCCTCTGCGTCGATAATGTCAGTTTGATCAAAGTGGAATGGGCCAGTTGGCGAATCAGCTGGGACTGAATATGTACCAGTCTTAAATCCTGGTTTTACCTCATTGAGGTCATGAGCATTCACGCAGAAAACGAGAACATAGCGGCCTTCAATCTTCTCGACTTGAATGACCTCCACCTGCCCGAATCCTGATTCACCGTGAAGTGGTGGTAGAACTTTCCATTCTCTGAGATCTGATGAGATGGAATGTGCCACAGTGGCACGCGTCTTCTTTCCGCCATTCTTTATGTCAGCAGTATTGAGCATGTGCCACAAATTGTCTCGATCATCAAAGAAGACCCATGGGTCGCGCCAATTTGTATGTTGATCACCATTTTCTTGGGATTCGTAAATAGCTGGGTCGGCAGATGTCATAGGATTATTTGGGTCACGATGCCACGTTATGAGATCAGTACTCGTTGCCAATCCGATTTGCTGAACAATCCCACCATTAGGGCGAGTAACACCGGTATAGAACATGTAATAAAGGCCATCTTTTGGATTTTTAATAACGCTGCCGGTCCACGTCGCTACCTCATCCCAGGCAGGTACATCTGCCGCGACGAGCGCATCAGGAAGTAAGGTCCAATTAATTAAATCTTTCGACTTCGCATGGCCTACCGACGCACGGAAATGGCGACGGTCAGGATCGATCAGTGCCTTGGATGCACGAAGAAAGAAGATATGAAACTCTTCACCGTCATCAAAGAGCCAACAGTCCCAAACCCAATGATCAGCTAATTCGAGCACTATTTCACTGCACCACTAGAAAGACCCGCAATAAATTGCTTTTGCAAGAAGAGGAATAGGGCGATAATCGGAATTACAGCCAGCAATAACCCAGCCATCGCCTGGCCATATTCCGTGGTGTATTGGCCGTAGAAGAGGTAGGTGGAGAGCGGAAGAGTCTGGGACTCTTGAGTGAGAACTAGACGAGGAAGTAGGAAATCGTTCCAAATCCAGAGTGAATTCACAATCGCGACAGTTGCGGTAATTGGGCGCAGCATTGGGAAGATAATGCGCCAGAAGATCGTGAAATCATTTGCGCCATCCATCGAAGCGGCTTCATCGATCTCTGCCGGAATCTTTGAGATAAAGCCGTGATACAAGAATGTAGAGAGAGCTACGCCGAATCCTTGATAGAAGAAGATCAGAGCAATTCGGTTATTCAACGAGACAAATTGAGCGAAGATCGACATAAATGGAATCATCAAAGCCTGGAAGGGCACAATCATCGACGCGACCAGAATCAAGAAGGTGGTCTTAGTGAATCGATTTCTTGTCCGAGCGAGGTAGAAAGCCAGCATTGAAGAGAAGATGATCAGGATAGAGACACTGAAGAAGGTGATGATGATCGAGTTAACGAGGGATCGGAAGAAGTTCATCTTCTCTAAAGCCTGTTGAAAGTTATCCCAAGTGAAAGTTGTTGGCAATGCAAGTGGATTTAAGAGAATGTCGAACTTTGGCTTTACTGAGTTCACAAGAACGAGTAAGAATGGTGCGACATAGGCAATCGAACCAATCAGGCCGACGCCAAAAATGACCTTTTTGCCGAATGTTCCGCCGATTTTTGAAGTTTTCATTGCTGAACCTCCGCTCGCTTGCTCACTGCGACTTGGATAAGGGCTGCTAGAGCGACCATAACGAACATCACTACTGCTTGAGCCTGCCCTGTCCCAAAGTGGCCGAAGGCAAATGCTTCTTGGAAGATATGCAATGAAACTAGTTCGGTGGTGCGGAATGGTCCGCCGCCCGTCAGTGAGAGATTTACGTCGTATGCCATGAATCCACCGCGCATTGTTAAGAAGAGTGCGATGGTGAATGACTGTGCCATTAACGGAATCTTGATCGAGGTCAGCATGCGAAGTGGAGATGCTCCATCCACCTTGGCAGCCTCTAGTACATCCTGTTCGATACTAATGAGTCCGGTTATGTAAATAATCATCATGTATCCGGACGACTGCCAGACAGTCACGATGATGAGTGCCCAGAAGGCCTTATTTGTATCTTGAAGCCATGATTGCTGGAAGAAGGGGAGGTCAAATTTCTTCGAGATCGAGACAAGGGCAGTATTAAAGATAAATTGCCAGATGACGCCTAAGACAACGCCACCAATCAAATTTGGAATAAAGAAGAATGTGCGGAATAGGTTAGAACTCTTGAGCTTTGACGTGACTAAGAGTGCCAGCCCGAAGGCGACAGCATTCACAAGAATCATTGAGACTAAGACGAATTTTAGGGTGAAGCCGAGAGTGCTCCAAAAGGTTGGATCCTTAAACGATTTTACGTAATTTCCGACACCGTTTAGTTTTGTATATCCAAAACCGTTCCAATCGGTAAAGGTAAGAAATAGTCCTCGCGCAAATGGATAGACGAGCACAGCCAAAAAGATTGAGAGTGGAATTGCCCCAAAAACTAGAAATTTCTTGATGTTCTTGGTGCGCTTAATGCGGCTCATCACATCTTCCTTCTCGGTCAGTTGTCTTTTGGTGACTTATTAAAAATTACTGGTCTTACTTTTCACTGGTAAAGAGTAGTGAGGCCATTCAGAGGAGGTAAACCCCCGAATGGCCTCAACTATCTTCTAGTTGTAGCTAGTAAGAACCGGCTATGAGCGAGAAATTACTTCTTCACTCCACGCCAGGTCTTTACTTGACCCTTCCAAGCATCCTGGATTGCCTTTGCGAGGTCTGTAGCAGAGATCTTGTCAGTGAAGTACTGCTGCATAGAGACCTTGCCGACTGTTTCTTGCAAGCCAGCTGGGTAGTAAGTGTTGATCCACTCAAGAGTCTTGTTTGCTGCTACGTACTCAGCGATCTTCTTAGACATGAATGTGCTTGGTGGAACAGTCCACTTTGCATAGACAGGAATGAAGCCCATTCCGCCACCAGTCTTGGTGGTTGGGTCTGAAACGTGGTGCTGACCAGCCTTAGAGGTATAGAGCCATGTAAGGAAGTCGATAGCTCCGGCACGCTGTTCAGGGGTTGACTGCATCTTGTCGATCATGAAGTAGCCAGGTACGCCGACTGGAATGGAATCATTTCCATAAGCCTTCGCATCAGTGCTGATTGGCAATGGCATGATGCCAAAGTCAGTTCCTGCACCAGCTGTGATGAGGTTTGGCTCGGTCCAGTTACCCTGGAACAAGAAACCGTAATCGCCACTTGCTAGATCTGCGATAGAAGCATCGTATTCAGTATCTGTGAGATTCGCAGTTGAACCGTTGTACTTCTTGAGGAGATCGAATGTTGCCAACCAATTCTTGAAGACAGGATCAGCTGAAAGATCCTTTGTGCCAGCAGCGAGTGAATCAAGAACTGCTAGACGACCTTCATGAGTTGTGGCTGAATTCGCATGGAAGATATTTGTGAAGTGAGCACCAAGTGACCACCAGATTGCTGAGAAGTGAATTGCCTTCTTACCCTTTGCCTGCAAGGTCTTGAAAGCGGCTTCTAGATCTGTACGTGTCTTGATTGATGCAGGGGTGATTCCGGCAGCGTCAAGAACCTTCTTGTTGTAGAGAAGACCGAAAGCTTCAGCAGTTGATGGGACACCAACTTGCTTTCCACCGACGTTTGCAGCTGCGAGAAGTCCTGATGGAGTCAACTTTGCAAGAGTGGTTCCCTTCCAGTCCATGACCTTGTCAGCCATGTCAGGAATCTCTTGAAGTGTGTACATGATTGTTGGAGCATTCTTCGCAGCGTACATAGGAGTTACGTTCTGGAGGAATGTGAGCTTTGAGTCGCCAGGAACAGACTTAAGTGTGTAGCACTTCTGGCTCTTATTGTAATCGGCGACAGCTGCAAGGAACTGATCGCGGATTTCGGTCTTGATAGTTCCAAGCATCACAACGTTTGTCTTCTTTGCACAAGTTGCAGCGTGAGCTGTTGTCGCAACTGTTACAGAAGATGTCAACAATGCAGCGAGGACTACCGCGCCAAGCTTTGTTACTTTCTTCATTTATTCTCCTAAGGGGTGTTGCCGATTCCGAAGTGGCCCCGACAAGTGGGTTATAACCTCTTGTGTCTGTCGACACCTGTCGATTACAATCCGAGAGAGTACTTCCTCTTTTCGACACGTGTCTATGGAGATAGGTAACAGTTTGATAACAAAATGATGAGTAAAGGCGGGGGTGGTTTAGATTAAAGGTATGTCAAAAGCGACGAAACGGTCAGAAGTGGCGAAGGCTGCCGGCGTAGCCGAAAGCACGATCTCCTATGCCCTCTCCGGTTCGCGCCCAATATCGGACGAGACGAAGAAGCGCATCTTCAAGGCAATGAAGGAGCTGGATTACAAGCCCAACGCCGTGGCTGCAGCCCTGCGCAGTGGAAGCAGCAAGATGCTCGCTCTCGTCTTCGGCGTTGATGATCACGGCATTTCACAAGGCGATATGACTTATGTATTGGGCGCAGCCGATGCCGCTCGCAATCTTGGGTACCACCTGATTTTATGGCCAGTACGAGATCGAGAGATCGATAGCGTTATTGCCCAGGCGCACTCTGGTCTACTTGATGGCGTCATTCTCATGGAAGTTCGCTTAAACGACAGTCGCGTCAAACTCTTTAAGAAACTCGGAATTCCGGTTGCACTCATTGGGCGAACCGCAAAACCTGAAAACGATATTTATGCTGACCGAGACTTTGACAGCGCAGTTCGAATGGCCATCGAAGAACTAATTCGGCTGGGCCATAAGAAAATCGCTTATTTGAGTACATCTACTCAGCAGGCTGATGAGGGATTTGGTGCGATTGTTCGCGCCGAGACCGTCGCTTTAGAAGTCGCAAAAGAATTGAATATTGATCTCTCTATCTTGCATGCTGAAATGTCGGCCGATGCCGGAATGGTTGTTGGAAGAGATTTTGCAAAGGTCAGCAAGAGACCAACCGGAATAGTGTCGATTAATTCAGAAGCGATAGCTGGCTTTTCACGTGGCGTTCAACGAGAAGGTCTAAGAATTCCTCGTGACCTATCCATTGTATGTATCGATTCAAATTCTGTGGAAGCGCTTGCGCAAGAACCAAGCCTGACCACAATTTCTCCTCCTGCAACAAGTATTGGTGGTGCGGCAGCCACTGCCCTCATCAAAAAACTTGCCCAGATGGATATCCCTGATCCAGAAAAATTATGGTGTGGTTTCCTTGAGGTTCGAGAGAGCACGGGAAAAGCTCCTAAATAGTTCCCACTAGAAGAGATGAATTTCAGGCCAAAATCACTCTTTTTCGCTATAGATTCAGGGCTTTTTTCAATGCCGGAGTTAACCAGGATACATAACTTGCGGTGAAGTGCCACTGATCAAAGTAGACGAAGATATTGTTGATGATCACAGGGCAGAGATCGGGTGAGCAGGCCCACGGGACGACATCGACGAATGGAATACCAAGTGACTTGGCAGCCGATTGCTCAATGTTGTTAATGACGTGATTATCTGCCGCAGATCTTCCCGAGGAACAAGAGACGATATTTGCACCTGGCCGCGAGGCACAGCTGGCAGAGTCAGTCGACATACTTGGATTGTTTGAGATCACTACAACTTTTTTGGCAATCAGTTTTAGATGGGCCAGCGCCTTTGGAAATTGATCGGTCCAGAGGAATGGGGTGTCGAAATCTGATTTCGCGCCATTGGTCACGGCCGGCTTGAACTGATCAGTGGTGATCAGAAGATCAGGATGAAGATCTGCGATCTTAGGCAGGACCAACTTCTGCCAATCATTACATTCAGTGAATGGCCGATTGAGTTGGTAGGACCAGATAGGAACCTCAAGGATTGGGCAGGCAAGTTTTGCAAAGAGATAGATCTTGTAACCAGAATCGATCGCGATCTGATTCAGTGCTGTCATCCACATCGATGCGTGTGAATCACCATAAACAACCATGATCTTGCTTCCCTTTTGATCTCCCGCTTGGCAATCAGGGGTTTTCACATCTGCAAAATCCACTGAACAAGCCTGATCGAGCCAAAAACTCTTATCTGTAGGCACTTTCGCGATAGGCGGCGTTAAATTGGCGGGAATTTTTGTGACCTTAAGTGCGGCTAGGACTTGCGGGGTGATGTAATCGGCAGAGCTTGGTGCAGGTTTTGGAGATGAGTACTTTGCCCACAGAAGTTTGCTTCCGCTCTTTTGGCAGATGAGAGCACCGGAGATAGCCCCTACCTTTGTGCAGCTACCGCCCAATTTATTGACTGCGCCAAGAGAAGGGCTAGCGATCACACTCGCTGAGGTGAGCAGTGCTGCCATTGCGATGATGAACTTCTTCATACGATTACCTCTCTTAGACTCCATGCGCCACTCTGACCCATTGAATAATGCCGATTGTTAGTGCAATAAGAGTGAGACCTCCGCAGATACTTACGTAGGGCTTGCCAAGAAGATATGGAGAGAAGCGGATGGGATTCTCAACGAGGTGATGAGTGAGGACGCTGAGGGTGAAAGCTAGTACAACTGCCAAGAGTGGTTGGCTGCCATGGAGTGAACTCCCCTGATACTTTTCCCAAAGCGCAATCACCGGCCAATGCCAGAGGTAGAGAACGTAGGAGATTGCACCAATATAGAAGGACACTTTATTTTCCAGCAGAGCACTCAGTGGTCTTCCCGTGTGACCGGGTGTTACGAGAACTACCGTGGCAAGTATTACTGGGATCGTGGCTAATCCTGGAACTCCCGTGTGGTCAGTGTAGATAAATGCGATTCCTACGAGAGTGATGAATGAGGCACTCTTTAGGTGTGGCAGAGACCTTATTTCACGCCCATTTGGCGCCCATGTTGCCAAAAGTGCGCCAGCCATCAACTCCCAAATACGAGTAGCAGTTGCAAGGTATGAAGTAGGAACACCGCGATGGATTTCGAGAGCGG
Source organism: Actinomycetota bacterium (assembly GCA_947372165.1). Taxonomy (GTDB): domain Bacteria; phylum Actinomycetota; class Actinomycetes; order Nanopelagicales; family Nanopelagicaceae; genus PALSA-747. The sequence goes on along the minus strand of CANBSP010000005.1, from coordinate 40,391 downwards.
CACAACAAAGTGAGGTACCAAGAATAAGGATTGGCAGAACCTTTACCAACACTCTCTTTTTCCTCAAGAGTAGAAGTGAGGAGAGAAGCACGATCGGCCAGAAGATGTAGAACTGTTCCTCTACTGCTAGCGACCAATAATGTTGCAAAAGCGAGATCGCCTGCGCATTGCCAAAGTAGTCGAGTTTGACGGAGTTGAACCAATTATTGGCTAAGAAGAGTGTGGACCAGAAACCATCCTTATTCACACGAAGGCCCTCAATTGGACCAAGGAGCGAGAAGGCGAAGTAATCGGTTACAAGTATTGTAAGAAGCGCGCTGGGAAGGATCCTTCGAATTCGGCTTGCATAGAAGTCACGAATACCTCTTCTCACGGATATCCCCTCTCTCTGGAGGAGTTGTCCAGTAATCAGATATCCAGAGAGAGCAAAGAAGATATCGACGCCAATATACCCACCAGCGATCTGATGGGGATAGAGATGATTTGCGATAACAAGCAAGACCGCAAGGGCTCTAACCCCTTGGATATCTCGCTTTATCTGCATAGGAGATCAGCTTGTAATAATAAGTTGTGAAGTCGGTGTTGGAGGAGTCATCAGAATCTGATGTTGAACAAAATTTATTACATTGGAGATTAAAAGTGCAGATCTATATTCATGTGCCGTCTTCAGATCCCAGACAATCTCTGAATTCGTGATCGCTACTGACTCGGCGTTCATCATGGTGATCGCGCTATGGGCACCTTCGATCACAGGGGTAATGTCATTGGGACGCAGATCCGTACGCGCTGGCCACTTAGAACTCTTCACCATTTCGAGGCGAATCTCATCAAATTCCACATTCTTAATGAGTTCGGGGTGGGCGCCCCAAATGAGTATCCCAGCCTCACTTTGGACAGTGATATTGGTAAAACGAATGCCATCTACCTTGCCTTCGAGCAAACGCTCGGGGTTTCCATCAGTTCCTAAGGATGGTTCATTCCATGCCGAGGCGGTGACATGAAGTGCTTCGCCATGACCCCACCATTGATCGCTAAACGTTCGTGTTGCGACAGAGCAATTTAGGAAGTGAACATTGGAGACTGTTCCCCCTTCGCGTGGTCGAACCGCGAACCCTCGATGGCTATCCTCAACAGTGCAGTCAGAGACTATGACATTGCGGATATCCCCACAAGCTTCAGTGCCAAGAGTAATCGCACCGGAAGTGCTCTTCATATATGTATTAGAGATGATGATGTTTTCAACCACTCCATACTTTGCTGTTCCAGCACACGATTTCAGCGAAATACAATCATCTGCAGTAATGAGGGTGCAGCTATCGATGCGAACATTCTGACATCGATCGATATCTATACCGTCGGCATTGGGCACCATTAAGTCGGTGAGGATCTTGATGCGATGAATTTCTAGGTTATTACATCCAGTAAGTCGCAGCGCCCAGAAAGCCGGGTCCTTGATTGTGACATCTGCAATCTCAACAGCATCTGATTCAATGAAGAAGAGAGTGAAGGGGCGTTCCATATATTGCGACTTACCACCTACTGGGGCACGCATGGAATGGATATAACGGCCACGCTCTAAGATAAATCCATCTGCATTACCGTTAATCTCACCCGTTCCGGTGATTCGCAGGTTGTGGGCTTGATAGGCAACCATAAATGCCCTACGAGGCAAAACATCTTCCACGACGACTCCGCCGGTGAGAAGATCGATCGAGTGCTCGGGTAGATAATCTGCATAATCTGAGGAGGCGAGAATTCTCGAACCTTCTTCAAGATGGAATTCGATATTTGACTTAAGAGCGAATGAACCAGTGAGGAAAGTTCCGCCTGCTGGCACCACTACCCGGCCCCCACCAGCGCTAAAAGCAGCGTCAATTGCCGCTTGTATCGCGTTAGAGTTATTGGTCACTCCATCAGCCACTGCGCCAAAATCAGAGATAAGAAAATCAGCCATTATTTACCACTCTATTATGTGACCAGACCAGATCGGCAATCTTCGTCTTTACCGTATCTAGGGTCGCGCGATCACCACTGACGACAAAGATATGCCGGCTTCCTGGAAGTAGGCTGACAATTTGAGTATCGACCTGAGTTCCGAGCCCAATAACCTCCGGAAGAATTGCAAGTTCGTGTATGTAGGTCTTAGCTTCAACACTCACATTCAATGTTGAACCAGAGAATTCTGCCGTGATGCCAATCTCTTGTCTTGGTGCCTTAGCGGCAGGGTTCAAGGTTGTTCGGCGTGCAGCTTTTACATCTCCGGTATCTGCAAAGAGGAAACCTTCGTAATCAAGAGTTGCGATAAGAGGGAACGCCTCGACCATTGAATGTCTTGCGACTTCAAATGGCTTTAGCTCAAATTTAATCTCTTTGCTCTCCACAATTACACCAGTTGAGTCAATGAGTGTGACTTTGGCGGCGGATACCCAAGCATCTTGAGTGTCATTGATGATGGTGAGTTGTGCACCTTGATCTACTCGGCCAATGGTGATTGTGCGTGGTTGATATGCTGCCTTCATAGCATGCCAAGCAAGCTTTCGGAATCCTGTGTAATCCAAGACTGCCCAGCTGATTGCAGGCCACATATCGTTGAACTGCCACAAGATTGCACCCGAGCAGACTTCATAGAGACTTCTAAAGTGTTTGAGGCCAATCTCAACCGCACGTGCCTGTCCGAGTGCAGCGGCAAAGTACCAAGGGACACCAACTTTCGGTGGTGTTGCAAATTCACGTGCCAAACCAGCAGCGACTTTCGACATGCCATCGAACGCCTTCTGGTGATTTGCGACATCAAGGTCTTTGGAATCCAGAGTCTCTTTACCGATGGCTTTGGTAAGCATCGCCCAGGATCCAGGTCCGTTAAAGCCAAATTCCGCTGCAAAAGATGGTGTGTACTGCTCATATCGCTCATATCCGAGCTCATTCCATACATCCCAAATATGGTTGGTGCCCGATTCGAAGGAGCGGACATCGTCGCTGTGAGATGAGAATGGTGAGCCTGGAATATAGGGACGAGATTGATCGAGCTCTTTTAGAACGCCAGGGATTGTCTTGCGATAGAAAGATTCGCCCCATGGCCTGCCAGCCAAGCCTTCTTGCCAACCCCAATACTGGAATCCTTCGAGACATTCATTTCCGCCACAATAGATAACAAGCGATGGGTGGCTTTCAAGACGTCGAATCGCTTCCTCTACTTCGAGCTCAACTTCTTCAAACATCTCAGGAGTTTCTGGATATGCTGCGCAGGCGAAGAGGAAATCCTGCCAAACGACGATACCCTCTTTATCGCAGAAGTTATAGAAATCTTCGGATTCATAAATACCGCCGCCCCAAACGCGGATGCCATTGATATTTACTTCGATCATATCCTTAATGCGTTGTTCGTAACGATCTTGAGTGACTCTTGTAGGGAATGGATCGTCTGGGATCCAATTTGCTCCGCGAATCCATAGCCGTAAGCCATTTACCTTGATGGCGAACATATTCTTATTTGGGTATTCGGCTGAACCGATCGCTGATGTATCGAGTTCGACGGTGCGGAAGCCCACCTTCTTTGAGATCTGCTGAACAAGGTCATCACCGTTGCAGAGTGTTACCTCCACTGTATAAAGCTGTTGAACTCCACGTCCACGTGGTTGCCAAAGATCTGCCTCGGGTACCTCGTGCTCGTGCTTACTCTGATTCGCATCGAAGGAGTAGTGCAGCACTTCTCTCGCGCCATCGAGAACCCGGACATTGAAGATCTGTCCAGAGGTATTACCAACAACCTTTGGTCGAATGGTAAGAAGTGGGACGCCATCCCTCACTGAGGGAAGAATCGCCATATTTGAGATGTATGAGTTATCGAATTGAACGAGCTCGACCGGCTTCCAGATGCCGGAAGAGATGGTTACAGGGCCCCAATCCCAGCCATAGCTACAAGCCATTTTCCGCTGGTAGTTATAAGGCATGTCATAGGGGCGAGGATAAAGTCCAAGTTTCTCGACTTGAGCCTCGGCATCGCTTAGCGGCGCTGCAAAGAGAATGTCAACGTTGACATCACCGGCATGGATCTCCTCGGAGATATCAAGTTCATAACTACGGTGCATATTCTTCGTAGAAAGTTTTACTTGACCATTTATAGAGATTGTGGCCAGGGTATCTAACCCATGAAAAATCAATGTCGCATATTTATGACTTTGAGACCCCTTGATGACTGTCGAGTATCGTGAATCACTCTTCCAAATCCACATCTGATCATCTTCGCGACCGTCCACTGAGATATCAGCGATGATGTTGGCGGCGATGAGATCGGTATGAATACATCCAGGCACGGTCGCCGGAATAGTGGCAGGAAGGCTCACCGCGCTTTTGACGACAGATTGATTGCGCCACACATTATGTCCATCAACGACACCAGTCGCGGTAAATGCATCATCTTTTGGAAAGAGAGCGAGCGACCAATTCTTATCTACCTGTGAAATACTATTTTTCATATGGCCTTACCTCCCAAAGTCATCTTCAATACGTTCGATATCATCCTCACCAAAATATGTGCCGGTCTGTACTTCTACAAAGATAATCTCTTGATCACCGGTGTTAGAGATTCGGTGCAGTACTCCAATTCCGAAATCAACTGTGTCGCCTGCAGAGATTGGACGAATCACGCCATCAATCGTTACCTCACCCGAACCCTGAACGATAAACCAATGCTCGGCGCGCTTTGCATGGCGCTGATAAGAAAGTCTCTTACCCGGAAGGACCCAGATACATTTAACTTTGTGAGTCCCTGACTCCTGGAGAACTTCATATCTCCCCCATGGGCGTTCTGACTTCTCGAGTTCCATCTATAAACCCTTCTGGTTATTGAGGTGTGGCACACGATCGAGTGCCTCGATTTCTGAGATAACGCCAAGGGCGGCACCGATGACGCCAGCATCGCGGTCAAGCTGCGCTGCACGAAGGTCTAAATTCTCTAAAAACGAGGTAAAACGGGCTTCATTCTTCACATGGTTTCGAAGCGGGCTCCAGAAAATATCGCCGGCTTGAGTCACGCCACCACCGAGAACAACTGTACGGATATCCAGCGTTGCCAAAGTATTTACAATTCCGACCGCTAAAGCTCGGGTACCCTCATCGATTACTTCTAGTGCCGTTGCATTTCCCGACCGAGCATCCTCTGCAAGAGCGATAAAGGAAGGCGAATCTGATTTCCAACCACGAGTTCGGGCGATCTCTGCCATACGTGGCCCGCTTGCATATGTCTCCACGCAGCCAAAGCGACCACAAGCACAAGGGATACCGTCGAAGTTGATTGTGTGGTGTCCAATGAAGCTAGCATTTCCAGAATCTCCGTTAAAGACCTGATTGTTGAGAATCAGACCACCGCCAATGCCGGTGGAAACAACCATTCCAAGTAAGTTTTGAACTCCTCGTCCGGCACCAAGTCGATGCTCGGCTTGTGCAAAGGCCAATGCATCACCGTGCAATACAACAAATTCTGCATCGAGTGTCTTGCGGAAGCAATCAACAATTCCAAATTTACGCCATTGTGGAATATTCACTGGACTGATTGAGCCGGTGCTCAGATGCAATGGACCAGCGGAACCAATTCCGACACCGAGAAAATTTCCATTAACTCTATTCACAATATCTACAGAGTGTTCGGCAATTTCAGACCAGAGATCTTTCTCATTCTCAACGCGAATCTCGTACTTCTCTGAGACATTCATTGATTCGTCTATGAGTGCAAGCGCAACCTTTGTAGCACCAATGTCCACTGCCAGAACTTGATTATGCATTGCTCGTAACCACCTTTATCGGTTCTTCTCTAAAATCTAGTTTCATGAGAACCTCGCCAAAGTTCTTCTCGTTAGGATTCTTGATCCTTCGCATGAGACTCTCGGCTGCGAGAGAACCAAGACGCCGTGGATCGTGGTCCAGAGTTGGGACATTCATCAACTTTGATGTTGCAAAGTCATCAAACGATACGACTTTGCACTGTGAACCCAATGATGCGACGGCATGCGCAACTCCAATTGCGATCAGATCATTCGACGCAACAATACCATCGACCGGATTCTTCTGAAGAAGCAGCTCTCTCGCTGCCTTCTCTGCCAAATCAATTGTGTGAATTTCACCCACTATCGGTGATTGCGATGGATCAAGCTTTCGAGTGAGGCGAGCTTTCTTAAATCCTTCGATGCGTTGAGATGCGGTCCATATCTTTGCATTATCGGCGATGAGGGCAATGTTCTTACAACGCTGAGCCAGTAGTCGATCAATACAGGTCGCAATTCCACCTTGATTATCACTCACGATGCTATCTGCATCTAAATATGGTCCCGGGCGATCAACAAAGACAATCGCGACGCCGCGCTTTCTCTCCGTATGAAGATAGGAGTAGTCTTCAGCAGATGGGACGATCATGAGTCCACGAACGCGACGTTCGAGTAGTGAATCTATAAGCAGACGTTCACGCTCGCCATCATCGCGTGATGTTGCTAGGAGAAGATCAAGCCCATTTTTTGAAAGTTCTTCTTCGGCACCAGAAGCTAGTCCGGCGTAGAAAGGATTGGCGAGATCAGAGACAATCATGCCAATCAAGTTTGAAAGAGTGCCGGTTCGTAACTCACGCGCTAATCGATTAGACCGATAACCAAGAAGTGTCGCTGCCTGTTGTACTTTCTTTGCAGTCATTTCGGAGACATTCATCGATTCGTTGAGCACACGTGAAGCAGTCTTTACACTCACACCGGCGATAGCGGCAACATCAGCAAGAGTTGGATGACTTTGTGGAGCAGAAGATTTGGGGGCCATTATGGCTTACCTCCATCTCTATCTGCGCGGAAGGCGATATCTCCTGTAAATGCTGGAACCTTTATGGTGATCTTCTTACTCCCAGCATGCACTTTTGTTGACGATATAACTTTTCCGGATTCTGAGTCAGTAAAGGTTAGTTTGTAATCCCCTGCAGAGGGAAGAGTGACTGCAAGATTGCCGCCTTTTGAGGTAGGTGGCGGAAATTCTGTTTGTAATTTGCGATGGGTCTTAAGTGCGGCAAGCGCCGCATCAAGACGAAGTTGGGCTTGTCCGCTTAAGCAATAGGCATCTAACCTGATCCAGCCGAGGAGATGATCGGAATCAGAGAGTGTGAGCGCCTGGGTCTTATTGATCCCAAAGGATTCACCGGGCTTCATGTGAGCAACATCGAGACCACTGATGAGTTTGGTAAGGCCGACTTCGTTCTTCCATAGATTGAGTGGATCTACATAGTTATCCCACCACCAGTAGGAAGCTGGTGCGCCAAAACCAATGAATGTTGCTGCATATTGAGAGTTATGGAGATGAAGGCCCCGAGGATCGACAAAGACATCTTCGCCATTTGATCCGGAACCAAATTCGGCAATCAGCGCAGGCTTATCAGGAACTACCGCTTTGATCGCTTGATACTGCACGCCTAAGGTTTTAATTGGATCATTAGAATCATAGAGATGGATGCTCACATAATCGACGCTTGACCAATCTCGCAAGCTGGCGCCGTTTGACCAAGAGGTTGTCGTCAAAGTTTTATATGATGCATATTTGTCAACGAAGGCGTGTGACTGATTTATCCAGGTTGTTAATTCGGCCTGATCTATTGGCGTGAAATTGACTTCATTCCACCATTCCCACGAGAAGAGGTTTGGTTCTGCTCCCCATCGCGCTGCTATGTAGCGCAGCCGTTGCTGCCAATATTTGATAGATGTTGGATCCGTAACAAACTTCGCTGGATCGGATATAGGGCCGCCATTTGAACTGTTGTAAGGGCTAGAGAAGAACTCTGGATTCGTAGATTCTGAGAATGCTCCGTGGTTTAAGAGGACGAGATCGATATTGACGCCATATTTCTGACCGATTGCAAAGACCTGATCCAGTGCCCAGGCTCTATCAAGTCGACGCGTGTAATCGCCAAGTCCAGTATCAGCCCATTCAATTCCCATATCCCACGATGCCATCCACACACGTGCCACGTTCACACCTGCAGCAGATGCAGCTTTAAACCATTGGGTGTATTTGGTGATCTCTTCATAGCGATTAGACCAGGCGATGTTATATGCGATTGGCACAAACGGTGCCTCTCCACGCGTGAAACCAAGAGAATTTGTGGCAAATTGTGGGGCGCTCGCCACCTTTGACTCAAAGGAGTAATCAGGGATCTCCACCTTTGTACCATCGATTGTCGCACTCACTGAGATTGAATATTTTCCAACCTTCATAGTGCGAAGGCGAAGGCGCCACTCCCCATCCCCTACTGGCTGGCTACTTACTTGCGAAAAATGGGTAACAAGAGCGTAATCCTGGAACCAAAAAAGTGCTGTCTGTGCCTCTTGACCATCTGGCGCAGTGATCTTTGCTGTGACATCAGCCTTCGCTGGATCGAAAGGATTACTCCCTTTTTCAAGACCAAGGAGAGCCAAGGTTGTCGGTGAATTCACCGACCCAAGATCTCGCATAGCCCAAGTCGCTGCTGCTGCGTGGGATTGTGAGATCTCGCCTACTCCAAGCAAGCTCATGGCCAATGTAATTGCCAAGAGTTTTCTTAGATTTAAGGAGGGTCTCCTTAACGAAAGTGACATTTTTTCTACTTAATTCCCGATAGAACAATTCCGCGAACAAAATGTCGCTGCGTGAAGAAGAAGAGGAGAATAGTAGGAAGAGATGTAAGCAAAGCCGCCGCCATCAAGACACCCTGCGTTCCGAGATTGCCTTGTGCAGAATTGGAGATATCAGCAATCGCTCGCGGCAAGTTATACATAGATTGGGTATCAGTGATGATGAGCGGCCATAGGAAGTTATTCCATTCCCCGATCGCCGTCAGAATCATCATTGCAACGAGAGCTGGCTTCATTAATGGCAGAACGATGCTCCAGAAAATCCGGTATTCACCAGCACCATCGATACGCGCTGCCTCCATGAGTTCATCAGGAATACCCGAGAGATACTGTGCCAAGAAGAAGACGATAAAGGCCTTAGGCAGAGCTGGGATGATGTAAGCCCAATAGGTATTTATCCAGCCAAAGCTCTTTACTGTCAGGAAGTTTGGAATGATACCTACCTGCCAAGGAATCATCATGGATCCGATAATGACAAGGTAGATCACTCTCTTGCCCTTAAATCGGTGCTTGCTTATGACATATGCGGCAAGCGCCCCAATAAAGAGGGTGAGGAAGGTTGTCGTTACTGTGACAAAGAGGCTGTTAAAGATAAAACGAAGGAATCCATATTTGAGCTCAGGAAACCTTTGAAAGAGTCCTTGTTGAACATCCTGCTGGAACTTAATGGGGTTGAATCGACTGTCGTAGTAGTTACCGATGATCCATTTCTTTGGCCAAAATGTTGGTGGGTTAGTTTGCAACTCTTTTACAGATTTAAAACTTGACGTGATCATCCAGTAGTACGGAGCGATCATGATAATGATCATGAAATAGAGCGGCAACTTGCGCAGTGCCCGAAACTTACCCTTCTGCTCGTATGGGTTGGTGAATCCACCAAATCGATCCATCGCCTTGAGATCTTCATCGACAGATTTCTGCTCGCTTGGTACTTGTGTGAAGACGCTCATCGCAAATCCTCCAATGACTTTGTCAGGCGCAGATTTATCAAACTAATGACGAAGATAATGGCGAAGAGAACCCAGGCCACTGCCGATGCATAACCAAGGCGGAAATGCTTGAAGCCGGCGTCATAGAGGTAAGGCACAATCATGAGAGCTTCATCTTTAAAGCCACCGATGCTGCCAACCGACGATGGGAAGATGAGATAAATAGTTTCAAAGATTTGAAATGCGCCGATGGTGCCAGTGATACCGACATAGACCATTACCGGGCGAAGCAGCGGAAAGGTGATGTATTTGAAGCGTTCGCGCGGGCCTGCGCCATCAATGACAGCAGCCTCATAGTATGAACTTGGAATCGCATTGAGACCGGCGAGGAAGAGAATCATGCCGAAACCGGCGCCGCCCCACACGGAAAGGAAGATCAGAATGGGAATCGCCAGCACTGGAGTGGCAAGCCATTCAATGGGATGGCTAATGATTCCAAGTCGTTGAAGTACGGCATTTGCCATGCCGATTGTTGTGCCACCAAAGACCCATCCCCACACAAGTGTGATTGCTACTGAGGAGGTAACGCTTGGAAGGAAGAAGATGACGCGAAGGATTCGATTCTGGCGATTATCTTCTTGTAAGGCGATTGCCAAGGCGAGCGAGGCCGCCATACTCAAAATCACCGCTCCAACAACATAAAGTGCGCTGTGAAAGAGAGCCTTATGGAATCGGGCATCGCTCATAATCAGAGTTGAATAATTTTTTAGACCAACAGAGCCACAAGGATATTGATCCTTATTACAGATCGCGTTGTAGCGTTGGAATGACATCTGCAAACTTTTAAATACTGGGTATGCCGACCAGATTAAGAAGAGACCAACAAAAGGTGCAAGCATCGAATAAGTCGAGAAGCCACCATCACTGAATCTGCGGAAGCCGGTCTTACGGCTAACTCCATCAGAGTTCTTCAACCTACGATTGCTTTGCACCGGTGACCCTTATCTCTTTCATTACATAATTGTAAATTTAATGAAGCTGTGAGAGGAGATAAGGGAGAGCTCTCGCTCTCCCTTATCTCTGTCATTTATGAGATGACATATCCCTCGATTTAGAGATGTGACTTCATTACTGCAGCAGCCTTATCCAAAGCAGTTTGGACATCTGTTGATCCAAACATGTAGCTCTGAAGTGCTGTTGTAACGTCGTTCTGTGAATCTTCCCAACCATTACAGTTTGGTGGGCCCTGTGCATCCTTCAACTGGCTCTTAATAGTTGCCAATACATCGGCAGGGTATGAAGAGATTGTGTCAGCGAATGCTGATACAGGTGAGAGGAAGATTGCATTCTGAGCTGCACCAACGACGTTCATAGCCTTTACAACATCTGCGTTGTAGAGAGTCTTGATGAACTTAGCAGCGAGGCTCTTCTGTGAGTTAGAGATATAACCCATGATTGAGATTCCGCGACCGCCGATGAAGGCTGTGCTCTTAGATCCTGGAGCTGCTGGCACTGGTGCTGCAGACCAAGTCTTGTAATCCTTGTAGTAGGTGTAGAAAGAGGAAGCCTGGAAGTTTCCAGAGAATCCGATTCCGTATGTGCCCTTCTTCAAGTTGTCGTTAAGAGTCCAATCTGCAACTCCTGGCTTGAGTGCACCAAAGTCGGTGTAGAGCTTCTTGAACTGAGTCAAGGCTGCGACACCCTTTGCATTGTTGATGCTTACCTGGCACTTGGAGTCATAGAGAGATCCACCCATTGAGTAGAGCCATGAGAAGAATCCGAGCCAATCGCCGTTACCCCACTCGTTGTAAACAGGTGCGGTGATTCCGGAGGTTGCCTTCAACTTGGCTGCTGCTGCGTTGAACTCTGCAATAGTTGTTGGTGCTGCTGAGATTCCAGCCTTTGCAAGAGTTGTCTTGTCGTAGAACATCATCATCAAAGTGAGATCGAATGGAACGGCATAAACCTTAGTTGCCTTATATCCAATCAAAGCCTTATAGATCTGAGGTGCTACGAGAGGTTGAACGGTGTTTGAGACACCAAGGGCGCGAAGATCAGCAAGCGCTCCTTTGTTGCCTGCAGAGATACCCCAGGAAAGACCTCCTGTGAATACATCTGGTCCGCTCTTTGCGGCTGCGGCTGCGAGAACCTTCGCATATCCGTCGCCCCAAGAAATTGCTTCAACTTTAACATTGACGTTATTTGCCTTCGCAAAGAGATCTGCTGCAACTTGCATTACAGCCTTATCCGCATCGCCACCGGTTGCCCAGATGGTGAGAGTTGGCTTCGCTGCGGCGTGCGCCGAGGTGCTGAAAACAGCACCAGCGGCCATCGATATAGCTAACGCTATAGCTCCGAGACGCTTCACCTAGTTACTCCTTTGGTGCTCAAGGGAGAATTTCTCCCATCGCAGGCGAGGGTCGCTGCGATTAACCCGCAGATTTCCAGCATATGTCATCGTTGTCAACGAGAATCTATGCGTATTTCTATAACACTTTGGCTATCCAAAGGACATGAATAGGACATTACGCATGAGATGACCGTTCAGAAATTCTGAACGTAGCGAGACTATGGTTTAGTTGTGTAGCTCAACGTCGCTTGATCTTTATCTGTGACGTTGTATGTGATCGTGACAGTGTTGCCGGGCTTTGTTTCACATGTGAAAACCCAATTGAGCGTCAAAGTACTTTGTGGTTTTACAGTCATCTCTGTTGGGTAGGGCAAGACATCCTTCTGCATTGGAAAAACTTGTTCGCAACTTGCATTGGTATCCTGCTCAACAACCGGAGTACCCATCGATAATGAGTTAGCGTCAAAATCCGTCTTGCCAGTATTCTTCAAATTTACAGTTAAGAACTGGGTTATTTTGCCTGTTGTATCGATATTTGAATCAGTCACTTTAAATGGAACCGGCTCTGAAAGATTGAGAGAGATGCCATCTGCAAAAGGAATATCGACGCCGTAGGCAGCTTTTACCTCTTTGGTCGATTGCTTTGCTTGTTCTGCCTGGGCAAGTGAGGATGTCCGATCTGTATCCATTGGGACTGCAGGCCCTGCTGTGAAGTAGGCAGTTGCTACAAATAGCGCAGCCACACCAAGTGGAATTAGGGTATTTCGCTTCACAGTGTTACTCCCATCAATTCACGGATCATTGAAATCTCATCTGAAAAATACTCTCTCGGCAGAATTTATACTCTACAAATTCGTAGAGGAAGAGTTCCACCAAGTTCCATCGTTGTCAATCATTCAATTCGGCTTTCTAGCATCAAGTTGAGAAGTGCCCGGTCAATATTGAGCCCTTCAAAGTTTTCATAGACGGTACCGGGCCGGTTGTGATTGGCAATTCCGAAGTTTCCGTCGAACTCCCACAATGAATATCCCCAGCCAGATTCCTTATAGATACTGAAGAGATCTGAGAACCAACGGAGAGCGACATCATTATCGGTATAGCGGTAGCAGCCAAATTCTCCAATATGAACGGGGCGGCCCATCGCCTGCACCTCACGCCATGGTGCATAGAAATCCCAGAGCGCTTGCCGATCCCACCATTGGCCGTTGTATTCGCATGGATACGTTGGGGTTGGCATACCTACCGAACCCGCCCACCATTCCGCTTTGTAATGCGAGACCAACATTGGTTGATAGCCGCGCCCGCTATGAATCACTTCAAGATCAGCAAGTTCGGGCATTGCCAGATGACCGCCTGCCAAGCCATTAATCACAACTTGGCGATTCGGATCGATCGTGCGAATGGCATGCGTAATTCGGCGGATAACATCCTGATGAATATCGCGAGTAAAGCCGCGTTGGCCAATATCTGGTGGTTCATTAACGAGATCAAAGCTCATTAATTTTCCATACTGGCCTTTATATCGTTCGGCGAGTGTGGTCCAAAGATCTTCAAAGGCATCCTGAGCAATCGCATCGGCCCAGAGGTTCGTACTCTCTTTCTCCCAGCCATTAATGCAATATCCCGGCGCACGATGAAGGTTTACCGAGATATGTATGCCACGGCTTACGGATTCATGAACATAACTATCAAGGAGTTTTAAGAACTCTTGGTTCTGAGGACCACCAATTTTCGGTAACCAGTAGCGATAATCAAGTGGAAGTCGAAGAAAGGTAAAGTTGTACTTAGCCATGAAGTCGAGCATTCGAGTATCTGCTGGTTTCGCCGCCTCAGATTCACTCGAATAGGCCCACTGTGCATTGAAGCCGTACCCAAGATGTTCTACGCCATTGAGCATCTTTTCTCCTTATTTTTCGCTACTTTTAGCTGTATTGGTTAATAGTTCAGATAGCCATTGTGCCTGCAGAAGATTCTGATCACTGGATCCACCTTCGTGCATATTGAACTCCCAAATCTTGGTTGTTCTCTTGCCAGCATAATGATTTCGCATTGCAAAGATGGTATCTGGTGGGCATATTGGATCGTGCATACCAAGACTGATGAGTGCCTCAGCCTTTGCCATCGTTACTAAATTCATACAATCAAAGTAAGTCAAAGTCTCAAGTGCCTGCTTCGCATCACTTCGATGGATACGGCAGTAATTCACAATCTCTTGATAGGGATATGCATCTGTGAGTTCGATGGCGCGATGGATATGCGAGAGGAAGGGCACATCCGGCATAGTCGCGAATACTTCTGGTGCAAGAGAAGCTGCGGCGAGCGCAATTGCTCCACCTTGGCTCCCGCCAGTCGTCACAATCCTTGAGCTATCCACACCAGGAAGGTGCTTAGCTGCCCGAACAAAGGCGACGGCATCAGAGTAAACACGACGATAGTAATAATCATCCTTTGATTGAATGCCCATCGTCATAAAGCCAGAAGACGACGAGCCACGCGGATAGGCACCATCAGGGGTATCACCGCGACGATGTCCACCGCCTTGCCCTCGTGTATCCATGACCAAGGTCGGATAGCCGCAATTAGCCCAGAAGAGCCACTCGTTGTAATTTCCACGGCCTCCGCCATACCCCTCATAAATCACAATGACGGGTTTAGGTGCTGTGAGGTTCTTGGGTGAGAGGAACCAACCTTTAATCGGATCCTGGTTATATCCAGGAATAGTGACATCCCAGATGGCGATCTCGGTAATCGGGCTTGTCACTGGAGTAAGTGTTGGGTGAGGGTCAGCCACGAGGTAGGTTGAAAGCGTCTCGTGCCAAAATGACTCAAAGTCGGGGGCCTTAGTTAATGCCGGCCGGTACTTTTCTAGCAGTTCGAGCGGTTGACCAAGCAACATGATTACTCCTTTACCTCATCTATGAATGTCTGAGCCTCAAAGAGCCGTTGGTAGAGACCACCAGCCTTTGACAATTCGTGGTGGGTGCCGCGTTCAACGAGATTTCCATCTTGCAAGACCAGGATTGTGTCTGCTTTTTGAACCGTCGAGAGGCGGTGAGCCACAACAAATGTGGTTCGGTTTGCCATCAAGGATTCCAATGCCTTCTGGATCGCTCTCTCTGATTCAGAATCTAGCGCTGAGGTTGCCTCATCCAAAACAAGAATTCGTGGGTTTCTGATTAATGCACGTGCAATCGCAAGACGTTGCTTTTGACCGCCAGAAATTCTTGCGCCTCGCTCTCCGACGATCGTATCCACGCCCTCAGGAAGTGCTGCAACAAAATCTGCTGCATTTGATGCTACAAGCGCATCTGTAACAGCTCTATCCGAAACGTCACCTAGTCCATAAGTAATGTTTTCACGAACGGTGCCATCAAAGAGAACAGATTCTTGCGGCACCACCGAGATAAATTTTCGTGCAGTGCGAAGATCAAACTTTGATAGATCATTTCCATCGAATGAGATTGTTCCGGATTGTGGCCGCAAAAATCCGATCGCAAGGTTGATCAGTGTTGATTTGCCAGATCCTGATGGTCCGACAAGTGCGATCATCTCCCCTGGGCGCACCCGGAGTGTGAGCTCCTTTATTGCTGGATTTGTAGAGCCAGGATATGTAAATGAGACATCCTTAAAATCCACAATGCCTAAAACATTCGACATTGCAGGCTTATTTGCATTCGCCTCAATATCTGGGGACTCTAAGACCTCGCCAAGAGAACGAATAGAGGCAAAGCCTTTAGCTATTTGTGGCATCAAGCTCGATACAAGAATCACTGCGCCGATGAGTTGGCCAAAGAATGAGGTCAAGAGGACAACATCACCAGTTGTTACTCCAAATTTTCCTTTAATCGCGCAGAAAGCAGCGGTGGCGAGACAGAGGACATTTGCGGATTGGAATGTCACCCATGCCATTGCATTGAAGTTGGCGTTAAATGCATCCAGGCTAAGCCCTGCGCGCTTCACATTACTGAATGACTCATACATCGTCTCCAGCGCGCTTTTTTCTAAGCCATGGGCACGAGTGATGGGAATAAGTGTCGTCATTTCATTGACTCGAGCTGACATATCTTCAATCTCGCTTCGAAAGACTTCATTCCGGTTATTGAGTTTACGGCGAAGTTTTACGATCAAGAGCGCAATACAAGGTCCAAGAATGAGAAAGAAGGGTAAGAACATTGGGACTTTGAGCGAGGTAATTAAGATCGCGCCGATGACACCATTGATCGCGACAAAACCACCATCCGAGAGATTTCGAACCATCTGCTCGATATTTTCGACATCCCTGACAACCTTCGTTTGAAGAACGCCCGCATTAGTTCGCAGATAAAAACCCATGCTCAGCTGTTGCATCCGTTCAACTAGCGCTGACCGAAGACGATTTTCAACTTCGCGGATCGCCCGGCTTTGGAATCGAACATAGAGGACGTTGACCGGCCAGTTTTGCAATGTGACACATGCCAAGATGGCGATATTGATAAAGAGTTCGGTTGAACTCTTATGTTGACTGATGACATCGATAATATTTGCCGTGAGAAGTGGGATCACCCATGATGGCGAGTGTTTGATGCTGAAGAGGATGAAGGCGATCGCAACTCGCGATTTCTGGTCCTCAAAGAGATATAAGAGAGTGCGAAACGGGTTTTCACCACTGTAACGATGCTCAACTTCAGCAAGATGGGTGCTTCCTTGACGCATTTAACTACGATACCTCAATGTCCTCGGGACATTCACTTGCTTTTAGAAGGCTTTTAGAAGGCTTTCAGAAGGGTTTCAAAAGGCTTTCTGCCTTCTTATTGCCCGTTAATTAGGCCAGCGTTACCCTTGAGCCATGAGTAAAAAGCCAAAGACAAACTCGTATGACGCACCATCTCAAGATGCCTGGAGCAAATTCATGGGCACTGGTTGGGCGCCTTCACCCCTTGTTGGAATTACTGCGGCAGAAGTACTTCCCTTCACCAAGGCTCGTCGTGAGACTCTCTCCCGCGAGTATCCAGGCGTAAGACTCGTCATTCCAGCTGGATCACTCAAGGTTCGCAGCAATGACACCGATTACCGATTCCGCGCTTACTCCGCTTTCTCTCACCTCACAGGAATCCTCGCTCAAGACACTGTTCCTGAATCTGTCCTTGTTTTAGAACCAAAGAAGAATGGCCACGAAGCAATCCTCTTCGTCCACCCACGATCACCGCGCGATTCAGAAGAGTTCTATCGCGACCGGGTTCATGGTGAGTTCTGGATCGGTCGACGTCTCACACTCGATGAGACCACAACCCGTTACGGCATGAAGACAAGAGATATTGCTGGATTGAAGAAGTTCCTTGATGATGGCAGTGATGCGATCACTGTGCGCGGACAGGATGCGCTCGTTGACTCAGTTCTACCCAAACACAAGAAAAAGGAAGCAAAGTTCGAAACCTTCCTCTCTGAGTTACGTCTTATTAAGGACTCATTTGAGGTAGCCGAGATGCAAGCCGCAGTTGATGCAACCGGTCGTGGTTTCAATGACATGATCAAAGTCTTCCCAGCAGCCATTGGTGTCGAGCGTGGAGAACGCATCATCGAGAGCGCCTTCTTCGGTCGCGCCCGTCTTGATGGCAACGAGTTGGGATATGACTCAATCGTTGCAAGTGGCGCACACGCCTGCGTACTCCATTGGATTCGCAATGATGGTGATGTTCGAGATGGCGATCTCATCTTGATCGATGCCGGCGTCGAACTTGATTCCCTCTACACAGCAGATATCACTCGAACGCTTCCAGTCAACGGAAAGTTCACTCCAGCTCAACGCGATATCTATGACCTGGTGTGGCGCGCTCAACAAGCAGGTTTTGCCGCGTGTAAGCCAGGTAATCGCTTCGCAGATATCAATCGCGCTAGCCAGCAAGTACTTGCTGAAGGCCTTGCTGCCCTAGGGGTCTTGCCGGTATCTGCCGAAGAATCAATGAAGCCAGATAGCGGATTACATCGTCGTTGGACGATCCATGGCGTGAGCCACATGCTTGGTATTGATGTGCACGATTGTGGCGCAGCCCGCGATAGTGAATATAGCCAAGGCGTACTCAAGGCCGGCATGGTTCTTACCGTTGAACCAGGCCTCTACTTCCATCCTGATGATCTGCATGCACCAGAGCGTCTACGTGGCATTGGTATTCGTATTGAAGATGATGTTCTCATCACCGAGACGGGTTGTGAAGTGTTGAGTAAACACATTCCAAGCCAGGCCGATGATGTTGAGACGTGGATGCGCTCTCTAGCCTAAAAGTTAGAGGTAATTTCCAATCGCAGCGGCACCAATTCCCAGCACCAAGGTTAGGGCAAGATAGAGATAGGCCTTTCCTTTATGGTCTTCCTTGATTAAGTGATGGGCCTCTACCGCAAAAGTTGACCAGGTAGTGAAGGCACCTGCGAAACCAGTACCAATAAGGAAACCAACATCATGGCTGTAGTGAACTGTCATTCCCAAAATAAATGATCCAACGGTATTTATTCCAAGAGTTTCGATTGGAATCAATGATCGATGAAGTTTTTTGATCTGTTGATCGAGTGCATACCGGGCAGGGGCGCCTACGCCAGCACCTAGTGCAATGAGGAGTTCGGTATTCATTTCAGTAATTTCTTCTCTAGAAGTTCGTGAGTGATAAATACCAAGATAAAGGTTCCGAGTAGTGAGGCAAGTGCATAGATGATGGCCGAGCTAATGCTCCGGTTCTCAAAGTATTGATCCATCTTCAGCGCGAATGCTGAATAAGTCGTGAATCCGCCACAGAATCCCGCACCCAGTGCCGGACGCCACCACCACTTCGCCGATTTATGGTGGCGCGAATAGAGCAGAACCGTCACCAAGATGACCGAGCCAATGTAATTTACGAGCAGAGTCCCCCATGGGAAGCCATCTGTCGGAAAGGGAAGGGAGATTCCCCACCGCGAGAGTGAACCAATGACGCCGCCGAGTGAGACGACAGCAATATTTTTCAGTTCTGGCTCGCCTTTTTAACGCTGCGATTGAGCAGACCCGAGATCACCGAGATGATCAAAGAGGCGAAGAGCGCCGACCAGAAACTATTGATGGTGAGGGCGGTCGACCAACGGGCAGTTAACTCGAGCATTGCGGCATTGATCACGACGATGAAGAGGCCGAGTGAGAGCAAGACTGCAGGAAGTGTCAGCAGCTTCAGGAAAGAACCGATCGTTGTATTGATCAGCGAGAAGACGAGTGCGACCCAGAAATAACTCCAAGCACCGCCATGGACTTTAATTCCTGGAACAAGTCCGGTTGCAGCCCAGACAGCGAGAGCAGAGACAGACCAACGCACTAAGAGTTTCATACCTAACAGGGTACTAGATCACCAAGCGATCAGTTCGGAGTGACTCTTAGAGAATTCCTTCACGCTTGCGGATCTTGCTACCGAGCCAGCGAAGTGGGTCATATTTCTCATCGACGACGCGCTCCTTCATAGGAATGATGGCGTTATCGGTGATGCGAATATGTTCTGGGCAGACCTCGGTACAGCACTTCGTGATGTTACACATGCCAAGACCGTGTTCTTCTTGGGCGCTCTTCTTGCGGTTGCGCAAGGTATCGAGTGGGTGCATATCAAGTTCGGCGATACGAATGAAGAAGCGAGGTCCAGCGAAGGACTTCTTATTCTCTTCGTGGTCGCGAATAACGTGACAAGTATCCTGACAGAGGAAGCACTCGATGCACTTACGGAACTCTTGTGACCGTTCGACATCGATCTGTTGCATACGTGGCTCACCTGGCTTGAGGTCGGCTGGCATTGAGACAGATGGAATCTCCATCGCCTTCTTGTAGTTAAAGGAGACGTCGGTAACGAGATCCTTAATAACAGGGAAAGCGCGAAGTGGAGTAATGGTGATCGTCTCATCCTCAGGATATGACGCGACCTGTGTCATGCAAGCAAGACGCGGCTTTCCGTTGATCTCCATAGAGCATGAACCACACTTGCCAGCCTTACAGTTCCAGCGAACAGCAAGGTCGCCCATCTGAGTCGCTTGGACGCGATGGATGATGTCGAGTACTACTTCACCGTGGTTCGCTTCGACGGTGACATCTTGCAATGCACCAGTCTTATCGTCGCCGCGCCAGATGCGTAATTTGAGAGTGCGTGCCATTAGTTGGAACCGCCTTTCGCAATTTCTGCCGGTGTCATGTACTTCTCTAGTTCGTGAACATCAAAGAGATCGAAGAGCTCTTTTGGAATCATTGGAAGTGGTTGTGGCTTCACATCAACTTTATTGCCATCAAAGCTTGAGATGTGGTTAACCTGGCGCCAAGTCGAGTTCATACCTGGGAAATCATCACGGGTGTGTCCACCGCGTGACTCCTCGCGTGCTATTGCTGACTTTGCTGTGCTCTCGGCAACTAACAACATATTGTCGAGATCAAAGGCCAAGTGGAAGCCAGGGTTGAACTTACGATCGCCAGTGACAGAGATATTTGCACTGCGCTTACGGATATCGGCGATCTTCTCGATCGCTTCTTGGAGTTCGGCACCGGTTCGGATAATTCCGACCAAATTGTGTGTGATCTCCTGCAACTCTTGGTGAAGTGAGTATGCATTCTCGCCACCTGTACGGCTAAATGGCGCTTCAATCTTCGCTGCAGCGTTCACGATGGATGCATCGCTCACTGGGTTCTTGCCATGTGACTTCACATAGGCGACTGCTCCCATGCCTGCACGACGACCGAAGACGAGAAGATCTGTGAGTGAGTTTCCGCCTAGGCGGTTAGATCCATGCATTCCGCCAGCAACTTCACCAGCTGCAAAGAGGCCATCTACACCTACTGCTGCTGCAGTATCTGGCTCTACTTCGACTCCGCCCATGACGTAATGGCAGGTTGGGCCGACTTCCATCGCCTCTTTGGTGATATCCACGCCAGCAAGTTCATAGAACTGATGCCACATAGATGGCAGGCGCTTCTTAATAACATCGGCAGGGATGCGCTTTGAGACATCGAGGAATACTCCACCATGCTCGGTTCCGCGACCAGCTTTTACTTCGCTATTGATCGCACGCGCAACTTCATCGCGTGGGAGAAGTTCTGGTGGACGACGGTTGTTGTCCTGATCGAGGTACCAACGATCAGCCTCTTCCTCGTTATCGGCATACTTATCTTTAAAGACATCTGGAATGTATTTGAACATGAAACGTTCGCCGAGTGAGTTGGTGAGAATGCCACCTTCACCGCGAACAGATTCTGTGACAAGAATTCCCTTAACCGAGAGCGGCCAGACCATTCCGGTTGGATGGAATTGCAAGAACTCCATATCAACCAAGTTCGCCCCAGCTTTGAGAGCAAGCGCGTGGCCATCGCCAGTGCCTTCCCATGAGTTCGAGGTAATTTTGAAGGTCTTTCCAACTCCACCGGTTGCAATAACAACAGCAGGTGCTTCGAAGAGAATCTCGCCACCAGTTTCACGGCGGTATCCATATGCGCCAGCGATCTTGCCATTCTCTTTCAGAATTTCGGTGATCGTTACTTCAGCGAAGACTTTGAGATTCTTCTCGGCATCGCCGAACTCAGCCTTATCTTGTTGTTGAAGTGCAACGATACGTTGTTGCATGGTGCGAATAAGTTCGAGACCAGTACGGTCACCGACGTGAGCAAGACGTGGATATTCATGGCCACCGAAGTTGCGCTGTGAAATCTTTCCTTCGCCAGTGCGATCAAAGAGTGCGCCCCACATTTCGAGTTCCCAGATGCGATCTGGCGCTTCTTTCGCGTGGAGTTCGGCCATCCGGTAATGATTGAGGAACTTGCCGCCACGCATTGTGTCGCGGAAGTGAACCATCCAGTTGTCATTGTCGTTGACGTTACCCATTGAGGCAGCGGCGCCACCTTCGGCCATAACTGTGTGGGCCTTACCAAATAATGACTTACAGACGATCGCGACAGAGAGGCCAGCCTCGCGTGCTTCTACTGCTGCACGAAGCCCTGCTCCTCCTGCACCGATAACGACTACGTCGTAGGAGTGTTTCTCTAGATTTGCCATGTTATTGCAGCCCCCGACTTAGAAGAAGTACCAGTTAGTGATCGCGTGGGTCGCGACTTCACGGACATAAACATCTGCGAGCGCAACGCCAATGAGCGATACCCAGGCGAAGTTCTGGTGATAATGATTGAGCTTTGAAACGAACGTCCATGCCTTGTAACGGAAGGGATGCTTTGAGAAGTTGCGTAGACGTCCACCTACTGTGTGGCGGCAGGTGTGACATGAGAGTGAGTACAACCAAAGGAAGGTTGAGTTCGCAAGAAGGACAAGTGTGCCAACTGACATATGGCCCCACTGCTTCTCAGAGTTTCTAAATGCCAAGATTGCATCCGTTGTGAGTAAGACGTTGAAGACTAGGCCGGCATAGAAGAACCAACGATGTGCGTTCTGCATGATGAGTGGAGCGCGAGTTTCGCCGGTGTACTTAGCATGTGGTTCAGCCACAGCACATGCTGGTGGTGACATCCAGAAAGAACGGTAGTAAGCCTTACGGTAGTAATAACAGGTAAGACGGAATCCGAGTGGGAAGATCAAGATCAAGAGCGCTGGTGAGAGCACCATTCCAAAGATATGGATGATTCCAAATGGTGTGCCCAGAAGTGATGCACCAGCTACGCATGCTGTAGATAAGCATGGTGAGTAGAACGGTGAGATCAACGGTTCGGCGAAGTAATTACCATTTTCAAATGCGCGGAAGGTCGCATAGACGATGAATGCGAGGAGAACAAGGACGGTGATGAGCGGTTGAATCCACCATTTGTCGGTGCGCAATGTGCGCTCGGATATCTTCGCTCTACCTTCAGAAAATACGCCTGTAGCCATAGGAGAAGTCTGCCTATGTGTCCGAATGTTCGCTAGATATGAGTAAGCGCAGGGGCTGTGAAGTCAGCCACCTGCGCCTGCTCATTAACGTGCTAGAGCGGAGGACGTGGGATTTGAACCCACGAAGGTTTCCCTTGCCGGTTTTCAAGACCGGTGCACTCGGCCGCTATGCGAGTCCTCCGTGGGCAAACTTACCTTGGAGCTCGGATCCCTCAAAATTGAGAGCTTTTTATGCAGGAAGAGTCAGTAACTCTTCTCCTTATTCGGGAAGAGTCAGTAGCTCTTCGATAATCTTGGCGACCGAGTCGGTGTGATGAGGCTCGGCGACAAATTTCGCATACTTGATTCCATCGCGGTGGCCATCGCCCATCGCCCACGACCTGCCTGCCCATTCCAACATTGAGAAATCATTCGGGTTATCCCCAAAGGTGACGCAATCATCTGGCCCTAGGCCAAGTCGCGCCGCAACTTTTGCGAGCGTCTCACCCTTGCTCACACCGATCGCAGAAATTTCTAACAATGATTCAGAGGGATTGGAATGAGTCACGTTTGCTAAGTGTCCAATTTCGCGTTGGGCGATCTCTAACATCTCGTCAGAAGACATCTCGTAATCGCTGCAACGTGCCAACATCTTAAATGCCGGGCGGATCATCGCGGGTTCGATTTGTTCGAGTGGTTGCATATCAACACCGATATCCCACCGCGGAACATAAGCGATCTCGTGATGGAACTCATCGCCATATTCGATTGCAAACGAGATGTGCGGAATATGTATCCGCAAAATTCGTGCGATCTCTAATTGATTCTCGACTGGGATGCCCCACTCTTCGAGGATCACCTCATTATTAAAGTCATAGAGCATGGCACCATTTGCACAGATTGATTTTCCAAAGCCGAAGGCCTCTCTAATCTCTGGCATCCAACGTGGCGGTCTTCCGGTAACAAAGTAGATATGAATGCCTAAATCTTCAGCTTTCTTAAAGGCATCAATGGTGCGCTGGCGGATCTGACTATTGTCGTAACCACTACCGTGGACAACGATCGTGCCATCGAGATCTGTTGCAATAAGTTTCGGACGCTTGCCCGGAATAATCACGCTTGCGGTAACAATCTATCTACGCCGAGGAATGGACGAAGCGCTTGCGGAACGTTGACTGAACCATCGTCATTTTGATGGTTCTCAAGAATCGCAACAATCATGCGAGGAATCGCAACGAGTGTGCCGTTTAATGTTGCAACTGCCCGTGTTCCGCTCTCTTCCCGATAGCGAATATTTAAACGGCGAGCTTGAAATTCGGTGCAATTAGAGGTCGATGTGACTTCGCGATATGCGTTTTGAGTCGGAATCCATGCTTCGATATCGAACTTACGAATCGCAGATGCACCGAGATCACCTGATGCAACGTCGATCACGCGATACGGGATCTCCATCGCATTCATGAAATCCTTCTCCCATTGCAACAATCGAAGGTGTTCGGCTTTCGCATCTTCTGGTTTGCAGAAGGTGAACATCTCGACCTTATCGAATTGGTGAACGCGAATAATTCCGCGGGTATCTTTGCCGTAAGTTCCAGCTTCTCGACGGAAACATGATGAGTAACCGGCGTAACGCAATGGCAGTTGATCGAGGATCTCATCCATGTGATAGGCAGCAAGTGGAACTTCTGAAGTACCCACGAGATAGAAATCATCTTCTTCTAAGTGGAAGACATTCTCGGCCGCTTGGCCTAAGAATCCGGTGCCTTCCATCGCATGTGGTTTAACCAAGACAGGTGGAATCACTGGTGTGAATCCAGCTTTGGTTGCCGATGAGATTGCATAATTTACAAGTGCAAATTCAAGGAGAGCACCCATACCGGTGAGGTAATAGAAACGCGAACCAGAGACCTTCGCGCCGCGTTCGGTATCGATTGCTTTAAGGATCTTGCCGATCTCAACATGGTCGCGTGGCTCGAAACCATCGACTGTGAAATCACGTGGAGTTCCTACATGCTCGATGATGACGAAATCTTCTTCGCCACCGATTGGTGCATCGGTATCAATCAAATTATGTATCTGCAGCAGAATTGATTGGGCTTTTTCTGCTAACTCACTCGCTGTTGCTTCTGCCGCTTTAACTTGAGCAGAGAGCGCCTTCGCCTTCTCTAATAACGGAGCTTTCTCTTCGCCTTTTGCTGCGCCAACGCTCTTGGATAAGAGGTTCTGTTCGGCTCGAAGCGCTTCAAAGGTAGTAAGGGCGGTACGGCGGGCATCATCAGCAGCAATAACCTGATCGATCAGGGCAGGATCTTCACCACGGACCTTCTGTGATGCGCGTGCAGCATCTGGATTTTCGCGGATTACTTTGAGATCGATCACGGGTTCACTCTACCGAACTCTCGGATAAGAGCCGAGGAAGCGAATATCTTCACAGATCTCGCGTAGCCCCTTTACTGCCGCTGCGACCGGTTCATCCGTGATGTGGCCTTCTACATCCATGATGAAGTGGTAATGGCCGAGCTCGCGCCCGGTTGGGCGACTTTGAATGAAGGTGAGGTTCACATCATTCTTTGCAAATTCGGTGAGAATCTCAAGAAGAGCTCCTGCGTGGTCGATATCGATATAGGCAACAAGTGAGGTGCGATCATTGCGGGTTGGCGCAGGTACATCACCAGGTAGTTCGGCGACAACAAATCGAGTGATGGCTCCCTGATTCTCACCAATGTCCTCGGCGATCACAGTACGGCCATATTTCTCTGCCGCCCACTTCGCCGCAATCGCTGCATCAAATGTTCGATCAGAGAGAGATTTAGCCGCCGCGGCGGTCGATGGCGTATCAATGATCTCAACATCAGGAAGTTCGCGGGCAATGTAGGTGCGACATTGCGATTCAGCGTGCGGATGGGTCGCGATTCGATTGATCTTCTCGCCAACACGATCTGGCATCACCATTAATGCAAAGGAGACGGGAAGTGTGGTCTCGGCAGTAATGACAAGTTGTGTGCCGATTGCGAGTTCATCCAAAGTTCGAGCGACTACGCCTTCGACTGAATTCTCGATTGGGACGAGCGCCTTACTTACTGCGCCGGCGCGGACAGCATCCAAGGCGGCGGTCACATTTGCGTACGCGATCAGCTCATCATCAGCGGTGGTTATCTGACGCAGTGCCGCTTCCGTAAATGTTCCTTCAGGTCCAAGATAGGCATACCGGGTCACAGGCTAAGGGTAACTTGTTAGGCTCAGGGCTCGTAATCCATATCTACTTCACGCGGAAGGGGCAGTGATGGTTCGGTCGTTCCGAGTGCTTGCTGCAACTGACCGCGGTCTCGTCCGCGAAGGCAATGAAGACGCTGGCTTAGTCTCACCGCGATTGATCGCGGTCGCCGATGGAATGGGCGGACATGCAGCTGGTGAAGTCGCCTCTCATATTGCGATTACATCACTGTCCTCATTAGGAGTCGTCTTAGACGATACGGCAATCGATGAAGAATCTCGCGAAGATTTACTTCTTAATATTTGTTATTCAATTGATCAAGAGATTGTTGACCGCACTTCTGAGAATCCTGCCCTTAATGGAATGGGAACAACACTTACTTCATTGCATTTAACCGATCGCACTGTTGAACTTCTCCACATTGGTGACTCCCGCGCTTATCGTTGGAATGGCAAGCGACTATCGCAGTTGAGTATCGATCACACAGTGATGCAAGAGCTCATTGATCAAGGTCGACTTACACCTGATGAAGTTCATAACCATCCACAACGTTCACTGTTGACGCAAGCCCTGATGGGTGATTCTGGAATTGATCCCGTGTTGGTCTGTCTAGATGCAGCCAGCGGTGAGAAATTCCTTCTCTGCAGTGATGGCCTGACATCGGTTCTCTCTGACCATGAGATCGAACAGATCATCAAGAAGAGTAGTGAGCAGGATTTGCTTGCCGATTTAATCGCTGCGACAAAAGATAAAGGCGCTCCGGATAACATCACACTTATCTGGGCCGAGATTGTCGATGAAGATCTCACGTACCATGAGTTACTAGGAGCTGCTCTTGAGTAAGGTCCTAGGAAACCGTTACACGGTTGGTCCCATGATTGGGACCGGAGGTATGGCTGATGTCTATACCGCCCATGATGATCGACTTAATCGCGATGTCGCAATCAAAATTCTGCGAAGCGATCTCGCTCGTGACCCCGCCTTCGTGGCCCGATTCCGAAAAGAGGCGTTAGCAGCAGCCGGCCTCAATCACCCTGGAATTGTTGCGGTATATGACTCTGGTGAAGATGGCACCGATTCCTACATTGTTATGGAGTTGGTCAAAGGTCAGACCTTGCGCGAAATTTTGCAACAGGGCCCGGTAGATATCGATCTCGCACTTACCTTTACCGCTGGAATACTTGATGCCCTTGATTATTCACACTCTCAAGGAATCATTCATCGCGATATCAAACCTGGAAATATCATGATCACTGAATCTGGCGAAATTAAGGTGATGGATTTTGGCATCGCCCGGGCACTCGCTGATATCGGTGCGACCATGACAAATACCTGGAATGTTGTCGGGACTGCTCAATACCTTTCTCCCGAACAAGCCACTGGTGAGAGCGCCGATGCGCGAAGTGATATCTATTCGGTTGGTTGCGTTCTCTATGAGATGCTCTCTGGTGAACCACCATTTACTGGCGATACACCTGTATCGATCGCCTTCCAACATGTCTCTGGTCAATTAATTCCTCTTGATGAGAGAGTGCCGGGTCTTGATTCTGGACTTGCGACGATCTGTTCGGTCGCACTAGCCAAAGATCCTGCTCATAGATATCAGAGTGCACATGCCATGCTCGCAGATCTCAAGCGTGCGATGAAGGGTGAACCGGTCACGACAAAGATTAGGCGGATCAAACCACGCAAGGGTCGCCTCATCACGGCGATTATTTCAGTCGTACTCCTTGCTGCAGCTGCCGCAATCATCGCCATCACGCAGAGTGGATCAGCAACCATCCAAGTCCCAAGTGTTGTTGGATTAACTCAAGATCAAGCAAAGGCGTTGCTACATAACTTTACGATCAACATCACTCAAGCACCAGATGCACGGATTCCAGTCGGTCGAGTTGCGAGCCAACTTCCGTTAGCAACAACGAAGGTATCTGCTGGTTCATCTATCTCAATTATTCTCTCCACTGGCCCAGGAGATACCACTGTGCCAGTCGATCTCATCGGTATGGCCCTTGCTGATGCCCGTAATTCACTGCTTTCAGCCGGTCTCTCGGTCACCCAAATTCTTCCGGTTGATTCCAACCAAAGCCCTGGCACCATCCTTCAAGTAACGCCGACACCCGGAAGTTCGTTACCGGCCGGCAGCGGGGTTGTACTTCAGATCGCAAGCGGTAGCGCAATTGTTCCGCTGGTTACCTCTGTCAATGAAATCCAAGCCCAGACCGTCTTAACCCAGGCAGGTTTCCTCTTTAAAATTATCTATGCCTATGACGGAACTCAAGCGATTGGTAATGTCTTGGCCCAAGCCCCATCTGCTGGTGCCTCGCAAGCGATTGGTTCCTCAGTAACAATTACTGTTAATAAACAGAGCTAAGCTCGAAGAACTACTGGAGTTAAATCTTCAGATCGTTCGCGAGCACCCGAATCACCGCAGGTTACTAACCAATTTCCTAACATCTTGTGGCCATGTTCGGTAAGAACTGATTCAGGATGGAACTGCACACCAGAGATTGGCAGGCTCTTATGTTCGATCGACATGACAATTCCGGATTCGGTGGCACTTGTGACCTCAAGAAAATCAGGGAGAGTCTCTGGTTCGATAGCAAGTGAGTGATAGCGCGTGACTGTGAGCGGGGATGGGATATTTGCCATAAGACCGTGACCGTTATGTGTAATGACGGATGTCTTGCCGTGTAAGAGTTCGGGTGCGCGAGAAACGGTTGCTCCAAAAGCAGTTGCAATCGCTTGGTGACCAAGGCAGACACCGAAGAGTGGGATCCGTTCGCGAGCGCAGTACTCCACTAAGGCGATTGAGATTCCCGCCGCCTCTGGTGTACCTGGTCCTGGGGAGATGAGGACGCCATCAAATTCTTTTGCATACTCCACTGAAATTTCATCATTGCGAACGACGGTGCACTCGGCGCCAATCTGTCCCAGGTATTGCACCAGGTTGTAGACGAAAGAGTCATAGTTATCGAGAACCAGAATCTTCCGAGGTTGATCTGCTGGGGTTGGGCTCACCTGCTTATTCTTACTTATTCTTATCTTTTCTTGTCTTTTCTTCTCTTTTCTTCTCTTTCAAGCGGAGTCGGAGCTTCTGGGGTCTAGGGGCATCCGAGAGATCAGCCTGATTGACCAGAGAATGTAGTAACCTTTCCCCATGCCTAAATCCAAGGTCCGCAAGAAGGTTAAAGAGCAGCACCATCACGACCAAGTCGTTGAGCAACAGGAGCATGCCCACCTTCCGAAGGAGTCACCATCCTGGCTCGCACCGACCATGGTCGCCGCCTTCCTCGCTGGTTTGATCTGGATCGTCATCTATTACGTCTCTAATACCGGCTATCCAATCCCGAAGATTGGGGCCTGGAATATGCTCATCGGCTTCGGCTTTATTGGGGCTGGATTCACGCTCGCAACTCGCTGGCGCTAATTACACCGTTGTAACTCCTCCACACCTGTTGATATCTCTGTGGATTCCGCCATCTCAAGGCTCGGATTAGGCTAGTTCTCAGGAAACCCCCAGCCAGCAGGAGCACTGTATCGACATGGCAACTACATCACTGCAAGGCAAGGCACCATCACAATCAGCACAGTCGACCCAGAGAATTCTCGTCGTCGACGATGAATCCAGTATCTCGGAGTTAATCGCTACTAGTCTCAAATTTGTTGGCTTCGATGTTCGCACCGCTGCCACCGGATCTGAAGCACTTCGCATCGCTGAAGAGTTCAAGCCACATGCACTGATTCTCGATGTGATGCTCCCTGATCAAAATGGTTTCGATGTCTGCCGCCAGCTACGACAGGATGGCCACTCAGTGGGAGTTCTCTTCCTCACCGCCAAAGATGCGGTCGAAGATAAAATTGCTGGGCTTACTATCGGAGGCGATGACTATGTCACCAAGCCTTTTAGTTTAGAAGAGCTTGTCGCACGCCTTCGCGCTCTCTTGCGTCGAATCGGCGTCACCGAGCCAGATCTTGATGATGAGAAGGTGAGATTCGCCGATCTCGAACTCGATGAAGCAACTCACGAGGTACGTCGTGCCGGCAATCTTGTCGATCTCTCCCCTACTGAATTCACACTCCTTCGTTACCTCATGATCAATGCCGACCGCGTGGTCAGTAAGTCTCAGATCCTTGATCATGTCTGGCAGTATGACTTCCGTGGAGATGCCGGCATTGTCGAAACTTATGTCTCCTATCTTCGCAAGAAGATCGATATCTATGAACCACCACTTATCCATACCGTTCGTGGTGTCGGCTATCGCATGCGAATGCCCGCCGCCAAGTAATGTGATTGGCGATTAAGGAATGAAATCTCAGATGCGCATTACGCAACTCTCTCATTGGAGTCTGCGTAATCGCCTGCTCGTTTCAGTCTTGATCGTTTCAGCAATCGGAATCACAGCATCTGATTTCGGGGCGATTCAATCGCTCCGAAATTTTCTCGTTAACCAACTTGATACACAGCTCACGACAATCTCACGTGCGACCCAAATCCAACTCGATCGTGCAGGTATCGAGAGCCAAGCTCAATCCACTGACGATATGCAATTTAGGCCAATCCGCCCATTGCGTGGCGTCCCGACCTCGACGAGTGTGACGCTCTTAGACGCTACAGGTAGCGTCATTGGCCAACTTGGTGGCGATCTTTCGGGGACTCTTCTTGATACTTCATTTTCGGCATATACAACCGCAAAGGTTGCTGCCACTGGCTCTAAACCCTTTACATTGGCCGTTAAAGATCAGACCGATTATCGGGTTATAGCAACAGTCCTACCTTCACAGCAAGGTTCGGTCTTGGTATCTGCTTCACTTGAGAGTGTAAATAGAACTCTCGCCGAGCTTTCATTCCTCTTCTTCTTAATCTCCTTAATCGTCTTACTTTTGATTGCGCTCTTGGCTCGAACCTTTATTCGATTGAGTTTAAAGCCACTGGATAAAGTCGAAGAGACCGCAGCAGCGATCGCATCTGGCGATCTCTCTGCACGTCTCCCAGAAGCTGGCAGCGGCACTGAGGTCGGAAAACTTACTCATTCACTCAACCAGATGTTGAGCCGGATTGAAGAGTCCTTTGCAGTGCGGGTCGAGTCAGAGTCAAAGCTTCGACGCTTTGTCGCTGATGCTTCACACGAATTGCGCACGCCACTTACTGCGATTCGTGGTTTTGCGGAATTACATCGACAAGGCGCGGTCTCAGGTGAAGAGAAGACGAAGGAACTTGTTGGCCGGATCGAGAAAGAGTCGATTCGCATGGGCTCGCTCGTTGAAGATCTCTTACTTCTTGCGCGCATGGATCAGACCCCTGATTTGGTGAAAGAGCCGATCGATCTCAATGAATTGGTTAAGGAAGTTGTCGCATCTGCGAGCGCAGCAGGACCGGACCACCAGATCACCGTGCATCAACCAGCTGGTGATCATTACATCTTAGGTAATCCCATTCGGATACATCAGGCAATTGCTAATCTCTTGGCCAATGCTCGTACTCATACACCTGCCGGGACCCCAATCTCCATCTCAATCGAAGAGTTGGAACACGAGGTCACAATCTCGGTGGTAGATCGTGGTCCGGGATTATCCGAGGAAGACCAGGCAAAGATCTTCGAGCGCTTCTACCGCGCCGATACCTCGCGTGCTCGGACAAAGGGCGAAGGATCGGGGCTTGGCCTATCGATTGTTGATGCTGTGATGAAGGCCCATGGCGGCACAGTGACCGTGGATTCCATGCTTGGCAAAGGCTCAACCTTCACCCTGCACTTCCCCATCACTGCCTAACTTGAAGAATTAGGTACGCGGGTTAGCTTCCATATTTCGCAAGATTGCAATGCGCTCTTCAAGTGGTGGGTGAGTACTGAAGAGTTTTGAGACCGACTTGCCATCTAGTGGCGATTCAATCCAGATATGGGCAACGGCATTAGATTTCTGACGCACGACCGTTGTATCAGATTGCAAAGTTTCGAGAGCGCGACGTAGGCCTGCTGGGTTTCGGGTAAAGGCGACAGCGGTCGCATCAGCGAGTGATTCACGCTTGCGAGAGATTGCTGACTTCAACAGAATCGCTGCTATCGGCGCCAAAATTAAAACAAGGAGTGAGATCACAATGGCAAAGGGGTTCTGATTATTTTCGCGATCATCACGATCACCCATTCCACCAAAGAACATCATCCGGGTGAGCATGTCGCTCAAGATTGCAATGGCACCGGCGGTTGTAGCCGCAACTGCCGAAACTAATGTGTCGCGATTAGCGACATGGCTCATCTCGTGGGCAATCACTCCTTGGAGTGAATCGCGATCCATAATTTCTAAAATACGGGTAGTGAAAGCAATGACAGCGTGATCAGGATTGCGACCAGTAGCAAAGGCGTTAGGGGCGCTATCTTCCACGATCGCTACCTTGGGAAGTTTGAGGCCAGATGCAAGACAGACCTCTTCAATGAGATTGAAGAGTGCGGGATTATCATCGCGTTCGATGATGCGCGCACCTGTCATTGTCATAACGAGAGAATCAGAGAAGTAGTAAGAACCCCAAACTGAAATCAGTGCGAGGCCGACAGCTACCGGGACGATCAACGTTGTTGACTTACCGAGATAGGTCATCGCTGCAAAGACAACGAGCCAGACGAGTGCGCCCATACCTGCCAAGAGTCCGAAGGTCTTGCGACGATTCGAACTCTGGAGGTTGCGGAAATTAACCGATGAAGCGGTCATTGAGAAGGGCTCTTAGAACTTAACGTTGGGGACGTTGCGATCTGTAGGGTTTTCAATCTCATAGAAAGCCCGAGCGCTCACCTTTGCCATGCCAGCAAAGAGGCTTGATGGGAAGGTCTTTACCGCTTGATTTAGGCTGCGAACAGTGTCGTTATAGAACTGACGAGCAAAGGCGACCTTGTTCTCTGTTGTTGAAAGTTCTTCTTGAAGAGAGAGGAAGTTTGCTGAAGCTTTGAGATCTGGGTAGCTCTCTGCAACCGCGAGTAATCCACGTAGCGCGGTAGTGAGTTGACCATCTGCAGCTGCTACATCGGCAACGCCGGAGGCAGATGTGGCCTTAGCGCGTGCAGAGATCACTGCATCGAGTGTGCTCTTCTCATGTGTGGCATAGCCCTTGACAGTCTCTACCAAATTTGGAATGAGATCGGCACGACGCTTGAGTTGGACCTCGATCTGAGCGAATGCTTCGTCGGCTGCGATATTGACGCGCACGAGTGAGTTGTAACTTGCAACAACCCAGATGATAAGAATGAGAACGAGTGGAATAAGAAGCATTGCGATTTTCATACTAAGACTTTACGCCCTTTTCTCTCAGAAGTGAGTGAAAGTACCTGTTGTAGAACTTTTACTGAATCGTAGATTGGTGGAAGTTCAGCCATGACTTTGATGGCGTTGGTCCACGTTGTCCTTGATACCTCGAACCATAGAGCGCAGAACCGTAAGGATGCTCAGCCGCAGATGAGAGTTTGATGAGACAAAGTTGGCCGATCTTCATTCCTGGAAAGAGTTTTACAGGCAGGTTCGCAACATTGGAGAGTTCGAGGGTGATATGTCCGCTAAATCCTGGATCGATGAAGCCAGCGGTTGAGTGGGTAAGTAAACCAAGGCGCCCTAGAGATGACTTGCCTTCCAGGCGACCAGCGATGTCATCGGGAAGTGTGATGACCTCGTAGGTGCTGGCGAGGACAAACTCGCCTGGGTGGAGGATGAAGTATTCGTCGGCAGCGACGGCGATCTCACGGGTGAGCTCTGGTTGTTCGATCGATGGGTCGATCACCGAATATTTATGATTTTCAAAGACGCGGAAGAAGCGGTCGAGGCGGACATCAACGCTCGATGGCTGGATCATGGCTTCGGAGAATGGCTCGACCTTGACTCGGCCTAGCTCGACTTCAGAACGGATATCGCGGTCACTTAGTAGCACTCGCCGACCTTATATCCTCAATTCCTCTTGCATAAGTTACTGGTCAGTAGCATTATTGCGTCATGGGCCATTACATAGCGAATCTGCGAGATATTGAATTCTGCCTCTTCGACCTCTTGGGTCGGGAGTCAATCCTGGGTACATCCCTCTACAAAGAGCTCGACCGCGAGACGGTCATGGGCATGCTGGAAGAGGTCAAGCGTATGGCGGAGAACGATCTCGCCGAGAGCTTTGTTGAGGGCGATCGCATCGGAACCACCTTCGATAAAGCGACTGGGTCGGTGACTCTCCCTGCATCCTTCAAGAAGTCCTATCGAACCTTTATTGATAACGAGTGGTGGCGTATTGATGCACCGGTCGAACTTGGTGGAACTCTCATTCCTTATTCAGTTCGTTGGGCGATCGCCGAGATGGTGCTCGGTTCAAATCCAGCAGTACACCTCTACACAACGGGTGCGTCGATGGCCAATGTCTCCTACCAACTCGGTAGTGAAGAACAGAAGAAGTGGTCAAAGTTTATTGTTGAACGCGAATGGGGCGCGACCATGGTCCTCACTGAACCAGAAGCTGGTTCAGATGTTGGTGCAGGCCGCAGTAAAGCTGTGAAGCAAGCAGATGGTTCTTGGCATCTCACCGGAACAAAGCGCTTCATCACATCAGGTGACTCAGATCTTCAAGAAAATATTCTCCATTACGTTCTTGCTCGCCCGGAAGGTGCCGGTCCTGGCACAAAGGGTCTCTCGCTCTTCTTGGTTCCAAAGTTCCACTTTGATAAAGAGACTGGTGCGCCACTTGAGCGCAACGGTGTCTATGTCACCAATGTTGAACACAAGATGGGTCTAAATGTCTCGGCCACATGCGAACTCAGCATGGGTGAGAAGGAGCCATGTGTTGGTTACCTCTTAGGTGAAGTCCATAATGGAATCTTCCAGATGTTCAAGGTGATTGAGTTTGCTCGCATGATGGTTGGTACTAAGGCGATTGCAACTCTCTCGACTGGATATCAACAAGCTCTTAAATATGCGAAGGAGCGCGTCCAGGGTGGCGATATGAAGGTAATGAATGACAAGGCTTCACCACGTGTGACGATCATTCATCATCCTGATGTACGCCGCTCGCTCATGGTCCAGAAGGCTTACTCCGAAGGTATGCGCGCACTCGTTCTCTACACCGCATCTATTCAGGATGCCGTTGCGCTCGCTAAGGCCGAGGGTCGCGATGCAGAAGATTTCGAGAAGCTCAATGATCTCTTGCTCCCGATCGTTAAGGGATTCGGATCAGAGAAATCATGGACACTCCTTGGTACTGAATCACTTCAGACCTTTGGTGGTTCTGGTTTCACACAGGATTGGCCACTTGAACAATATGTTCGCGATGCCAAGATCGATACCTTGTATGAAGGCACTACTGCCATTCAAGGGCTCGACTTCTTCTTCCGTAAGATTGTGAAAGATGGCGGTCGCGCAATTGGACTACTCGGAAAAGAGATCGGTGCATTTGCAGCAAGTGGCGGCGAACTCGCAGCTGAGAAGGCCGAACTTGCCAAAGCCCTCGAGACTCTCAATGCGATGATCGGCACAATGGTCGGTTATGCAATGGAGTCACAAGAGAATCCAGAGAAGATCTATAAGACTGGATTGAATACGACTCGGGTATTGATGAGTGTTGGTGAAGTGATCATCGCCTGGTTGCTCTTGCGCCAAGCTGAGATCGCATCATCAAAGATCGCAACCGCGACCGGTAAGGATAAGGATTTCTATACCGGCAAGATTGCCTCGGCCCGATACTTCATCCGCACCGTTCTGCCTCATCTTCGTTCAGAGCTAAAGATTATTGAATCTGAAGATGGCGAGATTATGAACTTGCCAGAGAGCGCCTACTAGAAACCTGTTTTCTCTCCTGTAATTAGATAGGCTCGCCGTTGTGTTGACCAGATACCGCGGCGAGTTTCTCTTAGCGCTTGGTGCGCTCTTCTTCTCCGCAAATGGCACAGTTTCCAAATGGGTATTAGAGGCGGGCATGCCTGCTTGGCGCCTGACAGAGATTCGTTCAACGGGTGCCTTTATCTGCCTCTTCGTCATCACCTGCCTCCGTTCGGGATTTCCACTCAAAGCTAGTAAGTCCGAACTTCCTAAGTTGCTTGCCTTTGGCGTCATCGGATTTGCCGGTGTTCAGACAACCTACTTCTTCGCGATTGCGCGATTGCCTGTCAGTATCGCCCTCCTTCTCGAATTCACCGCACCACTGTGGATCGCCTTATGGCTCCGCTTTGTTCGCAAAAAGCCGGTAAAGCGGTCGATGTGGATTGGCCTCACCTTCGCCTTCTTGGGTTTGGTTCTCTTGGCCCAAGTCTGGAAGGGGCTCACGCTCAACGGCGCAGGAGTTCTTGGTGCGCTCGCGAGCGCATTTGCGCTCACCGTCTACTTCTTACAGTCCAAAGGGATGGCCGATAAGCGCACATCCGGTGAGATTCTCACCTGGGGCCTTGGCGTCACCGCACTCTTCTACGCGATCGTTATGCCGTGGTGGAGCTATCCCACTGAAATTTTGAGTAAGAAGATCGAACTTCTCGGCCGCTTCCATGGCCATCATGCACCTGGGTGGCTCTTAGTTGCCTCGATCATCATCTTCGGCACTGTAGTTCCGTATTCATGTGTGATGGCGGGGATTATCTATACGACTGCTTCGACCGGCAGTGTCATTGGGATGGTCGAACCTCTTATCGCCGGCGCATTCGCCTGGGTCTTGCTCGGTGAGCGATTTAACCTCATCCAACTCCTTGGTGGAGTCGTCGTACTCGTGGGTATCGCAATTGCTGATCGAGCATCCGCCACTACCGAGTAAATTACGACCATGGAGACTTTTAGAGATCTGCTCGATGCAAATAGCGCCTTCGCCGCTTCCTTCCAATCACAAGGTCTCAGTGGCGAAGCCCGTAAAGGGTTAGCGATCGTCACCTGTATGGATTCACGTATCGATCCGCTTCGTATTGTTGGAATGGATGCTGGCGATGCAAAGATCCTTCGAAATGCCGGTGCTCGTGTCACCGATGACGTTCTCCGTACCTTGATTTTGGCGACACATCTTCTCAATGTGAACCGTGTCCTTGTTATGCCCCATACAGATTGCCGGATGGCAAGTGCAACTGAGGATGAGATGCATGCTCTGATTATGGAGAAGTCAGGTGTTGATACTCGTGGCGTTGAGATCCGTACCGTGAAAGATCAGGAAGCTGCGCTCATTAAAGATATCGGCCGGATCGAGAGTTATCCGCTCTTAAAGAGCGGCATCACTGTGATGGGTGCGATCTACGATGTAAAGAGTGGAAAGCTCAACCCGATTTAATTAATTAAATCCACCAGTAAAGGAGTCAGAAGGTCCTGCACTCTGTTGTGGTGGCGGTGTAAAGCTCGGTGCCATATCGCTAAAGCGTGCGAAGTGAAGTTGCGATGCGACGGTGATTGTCCGAGTCGGTCCATTACGGTGCTTGGCGATAATGAGATCTGCCTCGCCTTGGCGCATCTGATTGTCATAGAGATCATCACGGTGCAAGAGAATAACAACGTCGGCATCTTGCTCGATCGAACCCGATTCACGAAGATCTGAGAGCATCGGCTTCTTATCTGCGCGTTGTTCGGGTCCACGGTTGAGCTGTGAGATGGCGATAACAGGGACTTCGAGCTCTTTTGCAAGAAGCTTTAGATTACGTGAGAACTCTGAGACCTCTTGTTGGCGATTCTCAACGCGCTTACCTGAAGTCATCAACTGGAGGTAATCGATCACGATTAACTTGAGGTTGTGCTTCTGCTTAAGTCGACGCGCCTTTGCGCGGATCTCCATGAGTGAGAGGTTCGGTGAATCATCGATAAAGAGCGGTGCTTGGCTGATCTCACCCATTCTCTTAGCAAGACGTCCCCACTCTTCATCGGAGAGCGAACCAGAACGAATATTGTTGAGACCAACGCGCGCCTCTGCTGCGAGCATACGCATCGTGATTTCAGAGCGTGACATTTCAAGAGAGAAGATGACAGAGGCATCGCCATTATGAATCGATGCATGGCGAGCAATATCTAATCCGAGTGTTGACTTACCTACTGCAGGACGTGCAGCGAGAACGATCATATTGCCGGCATGTAATCCACCAGTGAGATTATCGAGATCCTTGAAACCAGTCTTCACACCATGTTCGACCATGCCCTTGGAGAGTGCTTCGATCTCATCGAGTGCAGCAGGGAGTAATTCAGAGAGCTGGATGTAATCTTCGGAAGCATTTGCATCAGTGACTTGATAGACCTCGGCCTGTGCTTGGTTTACTGCATCTTCAATATCGCCCTCTTCGGAATATCCAATTTGAACGATCTTTGTTCCGGCTTCGACGAGGCGACGCAAGATCGCACGATCAGCAACGATACGTGCGTAGTAACCGGCATTCGCTGCAGTAGGAACAGAGGAGATCAATGTGTGGAGATATGGCGCACCACCTGCGCGCGCAATATCACCACGCTTTGTTAATTCAGCAGCGACAGTCACTGGATCGGCAGGATCACCGCGGCCGTAAAGGTCGAGAATTGCATCGTAGATAAGTTCGTGTGCAGGGCGATAGAAGTCGCGCGCTTTGATCACTTCGAGAACATCAGAGATCGCATCTTTGCTGAGCAACATGCCACCGAGAACACCTTGTTCGGCAACGAGATCTTGTGGCGGATTGCGCTCAAACTCGATCGGGCCACTATTCCTGATGGGGCGCGGCGCTGAGTTATTTGCGGGAGGTACTTCTGCCAGGCTCATGGGGCAATCTTGGCGGGGAGCGCTGACATTCCCAAGATTGCGCTCGTAAGGCTGTGTCCGAGCCTGTGTAGTAGATGGGAAATCTGGTGGACAAGGTGTGGGTAACTAGGGAAAAACTGTGGGTAACTCTCGCTCATTGCGCCTTATTGAGCGCTAGCCCCTGTGGGTAAAGAAATCTCTGGGTATCTCACTATGTGGCGAAGATGAAAGAACCCCACCTGGATCACCAGATGGGGTTCTTTGTGAAGAGTTACTTAAGCAGCGACGACACTGATCGTGACGTTAGCGGTGACAGCGCTGTGAAGGCTTACCTTGATGGCGTGGCTTCCAAGCTTCTTAATGTGACCAACTGCCTTGATGCGGTGGCGATCGATATCAACACCCGTTGTGCTCTTGATTGCAGCGACGATGTCCTTATCTGTGACAGAACCGAACATTGAACCGGTTGCGCCGACCTTAACCTTGACAACGATCTCACTCTTTTCAAGTGATGCCTTGATCTCGGTTGCGTGATCGCGGTCGCGGATCTCACGTGCTGTACGTGCACGCTTGATGCCTTCGATCTGCTTCTCTCCGCCTTGGCTCCACGCAATTGCACGGCCATTTGGAATAAGTGCGTTACGGGCATAGCCATCTTTAACAACGACGACATCGCCAGCGTGGCCTAGGCCTGTTACTTCTTGAGTGAGGATGAGTTTCATAATGAGTTACCTATCCTTATCGAGCTGTAGAGGTGTAAGGCAAGAGCGCCATTTCGCGGCTGTTCTTGACTGCGGCTGCAATTGCGCGTTGGTGCTCGGTGCAGGCACCGGTCACGCGACGAGCGCGGATCTTGCCGCGATCTGAGATGTACTTGCGAAGAGTCGCGATGTCCTTGTAATCGATGTAATCGATCTTTTCACGGCAGAAAGAACATGGCTTCTTCTTAAACTTCTTGAGCGCTGCAGCCGAAAGCTTTGGTGCAACTTTCTTTGGCTTGAGCGTCTTATTACTTCTTGCTCCCACTGTGGTGCTCCTTATTTGGATGCCTCGTGATGACACGAGAATGGTTGGTTAATTGGATAAATTATTAAATTACTTATTAAAACGGAGGCTGGTCATCTGCAGCTGTCGTTGCCCATCCGCCACCAACTGGTGAGGCTGACCAAGGATCATCTGATGATGCACTTTCAGGAGCGGCAGAGAATCCACCGGCACCCTTACCTGATGTTTTAGTGACCTTTGCGGTTGCGTTACGAAGTGATGGACCTACTTCATCAACCTCAACCTCAAAGACCGTGCGCTTTTCGCCTTCTTTAGTTTCGTAAGAGCGCTGCTTGAGACGGCCAGAGACAATGACGCGCATTCCGCGAGTCAGTGATTCTGCAACATTCTCGGCAGCTTGACGCCAGATCTGGCATTGAAGGAAGAGGCTGTCGCCATCTTTCCATTCATTTGTTGCCTTATCTAAATAACGTGGAGTTGATGCAACGGTGAACTTTGCAACTGCAGCACCTGACGGTGTGAAGCGCAGTTCGGGATCGTTGACCAGGTTTCCGATCATCGTGATATTTGTATCTCCAGCAGCCATCTTCTTC
Source organism: Actinomycetota bacterium (assembly GCA_947372165.1). Lineage (GTDB taxonomy): Bacteria > Actinomycetota > Actinomycetes > Nanopelagicales > Nanopelagicaceae > PALSA-747. Next base: position 180 of record CANBSP010000005.1, on the reverse strand, counting down.
TCTTATCTCTACTTATCGGGCTTATTCGGGGCGGACGACTTTGGTACGAAGCACTGCTTCGTTCAAATTGAGTTGGCGATCAAGTTCTTTAATCGCTTCTGGACCACAGTGCAGATCTGCAACAGCGTAGATGCCTTCTGACTTCTTATTGATTTCGAAAGTCATACGACGACGGCCCCA